>NZ_CYGX02000019.1:113186-281619 GCF_900019265.1 Paraburkholderia ribeironis
TCCAGGCCCTCAGCGGTCGCCCAGAGTTCGCGCTTCAGCGCGTTACTCTGCTCCCATTAGTCGCTATGTACGAATTGTCCTGCGATGCGCTGTCTTTGTCCAATTCCCGCAGCAAGTGCGTCGCTATACTTTTTTCCATGTGAGGCACGGTTGAACCGCGCGACGGCGAGGGCCGGCCAGCGCACCGTACCGACGATCAAAACCATGGAGATTCGGATGACTAATCAAATCAGCCAAGGCAGCAGCGGCGCAACCGCGCGGCACTGGCTCGCGCTCGACGGCCAGGTCTGCGTGGTAAGCGGCGCGGCCGGCGGCATCGGCAGCGCGATCGCCCACGTGCTAGGCGACGCCGGCGCACGGGTGGCGCTGCTCGACCGCGATGAGGAAAAGTGCCGCGCGCTCGCGCAAACGCTGAACGCCAAGGGCATCGACGCACGTGCGTTCGCTTGCGATATCGGCGATATCGATAGCGTGCGCGCGACGGTGAACGACGTCGAGTCGGCATACGGCGCCGCGGACGTGCTGGTCAACAACGCCGGGCTGTTGCGCCCGGGCGGCATCGAGGAGATTGGTCTGGACGCATGGAACGCGATACTGCGAGTGAACCTGACCGGCTACATGCTGTGCTCGCAGCAGTTCGGTCATGGCATGTTGAAGCGGGGCGCGGGCGCGCTCGTCCATGTTGCGTCGGTGGCCGCGCATCATCCGCAAACCTACAGCGGTGCATATAGCCCCGGCAAGGCCGGCGTGGCGATGCTGTCGAAACAGCTCGCGGCGGAATGGGGGCCGCGCGGCATTCGCAGCAATACGGTGTGTCCGGGCATGATCCGCACGCCGTTGTCCGCTGCGTTCTATGAGCACGGCGATATCGAGCGCCGCCGCAGCGCGATGACCGCAAGCCGCCGCATCGGCGAGCCCAACGATATCGCCGATGTCGTCGCGTTTCTGGCCAGCGCACGCGCCGCATATGTGAACGGCGCGGAGATCGTCGTCGACGGCGGACTCGAAAGCATGCTGATGGACCTCGTGCCGCGGCCCGGCTTCGAGGCCACGCAGACCGCGCAGACCACGCAGACCACCCAGACCACCCAGACCACCCAGACCGCGCAGGCCTCGCAGACCGATCCGCGGACGCTCAAGCAAGGACGTGCATCATGACCAACACCACGCACAGCGCCACGCTGACGTGCGACGTGCTCGTCATCGGTTCGGGCGCGGGTGGTCTCTCGACGGCCATCACCGCGCGCAAGCAGGGACTCGACGTGATTGTGATCGAGAAGGAGCCGTTTTTCGGCGGCACTACCGCGTTTTCCGGCGGCGTGCTGTGGATTCCTGGAAATCGTCACGCGCAGAGCAACGGTGTGAGCGATACGCGCGAAGCGGCGCTCACCTATATGCGCAACGAGACCGGCGCATTTTTCGACGCCGCCGCTGTCGATGCGTTTCTCGATGCCGGGCCACAGATGCTCGACTTCTTCGAACGCGAGACCACGGTCAAATTCGTGCCGACGCTCTATCCCGACTATCACCCGAACGTCGGCGGCGGTGTGGACATCGGCCGCTCGGTCGTCGCCGCGCCATTCGATGCGCGTGCGCTCGGCAAGGACATCGCACGTCTGCGGCCGCCGCTGAAGACGATCACGTTCATCGGCATGATGTTCAACTCGTCGAACGCGGACCTCAAGCATTTCTTCAACGCCACGCGTTCGCTGACTTCCGCGCTTTACGTGGCCAAGCGCCTGGCCAGCCATCTGAAGGATCTCGTGTTGTACCGGCGCGGCGTGCAGATCACGAGCGGCAACGCGCTCGCCGCGCGTCTGGCGAAGTCCGCGCTCGACCTCGGCATTCCGATTCACACGAACACTGCGGCTCGCGAGTTGCTCGTCACGGGCCAACGCGTGACGGGGGCGCTCGTCAGCGGGCCGGACGGCGAAATGCGCATTGCCGCGCGGCGCGGCGTGGTGCTCGCGTGCGGCGGCTTTTCGCATGACGTGGCGCGTATTGCCCACGCGTATCCGCATGTGCGGCGCGGCGGCGAACACGTGTCGCCGGTGCCGTCGGGTAATACCGGCGATGGCGTCGGCATGGCGCAACGGCTCGGCGCGCAAGTGGCGATCCGTTACCCGCAACCGGCGGCCTGGATGCCGGTGTCGCGGGTGCCGATGCGCGACGGCAGCGTCGGCGTGTTCCCGCATCTGCTGGATCGCTACAAGCCCGGCATCATCGGCGTGACGCGTACGGGCAAGCGCTTCACGAACGAAGCGAATTCGTATCACGACGTGGGCGCGGCGATGATCGAAGCCTGCGCGAACGGGCGCGAGACCGCGATGTGGCTGATCTGCGATCACGCGACGATCCGCAAGTACGGGCTCGGCTACGCAAAGCCCACGCCGGTCCCGCTCGGGCCGCTGCTGCGCAACGGCTATCTGAGCACCGGCCGCACGCTCGCCGAACTGGCGCGCAACGCGGGCCTCGACGGCGCCGCGCTGGAAGCAACGGTGAAACGCTACAACGTCGGCGCAGCGCACGGCGAAGACCCCGAGTTCGGGCGCGGCACGACCTCGTTCAACCGTTACCTTGGGGACCCGCAGCAGCGGCCGAACCCGTGCGTTGCGCCGATTGGTGACGGGCCGTATTACGCGCTGAAGGTGGTGATGGGCGACCTCGGCACCTTCGACGGTATTTCGACGCGCGTGACCGGTGAAGTGCTCGATGTAGCGGGCACGCCGATCGCGGGTCTATACGCGGTTGGCAACGATCGCGCGAGTGTGATGGGCGGCAACTACCCGGGTGCGGGGATCACGCTCGGGCCGATCATGACCTTTGGCTATCTGACCGGCCGCCATCTGGCCGGCTTGAGCGAAGCGGACGTCAACGTTGGCCACGGCGGCCACGGCGGCCAAAGTGACCAAAGTGACCAAAGTGACCAAAGTGACCAAAGCGGCCAAAGCGGCCATCCCGCTGGCGCAACCGCAACCGCATTGAGGACAGGCACATGAGCAGCGGCAAACCTTTCGTCGATCACCGCATCTACACGATCCGGCCGCGCGGCATGTCGGAATTCATCGACGTATTCGACCGGCTCGCGATGCCGATCCAGGTGAAATATCTCGGCGCGCCGGTTGGCTTTTATATGAGCGACATCGGCGCATTGAATCAGGTTGTCCACCTGTGGGGCTACGAAAGCATCGCTGATTACGACCAGCGCCGCACCGCTCGCGACGCCGATCCGGAGTGGCCCGCCTATCTGCAGGCTTCCGCGCATCTGATCGTTGCGCAGGAGAGCCGGATCATCAGGCGCGTCGACTTCAGAAGCCTGGCGATGCTGCGCTAGCGGCGCGATACAAGGCACGAAAAGAGCACGATAAGGGCACGACAAGGGCGCGACACAGGAGGAGACAGACATCACCGATCAAACACTGCGCCGTGCGCGAGTCACGCGCCGGCTACCGCAATATCAGTAGCATTCCGAACAATAAAAAAATCATTTCATCCTATCACGGAGACATTGCAATGAAAGAGCCCCAGACAGTCAGGGCGGAAGTCCTGCGCCCGTACGATCCCGAACCTCGCTTGAAGCGCGCGCAAGGAGACGTCAAATGACTCACGCCGAACGCAGTGTGGATGTTCAGACTTTCATCGACCACCAGCGCTTCTCGCCGTTTCAATGGACGATTCTCGTCCTGTGCTTCCTCGTCGTTGCAGCGGATGGTTTCGATACGGCCGCGATAGGGTTCATCGCACCGTCGCTGGTGCAGCAGTGGGGCATCGCGCGCAGCTCGCTTGGCCCCGTGATGAGCGCGGCACTGGTCGGGCTCGGCATCGGCGCGCTCGCAGCCGGTCCTTGCGCGGATCGCCTCGGACGCAAGACGGTGCTGGTGTTGTCGGTGTTCTTCTTCGGTGTATGGAGCCTCGTGGCGGCTCGCGCGACGTCGATCGAATCGTTGACGCTACTGCGCTTTTTCACCGGTCTCGGTCTCGGCGCGGCGATGCCGAATGCCGTCACGCTGATGTCCGAATACGCACCCGCGCGAATCCGCGCGGTCGCGGTCAACGCGATGTTCTGCGGCTTCTCATGCGGCCTCGCGCTCGGTGGCCTCGCGTCCGCGTGGCTGATTCCGCATTTCGGCTGGCCCAGCGTGCTGGTGGCTGGCGGTGTCGGGCCGATCGTGCTGACCGTGTTGCTGCTGCTAATGCTGCCGGAGTCGGTGCAGTTTCTGGCCGTGCGCGGAAGGGCAGAGGATCGGCGTATCGCGCGCATCTTGCAACGTATTGCACCGCATAGCCGCTTCGACGGATGCCGTTTCGTTGCGGCCGATGGGCATGCGGGCCGCGAATCTACGGCGGATAGTGCGGACAATGCGGGCAACGCCGGCGAGCGTGGCCAATGGGCGCTCGGCATCGTGCTGTCGTCACGTTACCGCTTCGGCACGCTGATGCTGTGGCTCGCCTATTTCATGGGATTGCTGATCTACTACCTGCTCACCAACTGGCTGCCGACGTTGTTCAAGGACACCGGCTTCTCCGGCGAAAAGGCCGCGCTGATGACGTCGCTCTTTCCACTCGGCGGTGTGCTCGGCAACCTGTGCGTCGGCTGGATCATGGACCGCTTCGCCGGTCATCGTGTCGTCGCGCTGACTTATGTGCTGGTCGGTGCGCTGGTGTTGCTCGTGGGACGTGGCGTCGGCCACCAGGTCTGGCTCGGCACGCTGATTTTCCTGACCGGCACGGTGGCCACCGGCGCGGTGACGTCGATGTCGGCGCTCGCCGCAAGCTTCTATCCGACGCGCTCGCGTGCGACCGGCGTGGCCTGGATGCTGGGGATCGGCCGCGTCGGGGGAGTGGCGGGCGCGCTGGTCGGCGCGGCGCTGATGGGGCTGGGCTGGCAGTTCGGCGCGGTGTTCAGCCTGCTGGCTGTGCCGGCGATCATCGCGGCCGGCGGCGTGTATCTGATGATGCGCCGCATGCCGCTCGATGAATCGGCAATGGATGCGGCTGTTGCCGCGGCCGCGGTCAAATGACTGCTGCGTGACACGGGACGGGGTCTCGCAGCGGGGAGTGTGGCTGCTCGATCTTCCAGTAGAGGGTTCGACGGCGTGCCGCATCAAGGCAGCAGAGCTTCTCCTGGAACTTCTCGCAGAAGCTCTCGCGGAAGTTCTCAATAAGCAGCCGCTTCCATTGTGGTCTGAAAAACAACAGTGAATTCAGGATTCGCGGATTTATCCCGTCGCGCCCGGCACCTAGACTGGCTGCACCGCTGCGCGAAAGTCACATCAGCAGTGCGATCGAGACAATCTCTGGAGGTGGTTTCATGAAGTCGCTCATTCAAACTGTTGCTCTCGCCGCTGTTCTCGCCGCGCCGGTTGCGTCGTTCGCGCAGCCGGCCAGTCAGCCTGGGTCGCAGGATGCACAGGCCACGCAGATACAAGCTGACGAGCAGCGCGACGCCACTCAAACCGATAACAGCGGATATGGCGCGAGTAGCCACGGTACGTGGCAAGCCGGTCGCGACACCGATACCACGGTCAGCTCCTATTCGCCGCCGATCCGCAATGCGCGCTAGGCATCTAAAGTAGCTGCACACCTAAGGTACTTGAACACCTGAGGTACTTGAGCACCTGAGCGGATCACGAAGCAAACCATCACCATGCGCGCGATGAACACTTCGTCGCGCGCATGCCATCCGGTTTCCTGCTAGGGCGTGCGCAACAACAACGCCATCTCGTTGCGCAGCAGCGCGAGCAGATCGTCATCGCTAGGCCGCGTGCCCCAATGCCGCGCACCGGCTACCGATGCGATCGCTATCCATGAATGAGGCGGAAACCATTCGCGCAACAGTGCGCCGTCCTGGCGCAAACACAGTTGGCCGGTCTGTTCGCTGTATTCGGCGCTGATGAGCGAGCCATCGATGTGCGCCGTTACTCGTCTTGGATCGTTGCGTAGCAAGTCGTCGCTCCTGCAAAAGGGGTGGCGCGAATGCCAGCGCGGCACGGCCGCGTCATCGACGCTGCCGTGGCCCATGCGTCAGTGATCGCCGCGACCGTGGTCGTCGCCATGGCCATGCCAACCATTGTCGTGACCGCGCCAGTCGCCGTGCGGACCGCGGGCCTCACGCCATTCGCGCTGATCGTGATGACGCTCTTCCCACTCGCGCCGTTCCCAGTAGCGGTGGCCATCGTAATAACGCTCGCCATACCAGCCGGGGCTTACTACCACGACCGGAGGAGGCGGAGGCGGGGCTTCATACACCGGCGCAGGCGCGACATACACTGGCGCAGGCGCGTACGCGACGCCCGGCACGCCGATGTTCACGCCGACGTCGACGTGAGCGAGAGCGGCCGACGATGCACCGATCGAGAGGCCTGCAACGATCGCCAACGACATCCAGCGGTTTCGTGAATTGTTCATGTTTTATTCCCGGGTTTTACGATTGAGATGGGACGTTCTTGCGCGTGCTGCGCTTAGTCATGGTCGTGATCATGATGGTGCTCATGGTCGTGCTCATGGTCGTGATAACCGCCGCCATCGGGGACCACGATGCAACCGCTCAACGCGCCGCCGAGCGTCGCTGCCAGGATGATGAGCGCGAGGATTTTTTTCATGATGTTGCTCCGTAGCGTTTGTTTGTCCTTGTGACCCGAACTCTACTGAGCGGCGATATTTCGGTTGTGTTTGTGTGTAACAGGACGTGTCGATTCGGATGCGGCCGGCTCACGTGCGCAAGATGGGAAAAGGGCGCAGGCACTGTGCCGTGTCGGGTAGGCGGACAATCATCAGAGTGGCGAGCAAACCTTTGAACGCACTGCGAAAAGGCGCTGGTTTCAGGCATTGCACGTGCCGCTGCAGGTAGAACGGCTCATGCTCGAACAGTTCACGCGTCAATGACATCGTATTTCGCCGCGGATGTGCGACGCGGATACATTCAGTTGCAGACTCGGGATGTCGAGCGGCAACGTGCACGGTCGCTCGTCTGTTGCGCGTGTGCGTTTATATTTTCGAGATGATGCGCGTCGGGTGCGTCCTCAGCTTACGTTAAGATTTGGCCCGTAGCATCCGGAAATCGCAGCACCCGTAAAACGTACGCCCAGCCTTGCCGCATCCCGATGCGGCAAGGCTGTCTCCAATCGACAGCAATACGATCCGCAGATCACTCTGATGAAGCAATCCGACGAAGGCGCCTCGCGCTACTACACAGCGGGCTATGACGGTGTAGCCCGGTTTTTTCACTGGCTGGTGGTCTTGTTGATCGCCGCGCAGTTCGTGATCGGCTGGACCATGCCTGATATTCACAAGGGCACGCGTCCTGAAGGTCTGATCGCCTGGCATCTCGGTGTGGGTGCAGCGCTGATTGCCGCGGTGGTGCTGCGGATCGTCTGGCGAGTCGTTCACCCGCCGATGCTGGCGCCACTATCGCCTTTTCTGCGCGTCGTATCGAAGATCACGCACGGTCTGCTCTATCTTGCGCTATTGGTCGTACCGGTGCTGGGGTGGGCCAATGCGTCGTCGCGCGGCTGGTCGGTCAAGCTGTTCGGGCTGTTGCCGTATCCGGCGATTTCGTCGGTCGGCTCACCGGTTGGTCATGAGATGGGCGACATCCACGGTTATCTGGCGTGGGTGTTGTTCGCGCTGATTGCGCTGCATTTCGCGGCGGCGCTGTTTCACCGCTTCATCCTGAAGGATCAGGTGTTGCAGCGCATGCTGCCGTGATCGCGGTTTGCAACTCGCGGTTTGCAACTCGCGGTTGGCAGCTCGCGGTTTGCAATTCGCATGCAGCGCGCTAGCCGCGCGCTGCTACCCGGCGGCGGCATGCTCCGCTGGCGTCGCTTCGCGATAGCCGAGCCGGGCCGAGATCGAGCGACCCGACTGCTTGAGCAACGCGACGTAGTGTGACTTCGTGTCGGCGCCGCAGCGCATGGTCGGAAACGAAATCGACAGGCCGGCGATCACGTGGCCGAAGCGATCGAACACCGGCACCGCGATACACTGCAGTCCTTCCTCCTGCTCCTCGTTGTCCTCGCCATAACCTTGCTCGCGCACGCGCGGCAGAATGCTGAGCACCGCTTCCGCGCAGGTGAGCGTTTTCGGCGTCGACTTGCGCAATTCGATGTGCGAGAGCACGTCGCGTGCGTCGGCCGGGTCCATCCATGCGAGCAGCACCTTGCCGATCGCCGTGCTATGCAGCGGATTGCGCCGGCCGATGCGCGACTGCATGCGCAACCCGTAGTCGGCGTCGATCTTGTGGATGTAGATAATCGCGTCTTCGTCGAATGCGCCGAGGTGGACCGCTTCGCGCGTCACCTGACCAATGCGCCGCATCTCGACGTCGGCCTCGCGCACGAGATCGACGCTCTCCAGCGCCTTCGCGCCGAGTTCGAAGAGACGAATCGTGAGCCGGTAGCGCTCGGTTTCAACTTCCTGGGTCACGTAGCCGAGCGCCTTCAACGTCTGGATCACGCGATGCACCGTGGTCTTCGACATGCCGAGCCGTTGCGACAGTTCGCTGATGCCGATCTGCCCGCTGTCGCCGATCGCGCCCAGTATCGCGAACACGCGGCCGATCGACGACGCCGACTCGCCCCGTTCGTTGCCGGGGCCGCCGCTCTCGACACTTTGCGCGTCCTGCACCTGCGCGGCGCTGTCGTCCTTGCGCTGTTTGCCTGTTGCTGCCATTTCCGTGTTCCCTATCCATACGAACCGGCGTTGCCGATCAGCGTCGCTTGCGCGCGAGAGCATACCGTGTCCCGCATGTTTCTGTCGGGCTAGCGCGCGAGCCACCCGCCGTCTACAGCCAGTGTATGCCCATGCACGTAGTCCGACGCGGACGACGCGAGAAACACGACCGGTCCCGCGAGATCGTCCGGTGAGCCCCAGCGGCCCGCCGGGATGCGGTCGACAATTTCTTCGTTGCGCTGCGCGTCGTTGCGTAACGCCGCTGTGTTGGCGGTCGCCATGTAGCCGGGCGCGATCGCGTTCACGTTGATGCGCTGCGCGGCCCATTCGTTCGCGAGCAGCCGCGTGAGACCGAGCACGCCGCTTTTCGCCGCCGTGTACGACGCGACCCGTATGCCGCCCTGAAACGACAGCATCGACGCAACGTTGATGATCTTGCCGCCGCTTTGCTGTTTGACGAACTGGCGCGCGGCCGCTTGCGACAGAAAGAACAGGCTCTTCAGATTGACGTCGATGACGGCGTCCCAATCCGCTTCGGTAAAGTCGAGCGCGTGCTCACGGCGAATGATGCCGGCGTTGTTCACGAGGATGTCGATGCGCCCGAACGCTTCGAGCGCAGCGCGCACGATGTCGTCGACCGGTGCGATCGACGCGAGGTCGGCGCGCACGTCGGCGAAGCGGCGGCCGGTCGCCTCGACGCGTGCGGGCGTCGTGCCGGTGTCGGCGCGGCTCACGCCGACGATGTCGCAACCGGCCGCGGCCAGCGCGACCGCCATCGCGGCGCCGAGCCCCGTGTTGCTGCCGGTGACGATGGCGACCTTGCCGGTGAGATCGAATGTATTCACTGTTTTCAAACCCATGTCATATGCCGATGGTCGTCGCGATGGAGCAGGCGGCTCGTCAACGCAGCTCGCGCACCGCGAGGTCGTTGCGGGCGCATCGCCGCGTGCTTGTGGCGGCGCCGTTCCGGTCAGGAACTGTAGCGCAGAATTGCATTTCGGAACATCGGTCCGAAAAGTTTTCAAGGTGACATCAAGCCTGATAAGGCTGCTAGACCGCACGCGGGTAAACGATGACACATGATTTATCAATGAACGGAACGGCGTTCCTTTTGCAGGTGCTATATTGCGCCGGGAAGGGAGCAGCCCGGCGCCAGAACGGGACATTACCCCGGGTGATCCACCCGCTAACAGGACGCAAAGTCCATGGAGGAGGCATGAAGCTCAAGAAGGCCCTCGACCGCATTCCTGGCGGACTGATGCTGGTGCCGCTGTTGCTTGGCGCCTGTGTGCATACGTTCGCGCCCGGCGCGGGCAAATACTTCGGGTCGTTCACCAACGGCCTGATCACCGGCACTGTGCCGATTCTCGCGGTGTGGTTCTTCTGCATGGGCGCGACGATCGACCTGCGCGCGACCGGCACGGTCTTGCGCAAGTCGGGCACGTTGCTCGCGACCAAGATGCTGGTGGCGTGGATCGCGACGCTGATCGCAGCGCACTTCATTCCGGTTGACGGCATCAGGAGCGGGCTCTTCGCCGGGCTCTCCATCCTCGCAATCACGACGTCGATGGACATGACCAACGGCGGTCTTTACGCAGCGGTAATGCAGCAATACGGCACCAAGGAAGAGGCAGGCGCGTTCGTGCTGATGTCGGTCGAGTCGGGACCGCTCGTCAGCATGATCATTCTCGGCGCCACCGGTGTCGCATTCTTCGAGCCGCGGCTGTTCGTCGGCGCGGTGCTGCCGTTCCTGATCGGCTTCGTGCTGGGCAATCTCGACGGCGATCTGCGCGAGCTGTTCGGACGCTGCGTGCATCCGCTGATTCCATTTTTCGGCTTTGCGCTGGGTAACGGCATCGACCTGAACGTGATCGTGAAGAGCGGCTTGCCGGGCATCGCGCTCGGTCTCGCGGTGATCGTCGTAACCGACATTCCGCTGATCTTCGCCGACCGCTGGATTGCGGGTGGCAATGGGGCGGCGGGGCTGGCGGCGTCGTCGACGGCGGGCGCGGCGGTGGCCAATCCGGCGATCATCGGCGACATGATTCCGAGCTTCAAGCCGCTGGTGCCGGCCGCGACCGCGATGGTCGCGACCGCTTGCCTCGTGACCGCGATTCTGGTGCCGATCCTCACCGCGCTGTGGGTGCGCCGGCATCAGGCGCGCGACGTGTTGCGCGAGGAGTTCGCGGCCGCGCAGGCGGCGCCGCTCAACGAGCCGGACGCACGCGTTTGACGTTAGTTCGAGGCTGCCTCTGACACCGCGTTTGAAGTTGCGTTTGAAGTTGCGCTTCAAGTCGCGTTTGAAGTCGCGTCATGCAGCCTGTTTGCGTCCGACATGCGGCATGAACGGGCCATGATGCGTGACGGCGACGGCGCGCTTTACCGCCCGAGCCTTGCTTCGAGCATCGCCTTCACGCGAGGCCATTCATCATCGATGATGCTAAAGCGCACCGAGTTGCGCTTGCGTCCATCCGGCATGATCCGTTCATGGCGGACCACGCCTTCCTGTTGAGCACCGATCCGCAGAATCGCCGCGCGTGACTTCTCGTTGAGTTCATCGGTGGTGAATTGCACGCGCACGCATTGCAGCGCGTCGAACGCGTGACTCAGCAGCAGGTACTTTGCCTCGGTGTTCACCGCCGAGCGCTGCACAGACTCGCTCAACCACGTGTGGCCGATTTCGAGCTTGCGATTGACGCGGTCGATCTTCCAGAAGCGCGTGCTGCCGACAATCGCGCCGCTTTCGCGCAACACGATCACGAACGGCATCACGGTGCCGGCCGTGCGTCCATCGAGCGCGGTTGCGAGGTAGCCGCCGATAGTGTCCGGCCTCGGCACTACGGTCAGCTTCAGGTTCCAGAGTTCGCCGTCGGCGGCGGCATCGACGAGCGCTTGCGCGTGTTCTTGCCGCAGCGGCCGGAGTTCAACCGTCGTGCCGGTCAGAGTGGGCTGCATGAGTCGAGGAGTGGTGTGGTCCATGGCAATAAAAAAGGTCCGCGAGCGAGAGCTCGCGGACCCGTTTGGTGATTCGAAACAGCGCGGGCTGAGGATCACAAGGCTCGATCACAAGGCTCGGTGACGAGGCTCGGTCAAAAAGCTCGCCTTCGCCGGCACGCGCTGGCCCAGGCGTGGGCTAAGGTATGAGCCCGGGCAAGAGGCCGGGTAAGAGCCCGGATAAGCGCCCGGCTAAGAGGCCGGGTATGAGCCCGGATAAGCGCCCGGCTAAGAGCCCGGGTAAGAGCCCCGATAACCGCCCGGCCCGGCTAAGAGCCCTTAAACCGCCATCACCGACACCGCCTTCGTGACCAGATAGCCTTCCATCGCTTCCGGACCGCCTTCTGAACCGTAGCCGGAATCCTTCACGCCGCCGAACGGCATTTCCGGCGAAGGCGTGGCAGGCTGGTTGATCCACAGCATGCCGACTTCCATCTGCTGCGACAGCAGATGCACGTTGCTGAACGACTTCGTGTACGCGTAGCCGGCGAGACCGAACGGCAGACGGTTAGCTTCGGCGATCGCTTCCTCGAGCTTGTCGAAGCCACGAATCGCCGCGATCGGGCCGAACGGTTCGTTATTGAACACGTCGGCTTCGAGCGACACGTTGGTCAGCACGGTCGGTGCGAAGAAGTTGCCCGCATTACCGACCCGTTCGCCGCCCGTCTCGACTTTCGCGCCGGTCTTGCGCGCGTCGTCGAGCACCTTGGTCATCGCGGTGAGCCGGCGCGCGTTGGCGAGCGGCCCGAGGGTCGTGCCTTCCGCAAGGCCGTCGCCGAGCTTGAGGCTTTCGGCGTGCTTGACGAGCGCCGCGACGAATTCTTCGCGGATGCTGTTGTGCACGAGGAAGCGGGTCGGCGAAATGCAGACCTGGCCCGCGTTGCGGAATTTCGCGCCGCCGGCCGCTTTCACGGCGAGCGCCACGTCGGCGTCGTCAGCCACGATGACGGGCGCATGACCGCCCAGCTCCATCGTCGCGCGCTTCATGTGCGCGCCGGCCAGCGCGGCTAGTTGCTTGCCGACCGGCGTGGAGCCGGTGAACGTGACCTTGCGGATCACCGGATGCGGAATCAGGTAGCCGGAGATTTCGGCCGGGTCGCCGAACACGAGGCCGACCGTGCCGGCCGGCACGCCGGCTTCGACGAAGGCCCGCAGCAGCGCCGCCGGCGACGCCGGGGTTTCTTCCGGCGCCTTGACGAGGAACGAGCAGCCGCACGCGAGCGCCGCGCAGAGCTTGCGCACCACCTGGTTGACCGGGAAATTCCATGGCGTGAACGCCGCCACCGGACCGATCGGTTCCTTGAGCACCAGTTGCTGCGCGGCGAGGTTGCGCGACGGCACGATCCGGCCGTACACGCGGCGGCCTTCGTCGGCGAACCATTCGATGATGTCCGCGGCGGCCAGCACTTCGACGCGCGCTTCGGCAAACGGCTTGCCCTGTTCCTGCGTCATCAGGCGGGCGATGTCGGAGGCGCGCTCGCGCACCAGCGCGGCGGCCTTGCGCATCGTCGTGGCGCGTTCGTTGGCCGGAATCTTGCGCCACGCTTCGAAGCCACGTTGAGCGGCTTCGAGCGCGCGATCCAGATCGGCGATACCGGCATGCGCCACCTTGCCGATGGCCTCGCCCGTGGCAGGGTTGATGACGTCGAGGGTCTTGCCGCTGGCGGCGTCACACCATTCGCCGTTGATCAGGAGTCGGGTATCGGTGTAGCTCGGGATGGCCATGCTGGGTTCCTGTAAGTGGAAAAACGACAGGCCGCGCGCTCGCGAAACAATCGGACGAGACCTGCGCGGCCATGGATGGACTGCCGATACCGAATATCTTATCTGATTGGCGAAGATCGCATTGCCCACCCGCCCGGGCACGGTGCGCGCCGCTTGGGGGGAGGCCGTCGCGAGGCCGGGAAATCCACTGAGGCGGGAGCGCGCAAACAGGCGTAAAGTCAAGCGGCAGTGGCAGGAACCGGCGCGGGCCCGCAGCCGCGGACGCTGCCTGCAGCGGGCACGACCCGCGCACGGCAAGGTCCACAAGCGACCACCCACCGTCGGCGAATACAGCCCAATCAACCAGATGCACACGAGGAATCGACATGCCAACCGGTACAGTGAAGTGGTTCAACGATGCAAAGGGCTTTGGCTTCATCACCCCTGACGACGGTGGCGAAGATCTGTTTGCGCATTTCTCCGAGATTCGCACCGAGGGTTTCAAATCGTTGCAGGAAAACCAGAAGGTCAGCTTCGAAATCAAGCAGGGACCGAAGGGCAAACAGGCGGCGGATATCAAGCCAGTCTGAGAAAGCAGGGCGGCCCGCCCGCACGCTGAACGCGTGGGGCCGGCCGCATGGCGGCATTGGCCATATCGGCCATATTGGCCGTATGGTTTGCGCTGCTGCCGTTACAGGGTGCCGTCCACGGTAGCGCCGATTCCATCGAGTAATGCATCACGCATATCGACGAGCGTCGCGTCGCGCTGGTTGCGCGGATGCACTGCTGTCACCGCGAGCGCGCGCACAGCCTGGGCAGCGCCGCGCCGGTGCCCGCGAGGCCCAAACAACGAGGGCGTCGTGGACAAGGACACCGCATACAAGGAAATAACCGACAACGGTGGCGAAGCTTATGCGAGGTTCTTCGCGGCGCAGAACCCCGACGATCCGCTCACGCCGTTCTGCCATCGCTATCTGTTCGAAAAGGATCTCGCGGCGCGTACGGCCGCGCATGACGAAGAGCGCGGCTTCGCGGTGAAATCGCTGGCGCAGATGGAGTCGTCGTCGCACATCGCGCAGGCGGCGGCAAGCGCGTCGCGCGATGCGGCCACGGCGGCGCATACGTCGGCGCTGGCCGCGCGGCGCTCGGCGTTCTGGACCATGATCGCGGCGATCGCGTCGGCACTCGGTGTAGTGGTAAACGCTGCCCTGAATCTCGGCTGGCTCGAATGGGCAAGGCATCTGACGCAATGAGCTGACGCAATGAGCCGGCGTAATGAGCCGGCGCAATGAGCCGACGTAATGAACAAGTCCAACGAACTGGCGCAACGAGGCGGTCCAATGACCCGACCGCGCGAATCATCCTGCATTTTGCCGCGACCGGGATTGCGAAAAATTCCGCGCCATCTACGCAAAATCCCGCCATGAGATCGGTGCCGTTCGCAGCCGGAACGCAGTATTATTCTTCAGGTTTCCTTCAGCTTTGCTCCGTACCATTCGCGCCACGGCCTGTCGCTGTGCGTAAGCGCGCGGTGGTTCCCGTCCTTCCCGACAGAAAACTGAAAGCGCCGATCAGGCTTGCTGGGGCATCAATGAAAACTCTGTTCTTGCAGGCGCCGTCGTATGACGGCTTCGATGGTGGCGCGGGCTCGCGCTATCAGGCGAAGCGCGAAGTCCGCTCGTTCTGGTATCCGACATGGCTCGCGCAACCCGCGGCACTCGTGCCCGGTAGCCGGGTCGTCGACGCGCCCGCCGACAACCTGTCCGTCGAAGCCACGCTCGACATCGCCCAGGACTACGAGCTGGTGATCATCCACACCAGCACGCCGTCTTTCCCCTCCGACGCACTGTTCGCCGAAGACCTGAAAAAACGCAAGCCATCGCTGCTGGTCGGCATGGTCGGCGCCAAGGTCGCGGTCGATCCGCATAATTCGCTGACCGCCAGCGAGGCGATCGACTTCGTGTGCCGCGAAGAATTCGACTTCACCTGCCAGGAGATCGCCGAGGGCAAGCCGTTCGCGCAGATCAAGGGTCTGAGCTATCGCGGCGCGGACGGTTCGATCGAGCACAACGAAGCGCGGCCGATCCTCGAAGACATGGACGAACTGCCATTCGTCGCGCCGGTGTACAAGCGCGACCTGAAGATCGACAACTACTTCATCGGCTATCTGCAGCATCCGTACGTGTCGATCTACACGGGCCGCGGCTGCCGCTCGAAATGCACGTTCTGCCTGTGGCCGCAAACGGTGGGCGGTCATCGCTACCGCACGCGCTCGGTGGAAAACGTGCTGGCCGAAGTGAAGTGGATTCGCGACAACATGCCTGAAGTCAAGGAGATCATGTTCGACGACGACACCTTCACCGACTTCAAGCCGCGCGTCGAGGAAATCGCACGTGGCCTCGGCAAGCTGGGCGTGACGTGGTCCTGCAACGCGAAGGCGAACGTGCCGTACTCGACGCTGAAGATCATGAAGGAAAACGGCCTGCGCCTGTTGCTGGTGGGCTACGAATCCGGCGACGACCAGATCCTGCTGAACATCAAGAAGGGCTTGCGCACCGACATCGCGCGGCGCTTCAGCGAAGACTGCCGCAAGCTCGGCATCAAGATTCACGGCACCTTCATTCTCGGTCTGCCCGGCGAGACGCACGACACGATCCAGAAGACGATCTCGTACGCGCAGGAAATCAATCCGCACACGATCCAGGTATCGCTCGCCGCGCCTTATCCCGGCACGCGGCTCTACAACCAGGCCGTCGAGAACGGCTGGCTCGAAGAGAACAAGGTCATCAACCTCGTCAGCAAGGAGGGCGTGCAACTCGCGGCGATTGGCTACCCGCATCTGTCGCGCGAGGAGATCTATCACCAGCTCGAAAACTTCTACAAGCGCTTCTATTTCCGGCCGTCGAAAGTCTGGGAGATTCTGCGCGAGATGCTGACGAGCTGGGACATGATGAAGCGGCGCCTGCGTGAAGGCGTCAAATTTTTCCGTTTCCTGCGCGCCCACCAAGCGTGAGCGCCACGCACCTGGTCATGGTCACGTTGGCATACGCATGTGCGGCAGCGGCCGTGGTCGGCATCGGCTACACGGTGCTCGCCGGCGTGCTGATCGGGCGCTTCTTCGCCCGGCCGGTGTCCGCGCCGACCAGCTTCCCGCCGGTCACGATCGTCAAGCCGCTGCACGGCGACGAGCGGGCGCTGTTTGCCAATCTGGCGAGCTTCTGCGAGCAGGATTATCCCGGGGCCGTGCAATTCCTGTTCGGCGTGCACGACCCGGCCGATCCCGCGCTGCGCACCGTCGACGAATTGCGGCGACAGCATCCCGACGCAGACATGACCGTGGTGGCCGATGCGCGCCTCTATGGCCCGAACCGCAAGATCAGCAACATCCTCAATATGCTGCCGCAAGCGCGGCACGACGTGCTGGTGTTCGCCGACAGCGACGTGAGCGTCGGCCCCGACTACCTGCGCAACGTGATCGGAGAATTGCAGAAGCCGGACGTGGGACTCGTCACCTGCGCGTATCGCGGGCAGCCCGACCCGGGCTTCTGGCCGCGCCTGTCGGCGAAGGCCACCAACTACCAGTTCCTGCCCGGCGTCGTGACCGGTCTGGCGCTCGGGCTCGCGCGTCCGTGCTTCGGACAGACCATCGCGATGCGGCGCGACACGTACGAAAAAATCGGCGGCTTCACGCCATTCGTACGGCATCTGGCCGAGGATCACGCAATCGGCGAGGCGGTGCGCGCAATCGGCGAGAAGGTGGTGATCCCGCCGTTCGCGATCGCGCATGCGTGTGTCGAATCGAGCGCGAGGAAACTCATCGCGCACGAACTGCGCTGGAGCCGCACGATACGCCGGATCAATCCTTGGGGCCATCTCGGCTCGGCGCTGATCTATCCGTTTGCGTTCGCGCTGCTCGCCGTCGCGTTTTCGGGCGGCGCGCTGTGGGCGTGGCCGTTCGTGCTGGCCGCGATGGGCGCGCGGCTTGCGGTGCAGCTGCTGGTGGACCGCGCATTGCGGCAGCCGCATCGCGATCTGTGGTTGCTGCCGTTATGGGATATCGTATCGTTTGCGATTTTCGTTGCGAGCTTCAGGTCGTCGCGCGTGGTCTGGCGCGGTTTTAGTTTCAAAGTGGATGGTGACGGCCTGTTGTCGGCGGCACAGGACGAATGACGGATGAACGGCGGGTTGAACAGGCAATAATGCAAGATTTTTTCGAATCACAAAACGAACACGGCACAGCGGCAACCGGGCGCGCGCACGAGGCGGCCGCGTGATGAAGCATCTCGGCCGCGTGGCCGCGTTTGCCGGCCTGCTGCTATCTCTGTGGCTCGTCTGGCGCGCCGATCCAGGCGCCGTGCTCGGCGCGCTGCGGGCCGCCGGCGCGGGCCTCGTGGTGGCGGCGCTCGCCCATGTGCTGCCGATGCTCGCCAACGCGTGCGACTGGCGTTCGCTGATCCGCGGCGCGAACCGGCCGGGTCTCGGCAAGATGCTGCACCTCGTTTGGGTGCGCGAATCGGTCAACAGCATGCTGCCGGTGGCGCGCATCGGCGGCGAGCTGGTGTCGTTCCGCATGCTCAGGCGCTGGGGTGTGCGGCCGGCGACGGCGGCAGGCAGCATCGTCGTCGATATGCAGCTCACCGTGATCAGCCAGTTGCTGTTCACGATGGTCGGCATCGGGTTCCTGTTCGCACATGCGCACTCCGACACGCTGCGCCTCGCCGGACAACTGGCGTGGGGCGTGGCGGCGCTCACGCCGCTGTTGCTGCTGTTCGCGTTCGTCCAGCATGCGAACCCGTTCGAGCGCATCACGCGCGTCCTCAACCGGATGACGAGCGGCAAGCTTGCGGCGCTGGTCGGCCATTCGGCGCGCATCGACCAGTCCATCAAGCTGATCTGGCGGCGGCGCGCGGTGGTGCTGCGCTATCTGTTCTTCTGGCAACCGTTGCAATGCTTCATGACGTCGCTGGAAATCTGGCTCGCATTGCATTTTCTCGGCGTGCAAGTGACGCTCGTCGAAGCGGTGGTGATCGAGTCGTTGATCCAGGCGATCAGCAGCGCCGCATTCTTCGTGCCGGGCGGACTCGGCGTGCAGGAAGGCGGCTTCATCCTGGTCGGCGGCGCGCTCGGTCTCGATCCGTCCACCTGTCTCGCGCTGGCCGGCGCGCGGCGCATCCGCGACCTGCTGGTGTTCGTGCCGGGGCTGATCGCGTGGCAGTTCAGCGAGTCGTCTGAGCGCGCCGCGCGAAGTGCGCCGCGGGGTGCGCGGACCGTGCGGGCGCAGGCGCGCTCCGCCGTCGGTGAAACGAGCCGGCGCTAGGCCAGCTTCAGGCCCGCTTCAGGCCCGCTTCAGGCCAGTTCCAGGCGGGCACTGCGCTGGCGGACTGGCGTATCAGTGCGCGGGCGCGTGAGCGGGAAACGACACTTCGACCGCCAGCCCCCGATCGCCGATGCCTTTGCCCAGCCGCAGGCTAGCGCCGAAATGCTCGGCGATGCGCGCGACGATCGACAGCCCCAGGCCGCTGCCGGTCGCTTGATTGCCGGTCGCGCGAAAAAAACGATGCGTGAGCCGGGCCAGATCGTCAGATGAAACACCGGGGCCGTCGTCGCGCACGCTCACCTGCACGCGGTCGTCGGCATGCCGCACAGCGACTTCGATGTTGCCGCCGCTGCGTCCGTACTTGATCGCGTTATCGAGCAGATTGTCGAGCAGGATGCCGATCAGCACCGGTTCCGCGTTGATCTCGGCGCGCATGTCGCCGATCAGCGTCACGCTGATGTTTTTCTGCTGCGCGTTGCGCTGGTTCGCGAGCAGCGTGTTCTTCGCCACACTCGCCGGGTTGAGCGGTTCCGTCGACAGTTTCTCGTGCAAGTCCAGCCGCGCGAGCAGCAGCAACTGCTCCGCAAGCCGCGCGCTGCGATCCACGCCTTGCACCACGCGCTCCATCGCCAGCCGCTGCAACACCGTGTCCGGTTCGGCCAGCGCGACTTGCGCCTGCACCTTGATCGCGGCGAGCGGCGTCTTCAGTTCATGGGCGGCGTCGGCGGTAAATGCGCGCTCGCGCTCCAGCGAATTCAGCAGACGCGCCAGCATCTGATTGATCGCATCGACGAGCGGCCGCACTTCGAGCGGCGCGTGGCCGATGTCGACCGGCTCCATCCGGTGGATGTCGCGCGAGCGGATCGCATCCGACAGCAGCTTCAGCGGCGCCAGACTCCAGCCGATGCTGAACCACACCAGCAGCGCCAGCACCGGCAGTGCGACCAGCGTGGTCCGCGCGATCCGGCTCGCGACGCCGCTCACCAGATCGCTGCGCGTATTGGCCGGTTCGAACACCCGCACGGTGTGGCCGAGCGCGGTGTCGCGCAACGTGAACGAGTGATACATCTGGCCGCCCAGCATGATGTCCTGCGTGCCGCTGACGGCCGGCACTGGCAGATCCCACCCACCGAGCGCGCGCAATGGCGGACTGCCCGCCAGCACCTCGCCGTGCGCGTCGCGCACCTGGAAGAGAGCGTCGCGCGGCAGCGAGTCGTCGTCGTCGAGATCGTTGGCGCCTGGCTCGCCGCCTTTTTCTTCTTCGCGCACGTCGATGCGCGCGTTGGCGAGCGTGGTCAGATTGCGCTGATCGAGCAGCGCGAGAATTTGCGCCAGTTCCGCGAGACGCGCCCCTTCCCATTCGGCGACTTCGTGCGTGGCCTGACGATAGCTGGAGAGCAGCCCAACGCCCCAGATCAATGCAATGCTCGCCAGCACCAGCAGCACGAGGCGCCGGCGAATCGACGGGCCCATCACCCTTTCTCCACCACGTAGCCGATATTGCGCACGGTCTTGATCAACCCCGCGCCGAGTTTCTTGCGCAGATTGGAGACGTGCACCTCGATTGCATTGCTTTCGATTTCTTCCTGCCACCCATACAGACTCTCTTCGAGCCGCGAACGCGACTGAGGAATACCCTGATTGGTCAGCAACTGCAACAGGATCGCCCATTCGCGCGACGTGAGCGACACGCGCGTGTTACCCACTTCGACAGTTTGCGCAGCGGGGTTGACCGTCAGATCCTGATAGCGGATCAACTCGACACTGCGGCCTTGCGCGCGGCGCAGCAGCGCGCGGCAACGCGCGATCAGTTCGGTCAGGTCGAAGGGCTTGCCGAGGTAATCGTCGGCCCCCGCTTCGAGACCGCTAACCCGGTCGACCACCGTGCCTTTCGCGGTCAGCACCAGCACCGGCACGTGGTTGCCGGCGTCGCGCAGCCGCATCAACACCTCCATGCCGGATACGCGCGGCAAGCCGAGATCGAGTATCACGAGCGCGTAGGCGGTGGTGTCGAGCGCGAGATTGGCCTTGTGGCCATCGCGCGCCCAGTCGACCGTGAAACCGGCTTGACGCAACCCGGCTTCGATACCGCAGCCGATCAGGTCGTCGTCTTCTACGAGGAGTACGCGCATGAGTTCAGGGATTCCCTTTTAATGTAAATGGCATGACTACAAGCATATTGATGCAAGCGGCGAGTCGTGCATCCGAAGTTTAACCATGCTGTTCAGTACTTGCTTTATAGCGTGCGTTTGCTTAAGGTTTCCTTCAGCTTGAATCGATACTATCGGCCGTCAATGAACCGTTGCCGCGTGGCCAGATGAGCACGGCAACCGGTAGCGCGTCAGCCTGGCGCAATCCGATCGTAAGTGCATCGATGCAATGTTCGGCAAGCGCGGTTATGCTGATCCATTGTGCCGATTCATGGCGCCGTGCATCCCCTCAGGTCACGAGATCACGTTATGAAGCCAGTCACCGTCGACATACTGCGAGCTCATCTGCTGGCCGCATCGCTCACGGCCATGGGCGCCGGGGCCGTGGTCTGCGCAGCGCTGGTGTTGCCCGTGCAACAGAGCGGGTTCGGTTCGATGTCGGTCCGGCTGTGCGCGATCGCGGTGATCATCGGCGGCGTGATCGCGGTACGCGAATTCGCGCAGGCCGCGTTCAAGTTCGCTATCGAACGCCGCTATGCGTTGCGAGCGAGGCAATCCACGTTGCCCGCATGGCCGACGTCTGCGGTTGCGGTGGCATCGGATTGTCCGCGGCGCTGGCTCGTCACTCTCCATCTACGTCTTACGGGAACACCGTTCGTGCTGCCCGGGCACTGACGGAAACGGCTAATGGCGGCGCACGCACTGACGGCATGCCAATGGATCCTGCTGGCCGGCTGCACCGGCGCATCGCTGTACGCGATGCTCGCCGCTGTGGCGATGCCATTCTTCGGCACTCGCCGCAAGGCCGCGTTGGCGGGCCGCGATGCATCCAGTACACCTAACGGATCGATTGCCTGCGCGTCGCATCCCTTTGCGCAGGTCGGCGTCAGCGTGCTCAAACCGCTGTGCGGCGCCGAGCCGCGTCTCTACGACAATCTGCGGACTTTCTGCGAGCAACGCCATCGGCATTTTCAACTAGTGCTCGGCGTGTCGTCGCCCGACGATCCCGCGATCGCGGTGGTGCGCCGCTTGCAGGCCGCCTATCCCTCGCACGACATCGAACTCGCGATCGATACGCGCGTGCACGGCAGCAACCTGAAGGTCAGCAATCTGATCAACATGGCGGAGCGGGCGCGTCACGACATCATCGTAATCGCCGATAGCGATATCGCCGTCGAACCCGACTATCTCGACAGCGTCGCAGCGCCGCTTGCCGATCAGAATGTGGGCGTCGTCACTTGCCTGTACGTGGCGCGGGGTGTCGGCGGCTTCTGGCCGCGCGTGGGCGCGCTCTTCATCAACGAATGGTTCGCGCCGTCGGTGCGGGTTGCGCACGCGTCGGGTTCGCGCCGCTTCGGCTTCGGTGCGACGCTCGCGTTACGCCGCGCGACGCTTGAGCGCATCGGCGGCTTCGATGCGCTGAAAAACTGTCTCGCCGACGACTACTGGCTGGCCGAGCACGTGCGTGCGTTGGGGCTGCAAACGGTGCTCTCGCGGGTGATGGTCGCCACCGATGTGATCGAGCCGACCTTTAGCGCACTGTGGCAGCGCGAGACGCGCTGGCTGCGCACGATCCGCTCGGTGAATCCGTTGGGCTTCGCGTCGCTGCTCATCACGTTCCCGACACCGTGGGTGGTGACCGGCGCGTGGTTGACCGCTGCGCTGATGGCGGGCGCCTGCGCTCACGTGCCCGACGCCGCGAAATTCGTGAGCGCGGCTGCCACGGCGGCCGGGTTGGCCGCGCGCCTGCTGCTGCATTTGCGCGCCTCGCGTCGCGAGCGTACCTTCTGGCGCGATCTGCCGCTCGTGCCGTTGCGCGATACCTTGCTGGCGCTGCAATGGCTCGCCAGCGCGTTCGGCTCGCACGTGATGTGGCGCGGCACGCGCGTACCGGTCGGTGCGTCGCCCGCTCGCGCTGGGCGGTTGCGCGTGATGGACGTGATGGAGGCTTCCGATGGCGGCTGAGCCGCGCGGGCTGATCGTGACCGCCGACGATTTCGGCCTGCATCCGCGCGTGAATCTGGCAGTCGAGCGCGCGCATCGCGATGGTGTGCTGAGCGCCGCGAGCCTGATGATCGGCGCGCCAGCCGCGAGCGATGCGGTTGCACGTGCGCGTGCGTTGCCGCGGCTGCGGGTCGGTTTGCATCTGGTGCTGGCCGATGGCGACGCACTGGCGCCGCGTGCGTCGATCGGCGCATTGCTCGACGCGCACGGCCGCTTCGGCAACAACATGGTGCGCGACGGCGTGCGCTTCTTCTTTCTGCCGCACGTGCGCAAGCAGCTCGAACGCGAAATTCGCGCGCAGTTCCAGGCCTTTGCCGATACCGGCCTGACGCTCGACCACGTCAACACACACAAGCACTTTCATTTGCACCCGACGGTGCTCGGGTTGATCCTCGCGATCGGCCGCGAGTACGGCATGAAGGCGATGCGCCTGCCATTCGAGGCCAACGCGCCGCTCTGGTTGCGACCGTGGATCGCGCAGGTGAGGGCGCGCCTCGATCGCGCGGGAATCGCGCACAACGACTATGTGATCGGCGTGGCCCGCAGTGGACGGATGGACGAGGCGGCATGGCTCGCGGCGCTTGCCGCCCTGCCTGCCGGGGTGGGTGAAATCTATTGCCATCCGGCTACGGCCGGTGAGTTCGCGCTCAGTGACGGTATGCGCGATTACCGGCATGCCGATGAATTGCAGGCGCTGCTGTCGCCGCAGGTGGCCGACGCGATTCGCGCGTTGGGCGCGCCCGTCGGCGGGTTCGCCGACCTGCTGCCGTAGCGGGGTGTGAGCGGGTGGTGGCCTCGCGCGAACTGCGCTTCATACCGGCTGCTTCTTCAGCGCGGCTGTCGATGTGCGCCGTCACCGCCACCGTCCGTTTCGCTTTGGTCGTGGCTGATTTCCGGCTGACCGGTTACCTGATCGGCGACACGCTTGAACGGCAACGGTTGCCGGTCTGGCGCGCGGATCTGTAACTGAGCGGGTTGCGTATCCGTCAACATCATCGCGCCGGCCGCCCGCACGAGCACGCCGGCCGCTTTTTCCAGCGTGCCGTCGGCATTGCATCGGCGTGCCTTCGGCAAACCCTAAGGAAGCGTTAAGCTAGCGGCCCCGACAATGCGGGCAAACCGGACAGAGGAGAGGCCATGCGTCTGCTATTGGTCGAAGACGACGACATGATTGCCGAAACTGTGCTGGGCGCAATGCGCCGGGCCGGCTACGCGATCGACTGGGCCGCGGACGGCCGCGCGGCGGAGTTGTCGCTGGGCAACGGCGTGTACGACCTCGTACTGCTCGATCTCGGCTTGCCGAAGAAGGACGGCATCGACGTGCTCAACGCCTATCGCCAAAGCGGCGGTGCTGCGCCGGTCATCATCCTGACCGCACGCGATGCCGTCGACGAACGCATACGCGGTCTCGACACCGGCGCTGACGACTACCTGATCAAGCCGTTCGACCTCGACGAGCTGGCCGCGCGGGTGCGCGCGCTGTCGCGCCGGCGCACCGGCCAGAAGCAGCCGGTGTATGCGCACGGCGACCTCACGCTCGACCCGGCGGCGCACGAAGTCACCAAAAACGGCGCACCGCTCGTCCTCGTGCCGCGCGAGTTCGCGCTGCTGCAGGCGCTGATCGAGGAGCCCACGCGCGTGTTCACCAAGGCCGAGCTGGAAGAAAAACTGTACGGCTGGGGCGAAGAGGTGGGCAGCAATACAATCGAAGTCCACGTGCACAGCTTGCGGCGCAAGATCGGCGCGGACCAGGTCGTGACCGTGCGCGGGGTGGGCTATCGTTTGAAGAGGTGTTGATGACGTCGATTCGCCGCTGGCTGCTGGGCTGGCTGATCTTCGGCATGGCGGTGGCCGCGGCCGTGGCCGGCCTCGGGATCTTTCATACGGCACGCGAAGAAGCGGGCGAGCTGTTCGACTACGAGCTGCGCACGGTGGCGCTATCGTTGCCGTCGGACTTGAGGCACGCGGGCGGCGGCGAACAACGCAACCCCGACCTCGGCGGTCTGGCCGACGACCGGATCGTCATCGAAATCTGGGATCGCGACGGCGAGCTGATGTACCACTCGACGCGTACGCCCGCATTCCAGCGCATGCCCGAGGGCTTCCATACCGTCCAGCGTGGCGGATATTACTGGCGCACCTTCGGGGTGGATCAGCAGGATCGCTATATCCAGTTGGCGCAACCCGTCTCCGTGCGCGAAGACCTGGCGCTGCGCCTTGCGTTGCACACGCTGTGGCCACTCGCCGTGCTGCTGCCGGTGGCGATCGTGCTGGTGCTGCTGGTGGTGGCGCGCGGGCTGGCGCCGATCGGCAGTCTGTCGAGCGCGCTGTCGACCCGTTCGATCGACTCGCTCGAGCCGCTGCGTCTGGACGGCACCGTGCCGGTCGAAATCAGCCCACTGGTGGAAGCGCTCAACGATCTGCTGCAGCGCTTGCACACGGCGTCGCAGGCGCAGCGCACGTTTATCGCCGATGCCGCGCATGAGCTGCGTTCGCCGCTCGCCGCGCTGAAGCTGCAACTGCAGGCAGCTTCGCGCGATGGCTCGCTCAAGGGCGAGGGGCAGATGCTCGAGCGCGTCGAGGGGCGCGTGAACCGGATCATTCACCTCGTGCAGCAACTGCTCGCGTTGGCACGCGAAGACGCGTATCCGGTTACCTCGATGGTGCCGACCAGTCTGCGCCGGATCGGCGAGCACGCGGTGGGCGATTGTTCGCTGCTGGCCGAGACGAGGGACGTCGATCTCGGTCTCGTCTGCGAAGACGCCCGCACGCGGAACGACACCTATACGGTGTTGGCCGAGCCGCACGGGATGAGCGTTCTGTTAGGAAACCTGATCAATAATGCGATTCGCCATACGCCACGCGGTGGCCGCGTCGATGTGATCCTCAGGCGCGCGGGCGACAGCGTTGGGTTCGAGGTCGTCGATAGCGGCACGGGTATCCAGCAGGCCGAGCTCGAGCGGGTGTTCGACCGCTTCTATCGCGGCGAGGATGCCCGGGGCGAGGGCAGCGGGCTTGGCCTCGCGATCGTGTCGCGCATCGCCGAGCGGCATCAGCTCAGTCTGTCGCTGCGCAATAACGAGGGCCGGCCGGGCTTGAGCGTCGCGGTGTCGGGCCTGAAGTCATACGACGCTGAGGCGCCCGTGCCGGTCCGAACCTGACGCGCATTGACGCTGATCCTGGCAGCGCGCGTGCCGTGTCGAGCCCGAGGTCTCGTGCCGCGCCCGGCAGCAGTTGAAGCGGGAAACCCGGCGGGTGGCCGCAGCGGCGCGCGTCATTGCGGCGGCACGCGCGGCCTGCCGCTTGGGGTTGTCCGGAGCGCACAGTCACACACTGCTACAATCTCGTCTTTCTCGATCGATTGTGCGCTATGGGTTTCGAACAACTCGCTGAACTGAAGAAGCAACTGGCCGCGGCACGCGCCGAAGCCGCGCCTGCCGCCAAACGCGGTGCCAAGCCCGCTGCTTCCAAGCCAGCTGCCAAGCCAGCCTCCAAGACCGGTTCGAAGTCGGGCGCGCGGCCTGCCCGCCAGCCCGCGCAGCCGCGCGGCGACACGCCCGCGCCGCACGCGCATGCGAAGCCCGCGGCGGACGCGCGGCCGGTGGACCCGGTGGTGAAGTCGATCGGGCGTCTGCAAAAGCGCTTCCCGGTGGCGTTCCCGAAGAATCCGGCGCCCAAGCTGCCGCTGAAGGTCGGCATCTTCGAAGACCTCATCGCGCATGCGAAGGATCTGTCGCTGAGCGAAGCCGAGTTGCGCGACGCGATCAAGACGTGGTGCCGTGGTAGCCGCTACTGGAAATGCCTGGTCGAAGGCGCGGCGCGCGTCGATCTGACGGGCGCCGAGGCGGGCAAGGTCACCGCGCAGGAAGCGGCGGGCGCGCAGCGTTTGCAGGCGCATCGCGCGGCCAGGAGCGCGCCGAAGGCGCCAGCCGCAGCGGCGCAAGCGCCGGCGGCTGAAACGGCTAAAACGGCTCAAGCGGCGGCTGAAACGGCCGCTGAAATAGCGCTCACGCCGGTCGACGCTGCCACGAGTTCGCAGCCCGACGCCGACGGCAAGCCGCAGGCCAGTTCGACGGAACCGTCCGTCCAGACTGCAGAAGTCGCCGCCCCGGCGAACTCGCCGGCAGCGCCCGCCGCGCCCGACGCATAAAATCCCCACACCCCGGCTACGCGGTGCTGCGTTGTCGCGCACCCGCCGTCAGCCGGCTGCGCACGAAACCGACGTGTTCGCGCAATACGTAGAACGCGTCGGTATACGCAAGCGGCATGCGCAGCCGATTCAGCGACGCCTCGATCTGATCCAGTTGCGCGAAGAGCTGCTGGCGCTCGTCGTCGGTCGGATCGGCGAGCGCGCCGCGCTCGATCGCAATCAGCGAACCGTAGTAGCTGCGCGAGCGCACGCGCCATCGGTACAGCGCGGGCACGAGGCGCATGGCCGGAAACAGCAGCACCGCGACCGGCAGCAATAGCACGAGCGTGCGGTCACCGATGCTCGCCAGCCAGAACGGCAGCGTGCGGTAGAGAAAACTCTTGCCGTGCAAGCCGTCGCTCGGCACCAGCACGGTGTCGCCGCTTGGTGCGATGCCGTTGGCCTCCAGTAACTGGAGCGCAATCAGACGGGTGCCGCTGCCTTCGCGGCCGATCGCGACGCGCTTGCCTTCCAGTTGTGAAACTTGCGTGATGCCGGTGCCGCGATAGAAGACCACCACTGGCACATAGAACAGGCTGCCGAGCGACTCATCAGCGACGACGTGTCGTGCCCGGTTGCTACGCCCCCTTGCACGAGCGCGATGTCGACATGCTGCTTCGGGTCGAGCAGGCGCTGCAGGTTCTGCACGGAACCATCGGACTCCCACACGTTCAAGCGGATGCCGTTGCGCGCGAGGATTTTCCTGTACTGGTTCGCGGTGACGAGCAACGAACTGTCAGGCGGGCCCGCGCTCATCGTGATGGATTTCGGCGGCGCGGGATTGAGGAGCCAGACGATCAGCGTGATCGGTGTGCGCTCGGCAATTCGCTCTATTGACGGTGGCATGATCGCCTGCAGTTTTGCGACGTATCGATGGTCGCACTGGCCGCGAAACCTGGGGTATTTCCCGACGCTGACCTATACTCGAAAAAAGTTTTTCGGGCTCATCACGGTGGACACCATTCGAACCAGAACATGCAGCAGCTTCGATTGTTTTAACCGCACAGAACGGTAAAGACTTCGACCGGCTGTTGCAGACGTGACTGCCGTGCGGCACTCGCCGCGTCTCTTTGCGTGACTGAAAAGAACGTGGATCGCAGTGGAGACACATCATGGCGGAAGCAGACGACGTGCCCGATGGGCGCAAGACTCGACACGCGCCGGCTCGTTGGGGCACGACGTTGCGCCCGATCCTGTGGACTCATACGGCAGCGGTCGTGCCGCCTTTCACCGGGGAATGCATGCCCGCGCCGCCCGTGCCGTGCAGCTATGACTTCAACGTCGCGGCCAGCCAATATTTCCACGGCCTCGAAGAAGGCGAGATTGCGTTGCGGCTGCAATTCAGCGGCACGGTGTTCTATCGTGACGGCGCGGGCGCATTGCAGTCCGCGCCAATTCCTTTGCACAACGAAGCAACGTACCGGCTGCCGGTGGCGCTGTGGCGCGACATGACGACCCGTAACGATCCGAACGGTGCGTGGCTCTGTCTGCGCGGCGACGTGTTCGACCGTCTGGCGCGCTTCAGGACCCGGCGCGGTCTCACGAGTAGGGAGCAGGCGGTGACCAGTCTGCTCGACGGGCTCGAGGAGGACATATCGTGAACGCAGTCGACAGTGTGGTGCAGGCGGTGCTGTACGAAGGCTACCTGCTGTATCCGTACCGGCCGACTTCGGTGAAGAACCGGCAACGCTGGACCTTTGGCGGTGTGTACCCGCACGCGTATGCGGAGGCGTCCGGCAGCGATCCGTGGGTGGCGCAGTGCGAATGTCTGCTGCGCGGCGATGCACGCACTCGCGTCGCGGTGCGCCCTGGCTTTCTGCAGGTGATCGAGCGGACCGTGCTGGAGGTCGTGCAGAGCGTGGCAGACGCAGCCGCGCCAGCGGAGTTGGGCGAGCCCGCGTGGCGCACCGTGCCGCAGCTCGACATCGACGAACGGCGCTATACGCGGTGGCAGGAAGCCGCCGAGCAGCACATCGCGTTGCCCGTGCTGGGCCTCGGCGAGCTGCTGCAAGCGCCTCGGGAAATCGCGTTCTCGTTTGACGCGACCTGCGAGCTCGAACCGCTCGCGGACCGCGCCGGCACCTTGCGCGGAGCACTGCGCCGCACGCGCGCCGCGCTGCAAGGGCGCGTTGAAATCAGCGCCGCGCAGGTGGCGCCCGATGTCTACCGGCTCAAAACGCGCATCGTCAATGAGACGCCGCTCGAGTATGCCCGCGGCTTGACGCGCGATGCCGCGTCGCTGCGTGCGCTGGTGTCGTGTCATACCGTGCTCACTGTCGAAGGCGGCACGTGGTTTTCGTCGATCGATCCGCCGGACGCGCTGGCAGCCGCCTGCGCCGCGTGCCGCAACATCGGCCTGTGGCCGGTGCTGGTCGGCGATGAACGACGGACCGACACGATGCTTGCGTCGCCGGTCATCCTGTACGACTTCCCGCAGATCGCGCCGCGAAGCGCCGGCGATCTGTTCGATGCCGCCGAGATCGACGAGATCCTCACGCTGCGCATTCTGACCATGACCGACGACGAGAAGCGCGCAATGACCGCTACCGACGAACGAGCCCGCGCGTTGCTCACGCGCACCAAGGGGCCCGGCGGTGCACTGATCGGCAAATTGCACGGTAGCTTGCGGCGGGTGCGCGGGTTCGATCCGGCGCATGGCGCGGTGTCCAGGTCCACTGCACCGGACGATGCCGCGACGCGCGTTTCGCCGTGGGCCGAGCTCCTCCACGCGCGGCCGCAGCTCGCATACGTGCGAGTGGCAGGTGTCGAGATTCGCTCCGGTGATCAGGTGCGCCTGCGTCCACGCGGACGCGCGGACATCTTCGACATTGCACTGAGCGGCATGGTCGCGACGATCGAGTCGATCGAACGGGATTTCGACGACCACGTGCACGTAGCGGTGACCCTCGACGACGACCCCGACAAAGAGTTCGGCATGCAGCGCATGCCGGAGCATCGATTCTTTTTCGGACCGGACGAGATCGAACCGCTCGATCGTTCGTTCCGCCAACGGCGGGGTCTTCAATGAACGCGAAGCAGGGACCAGCGCGACCCGGATGCGGTGCCGGTCCTGATCTCGCCGTACGAGATGAACCGGTGAGCGGGCTGCGAGGAGTACTGAAGTATCTGTTTCTGCCGGTGCTGGTGTCCGGCGTGTTGCGAATATGAAGGACACCTAGCGTATATCCGCATTCGCAACATGGAAGCGAATGCATATCGGCGAATACGCGCAGGGAGCAAGCGATGGTCATGCATAGACAGCGTGCAGGTTCGGGATCGGGTTCGACACCGCCTCCGCCGATGCCTCGCCCAGTCGGCGAGGAGATTCGCGTGCGCGGACTGGTGCAGGGCGTCGGCTTCCGGCCGACCGTATGGCGGCTCGCGCATGCTTGCGGGGTGGTTGGCGATGTGTGCAACGACAGCGACGGCGTGTTGATTCATGCGTGGGGCGATGCGTGGACGCTGCAGCGCTTTATCGAAGGATTGAGCGCGGAATGTCCGCCGCTCGCGCGCATCGATGCGATCGAGCGGCATCAAATGAACGAGGCGGCGCACGCGAGCGACTTTCGCATCGTGCCGGGCGCGGCCGGTGCGGTGCAGACCGGCGTCACGCCCGATGCGGTGATCTGTGCCGACTGCGCGGCCGAGATCGCCAATCGGGCCAAGCGCCGCTATCGCTATCCGTTCACGAACTGCACGCATTGCGGACCGCGGCTGTCGATCGTGCAGGCGATTCCGTATGACCGCGCGAACACGACGATGGCCGCCTTCGTCATGTGCGACGCGTGCCGTGCCGAGTACGACGACCCCGCCGACCGGCGCTTTCACGCGCAACCGGTCGCGTGCCCCGCATGCGGTCCGCGCGTCTGGCTGGAGAGCCGCAACGGCGCGCGCATCGAGGGCGACGATCCATGCCGCGCAGCGAGCCTGTTGCTGCGGCATGGCGCGATCGTCGCGCTCAAGGGACTTGGCGGGTTTCAGCTCGCCTGCGATGCCTGCGACGAAACCGCGGTCGCGCGCTTGCGCCGCCTGAAACGACGCGAGCACAAGCCGTTCGCGCTGATGGCGCGCGATCTGCATGCGCTGCGCCGCTATTGCAGGCCCAACGAAGCCGAATGCGCGCTGCTCGCGAGCACCGGCGGACCGATCGTGACCCTGCGCGCCGACGGTCCCGAGTGTGTCGCTGAGAGCGTCGCGCCGGGGATCGACACGCTTGGCTTCATGCTGCCGTCCACGCCGCTGCATCGCCTGCTGCTCGAGTCGATCGATACCGCGCTGGTGGTGACGAGCGGCAACACCAGCAACGAGCCGCCGTGCATCGACAACGCCGATGCGCTCGCGCGGCTGGGTCGCATCGCCGATGTGTTTCTGATGCACGATCGCGACATCGCGCGCCGGGTCGACGATTCGGTGATGCGCGTGGTGCAGGGGGCAGCGTGCGTAATGCGGCGCGCCCGGGGTTATGCGCCCGCGCCGCTGCGGTTGCCTGCGGGTTTCGCCGACACGCCGGCGGTGCTGGCGATGGGCGGCGAACTCAAGAACACGTTCTGCATTGCACGCGACGCCCAGGCGATCGTCTCGCATCATCTCGGCGACCTGGAAGACGCATTGACGTATGCGGACTATCGCCGCGCGCTTGCGCAGTATCTGCGTCTGTTCGAATGTGAGCCGCAGGTCGTCGCGTTCGATCTTCATCCCGAGTATCTGTCGCGCAAGATCGGCTACGACCTTGCACGAGGCATGCGGGTTCCGGTGGCCGAGGTGCAGCATCATCACGCGCATCTGGCAGCGTGCATGGCCGAAAACGGCGTCCAGCTCGACGCGCCGCCGATGCTTGGTGTCGCGCTCGATGGCCTCGGTTACGGCACGGACGATACGTTGTGGGGCGGCGAATTCATGCTCGCGGACTATCGCGGCTATCAGCGTTTGGGCCGCTTCAAGCCGGTGGCGATGCCAGGCGGCATGCGCACGATCGACGAACCGTGGCGCAGCGCGTACGCGCATCTGCGCGCGGCGTTCGACTGGCATGACCTCGCGCGGCAATACGGCGGCCTCGACGTGCTGCACTTTTTGAAGCGGCGGCAGCACGCAGCGCTCGACGCGATGATCGCGCAACGTGTGAGCAGTCCCCGCGCGAGTTCCGCGGGCCGTCTGTTCGACGCGGTGGCGGCGACGCTAGGCGTGTGCCGCGAGCGCGTATTTTACGAGGGACAGGCTGCGATCGAACTGGAGGCGCTGGTCGATGCGCAGACGCTGAGCAACGACGGCGACGTGCACGCGTATCCGTTCGAAATCACCAGCATCGCGCCGGACGGTTTGCGCATGATCGAGCCGCGGCCGATGTGGCAAGCGTTGCTCGACGACCTGCAGCGCGGCACGCCGGTGCCGGTGGTTGCCGCGCGTTTTCACAAGGGGCTCGCGATCGCGATCGTGCGCATGGTCGAGTGTCTGGCCGACCTGCTGAGCGGACCGGTCGACGCGCGCAGCGTCGCGCTGTCAGGCGGCGTTTTCCAGAATCGCGTGCTGCTCGAACAGGTCGCGACCCGGCTTGGCGCGGCGGGCTTTCGCGTGTTGATGCATCGGCAGGTGCCGCCCAACGACGGCGGGCTGTCGCTCGGCCAGGCGGTTGTGGCGGCGGCGCAGCAGCACGACAGCGTGCGCGCCGCTGATGTACGGGGCGCACGACGCGGCGGGCAACTACGTTAAGAGGGTAACGAGCAGGCCCGGAAGGGTAATGAGCAGGCTCGGAAGGGTAACGAGCAGGCCCTGAACATAGGCGGGTATTTGATCGGCTTGTCCTGGGCCAGCGTCTTTGCCCATCTGTCCAGGTTTTTCAGGTGTGGCTGCGTAACCTGATGGCGGACATCGTGCGGCGTCTCGACGAACCCTGAGGCAAAAGCAGCGTCAGTCCCGTTTGAACAGCGTGCGCGCAAGCGAACACATCAGCGTGGTCGCGGGCGATTCGTCCTGCAAACGCCGGCTCATAATGATCGGCGATGCGACGCTGGCCGCGGGAATCGCGCGATACACCACACCGTGCGCGCGCAACCCCTCTACGCTTTCCGGAACCAGGCACACGCCCACTTGTGCGGCCACCAGACCCAGCGCGGTCTGCAACTCCCTGACTTCATGAATCGCCTTGGGCTCCAGCGCATGATCGTGCAGCGCGGATAACTGCTGGTCGGCATAGCTCGGCCGCGGCGTGCTCGGATAGACGATCAGCGTTTCCTGCGCGAGCGCGGCCAGCGTCAGCGGCTTCTTTTGCCGCGCGAGTGGATGATCCTGCGGCAACGCGGCGATCATCCGTTCTTCGACGAGCACTTCGCGCGCCAGCTGTGCGTCGTCAAAACGCAGACGACCGAAGCCGACATCGATACGGCCGCCCTTGAGCGCACCCAGTTGTTCGAGCGTGAACATTTCGATCAGCGACAGCTCGATATGCGGCGCAGCCTCCCGAAACGCGCGGATCACGGCGGGCAGTGCGCCGTATAGAGTCGACGGCACGAAGCCGATCACGATGCGCTCGGCCAGTTGCGCGAGGCGGCGCGTAAGCGGTGCGAGTTCGTCGGCTTCGTCGATCAGACGCCTGGCTTGTGTATAGAAAATGCGGCCCGCCTCGGTCATGCGCAACGGCCGCGAGCCGCGTTCGAACAGCGGCAGGCCCACGCTTTCCTCGATCTGCTGAATCTGCCGGCTCAGCGGCGGTTGTGTCATATGCAGGCGATGCGCGGCCCGCGTGATATTCATTTCTTCGGCAACCGCCACGAAGTAGCGGAGTTGGCGCAGTTCCATGCATACCCCTGAGGTATAAAGATTCTTGTCGAGTTCCGGACATGTGCTGGACGCGATTGTTGCATGCAGAGCAAACGGGCAGGCAGACAACACACTGGACGGAGGTTGTGCGAAGCAGAAGTCCGTACGTCGAGCGATGACATCGTTGCCACGAACGAGCGCGTCGCCCACCCTGATATCGCGTGCTATGCTTGAACAGGCATCGACCCACCATGCAGCGCAACCCTGTCCGAGTCGACAACGGAGTCTGTGCCGTCGCAAACGCTGTATGGATCGGAGCAGAACTGAACAGTGCATGACCGCGACCTCTGAACCGCGAGTTCTCAGCATGGACTATCGTCATCTGCAACAGCGCAAGAGCATGCATGGCCGCATCGTGCAAGAGCTCGGCATGGATATCGTCAGCGGTAAGCTGCAGCCGGGCCAGCGCTTGCCGGCGGAAGCCGTTCTGTGCGAGAGCTATGGCGTCAGTCGCCCGGTGCTGCGCGAAGCGACACGCGTGCTGGTGGCAAAAGGGCTGGTCGTGTCGAAACCGCGTGTCGGCAGTGTCGTGAGGCCGCGTGCGGACTGGCACATGCTCGACCCGGATGTCCTGTACTGGACCATCAACAGCGTTCCGGAAGGAGAGTTCTTCAGTTCGCTGCTGACCGTGCGCCGTATCATCGAGCCCGCCGCGGCGGCGCTCGCCGCCAGCGCGGCGACCAGCAACGACCTTGCACGTATCGCATCCGCGTTTGACCGGATGGAACACGCGCAAACCACGAGCGAGCTGCTCGATCCAGACCTCGAGTTTCATCGCGCGATCATGACAGCGACGCACAACGACATGCTGGCGTACATCGGCAACATGTTATCGCTCGCGCTGACGGAATCGATCAGACTGACCAGTCGTCATCCGGACACGCATGCACTGTCATTGCCACGGCACAGGGCGATCCTCACCGCAATCCAGAATCGTGACCCGCTAGGCGCGCGGCATGCAAGCCTTGTTCAACTCGAAAACGCGCGCGCAGATGCTGAGAGCATCCTGGAAGTCGGCAGCCACCACCCGGCATGAATGGTCCAAACCGCACGCGAATGAGCGTTCCTGATCTGCCCGATAGTCATACTATTGAGGCGATGTGTCACGCCGACCCTGATCGGCTCTACTTGAACGGCCCGCGAAGAAGTCTTCGTTCGTGGACTCGACTCGTTATCCGCCACGAGCTAGTCAAACGCCGACACTGATGCTTGCCGACAACGGGGCGCGACAGCTTTCGTCGAGCATCAAACGGGGCACTCAAATATGAGGTAATAGCTCCGAATATTTACGCAGGCGCGAGCGGTGTGTCGGCACCAGTAATAGTCGGACTAGTTAAGGGTATACATCGATTGAGGGGAAAAGCGCGTGATATAGCATTTTCCACAGGGTCGTCTGGCGCACGCGCATGCACACGCGTTTCGTGAAGTGTGGTGGGGCCCGGCACTGGCGCTTTCCTGGCCCGCGCCGTCATGCACAGTGGAGTTATTCAATAACTGCGAGACTGGAGACTGACATGGCGGAACAACAGGAAGGCAAGGAGGAAGTGCAACGCACGCGCCGCGGATTGCTGCAAGGCGCGGGCCTCGGTGCAGCGCTGGCCATGTTTGGTGGCGCGTTGACTCCGGCACAAGCCGCGGAAGCGGGGCCGTTCCCGGAGCATAAGCGCTGGAAGATCGTCTTCGTCAACCACGTCACCACCAATCCATTCTTCGTTCCGACGCAATATGGCATTCAGGACTCCACAATGTTGCTCGGGATGGACTATCAGTGGACCGGCTCGGCCAATGCCGACATTGGTGAAATGGTGAATGCGGTCAACGCGGCGATCGCCGGTAAGGCCGACGCCATCGCCGTGCCGATCGTCGATCCGAAAGCGTTCGACAAGCCGATCCAGGCGGCGCTGGACGCAGGCATTCCGGTATTCGCCTATAACGCCGATGCGCCCCAGGGCACGGCCAATCCTCGTCTGTCCTATATCGGTCAGGATCTGTATCTGTCCGGGTATCAGATGGGCGAGCGCATCGTCAGCCTCATCGACAGCGGTCTGGTCGGCATCTTCATTGCGACGCCGGGGCAGCTCAACATCCAGCCGCGGCTCGACGGCGCGGTAGCCGCCATCAAGAAGTCCGGCAAGAAGATCGACGTGGAAACCATCGCGACGGGCGCGACGGTCAACGAGGAGCTCTCGAAGATCAAGTCGTTCTACCTGGGTCACCAGGACCTCAAGGGCATGTTCGCCGTCGACGCCGGCAGTACTCAAGGCGTTGCAGAGGTGATGAAGGCGTCGAACCTGCCGGCCAAGGGCGTACACGGCGGCGGCTTCGACCTGTTGCCGCGCACGGTCCAACTGATACACGAGGGCTTTCTGGACTTTACGATCGATCAGCAGCCTTACGTGCAAGGCTTTTACACCGTGGTTCAGGCGTTCGTGTTTCTCTCGTCCGGTGGGCTCGTCGGTCCGGCCAATGTCAACACGGGCCTGAAATTCGTCACCAAAGGCACGGTCGAACCGTACCTGAATACTTCGACACGCTATGAAGGCAAGAGCACCAAGCCGCAGATCGTGCCGCGTTCCGGCGGAATCAAAGGGTGACGTCTTCTGTGACGGAAAACTCGAAACCGCGTGAACGCCGGCGGCTATGGTCGAGACCGGTCTGGCTTTCCAGCGAGGTTCGCATCCTGGCCGTTGCGCTGATCCTCTGCGCCTATTTCGAAACCGCCAATCGTGACTTTCTGCTGACGGGCGCGAGCCTGGAGAACCTGTCGCAGTTCATCGCCCCGGTTGCGATCATTGCCTTTGGCGAAATCATGCTGATGATCGGCGGCGAGATCGATTTGTCCGCGGGGATGGTTTTCGCGTTTGCACCTTTTGTCATGTATTTCGCCAGCGAGGCGGGCTTGCCTGTCTGGGTCGCTGTGCTGGCTGGCCTGCTTGCAGCGGCCGTAGTCGGACTGGTCAACGGCGCGGTGACGGTGTACCTGCGCATTCCATCGTTTGTCACCACGCTCGGTACGCTATTTTTCGTCAACGGCTTCACGCTGACGATCTCACGCGGCACACCGGTGCCACCGCCCGAGGGTACGAGATTGGCGGCGATCATGGGTGCATGGGGTTACAGCGAGATCATCTGGGCAGTGGTTATCGCTGCCGTCATGCACGTCCTGCTTCGCCATACGCGCTGGGGCTTGCACACTATCGCAGGCGGGGCGAACCCGCTCGGCGCGAGCGAAGCCGGTATTCATGTCAGACGCCTGAAACTCGGCAACTTCATTATTGCCGCTGTGCTGGCGGGCTTCACAGGGATTCTCGAGGCTTTCCGGATTTCGTCGATCGATCCGCAAGCAGGCGGCAACCAGATCATGTTCCTCGCGGTCGCTGCGGCGGTGATCGGTGGTACGCCACTGGCCGGCGGATCGGGCACGATCATCGGCGGCCTCATCGGTGCTGCCGTGCTGGGCATCCTTAACGACGGATTCACGCTGATCGGTATCAACGCCTTCACGTTCAACATGATTCTCGGTGCCGCGATCCTCGCAGCGATGATCTTCAACATCCACGTCGTTCGTCTCGCGCGCAAGGGAGAGTTGTGATGTCGGAGCTACCGGAGGCGCTGCGCGGCGAGGATATCGTCAAGCGGTTCGGCGCCGTCACGGCACTCGATGGTGTATCGCTGACACTCAGGCAAGGCGAAATACTCGGGGTATTGGGCGACAACGGTGCGGGAAAGTCGACCTTGATCAAGATTCTGACCGGGTTTCATCAGCAGACAAGCGGCAAGCTCTTCATACACGGCGCGGAAACGATGCTTCGCTCGGTCGATCACGCGCGTGCGCTGGGAATCGAATGCGTCTATCAGGATCTGGCGCTGGCCAATTCGCTGAGCATCTATCACAACATGTTCCTGAATCGGGAGATCATCCATCGGGGTCCTTTCAGGCTGTTGAACAACCGCGCCATGCGTAGTCGCGCGGCGCAATTTCTCGAAGAGATCGGCGTGCACGTGCCATCGGTCGACCTGGCGGTCGAGCAGCTTTCCGGCGGACAGCGGCAGGCCATCGCGGTCGCTCGCGCGGTCCATTCGGATGCGAGGATTCTGCTGCTCGACGAGCCGCTCGCGGCGATGGGTGCTCGCGAAGCGGGGCTCATCATCGACCTGATCTTGCGGCTCAAAAAGAAGGGCGGCCTCGCTATCATCATGATCATGCACAATTACGCGCAGACGCTCGATATCGCCGATCGCGTCATGCTGATGCAGCGCGGCCGCGTGACTTATCAACGCGAGGCGGCCAGCACATCGGTGGCGGAGTTGATGGATATCGTGCGACGCGAATATCGGGCAATGCGGACGAATGGGCAATGACCTTTCAACATGATTAGGAATACCTGTATTCCGGCAAGCGAATAGAGCCGGATTGCGGCGCACGGGTTGATGCTGTGAGTGGACTTCACCATGTTCTTTGAAGTTCATGTGCGTGCGCTCGAATCTTCCGCCTGCTTCTATCTGCCGCTCGCTCGTGGCGGCGAAATATCTCCTGGTGCCGGCAGCGATCTGATTGTCCAACTGGACCGTCGAATCACACCTGCCACACGCAAGTCTCTGGGTATGCGGATGTCATCCGGCCGATTCCGGCATTTCATACCGTCAGAGTATGGAAGTAGTCGGAATCGGTGTTGGACTGCTGCGCAAGTTTGTTTCTAATATGAGGCTCCCCGTACAGCAGTTCAGGAGAGCAACGCATGCTAGCAACACCCGTGAAGATCGAGAGCGTGGAGACGATTCTCGTCGACGTACCGACGATCCGTCCGCACCGCCTCTCGGTCGCAACGATGAACTGCCAGACGCTGGTGCTGGTGCGCATCCGTTGCGCGGATGGCGTGGTGGGTGTCGGAGAGGGCACCACCATCGGCGGCCTCGCGTACGGCGAGGAAAGCCCGGAGAGCATCAAGGTCAACATCGACACGTATTTCGCGCCGCTGCTCAAGGGCATGGACGCGACCCGTCCGGGCGCGGCGATGGCCAGATTACGCGAGCTGTTTCAAGGCAACCGGTTCGCCAAATGCGCGCTCGAGACCGCCCTGTTCGATGCACAGGCGCAGCGCGTCGGCGTGCCGTTGTCGGAGCTGTTCGGCGGGCGCGTGCGCGACTCGGTGGACGTCGCGTGGACGCTTGCGAGCGGCGACACGACCCGCGATATCGACGAAGCGGCACGCGTGTACGAGGCGAAGCGTCATCGTGTGTTCAAGCTGAAGATCGGTTCGCGCACGGTGGCCGACGACGTCGCGCATGTGGTCGCGATCGGCAAGGCGCTGGTAGGACGCGGCGAAGTACGGGTCGACGTGAACCAGGCGTGGAGCGAAGCGGAATCGATCTGGGCCGGCCGCCGTTTCGCCGACGCCGGCGTCACGTTGATCGAGCAGCCGATTGCCGCCGTCAATCGCGCGGGTCTGAAGCGTCTGACCAAACTGGCCCAGGTGCCGATCATGGCGGACGAAGCGCTGCACGGCCCGGCGGATGCATTCGCGATTGCCAGCCAGCGTGCCGCCGATGTGTTCGCCGTGAAGATCGCGCAATCGGGCGGCTTGAGCGGCGCCGCGCAGGTGGCCGCGATTGCGGCGGCTGCGAACATCGATCTGTACGGCGGCACGATGCTCGAAGGCGCAGTCGGCACGATCGCGTCGGCGCAACTCTTCAGCACGTTCGGCGAGTTGAAGTGGGGCACGGAGCTGTTCGGCCCGTTGCTGTTGACCGAAGAGATCCTGACCGAGCCGTTGCGCTACGAGAATTTTGCGTTGCATCTGCCGCAAGGGCCGGGACTTGGCATCAAGCTCGACTGGGACAAGATCGACCGGTTGCGGCGCGATACGCGCCAAGGCGCTGTCATTTCCATGAAGTGAAGTTGTTGGCTGATTTATTCCTCAGTCATCCATTGGCTATCCATTAGTCATCCAGAACATCGAACGAAGGAGATACCCCATGAACAGGCAAACCATCGACGCGCTGCTGCAAAAGATCAACGACAGCGCCACCAGTGAAGGCAATCCGCGCACCAAACAGATCGTGAACCGGATCGTGCGCGATCTGTTCTATACGATCGAAGATCTGGACGTGCAGCCCGACGAGTTCTGGAGCGCGCTGAACTATGTCGGCGAAGCCGGCAAGAGCGGCGAACTGGGTCTCCTCGCCGCGGGGCTCGGATTCGAGCATTTTCTCGATCTGCGCCTGGACGAAGCGGAAGCGAAGGCCGGCATTGAAGGCGGCACGCCGCGCACGATCGAAGGTCCGTTGTATGTGGCGGGCGCACCGGTGTCCGACGGGCATGCGCGGCTCGACGACGGCACCGACCCGGGCCAGACGCTGGTGATGCGCGGGCGCGTGCTCGGCGAAGACGGCAAGCCTGTGGCCCATGCGCTGGTCGAAGTGTGGCACGCGAACCATCTCGGCAACTACTCGTATTTCGACAGGTCGCAACCGGCGTTCAATCTGCGCCGCTCGATCCGCACGGATGCCGACGGCAAGTACAGCTTTCGCAGCGTCGTGCCGGTCGGCTATAGCGTGCCGCCACAAGGGCAGACACAACTGTTGCTCGATCAACTCGGCCGTCATGGGCATCGTCCGGCGCATATCCACTTCTTCGTTTCCGCGCCGGGGTTCCGCAAGCTGACCACGCAGATCAATATTGAAGGCGACCCGTATCTGTGGGACGACTTTGCCTTTGCCACGCGCGATGGCCTCGTGCCGGCACTCAGGCAGGCCGAAGGTGCCGAAGGCAAACCGTATGACGTAGACGGCAACTTTGCGTTGATCGACTTCGACTTCACGCTGTTCAACGAGCGCGACAATCTGCCGGGTGCCGAAGTGGAGCGGGTGCGCGCCGAAGCCTGACGCGTCGGACGCAATGACAGAACGCGTCTGAATCCACGACAAGCATTTATCGACCCTGACTGCGTGGCGTATGGCTTGCCGCGCAGTCGTCGCACGCGACACGCGGCAACAGATCAGCTTGCCGTCGCCCGTTCGGCTTTGCTCAGACAATGGTCGCGATGCTCGGGCACGCCACTCACCAAGTCGCACATGCGGGTGTGGCCCACGCCACCGCTCTCACCGCACGATGTGTCCACCTCGATGCCGACCGACGCCCACGCCGCGACGATGGTCGTATCCTTGTCAATGCGCACCGTCGTGCCGCTGCTTCTTCGTCTGTCTGCTCGCCCTCGGAATTCAATCGATGGCGCGCGTGTTCGTTTAAGAATGTGATGGAAGCGAACGGAAGGAGGGCTATCGTGTGGTCCATCATTCTGGATATGGTCGGTGCGTTGGCCGTACTGGCAAGCGTGGCCGCGCAGATTGCGCTGTTACGCAGGCGCTGAAATCAACCTCAATGCGCTGGTGAGCCGCATAACGCCGCCGAATCGACGCGGCGCGAGGCGTTCGAGCAACGCATCGCGTTGCCACACTCTTGTCGCGCAATCCCCATACAGATTTTCTTTCCCTCTACGGCACGCTGACGCTGTTATGCCATAGCAGCCCGAATCGCGCTCCTGCCGATTGTTCGTCTCAACCGACGTATCTATTCGCCGCCAGCCGCTTTATCCGCGCCGCCGACCTGCTTACATTGCATCCAGTGACAGCGCCACTGCAGGTACAGCTTCATCGACGTCAGCCCCGCGAATCTCCGCGACAGCGCGTCGGCGCGAAACCCATTTAAAGGAATCGATCATGAGCAAGCTCACAGGTAAGGTTGCGGTTGTAACCGGCGCATCGAAAGGTATCGGCGCGGCCATCGCGAAGGCATTGGCGGCGCAGGGCGCGTCGGTGGTGGTGAACTATGCGTCCAGCAGGCAAGGCGCCGACAGTGTGGTCGCGGCGATCACCGCAGCGGGCGGCAAGGCCGTGGCCGTTGCGGGCGACGTTTCGAAAGCGGAGCACGCGCAAGGCATCATCGATGCGGCCATCGAAACCTATGGCCGTCTCGACATCCTCGTCAACAACTCGGGCGTGTACGAGTTCGCGCCGATCGCAGATATCACCGAAGAGCATTTTCATAGGCACTTCAATGTGAACGTGCTGGGTCTGCTGTTGACCACGCAGGCGGCGGTCAAGCATCTTGGCGAAGGCGGCAGCATTGTCAACGTCAGCTCGGTGGTGAGCCGCATCACGCCGCCAGGTAGCGCCGTCTATACGGCAACCAAAGGCGCGGTCGATGGCATCACGGGCGTGCTCGCGAAGGAACTCGGTCCGCGCCGGATTCGGGTGAACTCCATCAATCCGGGTATGGTCGAGACGGAAGGCGCGCATAGCGCAGGTGTCATCGGCTCCGATCTGGAAACGTGGGCGGTCAACACGACGCCGCTCGGGCGCATCGGCCAGCCTGACGAGATCGCCGATGTGGTCGTGTTCCTCGCCTCCGACGACTCGCGCTGGATAACGGGTGAAAGTCTGATCGCAAGCGGCGGATTTCGTTAAGGCGTGGTGTGCGAAGGTGTACGACGCGGCTAGCGAGCACGGTGGCCGCGCGCAAGAGAGGTCGCGTTTTTTCGTTGCTTTTCCGTTTTGTGGCAGGCGCACCGTTGTCATGACGGTGCGCCTTTTTATTGTTCAGTCGCGCTGGCTCACTTGAAATAGCCCACCGCCAGGTCGATGAACTCGCGGACCTTGCGCGGCACGAACTCGCGGCTCGGATAGACCAGCGAGACGGCGACGTCGCCATTAAGCACCGCATAGTCGTCGAGGACTCGCACCAGCGTGCCGGCGCGCAGTTCGTCGGCGACCATTTCGAGCGGCAGCAAGGCGATGCCCATCGCGCCCAGTGTCGCCTGCTTCTGCATGATCATGCTGTTTACCGTGAACGACGCGTCGAACGCGAAGCTCTCCTCGCTGCCGTCACCGTTGCTGAATATCCAGTTGTTGTGCGGACTGGCGTCGGGCGGCGCGGCGATCACCCGATGCCGCGCGAGATCGGCGGGCGCGGCGGGATGCCCGGCCTTCGCGAGGTAGGCGGCAGCCGCTACCGGCACCGCGTGCGAGTTGAGCAGACGGCGCACCACCAGAGATTCCGAGCGGATCATGTGCTCGGTCACGATGCCTACATCAAAACCGCCTTCGAGCAGATCGACGCGTTTCTCGGTCAGCGTGACGTGCAGATTCACGTGCGGAAACCTCGCCTGGTAGTCGGCGAAAAGCGGCGTGAGGCGAAACAGCGAGAAGCTGCCCAACGCGACGATGCGCAGATCGCCCGCGACTTCCTTCGAGGTCGTGGTGGCACGCGATTCGACCTCCTCGAGTTCGGCCAGCAGCACGCGGCAACCGCTGGCGTATTGCGCGCCCGCTTCGGTCAGCACGACCTTGCGCGTGGTGCGCTGGAACAGGCGGATGCCGAGATGCTGTTCGAGGCTCGACACATGGCGCGTTACGACCGAGGTCGAGACGCCGAGGTGCGCTGCGGCCTGCGCGAAGCTGCCCGCGTCGGCGACCTTGACGAAAGCCTGCATGGCCTGAAAGAGATTGATCATGTAAGTGCTAAAACGTGTTCGTGAGGCTTCGAGGGTTCTGGTGCTGACGACTGGAGTGCTGTGCCGGGCTTGCGGTTGGCCTTGGGGTTGGCCTGGCTGTTGGACTGTCGCGTCAAGCGGCGCCGCACATTGGCGTGCGTCACGGCGCGCCGCTCACCGGCCGATCCGATGCGTCGCGGGCGCGCCGTGGCGTGCGACGATCCGGCCGTTCGCCACCACCAGCTTGCGCGGCGGCCGCGCGACGATCGCGTGGGCGAGCCCGTCTGCATCGAGCAGAACGAGATCGGCGCGTGCGCCCGCTTGCAGCCCATACTGCGCAAAGCCGCAAGCGCGCGCTGCAGTAGTGCTCACACAGTCGAACGCGAGCGCGAGGTCGTCGTCGCGGCGCAGGCCGTAGCGCATCGCGATCAGCATCGCGCGCTCGAGCATGTCCGGCGAGCCGTACGGTGTCCACGTGTCGCGAATGCCATCATTGCCGCCAAACAGCGTGACGCCTTTGTCGATGCAGGTCTTCAGCGGCGGCACCGGCGTCGACGGCGGTGCGGTGGTCAGCAGCGCGACGCACAGATCGGCGATGCGCGCAAGCAGGGTATCGCGCTCGCGCTCGGGCAGTGCGCCCAGACAGAACGCGTGACTCACGACCACCTGTCCCTGCATGCCGAGCGCCGCCACGCGATCGAGCAGCAGGCCGAACGTGAATGCGCCGATTTCGCCCGGCTCGTGCAGATGGATGTCGATGGGTTTCTGATGACGCTGCGCGAGCTCGAACGTCAGGTCCAGCGACGTCACCGGATCGCCGTCGATCAGCGCGGGGTCGAGTGCGCCGAGCACATCGGCACCCGCGCTCAGGGCGCGATCGAGCAGCGCGTCAGTGCCTGGCCGGCCGAGCAGTCCCGATTGCGGAAACGCGACGATCTGCATGTCGAGCACATCGCGCAGCGTATCGCGTGTGGCCAGCACGCCTTCGAGGTGACGCAGGCCTGCGTCGGTGTCGATATCGACGTGGGTCCGCAGGCGCGTCGTGCCCGCCTGCACGAACGCTCGGGCCAACGCGAGTGACTGAGCGCCCGCGTCGTGGCCGCTCTGCGCGCGCCAGCGCCGTTCGTTTTCGATCCGGTCAGTCAACTTCGGCCCGACTTCGTTGCGATACCAGCTCATGCCCCACGTGGTCTTGTCCAGATGCGTATGACCTTCGACGAAACCGGGCAGCAGCAGCGCACCCGCGCCGTCCTCGATCGCGCCGCCGGGCTCGCGCGGCAGGTTCGGGCCGATGGCCGCGATGCGGCCGTTGGCGATCGACACGTCGACGCGCGTGCCATCGGTCTGACGCACGTTCGTCATGAGCCAGGCGTGGTTCGTGGTGTGAGTGACGGTCGTGGTCATGCGCGGCTGACGGCGGTGCGGGCGATCGACGGCGCCAGGCGGCGTGCGTGCGATTGTCTGTTGAATGAGGTGAATCAGGTGCGCTGCCCGCAATCCAGGCCAGCGAAGGGCGGCGCGCGGCTGGTGCGTGAATTGTACTTCGTGGGGCCGGCCTGTCGAGCGCCGCAGCCGCGCAACCAGGCCGGCGAGCGGGCCAGCGCGGACCTACCGGGCGCGACGCTTCACGCGCCGGCGCGAGCACTCAAGTTTCGCGTGCGCGTGCCGTTGACACGAACTGATCACATTCTGGAACCCAGCCGTGCACCTCGCTTACAGTAACGACCGCCTGTCCAGCCGGACGACAGCCGATCCGTCCGCCGCCGGCGAACCCGAGGTGGAGTCTTCGGTCATCGAGTGGCTGTTGCACGATGACCAGGTGATGCGGGAGTGCTTCATCCACGCGGCGGAAATCCTCAAGAGCGTAACCGGCGCCGCGATCACCGCGATCACGCTGCTCGACGAGGAGCACCAGCACTACCGCGCCGAGGTCGGCATGGCGATGCCGCTCGTCACGCGAGCGCGTTCGCTGGCCGACTATGCGGTGCGCGACGCCGAGCTGTTCGTCATCGAAGACGCGCACGACGACAGCCGCTTCGGCGAATGCATGCTGGTGCAGCGTCATCCGTTCGTGCGCTTTTACGCGGCGATTGCGTTGCGCGCGCCCAACGGCGAGATCGTCGGGGCCTTGTGCGCGATGGACCCGTCGCCGGGCCGGCTCGACGCGGGGCAGCGGGGCGTGTTCTATCACCTGCGCGCGATGATCGAAAACGATCTGAAGATGCGCACGGCCACTGCGATCGATCCGCTCACCCAGTTGTACAACCGGCGCTTCCTGCTCGAAACCATTGCGTGCCGCTGGAAGCAGGCGCAGGACGGCGACGTGATGGGCTCGGTGGTGGTCGACGTCGACTGGTTCAAGCAATACAACGATACCTACGGCCACCCGGCGGGCGACCATTGTCTGCGTCAGGTGGCTTCGGTGATGCAGGCGGCGGCCGATGGCGAGTGCATGGTGGCCGGGCGCATGGGCGGCGAGGAGTTCGGGCTGCTGGTGCTGCATGCGCAGTCCGCGACGCTCGAAGCCACGCTCGACACGCTGCGGCAAGGCGTCATGGACCTGGCGATCGAGCATCGCGCTTCGCCGCTTGGCGTGGTGACGGTGAGCCTGGGGGCGTCGTTGACGCGCATCACCGAGTCGTCGCGCTCGGCACATCGCGAAGGCTTCGCGAGTGCGGACCGCGCGTTGTACCGGTCGAAGCATCGCGGCCGGAACCAGGTGACGATGGCCTAGCATGGCTTTCTGCGCGAGCGTGCGCATGAGCGACGGTCGGTTCGATCGCCGGACGAAAAACCACCGGGAAGACGCCGGCCGCTTTTCCTTGCGGCGGCAGCCGCTGTCATGCGGCGACGAGCAAAGGACGCCTGCATCCGCAACGCCTGCACACTGTGCGTGAAAATCACGCGCACGTGCACGTGCACGTGCTGCTGTTGCTGTTGCTGGATCACGCATAAGGTCTCCTTAAGGTGTGGCTGCTTAGATAGCGGCCTGGGACGTCAGGATGAAGCCCGCCAGCGAAGCACGATCGCACGATCGGCAACGCCGGGCCCGGCCAGCAGGATGCGGCAGGCGGACACCTGACGACATCACGTACACCGAAAACGGCTGGAAAAACAACGATGTCCAAGGGAAGAAAACCTGGTCAGCAGGCTGAAAAGAGGCAATTCAGCTCCCTCTATCTGATGGAGTTAGCCAGAGGGAGCTCACACATTGCGAGCACACTGAGTCCCGCGACTCAACACGAGGCGATCGCCGAGGTACTGCAAGAATTTCGTCTGCAGCACGGCGCGGACAAGCTTTTGCTCTTTCGCGATCTGCTCGCGCAGCGGCTGAAAGATCGTGAAAATCCGCAGGCGGCGCAGGCTGTATTGAGTTTCGACCCGCGCTAGCCGCGTTCGCATTCATGTAGGTATCCGAATCAAATTGCCGAAGCCGATCCCGGTGGCATTGCATTGTGTCGCGCGAGTCGGGTTGGCTGAGACTGCACGCAGCGAAATCCGGGCTTCAACTCGCGATCAGCTTCAACCCTGCGGGCAAGGATTCGCCAAACACGCGGCCTTCGTCGGCGTTATCGAGCTCCACGCTCTCGCTCACCATCATGACCCATGCGCGCGGCGCATTGGCCGTCTCCAGCCGGCGCACGACCGCCTTGCGCAAGTCGTCGGGCAGGTCGCGCGAGCGGTCGCCGGTCATGCGGGCGATCTGCACGGCGGCGAACGCGGCGGGGTCGACCTTCTTCCAGTCGAGCGCGAGTATCGTGTTCAGCCACTGTCCGGCGATCTCCGGCGGCACGACGCTATGCGCGCTACCGTAGAACGGCCGCCGCGCGCCGATGCGCCCGACCGCCCACCAGCTCTGATGATTTTCGGCAGGCTTCTTCAGCCGCGTCAGCACCGACTCGCCGAGTTCGATCTTGCGTTCGACCGGAATCCGTTCGAGCGACGCGCTCAATCGAACCATGTCGGTGAAGCCCGTCTTCGCGACGTCGAACGGTAGCTTGTGGCGCGATTGCGCGGCTGCCTGCAGATACGCCATCGCATCGAGCACGCGCAATTGCGCGCTTTCGTCGAGGCCGCCAGCGGCACGCCGCCAGAGCGTCCACCACTCCGACCAGACCTGGCCCTCGTTGACGTATTGAATGCCGTCGTCGAACAGCGACCAGAGCTGCTCGACGCGCCATTCGTCGAGCGCATAGCCGAAGCCGGGCCGTACGCAATAGCCGGCCAGATTCAGCCAAAGCCGCTCGTGATCCGCCGAACGCCGTCGACGGCGTGCGCGTTCCCATAACGCGCCGAACAGCTCGCGCAGTAGCGCGCTGTTCCAGCTGTCGCGCGGCCCAAGCAGTTGTTCGAGTCGCGTGCGCAGCCGTTTGATTTCTTTGGGGTCGACCTTTTGCGTGCGCGAGCCGAAGCAGCGATCGATCTGTTCGAGCGCGTCGTCGAGCGCCGGATGCCGGGCCGGCGCGGCGTCGGCCAGCGCATGCCCGTGTGCGTCTTTGCCGCGCAACTGGAATTCGAGCAGCCAGCGTTGCGCGGGATCGTCGAGCTCGATGCAGTGCACGTCGAGCGTGCCGACTTCGGTGAGCGACGTCGCGATCTGCACGCGGGTTTCGCCTGCGCCGCGTTCGCCGCGCGGCTGCACGACGGTCGCAATCGGCGGCAGGCGCACGAAGTCGCCATTCGCCAGATCGGTCAGCTCGCCGGCTCGATAAACCGTATCCGCGCTCGACGACACCAGGTGAAAGCGCACCGGATGCCCGAGGCGCAGCGCGAACGTCCGATCCGCGATGAGGATTTCGTGGCCTTCTTCGGTGCCGCGCGGCAGCAGACAGATGCCGCGTTGCGCGGGTGCGTCGTTGTCCTCACCGTTGGCGGTGTCGTCGAGCACGAGGAAATAGCTGCGCGGCGAACCGCCGCCGATTTTCGGCGCGCTGCCCGCGCGTGCCAGCGAGTAGGCGACCGCCCCGCGGGCGACGGCCACGTCGGGATTGTCGTTGTGCAGCACGTTGAGCGCGGTGCCGCGCCAGTTGCCCAAGGTTTCGGCGAGACGTCGCGTGAGCGCTTCGGCGCGGAACACGCCGCCGTTGAGCAGCAGCGTGTCGGGCACGGGCAGGGTGTCTTCGGCGCGCTCGCTGCCTGCGTCGCTGGCTGCGTTGTTGCCTGTTTCGCTGTCTGTTTTGCTGCCCGAGTCGCTGCTTGCGTCGCCGCCGTTGCCGCTAGTGGCAGTGGCAGAGTCAGCGCCCAGCGCTTTGCGCGATTGCGCCGCGAAGCGGCCCAGAAACGCCGCGATATGGCGCGTGACCGCGGCGTCGGTCGCGTAGGGCAGGCCGAATTCGACGATCGCGCCGCGCGGCCTGCCTGGCCGTTCATGCGATGCCACCGCCGGAAAGAAGCCATCGACGATGACCCGCTCGACTTCCTCGCGCGTGACCTGCACGGTGCGCGCGCCGCCGATCAGCTTCGACCCCGCGCCGAGTAGCGTAATCGACGCCGAATCGGGCGCATCCGGACCGAGCAGTTGTTCCTTCGCGCCGCGGCAGCGTTCGACCAGTTGCGACAGGCTGGCCGCCGACAAACGCGTGCGCCCGTCGCTGCCCGGCAGCCGCGCTTCGACCAGATGCGCGAGCGCCAGATCCATATTGTCGCCGCCGAGCATCAGATGATTGCCCACGCCGATGCGCGTGAGTTGCGGCTCGCCGTCGCGCAGGCTCACTTCGATCAGCGTGAGATCGGTGGTGCCGCCGCCGACGTCGCAGATCAGCACGAGTCGCGTGTGCGCAAGTTCGCTCGCGAGCCGTTCGCGATGATGAAACAGCCAGTCGTAGAACGCGGCTTGCGGCTCTTCCAGCAAGCGCAACCCGGGCAGGCCAGCGATGCGCGCCGCTTCCACTGTCAGCGCCCGCGCGCCTTCGTCGAACGATGCGGGCACTGTGAGCACCACCTCCTGCTGTTCGAGCGGCGCGTCGGCAAAGCGCCGATTCCACGCGGCGCGCACGTGCGCCAGATAGCTCGCGCTGGCCTCGACGGGGGAGACCTTGCGGACGTCGTCAGCGGCGCCCCACGGCAGGATCGGCGCGACGCGGTCGACCGATGCGTGCGACAGCCAGCTCTTCGCGCTTGCCACCAGACGCCCCGGCACCTGCGCGCCGAGCAGGCGCGCAAGCCGGCCGATCACGACCGGGGCTGCGGCGTCGCCCACTGCGTGATCCGCACGCGACCACGGCAATTGCAGATCGCCCGCGCTCAGCTCGCCTTCGGCCGCGTGATAACGCACCGAGGGCAGCAGCGGCCGCGCGGCGACTTCACCGGGACTCACCAGCTGCTCGATCTCGAACACGCGAATCGGCTGTGGCTGCCCCGGCGAACCGGTCTGCGCGTACGCAAGCACCGTGTTGCTGGTGCCGAGATCGATGCCGACGCTGTACCGCTTCATCTCATTCACGCAGGCGCGTTGCCGCGCACGTCGAACTCGACTTTCCAGCGCTCGTCGGAGTCACGCGGAATCGCTTCGAGCTCGAGCGTGCCCGCTTCGGTGACGCGCGCATGCAGTTTCACCGGCACGACTTCGCCGGGGGTGCGGCCGGCGGCCGGCAGCGACGCCTCGATTTCGTCGAGCTCCTGCAACTCCTCGGGACCCCAGTAGTCGAGCAGCGTGCCGACCTGGTCCTGGCGACGCACCGACGACCCAAAGAAGCGGAAGTGCACCGGCTCGCCGACCACGAGGCCGAACTCCTGCGCCGGCAGCGCGGCCTCCGTGCCTTCCTCCATGCCGAACGGCGCGATGCACAGCGCCTGCACGGGCGGCTCGAGGCCGGGCACGGCCGGCATCGCCGATTCGATCGCGATGTAGTACGCGCGTGCGGTGCCGCCGCGAATCCGCACGCCCTTGCCACGTCGCACGTAGCCGTAATAGGCCGCGCCACGCGCGACGGCCAGATCGAGGTCCGCGCCTTCGAGCAGCCGTGCCGGTGCCGCGCCTTCCGCCGCGAGCCAGCTGTTGAGCGTGCCCATGATGCGTTCGATCAGCAGCGGCGACTTGAACACGCCGCCGTTGAACAGCACGGCGGTGGGGTGCAGGAAGCTCGCGCCGTCCACGGCGGCGTTGTCACCCGCGTCACCACCCAGGTTGCCAACCAGGTTGCCAGCCGTGCCGCGCAGACCTTCGAGTTCGGCCAGCGCGCCCACCTGCCGGCCAAGGAAGGCTGCCAGATGCCGCGTGATGCCCGCGTCCTGCGCGTAGGGCAGGCCGAGTTGCGTCAGGCCGACGCGGGCGCGGCTCACCGGGCGCGCCGCGCTGTCCACCTGCGGGAAGAAGCCTTCGAGGATCGTCTGCGTCAGCTCCGTGCGCGTGAGCTCAGTGCGGATCGAGCCGCCGATCAGCTTCGAGCCGCGGCTCGGCACGACCAGCGGCACGGTATCGGTGGCGGGATCGGACAGCAGCGTCTCCTTGGCCGAGCGGCATGCGTAGGTGAGGGCGCGCAGTTGCCACGCGTCGGCCTGGGTGCCTTGCGCCGCGAGCTTGCGCGCGACCACATGCGCGAGCGCGAGGTCCATGTTGTCGCCGCCGAGCAGGATGTGTTCGCCGACCGCGACGCGATGCAGTTCGAGATTGCCTTCGCGCTCGATCACCGCGATCAGCGAGAGATCGGTCGTGCCGCCGCCCACGTCGACCACGAGGATGATGTCGCCGACCTTGACCTGCTTGCGCCACTGCCCGTCGCTCTTCTGAATCCAGCTATATAGCGCCGCCTGCGGTTCTTCCAGCAAGGTCATGCGGCCGTAGCCGGCGGCCTCGGCCGCTTCGGCGGTCAGCTCGCGGGCGGCCGGATCGAATGACGCGGGGATCGTCACCGTGATGTCCTGCTCGCCGAACGGCGCGTCGGGATGCGCGTGGTCCCACGCCTCGCGCAGATGCGTCAGATAGCGCACCGAGCTTTCGAGCGGCGAGACGCGTGCGACTTCGGGCGGCGCGTCGTTGGGCAGGATCGCCGCACGGCGATCGACGCCCGGATGGCACAGCCAGCTCTTTGCGCTCGACACCAGCCGGATCGGCGTGGCCGCGCCGCGGCTGCGGGCAAGCTCGCCGACCGCGAACTCGCGCTGGCCGGTCCACGGCAGATAGAGATCGCCTGAGGCCAGTTCGTCGGGATGCGGCAGATAGAGAAAGGAGGGCAGCAGCTCGAGGTTGTCGATCGCGCCGGGGCCCGTGAGCTGCGCGATCGGCAGTACGCCCTGGGCGGTTTTCTCACCGTCGCTCGCGCTCGTGTCGACGAAGGACAGCGCGCAGTGAGTGGTGCCCAGGTCGATACCGATGGAATAGCGTGCGTCGCTCATAGCTCCACCTCGGCCGGTGCGATCACGTTGGCGTTATGGCTGTCGGTCAGTTTCGGCAGACGCACTTCGTCGACGCGCCAGCCGCGATGGCTGATGCTACCGCTGAACGGCGCCTTGCCGACCACATTGCCGGTCAGGCGCACCGCGCTCGCGTCGAAACCCTCGGGCAGCGTGACGCGGCTGCCTTCGGCTTCGTCGCGCACCGGGCGGATCGTGAAATGCTCGCGCAGCGTCGCGCGGCAACCGTCGTGCACGAGGCGCGCGGCGGCACCGATGTCGGCGTCGCTGTAGCTCTTGATGTCTTCCTCGACGAAATCGATGAAGCGCGCGTCCCGTTGCAACAGGCCGAGCAGTTGCAGCGCCGCGTCGGGGCTGGCTTGCTTGAGCGTGGGTGCGGGTTGCGGGGCGGGGGCAGGGGCGGCAGTCGGTGCGGGCGCGGTGGCGGCACGGCCCTGGCGCAGACGCAGCACGCTGGCGGCGAATTCGCCGTCGCCGAGGATGCGGAAAAACGTGCTGACGGCAAGTGAAATCCTGCCGAGGAAAGATGGGTTCGAATCGGTCATAAATGCTCCTGAGGTGCGCTGTCAAAGGACGAGCTGTCCTGGCCGCGCCGCCCGCGGTGGGCCGCGCAGCCTTGGCTAGCCTTGTGCGGGCCGGCATCCTGCGTGGTTGCGAAGAGCGCAGGCAGGCTTGCCGCCGACGCGCGCTCAACTCGCCGTGGCGGCGTGTGCGGCGCGCGCAAAACCCGTATTTTGCCTTGTGGCGTGCCCGAAGCGGGCAAAGCCGGCAATTCTAGCGGGCAATGGGGCGAGATTGGCGGGTGGTTGCGAGCGAATTGTGCGGGCTGGCGGCGGGTGCGCGCACGCAGCACGCGTCGCGAGCGAACTGCTCGGTCAGTTCGGTTTCGATCCGGTGAACCCCGGTGCGCTTGCCGACAGATGGCGCTGCACACGCGCCAAGCCGGTTTGCCGCATTGCCCTCGATCGCGCGTGCCTCGTCGAAGTGGCTATTACGCTGCATTACAAAGCAGCAAAGCAGCAAAGCAGCAAAGCAGCAAAGCAGCAAAGCAGCAAAGCAGCAAAGCAGCAAAGCAGCAAAGCAGCAAAGCAGCAAAGCGGCACCTATTTGCGGGGAATTTGATTAGCACGTGACTCGCATCAGGCGTCTCTGCATTAAGTATTGCCCGTATCCTCGTCTTTAGTTTGGGACGCCCCCCAGTTCATCCGGTGACGATTAACGGTTTCCGTATGCCGTGCGTCGTCTTCCGTGTGCAGATAAAGACTCGTCGTGTTCAGCGATACATGGCCAAGATTGTCACGGATGGTGCGCAAATCAACACCGCCATCGGCCTGATGAGAACCGGCGGTGTGTCGAAGCCAGTGAGCCGACGCCCGTTCGAGTTCGTCGGCACGGTCGGCGAACTCCGTTGCTCTGCCGCGCAGCCACGACGCGGCGCCGCCGAAGATGCTCTTGATCGCATCGTGGATCGCCGAGCGGGACAGGCAACGGTTTCTGCCTTTGAATGGAATGACGAGCGGCGTTTCCTCGGACCGGGTGGGCAGGGCGGCGAGGCCATTCAGTGTCCGATAGCTGCGCAGTTCCTGGACCAGTTCGGCCGAAACGGGAACGATCCGTTCCTTGTCGCCCTTGCCCAGCGTTTCGAGCCACCATTGATCCTGGCCGTCCGCGCCGAGCTTTCTGAAAAAGTTGCCCATCTGGCCGCCGGCGACCTCGGAAATGCGCATGCCCTGCAGATAGAACAGCGTGGTCAGCCACCGGCAACGGGCGTAGTACGCGCGTTGGGCGTCGGTTTCCTGCGGCAATTGTTCGACGAACAGCTTGACTTCATCCCACAGAGAGCTCGACAGATAGCGCGTCACTCGCGGCGCCGAGCGCCTCGCACGTTGGCGCAACAGTGCCATCGGATTGCCGCGCAGATACCCGGCGTTGACCAGCCAGGTGAACATCGCGTTCAGAATGATCAGCGCCTGACGCTGGCTGGCCGGCGACAGCGGCCCATTGAACGGTCGCCAGCGTTCGTCGCCGCGCGGATACTTGCCGCCATTGGCGGACACCCAGCGGCTCGCGGGCTGCGGATCGACGAGAAACGTCTTGAAGATCAGCAGATCTTCATGCGTGAGCGACGACAGCGGCTTGCCGAGTTGCACGACGGCCCACAGCAGCAGCCGCTCGGCTTCCTTGCGATAGTTGTCGAACGTGGTTTTGGTGTCCGCGTAGTTCGACAGCCACGCGCGCACCGCGTCCAGATCATTGCGGGCCGAGAGCTGCGAATTTTCGATCGGGCCACGATTGATGCCGTCGCGGCCGTCGAGACTTTCCGGTACGGCGAGCGATTCGACAGGCTGTACGGTAACGAGCTGGGCATTGGACACTGTTTGAGCACTCCGGATGGCGCGGGAAACGGCAAATCAGGCAACTATGGATAGCACACGACATTATAGTACTAATGTCGTGTATGTTGATGGATAGAGCGTGATTTTTTATATATTACGTTGTATTATCAACGAATCTATCCTTTTAATGTGTCCGCACGCGCGCCCATGACCCTCGAAACCGACATTGAAGCTGTCCGCGAACATGCATCAGACACGCAGGCTCTGTATCGCGAGGTCTGCGCGCTAATGTTTTTCCGCTACGGCGAAACACCGACCGCGAACCGTCTGTATCAGCTGGTGCGCAAAGGCAGCATGAGCGCGCCGGCCAAGGCGCTGCGCGACTTCTGGGTCGAAGTGCGCGAAAAGACCCGGGTCGATGTCGGCCGCCCGGACTTGCCGCCTGAAGTCGCAACCGCGGCCGGTGAACTGGCCGCCAACCTCTGGCGGCTATCGAACGATGCCGCGACCGCCGCGCTGGATGCGTTCAGGCAGGAAGCGCAGTCGGACGTCGCGGCCGCACGCCAGCGGGCACAGGAGATGGAGTCGCAACGCAATGACGCGGCGCTGAAAGCCGAACAGGCTGCGAGCAGCGCCGCTACGCTCGTCCAGCAGATCAGCGGGCTTGAAGCGCGCCTCGTCGAGCTGCAGACCGCCAACGACATGCTGACGGCGCAATTGGCTGCGTCGAAGGACGAGATCGCGGCGGGCGCCGCCGCGCTGGCGGACGCCAGACGCGATTTCGCCGAGGAACTGGCCAAACTGCGCCGATCGCACGATCAGAACGAACAGAGGCTGGCCGCCGCGGAAAAGCGCGCGCTGCTTGAGATCGAGAGTGAACGGGCGGCGGCCAGCCGAGCGCGCAAAGAGCTCCAGAGCGCCAATGAACGGATCGCGCTGCTGGAGGCTGAACATCGCTCGGAGCGCGACGCTCTGCGTGATGGGCTCGCCACCGCGAAAGCTGAACTGGCCGCGTCGACAGCACGATGTGCGGTGATTGACGCGCAACTATCGGAGAAGGACGCGTTACTCGCCGAGCGGCTTGCATCCGCCGACCTGCTGCGCCAGCGTCTCGAAACCATGTCGCGACAATTGCCAACGGCGCGGGCGACGGCGCGTACCGAAACGACGCCCGGCCGCCCTGCTCGCCGTTCCCGCGCGAAGGCCGAGCCTCGAGGCCGTGCGTCGATCGATTTTTCGGGCGGACCGTTCGTCAAACGCGTGCCAAACCACAAGCGATGACATTAGTCGCTGCTGCAACGGGAAGGCGATGGTGGCTGCGTTTGAGCTTTGTCTTGCGCGCGCTATGAGCACATCTGGGGGGGCGCTTCAGAAAACGGAAAATAAAGCACGCTATGCCTGGCCGTCGCACTGCGCAAGATCGGCCGCATCGAACGAGTTGTCCACGCGATGCTCGCACGCGGTGCCCCACCCGATGCAGGTTTGCTGTTGTCATTACCTCTCAGCTGGGAGCATATCAATCTGACCGGCGACTACGTGTGGCGACACAGCCAGAAATTGCAGGAGGGGAAATTCCGGTCGTTGCGATCGCTGCCGGAGGCGTCTGAGCGCTAACCGAAGAACATAGCCAGCCTGGATATTCACTCACTTCGCGTCTTCAGGCCTGAACGAATGCGCCTTGCCTCTGCTGCCGCGGAACGAATCACGCAGCCGGGCACATGATCATTGATCAAACCCATAGCCTGCATGAAGGCGAACATCGTCGTGGGCCCGACGAACTTCCAGCCCCGCCGCTTCAGTTCTTTCGACAGAGCGATCGACGCGGGAGATGTCGATGCACTCTGTGGCGCGTCACATTCGTCGGGTGCAGGTTCGTATCTCCAGAAGAAGTTGGCGAGCGAGCCCGACTCAGCCTGGAGTTCGACGGCTTTGCGGGCATTGTTGATTACGGCCTCAATCTTGCCTTTGTGCCGGATGATTCCTGCGTTCATGAGAAGCCGGTTGACATCGCGCTGGTCGTAGCCGGAAATAACGTGAAAGTTGAAGCCGTCGAAGGCATCGCGGAAATTTTCCCGTTTGACAAGGATCGTGCGCCAGCTCAATCCCGACTGGAAACCTTCGAGACTGATCTTTTCGAATAGCCGGATGTCGTCCGCCACCGGGTAGCCCCACTCATTGTCGTGATAGGCGAGAAACTCGGGAGCCGTTCCAGCCCAGCCACAACGGGGGCGTCCGTCGGGTGCCACAAAGAGATCCATGTACTTCTCCTCCCTGTTTCGTCAGTTGCTCAGGAACGCCAATTCAGGAGAGCTAATGTTAGGCTCGATGTCAACGATCTCGGCCTTGACAATGTCGTGAACCACGAACGGATCGTTATTGACACGGGCTTGCAGCTCTTCGAACGTCGGGCCTGCGACAAGAATGGCTCCGCCTTGCCCAGAGCGAATGCTGCCGACAAGTAGGAAAACTCCCTCATCGATGCCTTTCCCGATCCATTCGCGATGCGCAGCCATGTGCTCAGGCGCCCGAGTCTTGTTGGCAGAAAAGCGAAGCAGAACAACGTACAAGTGAATTCTCCTTGCGAAAGGTCGAAACAGGAAACGAGTGGATGCACAATTGCTCGTCGGCTCGTTACGCTGTGCGGGTAGCTACATCGTTGGCGTTGGCAAACTGCGCGATGAGCCAGGCATTGAGCCGGTTCACTTCACGCTGCGCATAGTCGTGGTCGCCGAATGCGTTCAACAATGTGGCGACTCCCTGACTGAACGTCAGGACATGCAATGCAAGATCGTTCGCGTCTGCCTGGCGGCCAAGTGCCTCGAATTGCTCGCGCAGCCAATTGCGGAAAGTCTCGAAAACACCTGCAGCCTGGGCACGCAAAGGATGTTCCAGCTTGGCGAGTTCGTTCGTCAGGGTTCCGACCGGGCATCCGTAGTTTTCAATGTCCTTCCGGTTGGCAATCACGATCTCCACAAACCGCTGGATTCTCTCCAGTGGTGAAGCTGCGCCTTCATACCAGCAGGCCAGCATTTCGCGCGTACTTGCAAGGCGCGCCTGGATAACCGCCTCGAGGATTTCGTCCTTGGTTTTGAAGTGGTAATAGAAATTGCCCCGGGAAATCCCGACTGCTTCTGCAATCGACGCGAACGAGGTTGGCTCGTAGCCCTGTTCGTAGAACAACCGGTTCGCGGCATCCACGATCTGTTCGCGTGTCCCCATGTGCTTGCCTCTCCAGTGCAGCCCAGGACAATTGTCCCAAGCATGATGGCGGCGATTCTAGGACAATTGCCCTACGACAGCAAGCACAAGCGTTAATGGCTAAACGTGCTTTATATTCCGTTTTCTCAAGCGCCCCCATCAGCGAGCGGCCGCAAAGCCGCCCGCTCCCCGCTCAATGCCCGCCTGCTCCCGCGGCGGCGGCTGCACTTGCATGATCGGGCTTCGTCACCCAGATCAGCGGAATGATCAACACGAAGATCACCGCCGACAGCCAGAAAATATCGTTCAGCCCGAGCATCGCCGCCTGCGTGTTCATCGAGTGTTCGAAGAACGTCAGCGCCTGAGCGGGGCTGCCACCGAGTGAGCCGTGCAGCGAGTCCAGCGCGGACGTGAAGACCGGACTGTCGACACTCGTCTGCTCGGCCAACCGCGCGTGGTGCATGATCGTCCGATCGTTCCATCCCGTCGACGCCAGCGACGTGCCCACCGCGCCGGCAAACACCCGCACGAAATTCGACAGCCCCGCCGCCGCCGGAATCCTGTCGGCGGAGAGGCCCGAGAGAATGATCGCGGTGAGCGGCACGAAGAAGAACGCGGTCGGAAAGCCTTGCAGCAGGGTCGGCACGACGAGCGTCCAGGTATCCACGCCCGTCGTGTAGTGCGAGCGCATGAAGAACACCACGGCGAAGCCCACGAATGCCAGCGTCGCCAGGACCCTCGCATCCGACTTCGGCATGAGCTTCGCGATCACCGGTGCGAGGATCACTGCGAAGATGCCGAGCGGTGCGGTCGCGAGACCCGCATCCACGGAGCGGTAGTTCAGATATTCTTGCATCCATTGCGGCAACAGCACGAGGTTCGAGAAAAACACCGCATAGGCCACTGAAATGGCAATCGTGCCGCCGAGGAAATTTCGTTTTCCGAACAATTTCAGATCGACGATCGGATTCTTTTCGGTCAACTCCCAGATCACGAAGAACGCGAAGCTGATCGCGGCGAATAGGGTCAACGCGACGATCACTGGCGAGCTAAACCAGTCGAGGTCCTTGCCCTTGTCGAGCATGATCTGCAACGAGCCGACCCACGCGATCAGCGAGATCAGCCCGACCTTGTCGATCGGCAAACGCCTCGTCGGGGTCTCGCGGGTGCGATAAATGGCCCACGTCACGCCGGCGGCAAACAGGCCCACCGGGATGTTGATATAGAAGATCCACGACCACGAGTAGCTGTCGGTAATCCAGCCACCGAGCGCCGGGCCGGCGATCGGGCCGACCGTTGCGGTCATCGCCCATAACGCCAGCGCATGCGAGCTTTTCTCCTTCGGATACGAGCCGAGCAGGATCGCTTGCGACAGCGGAATCAACGGACCCGCCACCGCGCCTTGCACGATCCGCGCGGCGAGCAGCACCGGCAGATTCGGCGCGATGCCGCAAAGCCACGACGACAGCACGAACAACAGGATCGCCCCCACGAACAGCCTGATCTGCCCGACGCGCTGCGTGAGCCAGCCGGTCAGCGGAATCGCGATCGCATTGGCGGCCGCGAACAGCGTGATGACCCAGGTCCCCTCGTCCACCGACACGCCCAGGTTGCCGGCGATCGTCGGAATCGCCACGTTCGCGATCGACGAGTCCAGCACGTTCATAAACGTGGCCAGCGCCACGGCAAGCGTCGCCAGCACGAGCTTGCCGCCGGTCAAAGGCGGCAGCGCCGCTACGTTGCTAGATCCATTCATGTCATCACCTGTCGGGGAAAGTGAAAATATCTGACTTGTCAGTTAATTGGGCGAAACAAACCGGCTCGGACGACTGCCGCGTCAACCCGCTTTGGGCGTTGTGTTCTTCTGCGCTGTGTTCTTCTGCGTCGTGCTCGCCGCCATCTCGCGCTTCGCCGGCATGTTGCGCGCGATGATCCTGGCAATTTCGACGTCCGCATCGGCGCCATACTGCGCGAACACATCCGTGCGATACGAAGTGCCGGCCGCCGCGCCGAGCTGGGCGCCCGACTGCTCGCGCGTGTCGACGTCGACCTGCATCGACAGACCGATCCGCAGCGGATGCGCCTCCAGTTCGCGCTGATCGAGCTGGATTCGCGCCGGCAGCCGCTGCACGACCTTGATCCAGTTGCCGGTGGCGTTCTGCGCGGGCAACACCGCGAAGGCGGCGCCCGTCCCCGCCGAGAAGCCCACTACTCTGCCGTGATACTTGACGCCCGAGCCGTACACGTCGGCGCAAAGCGTGACGGGCTGACCGATGCGCATGTGCTTGAGCTGGCCTTCCTTGAAGTTCGCATCAACCCAGACGCCGTCGAGCGGCACGATCGCCATCAGCGGTGTGCCCGGCGCGACGCGCTGGCCGACCTGCACCGATCGCCGCGCGACGTAGCCGGTCACCGGCGCGGGCAACGTGTTGCGCGCGTAATTCAGGTAGGCGTCGCGCACCTTCGACGCGGCGGCCTGCACGTTCGGGTGCTCTTCGATCGACGTGCGGTCGGTCAGCGCGTGGTTGGCCTCGGCTTGCTGGCGCGCGGCGTCGAGCGCGGCCTGCGCGGAGCTGACCGCGTCGCGGGCATGCGCGATGTCTTCGCCGGACACGGCACCCGTCTCGGCGATCGCCAGCCGCCGCTTCAGGTCGTCGTTCGCACGCGCGAGATCGGACTCGCGTTGCGCGATGGTCGCCGCGTAGAAATCGTTGTTCACGTAGAGGCCGCTGACCTGCCGCACGGTCTGGCCAAGTGCCGCTTCCGCATCGGCGAGCGCAATCTTCGCGTCGGCGTTATCCAGCGTGACGAGCGGCGCGCCCTGCTTGACGATCTGCGTGTCGTCGGCATTCACCGCGACGACCGTGCCGCTCACTTGCGGCGTCAGTTGCACGAGGTTGCCGCTGACGTACGCATCGTCGGTGGACTGATGATATTGGCCTACCGTGACGTAGTACGCGCCGTAAGTCGCGCCCGCCACCACGACGGTTGCGGCAAGCAGCGTGAGCAGCAGCTTGCGCTTCGTTGCGGGCGGCGGCGCTTTGAGAACCGGGTCCGCGTCCGCACTCGTGCGGACGGTGTTGATCGTGTCGCTCATGATGTGGCTCCTGATAGCAATGAAAGTGTCGCGATGGCGTTTCAACGCGCGGCGATGACGGCTCGAGTGCTTGATGACGGTGCGGCCGATGCGGCCGGCGTGGTCGCATCGGCGCTATCGACATAGCCGCCGCCGAGCGCTACGGCCAATGCGATCTGCTGATCGCGCCGGTTCATCCTGAGGTTGGCGACTTGCTGGTCGGCGGCGAGCGCGGTGGTGTCGGCGTTCAGCACGGTCAGCTGATTCGTGAGGCCGGCCTTGTACTGCGTGAGCGCCAGCTGGTCGGCGCCGCGGGCGGCGTCCTGGGCGGCCTGGGCGTCGGCGAGTTGCTGATCGGTCGAACGGATTTGCGCGAGTTGCGTCGCGACCTCGGATAGCGCGGTGACGAGCGTCTGGTTATAGGTGGCCACCGCGTAATCGAAGTCGGCGTAGCGCCCCTTCAATTGCGCGCGCAATTGGCCGCCATCGAAGATCGGCAGGTGGATCGCCGAACCGACCGACGCGGTGCGGCTCGCCGCGCTCAGAAAGCGGCCGAAGCCGAACGCGTCGAGGCCGATCGCTGCGCTCAGATTGATGTCGGGATAGAACTCGGCCTTGGCCTCTTTGACGTCGTGTGTCATCGCGTCCACACGCCATTTCGCGGCCACCAGATCGGGACGGCGGCTCACGAGATCGGCGGGCAGATTGTCCGGCAGACGCACTTCATCGCCGACACCGAGCGTCGGCCGCGTGATCGCGAGACCGCGGTCCGGCCCGGCGCCGAGCAACGCCGCCAACTGATAGCGGGTCGTGAGAATGCTGCCGTCGAGCGCTGCGAGCGTTGCGCGGCTGGTGGCGAGATTGGCCTGCGCGGTCTTGCGTTCCACTTGCGTGTCGAGACCGCTGGCGATGCGCCCCGCAGTGATGCGGTCGATCTGCTCGCGCTGGGTGATCTCCTGCTGCGCGATGTCGCGCAACGCGTAGAGCCGCGCAAGCTGGTTATACGCGCGAGTCATCGCCGACGTGAGCGACAGCCTCACTACCTCCTCATCGGCACGGCTTGCCTGCAGTTGCGACAGCGAGGCCTTCAGCGCTTCCCGATTCTTGCCCCACAGGTCGAGATCGTAAGAAGCGGACAGCAATGCCTTGTTTTCCGATTGCCACGAACCGGCGGTCGGCGGCGGCACGAGCGCGGTGCTCGAAAACTGCTGGCGCGTGAACGAGTACGTCGCGCCGACTTGCGGCATCGTGGCGGCTTTGGCAGTGTCGCTGTAGGCTGCGGCCGCAGCGACCCGGGAGCGGGCCTGTTCGACCGACGGGTTGTCCTTCAGCGCTTCCACGAGCAAGGCCTTCAGTTGCGCGTCGCCGAACTGGTCGGCCCAGTCGGCTGCCGGCCAATGGCCATTGTCCTGCGGAATGCTTTGTTGAGTCGCGTAGCTCTGCGGTTGCGCCATCTGCTTGTCGCTCGAGATGCCGGCGTAATTCGCGCAAGCCGACAACACGGCCGCGAAGATCACCGTCACACCAAACTTCGCGATCCGCGAACCGGCCGCCCGCCGAATTAACTGTGATTTCATTTTCTGACCTGTCAGATAATTGGGTAAAAAAATCGCCGCGAGCATCCACAGCGCTATCCGTCCTTTGTTCGTCCTTGTGCGCGTTCGTTTGCGTTGTGGCTAGTCCGCGAGAAACTTGTTCAGCAGACGGCGCAATTCTTCGAATTCGGCTTTCGTGAATTTTCTCAGACGCCGGTTCAGCACCACCGGGGCGATCTCCGGAAGCCGCGCGGCGACCGCTTCGCCCTCCTTCGTCAGCTTCAGATTGACGACGCGGCGGTCTTCGATGCTGCGCGAGCGCTCCAGCAAACCTCTCGTTTCCAGCTTGTCGAGCATGCGTGTCATCAGCCCCGTGTCGATGCCGAGGAGCTTCGACAATTCGAACGGCGTGGTCGCCACGCCCCGCCGCATGGACAGCAGAATGCCCATCTGCTGACTGGAGACGTCGAGTTCCTTGAGAGCGGCATCCATTTCGGTCGCGAGCACATTACGCGCTTTGGTGATCGAGAAGCCCACGCTCTGCGTCAGGCTGAAACTTTCCGGCGAGTAGTGGTTCATCGCGACCTCCAGGTTGATGAGCCGAACTTTATCTGCAAAGTCAGATATTGTCAAAGATGAATTCGGGCACTTCAGTGTTTCATGACGAGTCCCAATCTGGGCAATCCGTGCTTCTGGCGCCGCGCTGAAGCGGTTAGCCTGAAATGGCCCTAGCCGGCCACTCCGGCCACTCAATAGAGCCGGTCAGGCATGTGGGCTGCCGTCGAGTCAATTCACCTGGAAGAATGCGTTGTGCGAGCGCCTGCCCGGCGCCGATGCGCTGGTCTTCGCGATGCTGATGCGAACAAACCGGTGGCGCAGTTCAAAGCCGCCCGTTTGAATCTAGAACTTCGGATGACACTCGAAATTGACCGACGATGCGTGCTCCGTCATCACCCTCACGCCGCTGACGGTTTCCGTCGTGATACTGCTTTGCATGCCGCGACGCTCGCAGTAGTCGCGCGCTTCGTTAATTGCGTGCTCATGGGCACGCGCCCATGCCATCCGGCCGCCGGTCGCGCTTGCCGCCACCGTGTAGGTGCCGGGTTTGTCGGTGGCAACGACGTCGGACGTCGATGCGCAACCGGCGAGGCTCGCGCACGCGGCGAGCGCCGCGATCAGACCGCGCCCGCGCCTCGACAACCCGGGTCGACCCGCGGGCGTTGCGCACGCGTCGTGCTGTTCCAACCTGCGCTCCGAATGATGAATGACCATGTAAATACCTGCACGCTTCCGACCGATTACCGAAGCGCGATTATCCGTAATCGCGCGTGAGAGATCAGCCTCCGCGTCCGAAAACACTGTTGCGTGCGCTTGAATAATGACTTGGAGTCAGCAGGTACGCTGCAGTTCTGGCGTTGCCCGGATTTTCGCAAACGCCTTTCGCAATTGCGCTCGAGCGACTACTCTGTAACGACCCCGTTCAAACATACTGGGCCCTGACCCGGAGGAGACATTGATGGAGCTCGAAGCACGTACCATAAAACGTGTGACGGTTCGGCTCGTGCCGTTCCTGATCCTTTGTTATTTCATCGCCTATCTGGACCGCGTCAATGTCGGCTTTGCCGCGCTGCAGATGAACAAGGCGCTCGACCTGTCGGCCAGTGCATTCGGGTTCGGCGCAGGCATCTTCTTCATCGCGTACTTCTTCTTCGAAGTCCCATCCAATCTGCTGCTCGAACGCTTCGGCGCGAGCCGCTGGATCGCGCGGATCATGTTCACGTGGGGCATTCTCGCGGGCGCGATGGCGTTCATTCCTGATATCGCACGCTTCACGGGGCTCTCGGCCGCGCATGTGTTTTATGGCCTGCGCATCCTGCTGGGCGTGGCCGAGGCCGGCTTCTTTCCCGGCATCATCTTCCTGCTCACATTGTGGTATCCGGCGGCGTATCGCGGTCGCATGGTCGGCTATTTTATGGCGGCGATTCCGCTGTCCACCGTGATCGGCGGGCCGATTTCGGGCGCGTTGCTGTCGCTCGACGGCCACGGCGGACTGGCCGGCTGGCAATGGGTCTATCTGATCGAGGCGCTGCCCGCCGTGCTGCTGTCGTTCGTGGTGCTGTTCTATCTGACCGACCGCCCGGCCGACGCCAGCTGGCTCGCCACCGAGGAACGCGACTGGCTGGTCGCGCGCCAGAAGCATGAGCGTGCGCATCGCGAGGCCGTGCGCAAGTTCAGCGTGAAGGAGGCGCTGATCAACCCGCGCGTGCTGGCGATCGCCCTCATCTACTTCGGTGCGAACGCGACCAACTACGGGCTGAGTTTCTTCCTGCCGCAGATCGTCAAGTCGTTTGGTCTCACCAACCTGCAGACCGGCTTCGTGACGTCGCTGCCATATATCGTCGGCGTGATCAGCATGGTGCTGTGGGGGCGGCATTCCGACCACAAGCTCGAACGCAGGTGGCACGTGGCGATCGCGCTGCTGGTCGCGGCCGGCGGCATCGCGGCGGCGGCCGGGCTCGACAATCCGGTGCAGAAGATGATCGCGCTGTCGATCGCCGGCTTCGGCATCTTCGGCTGTCTGCCGGTGATCTGGACCTTGCCGGCTGCATTCCTGTCGGGCGCGGCGGCTGCGGGCGGGATCGCCGCGATCAACTCGCTCGGCAATCTGGCGGGCTTCTTCGGGCCGTTCGCGATGGGGTGGATCAAGGACAGCACGGGCGGCTTCGGCGCAGGGTTACTGTGCCTGTCGGGTGCGGGGCTCGTCGGGGTCGCGGCCGTGTTGCTGCTGCATCACGACCCTGCGCTCGAAGCGTCGTCGTCCGGGCTTCCCGATCCGGGGTCGCGGCGGCCTGAGGTCGCGCCGTCCTCGCAGACATAAGCCAGCATGCTGGCCGGACGCGCGGCCTGCTTTTGGCCTGCTTTTGACCGCTTCGCGTGACGGGTCCACGCCCGGCTAGTCGGGATGCCGGCGTGTTGGCAGGACGATCGGCCCGCTTTGGCCCGCTTCGCACAACGGGGCCACGTCGGGCTAGTCGGGATCGAGCGGCGGCCACGGCGCGCCGTTGCGCGTGCCAACGTCGCGCTGCCGCCCCCTCGCCCTGTTCGTCGCGCGGCACGGCGTCTTCGCGTGCCGCGGTCTGGCGTCGTCGTGGCGTCGGACCCGCCACGCCGCCCGCCCCTACCTCAATGCGCCGCGCCGCCGTTCGTCGACGCACCCTCGTTGTTCGCATTGCCGGCGTCCGGCGACACGACGTCGTCCGGCGTGGGCGTCGGCGCGATGGCCGGTTCGCCACCGCCATGCGCTTCGCCATCGACTGCCCCGCTCACGGCCGCCGCAGCGGCGCCCGGCGCCGTCAGCAACGGTGGTTGCGGTGCCTGCGCTGGCGCGTGCGGCTCGACGGCTGTCTGCGCCGCAGCGGACGCGGCAGATGCAGCAGATGCAGCAGATGCAGCAGATGCAGCAGATGCAGCAGATGCAGCAGATGCAGCAGATGCAGCAGACGCCGCAGGCTCGAGCGGTGGAACAGGCGCAACAGGCGCAACCGACGCGTCGTGTGCCGGCTGACGCCCCGGCGCATGCGTCGCGACCTGCTTCTCCGGCCGCGCCGGGCTCGCCGCGAAGAGCTGCTGGAACCACGCGCGCAACCTGCCCGCACGTTCCGCAAACCAGCCCGGCTCCTGCGTGGTGTCGAACCTGACGCGGCTGTCGACGAGCCGCGAGCGCTGCGCGCGCTGGAAGAAATCGCCGACGATCGGCAGCGCGCTATGCGCCCCCTGGCCCCAGTAGTCGCTGCGCAAAGTCACGCGGCTGTCGTTGAAACCCACCCACGCGCCCGCTACCAGTTGCGGATGAATCAGGATGAACCAGCCGTCCGCATTGCCTTGAGTCGTGCCGGTCTTGCCGGCGACGTCGCCGCGCACGCCGAAGCGGCTGCGAATGCTCGAACCCGTGCCCCGGCTCACGACGTCACGCATCACGTCGATCAGCGTGCGGGCGGTGTCGGCGGGTAGCTCCTGGCGGGGCGGCGCGGGCGCGAACTCGGCCAGCACCTCGCCATTGCGATCCTCGATCCGCGTGACCATCACCGGCTCCACGTAGCCGCCGAGGTTGGCGATCGTACCGTAAGCCGCGACCATTTCCTTCAGCGTGACCGGACTCGTGCCGAGCGCGAGCGACGGCACCGGGTTCAGCTCGCTGTCGCGCACGCCCATCGCGCGTGCCAGTCGCGCGACCTTGTTCGGGCCGACCGTCTCCATCACCTGCGCGGTAATCCGGTTGCGCGAATACGCAAGCGCGTCGCGCAGGCTGATCGCGCGCTTGCTCGGCTCGTCCTCGTCGCTCGGACGCCAGATTTCGCCACCCGCCAGCGGGATCTCGACAGGCTTGTCGACGAAGGTGTCCGACGGTTTGGCGCCGGCTTCGAAGGCCGCCGCGTAGACGAACGGCTTGAAGGTCGAGCCCGGCTGCCGGCGCGCCTGCTGCACATGGTCGAACGGGTCCTGGCTGAAGTCGCGGCTGCCGACCCACGCCCTGATCTGGCCGTTGCGCGGGTCCAGCGCGAGGAAATCCGCCTGCACGCGGGTTTTCGTCTCGCATACGGTCTGCACCAGATCGCGGTCGGCCATCAGACGCTTGAGCGCGTCCTGGTCGGTCAGGCCCGCGTCTTTGGCGGCGCGGTAGTCGGGCGTTTCACGCAGGAAGGTCGGCAGCAGATCCTTGCCGCCCGCGCAGCCCGCTCGCGTACCCCACGCCGAGTTCGCGATCCCCTGCAACTGGTTGCCCTGCAGCGTTACGGCCTGGGTCGCCATGGTCTGCAGCCGCGAATCGATGGTGGTGCGGACCACGAGGCCATCGGAATAGATGTTGTAATCGTGGCGATCGGCCCACGCCGCGAGCCACTTGCGCAACTGTTGCGCGAAGTGCGGCGCGGGTCCGGGCGGCTCGGTCTGGCGCTCGAAATCGATGCGCAGCGGGCGCCGCTTGAGCGTTTCATAGGCGGCGGGCGTCAGCTTGTCGTACTTGACCATCTGCGCGAGCACCGTATTGCGCCGCTGCAACGCACGCTCCGGGTTGAGCACCGGGTTGTAGTAACTGTTGCCCTTGAGCATGCCGGCAAGCGTGGCGCTTTCCAGCACGTTCAGGTCGGACGCGGATTTGTCGAAATAGGTGCGCGCGGCCATCTCGATGCCGTACGCGTTGTACAGGAACGGCACGGTGTTCAGGTAGGTTTCGAGGATCTCGTCCTTGGTGTAGAGCGCCTCGATCTTGAACGCCGTGATGGCTTCCTTGAGCTTGCGCGTCAAAGTCGGCGCGCGGCCGATCTCGTCGGGATACAGATTGCGTGCCAGCTGCTGGGTGATGGTCGAGCCGCCCTGGCGGTCGCCGGAAAACGTGTGCAGTGCGGCCGACGCGGTGCGCCGCCAGTCGAGGCCGAAATGCTGATAGAAGCGGTGATCCTCGGTGGCGATCAGCGCGTTCACCACGTTTGGCGAAATGTCCTTCAGCTTGACCCACTCGCGGTTGGACGGCTTGAACTCGGCGAGCAGCTTGCCGTCGGCCGACAGTATCTGCGCCGGCTGTTCGATCTTCGCCTTGCGGATGTCGCCGATGCTCGGCGTGAACGGAATCAGCAGCAGCACGTACAGCAGCACCAGCACGGGAACCGCCGCGCACGCCCACGCCACGCCGCGGCGGGTGGGATGGCGCAGGTGCTGCAGCGCCTGCGCGATTAGCGGGTTCGCGATTGTCAGCCCTCGTTCGAGGGCCGCCAGAAATGAGGGGATGAGGCGCTTCACGCTTGCTACCGTCTGCCGGGAAAGGCGCAATCCTACCAAGATGCGCGGCGAGCGCCCGAATTTTGCATGGCGCGCGCCCAAACCGGCGCGGCGTGCCGGCGGGTCCCGGCAATAATCGCGGGCCACTATAATGTCGCCAATTCCGACAAGAGGTGCTTCATGATCATCAAACCGCGCGTGCGTGGCTTTATCTGCGTATCCACCCATCCGACCGGCTGCGCAGCCAACGTCAGGGAACAGATCGAGTACGTCAACGCACGCGGTCCCATTGCCAATGGCCCGAAGAAGGTGCTCGTGATCGGCGCGTCGACCGGCTACGGTCTCGCCGCGCGCATCAGCGCCGCATTCGGCAGCGACGCCGCCACGCTCGGCGTGTTCTTCGAGCGCGCCGGCAGCGAAACCAAGGCGGGCACCGCCGGCTGGTACAACACCGCGGCGTTCGAGAAATTCGCGACGGAAAAAGGCCTGTACGCGACCAGCATCAACGGCGACGCGTTCTCCGACGAAGTCAAGCAGCGCACCATCGAGATCATCAAGCGCGATCTCGGTCAGGTGGATCTCGTCGTCTACAGCCTCGCCGCGCCCAAGCGCACGCATCCGAAGACCGGCGAGGTGTTCAGCTCGACGCTCAAGCCGGTCGGCCGCGCGGTGAATCTGCGCGGTATCGACACGGACAAGGAAGTCATCAAGGAAACTGTGCTCGAACCCGCGACCCAGACCGAGATCGACCACACCGTCGCGGTGATGGGCGGCGAGGACTGGCAGATGTGGATCGACGCGCTGCTCGAAGCCGGCGTGCTCGCGGACGGCGCGAAGACCACCGCGTTCACCTATCTCGGCGAGAAGATCACCCACGACATCTACTGGAACGGCTCGATCGGCGCGGCCAAGAAGGACCTCGACCAGAAAGTGCTGGGTATCCGCGCGAAGCTCGCGGCCAAGGGCGGCGACGCACGCGTCGCGGTGCTGAAGGCGGTCGTCACGCAGGCCAGCTCCGCGATTCCGATGATGCCGCTGTATCTGTCGCTGCTGTTCAAGGTGATGAAGGAGAAAGGCACGCACGAAGGCTGCATCGAGCAGGTCTACGGCCTCTACAAGGAGAGCCTCTACGGCGCCGCGCCGCACATCGACAGCGAAGGCCGTCTGCGCGCGGACTACAAGGAGCTCGACGCCGACGTGCAAGCCCGCGTGCAGGCGCTGTGGAATCAGGTGACCGACGACAATATCTACGAGCTCACCGATTTCGCCGGCTACAAGACCGATTTCCTGCGCCTGTTCGGTTTCGAGATCAAGGGCGTGGATTACGAGGCGGACGTCAATCCCGACGTGCAGATTCCGAAGCTCGTCCAGGTTTGATGTAGTGAGGTAGCGGGGCCCGCCCCGCTACTGTGTTACCCCGCCACTTTTTCCCCGCTTTTTCCCCGCTTCGCCGTGCGGCATGCGCGAGCGCGCCATCGAGTCGCGCAACGCGTACGGCGCGCGCATCATGTGCACCACGCGCACCACGCCTCAGCAGGGAAACGCCCCCTGCAGCGAACGGAGAATCGCGAGGCCGATCGGAAAGTCGTCCGAGATGCCCGGATGGTTGGCGAAAAACGCGTCGAGCAACGGGTAGACGTTCTGATTGCCGATCGCGAGCTGTTCTGGCGGGCAGAACAGCGGCGGCCGCTTCTTCGACACCAGATCGCCATTCGCCCAGCCTAGCGCGTTGATCGTGCCGGTGATGTACGCGGCATAGATCGAGTTGTTATCGGCATGAGCCCATTTTTTGTATTGCGAAGCCGTCATCTCGGCGCTCGCATTCAGAGTGAAAAACGCTGTCAGCAAAGCCAGCGCGAACTTCGATACCCGCATCCCCGAACCTTCGATCCATGTCAGAAAAGCGGCCATTGTAGGTGAGTCGGGACCCGATGCGCAGAAGCGCTGCGCGCGTACGAATCCGTAAGCGTCGCAGCGGCATTTCTGTAAGCGAAGCGCCACGCGCGAAACCCTCGCGCAAACCACGCCGTACGCGTTTGACGGCCGCAGTCCAATGGACGGCGGCACGCGGTTTATGGCGTGCCGTTGCGACAATAGTCGCGATAGCCCTCACGCTCCGCCAGGCGCGCCATATACGCCGCGAGCGCCGGAAAATCAGCATGTCGCAGCGGCGTCTCGAGCCAGCGGTTGGTCGATAGCGCGATCGGAATGTCCGCGAGCGAGAACGTCTGCCCCGCGATGAACGCGCCGGTCTGCTCCAGCTGACTTTCGACGATCGCCATGTGCTTCGTCCAGTTCGCGCACGACAGTTCGATCTGCTCGCGGTCCTGATGCGCCGGCGAATGCCGCACCAGCGCGAGAAACGCGTAGCTCCACGCCCGATTGAGCTCGCTTGCCTGCCAGTCGATCCATTGATCGCAGCGCGCTCGCTCGCACGGATCGGTCGGGTAAAGCGACTCGCCGCGATAGCGGCCGGCGAGATAACGGATGATCGAATTGGACTCCCACAGCACGAAGTCGCCGTCGCGGATCACAGGAACCATTGCGTTGGGATTGAGCGCGCGAAATTCGGGGGTGTCCGTCGAGCGGAATCCCGAGCCCCAGTCTTCCTGTTCGAACGAAAGCCCGAGTTCCGCACAGGTCCATAGGACCTTGCGGACGTTGATCGAGGAAGCCTTGCCGAGTATCTGCAGCATGGGTCGTGGCGTGCAAGGGTTGTTGACGGGTCGATGATACGGGCCGCCACCGTTTGCGTCACGTACGCGCCGGGTCAGGCCTTGCGCGTTGCACCGGCGTCGGGCCGCGATCAGCCCTTGCGTAGACCGCAATAGTTCTGTCGACACCCCGATGTGGCCGTGGCGCGGCAAAGCGCGAGCGCGTTGCCACTTTTATGTTCCTTCGAATCGTAATAAAAGCGTCAATTCGCGTAAGTCCGTACTAATTTGGTCACTTCGCATCGCGAGGGCGGGATTGCGCGCCAGGTTGTTGTTTCAACGGGAGAAGTTATGGCGGTTAGAGGTCGACGAAGGCAACCACCACCCGCAGAATCCCCATTGAGTTGTGGAACAGCGTCGTCGATGCTAGCGGCGACTACTCATGACCAGAAGCTTTGGCGCAGGTCGCATCTAAGCCGCCTGTAATGCTCGGTAACTTCGCAAGTCGTCCAAGTAACCCAGTGATCACGCTTGGACTGTATGGTCCACGGTTAATATATCGAGCGAAAATATTCCCACGAAGCAGTGACGAGCAGAAAGGTCGCCTGCCTGGCGTTTGACTTCGCTTTCCAAACTTCACCATCCATAGGGCACAATCTTTGAAACGCCTCAGCTTTGCGCTCATCGTGGTGTTGCTACGCACGCTTTCCGTACTTCCTTACAAATTCGTCGCAAGACTCGGGATGGTTGTCGGCACTGCGCTGTATGCGCTTCCGAGCCGCCGCAAGCAGATCGTCCAGGTGAACTTGCGTCTTTGCTTCCCTGAGAAGACTAGCCGCGAACGTCAGAAGCTCGCCCGAGCGCACTTCCGCCATGTTGTTCGCAGCTATCTCGAGCGAGGCATCCAGTGGTTTGGCAGTGCGCAGTCGATCCAGGATATCGTCCAGATCGAAAGCAAAATTGATCTCCATGACGATACAGCCCCGCCCACCATCTTTATGGGTTTTCACTTCGTGGGCATTGAGGTCGGCTGCATGCTCTACTCGACGCACCTTCCCGTCGCCTCACTATACACACGAATGTCAAACACAGCCCTATGCGACCTGGCCAAGCGGCAACGCGGCAGATTCGGCGCAGAGATGATCGAGCGCGCGACAAGTGCCAGAAAGATCGTGGGATTGTTGCGTTCCGGCAAACCGGTCATGCTCGCGGCGGATATGGACCAGGGCGTTGACAACTCTGTCTTTGTCCCTTTCTTTGGCGTTCCCGCCTGCACGCTCACAGCCGTTTCGCGTCTCGCGAAACTGGGGCGCGCGAGGGTTGTTCCCTTCGTGACTGAGGTGCTTCCGAATTGTCAGGGGTATAAGTTGACGATTTTCGAGCCGCTCGCAGACTTCCCATCGGCGAGTGATGTAGTCGACGCGCACCGCATGAATGCGTTCCTTGAGGAACAGGTCGTTAAATTTCCCGAGCAGTATTACTGGGTGCACCGACGTTTTAAGCACCGACCACCGGGTATGGCATCGGTATATTGAACGGTTCGCCTGGTCATGGAGCCTGCAGGCAGCGTTTCCCGGCATCAACGTGTTGTGTGTTTTCAAAGTTTGCGTAGCCAGACCTTTTCTTGCTCGCCAATGGAACGACGGACCGGATGCCCGAACGTCTCAGCAAGGAAGGTGCCGAACGACGCATCATGGCCGTACTGCGTCGGTTGTTCCTGAGTGGTGAAGTCGCCGGACGTTCGAACGTCTCCAGCCCCCGCCAGGAGCCACCTCTTTTCTCGGCCTATGCAGTGATCCGTTAGCTGGGCGATAAATTTCCGATTTTCTTCTTGAAATTTCAAGCCGGCTCTACTACTTTTTAATTCGTAAAATCGACAGATATCACGTGGAGTAAAAAAACCGCGACTGTTCCACATAATGTCGGCTAACACTTTACTTGCATCGGCACTATAAATCCATCAAAAAGGTCTGGCTCGCGAGTAAACGGGTTATCCAGTGCAAAGACCCGAGGAAGCGGAATAAAAAAGAAATCGACTCGTTCGATTGATTTCCCTATCTGCACAGTCCATGGTCCCCTTTTATGGAGTGTGCGCGAATCGGGATGCTCCGGATTTTTCGATCTACCTGAAATGGCTCTGAGCGGCCCAAGGCAGTGTGTCTTTAGTTCTTAAGAAGGAGGTAACATGCCAGACACTATGACGCAAATACTCTCGTCAGGCTCGCCAGGGAGCAAGGTGAACATCGCTGTATTGGGAGATGGATTCGCTGACGGCGCAGACCAGACGACCTATAACAATAAGGTCAATGATCTACTGTTTAACGGCTTATTCAAAAACGACTACTTTTTCGAGGACATACAGGCATTTAATGTTTATCGCGTCAATCTGATTTCCGTCGACTCCGGTGTTGGCACGAAGACGTACGACAACGGTACTCTTCTAAGCACGGTCACAAAGAATACCGCGCTGGGTTACTACTACAGCGGTTCATGGTCTCATTGCTGGCTTGAGGGCGGCGCAAATACCTCGACGCTTGTAAGCAATGCACTCAACACATGGGTGCCAGACCACAATCTGGTGCTCATATTGCTGAACAATCCAGGCTTCGGTGGTTGCGGTGGGGGAGGTTTCGCGGTTTTGCCGCTCGGTATCACTTGGGACACGATTGCTCACGAGTTCGGTCACGGTCTCGGCGGATTTTGCGACGAGTATTGCGAGACGGATAAGACTTATATGGGCGGGGAGCCAGGGTGCGTCGATAACACGATCAACACCAACCGCACTACGTTAAAGTGGGGAAGGTTCGTGAACCCGAGCACGCCTATCCCCACCGGGAAAGGAAAATGCGCCGACTATACAGAAGGTGCCCGACCCGTAGACTGGGACGACAACCAGAGTGTAGGGCTCTTCGAGGGTGCGGGTACTCTCACGCAAGGTATATACAGACCGGTAATCAATTGCCGCATGCGCTCCAATCTCCCACCGTATTGCCCCGTTTGCTACACGCATATGAAGTCGCTGAACGACGCCCAGACGCAGCGAACGTTCCTGCAGGTGTACCCGGGAGATTTCAATGGTGATGGAAAGTCGGACGCCCTGATCCACAATAGCAATGGCATCATGTTGTACCGTTCGAACGGCACTCAGCTTGACGTCCAATTCAGTGTGGTCAATTTGGTACCCGGCTCGTGGCAGTTCCAGGCGGGGGACAAGTTCTGGACCGGTGACTTTAATCACGACGGCAAAGACGAGGTGCTGGTTTTCAATGGATCCGATTGGGTGATGCCTTATCTCGGGCTGCTTGCAGACGACGGCAGTGGCGGACTCAAGTTGATCGCCCGCTACGATGGTTCAATGCCCGGCTGGCAATTCAATCGCAACGATCAGTTCTTCATTGGAGATTTCAACGGGGACGGGCTGGTCGATGTCTTTGTGTTCAATGGTGCGGACTGGTCCATACCCTATCTCGGTATGTTGCAATCCCACGGGACCGGCCTTACGCTGGTCCGCCGATACGACGCTAACCTGCCCGGGTGGCAGATGCGTCCAACAGACCAGTTCTTCGTCGGCGACTTCAACGGTGACAAGAAGGCCGACCTATTGGTCTTTAATGGCAGTGCGTGGTCGATCCCTTATTTCGGCATGCTGGCTTCGACGGGGAGCGCACTTTCGATGTCTACCCGTTACGATGGCAATATGCCGGACTGGCAAATGCGCCCTTCCGACCAACATTTCGTCGGAGACTTTGATGGCGACGGGAAGGCGGATTTATTCGTATTCAATGGCGATGCATGGTCAATCGCCTATCTAGGGATGCTGAAATCGACCGGCTCCTCCCTGACCATGACTCAGCGGTACGACGGCAATGCCCCAGGTTGGCAAATGCGCAGCCATGACCGCCATTACGTTGCTGACCTTAACGGCGATGGCAAGAGCGATCTGGTCGTGTTCAACGCCAATGACTGGGGTCCGGTATATCTAGGCCGTATGATTTCAACAGGATCGGGCTTGAGTTGTGACTGGTCAGCTGACTGGATTGGTGGCTGGCATCTAGGGACCGTGGACAATTTTGAACCGTGTAACTACACGGGAATCGGCGGCAAGCGTAACCTTTTTGTGCATAACACGAATTGGTTCGGCATGCTAAAGAGTGCCAGCCCATGGGCACTCGACCAGATCTATTACCGCTGGATCCACAACTACCGATATGGTCACAATTTCTGAGAGGAGTGCCGAAGCCATGACAGATCAGAGAGAGACTCGTCCTCCAGTTCTTCCGAACGAGCAAAAGCCGATGGGTGCGCCGGTCGTTCACGCACCGGGACTGCCGTTCATGGAGAGCGTCGGGGAGGTGAGGACAGTATTGCGGAACATGGCCCTGCCTCTGATGGCAGCCGACGCCGCGACCGAGGTTAGCGGCGAACATCTCATGGAAAAGGCGGGCACCATGTCCGAGATGCCGCCCTCCCACAACTCTGGCCCGCAAAGGGCTTCGGAGGTGACCATGCCCACACGGTCCGATGGATATCTTCGTTTAGAGGTTCGCTTTGAGAATGGGAAGCTCTCGGTCATAGGTGCGAAGATCGTGCCCGGAGCACTGACCAACCCCACTGCCTTGATTCAGGGAAAAGCCTACGAGGTGTTGATCGCCGATCAACAAATCTCGGTCGGCTCCCTTCCGGATGTAGGCGTTCGCCGTGCGTTTGCGAATCGTGACGTCCCGGGTCCAGAAGGCAAGCACCGGTTCGTCCAGGTTCCCGCCTTCGAATTCTTCGTTCGGGTCCCCACAGTTCATATCACGGCTGAAAACTTGTCGAAGATGAACGTCATCCTTTATGAAGTACGAGAGACGCCGGATCGGCTTGTCCCCACTCTTGCAATGCAAAAGCAGCCGGGAGTCGAAGCTATGGAGGTAGTCCGCGTATCCGGCATCCAATTGGAGTCTATACCCGAGGTCGTTCGTTTGCAGTTGGAGGCGATCATCGACGAGAAAAGGAACGCGCATTAGCGGTTTCCTCCCTCGAGCGTTGTCCAACGCCTGCCCACATACGCCACCGCATACTCACGCGGCATTAGGCATGGGCAGGCGTCGAACAAACCTCAAGACTTGCCGGATCGAGCCTGTATTTCAATGGCTGGTACCTGAGGCGGAGCCGACGTTCGAACGCGCTGTCGGGGCAATGGCAGGTGATCGAAATCTCGCGGACGGATGCACAGACCCAGGCCGGCCGCTACCTGGATGACCACGTCAACGAAAACAGCAGGACGCATCTTCCGCGAATAGGCCGCGCGCTTATCGAGCGTTGCCGTTGTGTCTGGCGCTGGCCGAAGCTGTCAGCGAAATGCCAACAAGGACGGCAACAAAACTGAAAGTGAGGCGCGGGCTCACGGGTTCATGCCGGAACAGAACGCCGCCGAGCGCCGCAATGGGCGGCACCAGCAGTTGGATGGCAGCCGCGGACATTGCCGGCAGTCTTCGGATCGTCGAACTTCACACTACAAAGCCAATTGCTGATGTCACGGCACCAGAAGCCACAGCGAGGGCAACTCCGGCTGCGCTCGCATGTGCAGGGCCGTAAAGGATCAATCCTAAGACGATGCAGATCGGTGTCGCCCGAAGGAAGTTTCCTGTCGTTGCTGATAGTGGACTCGCGGCGCGCTGGCCTCGCGGGGTAGAGAGCCCCCATGCCTCAGCACGGCAAGCATGCGGGGATCAGCGCGACCACATGGCGGGCGGGCGTTCGTCTGGCGCGAGTCGACTCTCGCTCGACGGTGTCCCATGCCGCGAGGTTGCAGATGTTTTCAGACTGCCCTTCTCCAGTTGCCGCTGTTGTGCCATCCGCGCCAGATTCAAGGTGATCTTTCTCAGGCTCGCCACGTTGCGGGCGGCTGCCTTGTCCCGCGTCTGCCGGGTGTCGTCGCCCCGTGAAACATCGAGTACCCAGTGCTGCCTGGTTCCAGTTGATGACGGTCGCGTCTGTGAGCGGCGCATCAGTATCGAGCGCCGTGATGCGCCTGGGTACTACCTGAAAAGGTGGTACCCTCATGCTCACCGATGATCGGTGATCCGCACATTTTTCTTGGGGACGACATGCTTCCATTCGCGGATTCCACCAATCCACCGGTCCACGATGACATCTACGCACTCTGGGATCGGCTGGCCGAGTTCTCAGCAGGTGATGGCGATGTCGCGCTGCCCCATCTGCTAACCACGCTCTGTGCCATGGTCAAGGCACAGAATGCGCTTTGGGCCGTTGTTGTGCGATTGCCTTCGCTCGCGCCAAAGGATCCTTTGTTCGGCTGGCGTCCACGACTGGTTCGGCTCCTGCATCCGGTACCGGCGATGGTCGCTTCCGTGCAGGAGCAGTACGACACGCTCTGGTCCGGCCACGTCGACTCGTCACATGTCGTGGCCGCGTCAGGGAACGAGCCGTTCTGCGCCAACCTGCTCTTCGAGGCGATGCCCGCCGAATGGTTTGAAGGTGAGCATTATCGGCGCCACTACCTCGAAGTCGGCCACGGCGACAGCATCCAGGTGCGTTGCTCGCTCAACGACGATGTGCGGATTCATCTCTTCGTGTTTCGCGATGTGCGGGCACCCCGCTTCTCTGCGCTGGATCTCGAGCGTCTGGGCTTCGTGATGCATGGGCTGAGATGGTTCAACCGGCAGCAACTGCTCAGCCACGGCCTGCTCATCGCCGACGCTCCCCTGACGTCGGCCGAGCGAAGGGTGCTGCTGGGGCTGCTCGACGGACTCACGGAAAAGCAGATCGCGCAGAAACTCGACCAAAGTCCGAACACGACGCATGTCCACATCAAGTCGATCTACGCCAAATTCAACGTCCGGAATCGCTCAACGCTCACCGCGCTGTGGCTCGGCAAGTTGCGATAGCGAACTGCAGGCGCTGGGGCGTTCCAAACAGCGATGCAAGGATCGCGTGAGATGCGGGAGCCCGCCGATTCGGACTTGTTGATCACCAACAAGGTGAGGGGCCTTAGGGCAGTCAGTCAGACGTACCTCCCAATTCACACCTCGCCGTCGACACCGGCTGGGCTCACGCGATCACCTATTCAGGTTATGTTCGGGCGTCAGCGAATAATCTACGATCCCGTAGAAGATCCAGGCCGCAATTGTGTTGCAGGGTGACCATAAGAATCACAGATACGGGGACCAGGCCTTGTCGTCGAACGAAGGGGATCACGTCATGATTTCTGTACCGAAAACGGGCCGTCAGGCAGCGAAGCGTCATCCTGTGCATCTCGCTGGACTCGTTGCAATTGCTGGCGTCGCTGTGGCCTATGGGCTGCAAACGCAGCCGATAAAGGGGGGCGCTGCGGGACGGGCTGGCGGGAGTTACGAGAAGGCGTGGGCGGTGGTTGCGGCCTCGGGTGACGCGGGGAAGTTTGTCGCTTCGAACTATCGGACTTGCATCGAAGCCCCCGACACGAGCTACACGATGACGGATTGGTGGCTCACCATCGTTCACTCGCGCTTGAACACGGCGGCGCAGTGCGGCCTGAAAACCGTCTCCCGTGCGTCAATGAAGGGTGACGCGTTTGTCGCCCAGGTGAAGGGCGTGATCGGCAGCCTGCCCACGCTAATTGCCGTGCCTGACCAACCGGCTCGCACGCTCCGATGGTTCGTCATTGACGATCGACCCACGTAATGCGCTGAGGGTGACGCGATCTACGACTGCTCCCTCGACCTGCACCGGTGGGCCGCAACATGCGGAATGACTGCGGAACGTTGTGACGGCGTCTGGGGCGGCATCTACGTGCACGACCTGAAGAGATTCAGTACTACCAGCAGCACGTCTACCTGCAGAGAAGAAGTAAACGACAATTCATCGATAAGGAATCCTATCATGTATCGCGCCTCCCGAATTAGCGGCAGTGTGCTCATCGTCCTGCGCAAATTCCGCATTCGTGCAGGCTGCATCATCCGGTCCTGTCATGCACGCCAAGCTCAACGCCGAAGAGTACGGGTGGATATCGAGGGATTATGAACCGCGCGATGAGAGTCACTATCCGAAAAACGTGATTGCGCAGACTGTTGATGTCCGGATTTCCGCAATCATCGGTCGGTCATGGGCTGCCGACGACCGCTTTGGGTCGTGCGTCCTCCATCAGTGACCTTGACGATTAGTCAACCCGGTACCAGCGACCAGATTCTGGGCACGCAGCGGCCGGTGCGCCGTTCAACCAGACTTGCTCTTCATCCCGTTGCAGCGATGTCGAAGTGTCGATGTCGAATGCCACCTTAAGTGCGTGCGGAACATGGGCGTCTTCGATGGGAAATGCGGCCTACCCCTTGAGCGTCGCCTGCTCGCGGATCATGTCGTACAGCGCCTGCGCCGCCGGCGACAGTTGCGCGCTCTTGCGCGCGACGAGGACGAGCGTGCGGGAAACGGTCGGCTGCGTCAGTTCGATGGTGCGCACCGTCGGATACGCGCCGTTCTGCAACGCGAGCGCCGGCACCACCGCCGCGCCGACCCCTTGCGCGACCAGTCCCACCGCAGTCGAGCTGCGCTGGACTTCGTAGAACGAGCGCAGCGTGAGGCCGCTCTTTTCCAGGGCGACGTCGAGCAGCGCGCGGTTGCCGCTCACCTCGCCGGCGAAGATCAACGGATAAGGCTGCAGTTGCGGCCAGCCGATGCGCCGCCGCTTCGCGAGCGGATGATCCTGATGGCAGATCAGCACGTAACGGTCTTTCGTCAGCGGCACACTGGCCAGATCCGGATGATGGCCGCGGGCGATATTGATGCCGAACTCCACCTCCCGGCGCAGCACGGCCTCCTCCACCGCCGCCGACGCGTGATCGAGAATCCTGATCCGGTTATGCGGATAGCGCGCCGAATACGCCTGCAGAATGCGCGGCAAATATTGCACGCCGACCGTCGGCACACACGCGATCGACACATCGCCGCGACGGGCCACGCCCGTTTCGCGGATCTCCACCAGCGCGTCGGCGAGTTCGCCGAGCAGCCGGCGCGCCTGCGGCAGAAAACTGCGGCCGATTTCCGTCAGCGCCATCGAGCGCGTGGTGCGTTCGATCAGCGTGACGCCGAGAAACGCTTCGAGCTTGCGCAACCGCTGTGTGATCGCCGTTTGCGTAACGTGCAGTGAATCGGCCGCGCCCTGGAAACTGCCGCGATCCGCGATCGCGACGAATGCCTGAACGCCGAGGGTGTCGATTTTCATCAAAAAAATGAAGGAATCGGAGCAATAAATTAATTTTACGCCGCTGCTGTCGCGGTTGAGAATGGACGGATTGGATCGGATCGGTGCGCGACACCGCCGACGTCACCAACGTCACCAACGTGAGCGTCAGCCGCCGATCCGGCCATCCCCCCACACAAGGAGCATGAGATGACATCGACGACCGACTGGCAGGCCAGGCAGTACGTGCTGTTCGAAAACGAGCGCACGCGCCCGGTCAGGGATCTGCTGGCGGCCGTGCCGCCCACGCAGGTGCGGATCGCGGTGGACATCGGCTGCGGGCCCGGCAATTCGACCGAAACGCTCGCGGCGCACGCACCCGGCGCGCGGATCACCGGCCTCGACAGTTCGGCAGACATGATCGCGGCAGCCCGCGAGCGGCTGCCGCAATTCCAGTTCGAGCTCACCGATATTTCGACGTGGGCCGCCACCGGCCCGTACGACCTGATTCTCGCCAACGCGGTCCTGCAATGGGTGCCCGACCACGAACGGCTGTTTCCCGCGCTGGTGCGCAAGCTCGCGCCGGGCGGCAGCCTCGCCGTGCAGATGCCGGACAATCTGGACGAACCCGCGCACCGGCTGCTGCGCGAGATCGCGGCGCACGGCCCGTGGGCAGGGCAGCTCAAGGGCGTCGAGCGGACCATGCGTCATGGCGCCGACTGGTACTACGGCCTGCTCAAGCCGCTGTGCGCGCGGGTCGACGTCTGGCGCACCGTCTACCATCACCCGCTCGCGGGCGGCGCCGACGCGGTGGTCGAGTGGTTCAAGGGCAGCGCGCTGCGGCCGTTCCTGGCCGGGCTCGACGCCGCCGGCCAGCAGGCGTTCCTGCAGCGTTACCGCGACGAGATCGCCGACGCTTATCCGGCTCAGCGCGACGGCACGGTGCTGCTGCCATTTCCGCGGCTGTTCGTCGTCGCCACGCGCTAGCGGCGCCTGCTTCACCCGACCGGGCGCAGCGCCCGTGACGCGCGCCAACCGCTAATGGTCAAACGGCGCAACGGTGCGGCGGTGCAACGATGCGTCAGGGTACGTCGGTAATTGCCCACCGTGAATTCTGCGTGATATTGTTAATGAAAGCGGAGGATGGCGGCCCGCCGTCCCCACCGGGAAGCAATTTACCGCAGCGAGCGTCGCCATGAGTGATGTACGCCATCATCTGAGTCCACGTGACCGCCTGGAGCTGTTGTGCTGGCTCACATGCGGATGCCTCGGCGCTTATTACCTGAACGAGGACTGGCCCGACGCGGCGTTTCATGTGCAGGCCGCCCATAAGTGGCTCGACCGCCGCGCACGCGAAGCCGACTGGCTTACCATCGCGAAGCTGTCGGCGACGGCCGTCGAAATCGCTCAGCGGCACGCACGGTTCGTCGACACCGATTGGGCACGCGATGCGGTCGAGGAAATTCTCGATACCGACGAACTCGACCCGCAAGCAAGGTTGGTCAGGCAAGTGCTGGCCGATTGCCAGAATGCATTGGCGGATAAGCGGGCAGCGGACTAGGGTTGAGCGCTCGCGCGGATTTCTGGCGAACGCCTGCCCCACCCGCTAAAAGTTGTGCCGCAGCCCCACTACCACGGCGAGCTGCTTGTCCGTATCCGAATTGACGAGGTTCGGAATCTGCGCGAGGTTCTGCGTCGCGCCGGTCGACGGATCGATCCCAAGTCCCGCACCGGACGACTTCTGCCCGATCGCCACCGCATACAAGGCCGTGCGTTTCGACAGGCTATACACGGCGCCCAGGTTCACCTGATGCACTTGCGTCGAAGCGCTGCCCGCCGGTTTCGCGTGATTGAAGATATAAGCGAAGCCCAGCTGCAAATCCGGCGCGAGCGCATACGTGGTGTTCAACTCGGCAATGTCGAAAGAGACGTCCGCTCCGTCGGGTCGCGCTGCGCTGGCGAAGTACTGGCTCTGTGACAGTCGCGTATGCGTATAGGTCAGCGCGACGCTGGCCTTGCCGAACGCGTACGATCCCCCTGCTCCGGCAATGCGTACCTTGCTCGCGTCCTGCAACAGGCAATACGACGCGCTCGCGTTGGCGCAACTGAAGTCGCCGATATATCCGCTGGTGCCGCCCAACGCGGCCTGCAATGGCTGATTCAACTCGAGATAGCCCACACTCAGCGACAAGGGCCCGTGCACGTAATTCGCCGCCAGCGCCCAGCCCTTCTTCTGCGAGAAATCACCCGCGACGCCGCCGAAGCTGAACAAGCCGCCGAACGTCAGCCCGCCGAAGCTCGGGCTGATGTACTTGATCGAGTTGTTGAAGTTGAACGCTTCGTTCAGATTGTCGACGTCGCCGAAATGCGAACCGTACAGCGTCGCCCAGTTATTGCTCGATACATACGCGCCCAGGTAATCGGAGAACGGATCGTATTGACGGCCGAGGGTCAGCGCGCCATAGCCTGGGTTGCTCAAGCCGACCCACGCGTTGCGGTTGAATAGCGTGTTCGTCTGCAGCATCGCACCGCTGCCGATCAGGAAGCTGTTCTCCAACGTGAAGTTGATCGTCGTTCCTCCTCCGATGTCCTCCGTGCCCATCAAACCCCAGCGCGACGGCACCAGATTGCCGCCCGTCAGCTGGTAATTCGCGTGGCCGTTGGTGCTGCCGTCGGCGAGCGTGGTCTGCTGGTTGCTGGTGTAGACGAGGCCGGCGTCGACCGTGCCGTAGAGCGTGACCGAGGATTGCGCGTGTGCGCCGATCGCGAGGCCGCACGCGGCCAGCGCAAGCGCCGAGCGCTTGACGATATTGTCTGCCATGTTTTTTTCCCGGAAAGTGGGGGGCTTTTTTTTGCGCGGACCGATTACTGGCCGAAGCGAGCGTAGATATGCGGGCGCTTCTTGCGCAGGATGAGACCGATCAGCACGCCGATCAGCGCGACGGCGAACACGATCCACGGGAACGATTTGACGATGGGACTATCGGAGCCGCTGAGTGCGTCGAGATTGCGCACGAGAATCACGCCGATAAACAGCAGACCGAGACCGCCGATCAGCGGCGCGACGAACGCGTGCCACACACGGGTATCCTTGCGGTTCTTGCGGAAGAACGCGATCACCGAAAAACTCGTCACGGCCTGCAGCATCACGATGCCAATCGTGCCGAGCGCCGAACTCCAGCTGAACACGATGTTGAAGGCGTCGCTGCCCGCCGCGATGAAGAGCCCGAGCAGCACGCACACCGACAGGGTTTGCAGATAACTCGCCACATACGGCGACCGGTAGGTGGCGTGCACTCGGTTGAGCGCCTGCGGCAGGATGCCTTCCAGACTCAACGCGTGGATATAGCGCACCAGCGTGTTATGAAACGACAGCAGGCTCGCGAAAATACTGCTGAGCAACAGCAGGCTCATCACCGTCGTCACCGCGCCACCCAGGTATTTGCCGGACTGAATGAACCAGAAATCGCCGGGTTGTCGGGTCGCGACCGTGACCACGTCGGCGAGGCCATACGCGCAGACGATCGTCCACGTCACGAAAGCGAAGAACACCAGAATCAGCAGCACCGACACATACGTCGCACGCGGCACCGTCACCTTCGGATCACGGCATTCCTTGCCGTAGATCGCGGTCGCCTCGAAGCCGATGAACGACGCAAACGCGAACATCACCGCAATGCCGGGATGTCCGCTGAAAACATGTCGCGGCGCGAGCGGCGCGAGCGTGAGACCGTCGGGGCCGCCGCCATGCACGACGATGGCGATCGCGAGCAACAGCAGGATGCCCAGTTCGAGACACATCAGTACGCCGAGCAGCCGGCTATTCAGATCGATGCCGCGAATCCCGGTGAATTGCACCACCGCCACGCAGATCAGCGAATACCCGTACCAGGGCAGCGCGATATGCAGCAGCGGCGACAGAATCACCGTGCAGAAAAAACCAAACAGGCCATAGAGCGCGATCTGGATGAACGTGTACGACATCAGCGCGACCAGTGCGCCGGCCATCCCCAATGGTCGCCCGAGTCCGGCGGTGATGTACGCGTAGAACGCGCCGGCTCGCACCACGTGCCGGCTCATCGACGCAAAGCCGACACTGAAAATCAGCAGCACCGCGCCGGCGATCACGAACGCGCCCGGAACGCCTGCGCCGTTGCCGAGACTGATCGCCGGCGGCACCGCGCCGAGCATGCCGGTCAGAGGCGCTGCCGCGGAAATCACCAGAAACACGATCTGCCATAAACCTAGCGTATTGCCGTTCAATTCGATGGGGTTCTCCGCGTCGACCGGACTGGTCGGCGAATAGGGTTCATTCATCGCTGCCTCTCATGTGGTTGGCTCGTCTGAAACCCGCCTGAACCCGGTACGACTGGTCAAGGCGTTCATTTGACCGACATCAAATGCTTCGGTGTGAGCGCATGTTAGGTAGCTAAAAAATAAATTGACTTCGCGAACCGCGCCAAATTTTCGATAAACCGCGCCAATGGCGCGCGAACACAGAATCCGTTGGCTTGCTGTAAATGATTAGGAGATCAGAATGATTTCAAGGGGCACACAGTAGTGCCGCGAGGCTTTCGAAATGAAAGCCTCGCGCGTGCGTCGCGCGTGATGGGTGTGTCACGTGGGCTTGTTTTTCCAATTGCGGGTGGCGCGCCATAACACGGTCGCATCCGCATAACCGACCGCGCGTGCGATCGCCGCATTGGTCAGTCCGTCACGTTCGAGCAGCCCGGCGACGCTGCGCTGCCGCTCCTCGCGCAAAATCTGCCGCACCGATGTGCCCTGCTCCGCGAGATGCCGTTGCAGCGAGCGATGCGAGAGACCGAGGTCCTTCGCGATGTCCGCGACGATCAGCTTTTCATGCGCGAGCCGTCGCGTGATCAGATCGCGCACCTGCTCGACGATGCTGTGCGGCACCGTATCGCTCGCAATCAGATCGGTGGCATGCCGCTCCATCATGCGCGCCATCTGCGTGTCGGCGCTCTTGAGCGACGCGGCGAGATCCTGCGGACGCAGAATCATGCCATTGCAAGGCTGCTGAAAGCGCACCGGCACGCGAAAGATCCGCGCATACGGTTTGAGGTCCGCGGGCGCCGCGTGCTCGAAATGCACTTCGACCGGATTCCATGCCGCACCGCGCACGAGCCGGATCATATGGCACATGATCGACAGGCTGTACTCCGCATCCTGACGACGCGGCCAGATTTGCGGACTGGCAATCTGGTAGGTCCAGATCGGCCATTCGTCGTCGTGCAGCAATTCGCAGGCGGTGGTGTTCTGCCATGACGCGAGCGCGAGCGCGAACTTGCGCAGCGCCGCCCGCAGCGTCGGTGACGAAAGAAACACCAGGCCCGCCGGTCCAAGCTCCGTCAATTGCAATTCACTGCCGAGCCGCAGGCCGAGCGAGCTTTCGCCGAGCACCTCGGCCGCACGCTCGAAGGCCGCCACATAACGTGTGAGCGGCAGCATTTCATACGGATTCGACAGCAGCCGCCGGCTCATGCCGAATGCCTGCAGCAGCGTGTCGCAATCGGCGCCCGATTGATCCAGTGCACGCACGACCGGTCCCATCACCGCCGCGCGAATCATCGGGAAACTGCCATTGAGCGTGACTTTTTTCATGTTGAGCGTCTCCTCTCCAGTCTGCGCCGTCGTGTTGCCCGAGTCGTTTCTCCTCGTCTCTTCTGGCGCACTTTATCGTTCAATTGGCGCGATAAGCAAGCGCGAAAATATTATTGGGTTCCTACGATTTGCCATCGACTCAGCGTGCGCTGCTCGCTATAGCGGCTCACGAGCACGCTGTCCGGTCCAGCAACTCCTTACGGGAATCTTATGAACACGAATGCCACGAAAGCTGCTCACGCCCCTGTTCATCCGCTCGATCCGCTGAGCGGCGCAGAAATGCAGCTTGCCTGCGATCTCGTGAAGGCCGCCGAAAAACTCGATTCACACGCCCGCTTTCCGATGGTCGAATTGCGCGAGCCGCCCAAAGCCGAAGTGCTGGCGTTCAAGAGCGGCGCGTATTTTTCGCGCACGGCCTTCGTGCTGGCAATCGACCGCTCGAACGGCGCGACGATCGAATTCGACGTGGATCTGAGAGAAAAGCGCATCGCGGCGCGCCGTGTGTTGCCGTTCGATCAGGCGCCTTATGGTCAGCCGCCGGTGATGATCGACGACTTCATGAACGCGGAGCAGATCGTCAAGAGCGACGAAGCATGGCGCGTCGCGGTGATGAAACGCGGGCTCACCGAGAAAGATCTGGAGCGCGTGCAGGTCGATCCGTTTTCGGCCGGCTGCTTCGATCGCGACAACGAAAACGGCCGGCGTCTCGTGCGTTGCGTGAGCTACTACCGCGAACGCGTGACCGACAACGGCTACGCGCATCCGATCGAAGGTGTGGTCGCGGTGGTCGATCTGCTCGAAAAGAAAGTGATTGAACTGATCGACGACGGCCGCATCATTGCGGTTCCGCGCGCCAAACACAACTACGACACACCGAGCCTCGGCGAGCCGCGCAAGACGCTCAAACCGCTGTCGATCAGCCAGCCCGAAGGACCGAGCTTCACCATCGACGGCTGGCACGTGAGCTGGCAGAACTGGACCTTTCGCGTCGGCTTCACGCCGCGCGAGGGGCTGGTCTTGCACCAACTGTCGTGGGACGACGGCAAGAGCGCGCGCCCGATCATCTACCGTGCGAGCGTCACGGAGATGTGCGTGCCCTACTCCGACCCGAGCACCAACCACTACTGGAAAAGCGCGTTCGACGCGGGTGAATACGGTCTGGGCAAACTCGCGAACCAGCTCGAACTCGGTTGCGATTGCCTCGGCACGATCCGCTATTTCGACATTCCGTCCGCGGACGATTTCGGCAATGAGTTCGTGATGAAAAACGCCGTGTGCATGCACGAAGAAGACTATGGCACGCTGTGGAAACACTATGAATTCCGCACCGGCGTGTTCGAAATGCGCCGCTCGCGCCGTCTCGTGATTTCGTTCTTCGCCACCGTCGGCAATTACGACTACGGCTTCTACTGGTATCTGTATCAGGACGGCACGATTCAGCTCGAATGCAAGCTGACCGGCATCGTGCAAACGTCGGCCGTGGCCGACGGCGACACGTATCCCTGGGGCGGCATGATCACGGAGAGCCTCGGCGGGCCGACTCATCAACACTTCTTCAATGCCCGCATGCACATGATGGTGGACGGCGAACGCAACACCGTCACCGAGCATGAATTCGTGCCGCGCCCGATTGGCGAGACGAATCCGTATGGCAACGTCTTCGATACGACCAGGCGCGTATTCACGACCGAGAGCGAAGCCGCACGTCTTGCGAATGGCAGCACGGGGCGCTACTGGAAGGTCACCAATCCGAACGTGAAGAACGCGGTCGGCGCGCACCCGGGCTACAAGCTGATCGTCAACGACTCGCCGCTGATGCTCGCGGACCCGCGTTCGAAAGTCCGTCAACGCGGCGGCTTCGCGACCCGACACGTGTGGGTCACGCCGTTCGATCCGGCCGAGCGCTATGCCAGCGGCGATTATCCGAACCAGCACTCGGGTGGCGACGGCTTGCCGCGTTATATCGAGGCGAACCGCAACATCGAGAACGAAGACATCGTGTTGTGGCACAGCTTCGGTCACACGCACGTGTGCAAACCCGAGGACTTTCCGGTGATGCCGGTGGAGTACGCCGGCTTCATGCTCAAGCCGAACAACTTCTTCATGGGCAATCCGACGATGGACCTGCCGGCCGAGCGCGATCAGAACAGCGTCGAAGACGGTAAGTCCACCGATCATGGTTGCTGCAAGCACTGAGCCGGCGATGCGCGGCGCGCGAGCTGCTGGCGGCATCACGCATCTGCGCGAGGTGTGCGCGGCCGGGTCCGCTTGCGCACTGATCGCGGGCGGTGGCGCTGCGCTGTCGCTGCAGGCGGACCTCAGCCGACACACGGGCGCGCTGTGGATGAGCGCGCTGGCACTGGCGGCGATGATGGGCGCACCGCTCCTGATGGCGCGTTCAGCCGGCCGGCATGCGACGCTGGCGAGCGCCGCGACGCTGAGCGTGACGATGAGCGCGATGAATGCGCTGCCCGCGTCTCTGAGCGGATTGCGGCACGGCAGCGTGGTGGCCGCGCTGATGATCGCGGCGGGCGGAGCCTTGCTGCTTTACTGGCGGCATCTGGATAGCGCCGCCGCCGAGACGCCTCATCACACCTATCAGCCCATCGAAGCGCCACACGCGGCCAGCGCGGCGGCTCTGCTCGCATTGCTCGCAGGATTGTCGAGCGGCAGTCTCGCGCGCTTCCAGTTGTACGCGCTGTGCGGGTCGAGCGGCGCGCAACCGCTCTGGCAGATCGTGCTGTCGCTCGCCGCTGTTTGCGCGCTGGCCTGTGTCGCCGACCGGTCGCGTGGCAACGGTATGCTGATGAGCTTGTACATCATGCGCGCGGTACTGATCGGCGGACTCGCGAGCGCCGACGATCCCGCGCTCGCACCGCTCGCGGCCAAGATCTTTCTGCTGCTCGCCTGTCTGACGATACCGGCGCTCGCGAACTTGCGCGCCAATCCGAAGCGCGTATTGAACGCGAGTTGCCCCGGCATCGCGCATCACGCCGGCATGGTGACGGGCGCCGCGTTATCGACCGCGCCGTACTTTTTCGGCGATGGATTCGTCGTGCTGTTTGCGCTCGGCGCAATGGCGAATCTGCTGTGTGCCGCGTCGCTCGCCAGCCGTCGGCACGGCCGCAAAACGTTTTCCCCGCACGGCAATCGATACCGTCGCGAGGCACACCCTTCGGGTTGACGCGACGCCAACCCATCCCACGAGACTCAACGAGACTCAACGAACCCAACGGAGACGACACACCATGAGCGCACCCCACCTCACGACGACACTGCCGCAGACGATGTTCATCAACGGCGAGAAAACCCGCAGCGCAGCAGGCAAAACCTTTCCGGTCTTCAATCCGGCGACGTCGGAAGAGCTCGCGCAGATTCCCGACGCGTCGGAGTCCGATATCGATCACGCGGTCAGAACATCGAAGGCGGCCTTCGAATCCGACACGTGGCGCAACATGCCGCCCGCCGCTCGCGAACGGCTGCTGCTGAAGCTGGCCGATCTCGTCGAACAGCACACCGACGAACTCGCGACGCTGGAAACGCTGAACCAGGGCAAGCTGATCGGCTTCGCAAAGATGCTCGAAGTATCGGGCAGCGTTCAATGGCTGCGCTATATGGCCGGCTGGGCCACCAAGGTCGAAGGCACGACCTTCGATCTGTCGATTCCGTTTCCACCGGGCACGCGCTACAACGCGTCGACGCGGCGCGTGCCAGCGGGCGTCGTCGCTGCGATCGTCCCGTGGAATTTCCCGCTGCTGATGGCAGTGTGGAAGATCGCGCCGGCGCTCGCATGCGGCTGCACCGTGGTGCTCAAGCCCGCGGAAGAAACGCCGTTGACCGCGATCCGGCTCGCCGAGCTGGCGCACGAAGCGGGCTTTCCGCCCGGCGTGTTCAACGTCGTCACCGGTCGTGGCGAGACGGCCGGCGCGGCGCTGGTCAAGCATCCGCTGGTGAACAAGGTCACCTTCACCGGATCGACCGAGGTTGGCCGCATCATCGGCCGTCAATGCGCCGACGATCTGAAGCGGGTCTCACTGGAGTTGGGCGGCAAGAGTCCGGTGATCGTGCTCGACGACTGCGATCCGCGCAAGGCGATCGAAGGCGCGGCCGGTGCGATCTTTTTCAATCACGGCCAGGTTTGCACGGCGGGCTCGCGCCTGTATGTCGCGCGCTCGATCTATGACGAGGTCGTGCAGGGCATCACCGCCGTGGCCGACAGCATCGCGCTCGGCTCGGGTTTCGATGCGGCGACGCAAATGGGACCGATGGTGTCCGCGCGGCATCGCGACAAGGTGCTCGGGATGATCGCGCAAGGCAAACAGGAAGGCGGCGAGATCCTGTCGCGCGATGCCCGCGTGGAGCGCGACGGTTATTTCGTGCGCCCGACGGTGATCGCCAATCGCGCGTGCAAGCCGCTGTCCGTAGTCAGGGAAGAAGTGTTCGGCCCCGTGCTGGTGGCGATGCCGTATGACGACCTCGACGACGTGCTGGGCGAGGCGAACGCGTCCGAGTATGGGCTCGGCGCGAGCGTCTGGACCAATCAGCTCGACAAGGCGTTGCGACTCGTGGATGGCATCGAAGCAGGCACGGTGTGGGTCAATACGCACAACATGGTCGATCCGGCGATGCCGTTCGGTGGATTCAAGGCATCGGGAATCGGTCGCGAGCATGGCAAGGCGATCATCGATTCGTATACGGAGAGCAAGTCGGTGTGTATTGCCTATTGACGCTGTATTGCTTGCGCGGCGCTTGTGGCTGCGTGCCTGCCGTACCGGCACGATCGCCGCAGCCGCCGCAGCCGCCGCCGTAGAGTTATGTGTGAAAAAGCAAATCAGCGGGACGCGTCATGCCCCTTCACTCCTCCACCCGCTCCTTCAACCTCGACAACGCGTGATCCCATTGCCGGGAGATCGCATCGAGCGCGCGGCGCGCTTCTTCCAGGTGAGCCGGCGTGAACGCCCACAAGCGCTCACGCCCCACCTTGACGTCGTGCACGAGGCCCGCGCTGGCGAGTACCTGCAGATGCTGCGTAACGGACTGCCGCGTGATCTCCGTTCCCGCAGTCAATTGCGCAATCGACATCGCACTGCCCGCGCACAACACGGCGATCAAGCGCAGGCGCGTCTCGTCGCCGAGTGCCGCGAAAACCGGCGCGGCGCTGCGCAGCATCGACGCCCGTGCGACCGGCTTGCCCGATGCACTTCTAACCCTTGGCGACATGCTGTTCGAGGTTGGTCATCTGTTGCCCCCACCCGCCGTCGTTCATACGGAACGCTTCGTCGCGGCGCGCGGGCGGCAGCTGGTCGAAGCCTGATTCGACGACACGCAGCAAGGTGCCGCCCTCCACCTCGGTCAACTCGAACACCACCAGCGTGGTCGGCTCGAGCGAATAATCGATCGACGTATCGACGGCAGCCGGATGCCAGCGCCACGACAGATGATGCTCGGGCGCGACACGCTCGACCAGCACGTCCATCACGAGATACTCATAACCGGGATAGGTAATATTGCCCTGCACGGATTGCCCGGCGACGAACTGCTTGCCGGTCAGATTGACGCCGAACCATTGCCCGAATTCCTCGGCATTGGCCAACGCGCGCCAGACTCGCGAGCGCGGCGCCTTCAACAGAATCTGCTTTTCAATGCGATCGGTGGATGTGTTCATATGCAGCCTCCTCGCTGCATATTAGGAACGTCATCGGCAATATGCAAGTCGTTGTATGCGTGCGCAGCGCACGCAGCATGGCGCGACGAGCGCGCCATGCGGGAGGACTGCAGGGAATCCGGCCGCCACCGCCGTGGTTTGCCGGATGCCTACTCGCGCTGCCCCGCTGCCCGCTTGCCGATGCATCCCTGTGCCGATCGCGTTGCGTTACTCGGTGGCGTGCGCGTGCATCACACTGGTTTGCATCGACCATGCCATCCACGGACGGCGCAGCGCGACGATCGCGAGGAATGCGCACGCGGCCAGCGCGCCGAACGTCGCGAAGCCCATCTGATAGCTGCCCGTGCTTTCCTTCGCAATGCCCATCACGACCGGCAGATAAAAACCACCGATGCCGCCCGCCGCGCCGACGATGCCCGACATCAGACCGGTGCGGCCCGCCCACCGATGCGGCACCAGCTGGAAGGTCGCGCCGTTGCCGAGACCGAACGCCACGTAGAGGCACAACAGCAACGCAATGCCGCCCGCCATCGAAGGCATCGTCGCGGCGAACACGAAGTCGCACAGCGAAATGACCGCCAGCAGCACCGTCAACGCACGCACGCCGGACACCTTGTCGGCAACGAGGCCGCCGAGCGGACGTACCATTGCGCCGATGGCGGCGAGCAGCGCCATGAACAGACCCGCATCGATTTTCGACAGTTGATAGAGGTTGGTCAGCAGCAGCGAAACATACGACGACATGCCAACGAAACCACCGAACGTGATGCTATACACCAGCATGATCACCCACGTATCGCGCTCGCCGAGCACCGAGCGATAGCGCGTGGGCAGCACGGCGATCGCCAGCAACGCGCCGATCACCGGCAACAGCAGCACACCGGTCTTGCCCGCGCCGAACAGGCCGGCTTCGACCAGCAGCACGAGCACGATCAAACCGACCAGCGTCACGGCGAAGCTACCGAACGCGCGCAACACGCTGCCCGACTTCACGCCCCCATCGTTGGCCCAGAAATACAGCGTGATCGCAGCGATCGCGAGCAACGGCAGTGCGCCGCCGGTGGCCATCTGCCAGCCGTAGCGCGTCGCCAGTTGCGGAAACAGGAAACCGTCGAGCACCGCGCCGATGTTGCCCGCCGCGGCGAGACCCAGCACCAGGCCCTGCACTTTGGGCGGATAGTTGCTGCCCGCCATCGGCAATGCGACGGCAAAGCTCGCACCGCCGACGCCGAGGAACACGCCGAGCACCAGCAGTGTCTCGTATGACGGCACCGACTGCATCAATGGCAGCACGACAGTCGGCACCGCCGACAGCAGCACGCCCAGCAGCGCGATGCGCTTGCCATGCGCCGATTGATACAGATTGCCGAGCGTGACGCGCAAGATCGCCGCGGACAGCACCGGCACGGCGACCAGCAAACCCTGATGCGCGGGCGTCATCGCAATGCTCTTGCTGATGAACGGCGCGAGTGGCCCATACAGCACCCACACGGTAAAGCCGGTGTCGAAATACAGGAAGCACGCCACCAGCGCACGCCAGTCGCCGCTCTTCAGAGAGCTCATCACGTTCTTCATTAGATATCCTCACAAAACTGATTTAACGACTGTCCGACCGCTTGCGCTGAGCGCCATGCACCGACAAGTCACGATGTTGCAAAAACCAGCCTTACCATGCAATCGCCATGCCAATGCGGGTCCGTCTTTTGAGGCCTGATTGCGTACGGCTCACTCGTTGAAAACCAGTGGCCGTGCCCGCGTTGCCCGCGTTAAAGAGCGCCCCGCCGCTCAATACACGTCGCGTGCGTAGCGTTTGTCGCGCGCCAGACGGTTCACGTATTCGGCGGCTTTCTCTTCGCTCATGCCGCCGTGCGTGGCGACCACGTCCTTGAGTGCCGCGTCGACATCGCGTGCCATCCGGTTCGCGTCGCCGCAGACGTAGAAATGCGCACCCTCTTCGAGCCAGGCCCACAATTGCGCACCTTGCTCGCGCATGCGGTCCTGCACATAAATCTTGTCGGCCTGGTCGCGCGAGAACGCGAGGTCGAGCCGGGTCAGCACACCGCTGTCGCGCATCGCTTCGAGTTCGTCGCGATAGTAGAAATCGGTGGCCGCGTGTTGCTCGCCGAAGAACAGCCAGTTGCGGCCGCGCTCACCGCGTGCACGGCGCTCGTGCAGAAAGCCGCGAAACGGTGCAATGCCGGTGCCGGGGCCGACCATGATCATCGGCGTGTCGGTTTGGTGAGGAGGACGAAAGTGTGCGGACTTCTGCACGAACACGGGTACGTTGACATCACCCGCACGGTCGGCGAGAAACGTCGACGACACGCCTTTGCGATGACGGCGGCCATTGTTGTAGCGCACCGCCGACACCGTCAGATGCACTTCGCCCGGATGCGCCTTCGGGCTCGACGCGATCGAGTACAGACGCGGCTGCAGACGCTTGAGCATGCCCGTCAATTCGGGCGCCGTGAGTTTGACCGGAAATTCGTGCAGCACGTCGGCGAGCTGCTGGCCCCACAGCCATTGTTTGAGATCGGCCTTGCGTTCGGGCGTGAGCAGATCGCGCAGCGCGCCGTTGCTGCTGCGCGCAGCGATGACCGCGAGCGTGTCCGGACCCGGTCGCGCTATTTCGTAGTGCTTGCCGAGTGCATCGGCGAGACGCATGTCGCCCGCGCCCGCCACGTGCACCGGCGCGTCTGCGCTGGCGCCGCTGAGGCTGATCAGTTCGTCGACCAGCTCGGGACAATTGACCGGCCATACGCCGAGCGCATCGCCCGGTTCGTATTCAATGCCCGAGTCGCCAGTGGCGAGCGACACGTAGCGCGTATCCTTCGCCGCGCCGTGCTGGTTCAGGCGCAGGTTGCTGACGATCCTCGACGCGGCGGGACGCGCCTTGGTCGGCAGCGCGCCCGGCACCACCGCGTTGATCATGCCGTCGCGCGGCACCGCGTGCAGCGCCGCATCTTCTTCCTTGATGCGCACGATGATGCGTTCGAGCCACGCGTCGGCCTTCTGCTGATATTCGCCGTCGCAATCGACCCGCTCCATCAGACGCTGCGCGCCTTGCGCGGCGAGCCGTTCGTCGAGCCGGCGGCCATGGCCGCAGAACTGGTCGTAATTGCTGTCACCGAGCGCGAGCACCGCGAAGTGCACGCCAGCCAGACGTGGCGCGCAAGCGGCGCTCAATTGCGTCCACAAATCTTGCGCGTTGTCGGGCGCGTCGCCATCGCCGAACGTGCTCGTCATCAGCAGCACGTATTGCGCCTTCGCGAGCGACGACACCGGATAGTCCGCCATGCACGAGGTGCGGATTTCGAAGCCCGATTCCATCAGCCGCGTGGCATAACGCTCGGTCAGCGATTCGGTGTTGCCGGTTTGCGAGGCCCACAGCAGCGTGACCTTGGGCCGCACGCGCACGATACGCACGGTGGACGCGTGGTCGTCGTCCATGGACGCTGCTGCTGGCGCGGCGGCAGGCGCTGCCGCGAGACTCGTGCTGTGGCTGTACAGGCCGGCTAGCAGACCGTCGACGTACAGACGGCTAGTCGCATCGAACGGCGCGTTGCCCGGCAGAACCGGCACGCGGTCGATGCCCTGCGCTTCAGTCGAACGCAGGCCGCTGACGAAGCCGTTCAGATAGGCGCGCTCGGCGTCGGTGAACGACGGCGTGGGTGCGGCCGGTAGTTGCAGCAGGCTGGTGAGTGCGTTGATACGGGGCATATCCTGATCCTTGGCGCTCGCAATAACGGCGGATGCTTCGGCGGGCGTCTCGCCTTCGTGATTCAGAACCGGCTCAAAAGTCTCGACCGTGACCGGACTCAACGCGACCGCACAGAATTTCAGTTCGGGCTGCTGAGAAACCGGATCGATCGCGTCGCTGGTCACTGCGTTGATACACAGGTCGTCGCCGAACACATCGTTCCAGTGCATCGGCGCGAAGCAGTTGCCTGCGCTCACGCGCTCGGTGACGACCGCAGGCAGTACCGCGCGGCCACGGCGCGAGCGGATCTCGACCGGGTCTGTCGCGGCGATGCCGAGCGCGGCCGCGTCTTCGGGATGAATCTCGACGAACGGCCCCGGGTTCAGCTTGTTGAGCATCGCGACCTTGCCGGTCTTGGTCATCGTGTGCCACTGATGCTGCAAGCGGCCCGTGTTCAGCACGATCGGGAATTCGCGATCCGGCACTTCAGCGGGGGCCGCATAAGCGCGAGCGAAAAACACGGCTTTGCCGCTTGCCGTCGGAAAGACGAGGTGCGGCCGGCTGCCGTCGGGCAGCTCCTTGAGCGTCTGGCTCACGCCGTCGTTGATGTAGCGGACCGGGTTGCGATCGGCTGAGTCGGCTGCCGCGAGCGGCCATTGCAACGGCGCTTCCTTCAGACGGCGATGGCTTGCGCCGCGCAGGTCGTAACCCGTTTTCGGGTTCGACGTGCGGGTGATTTCAGCGAATACCTCTTCGGCGCTCGCGTAGCTGAATGCGTCGGCGAAACCCATCTCGCAGGCGACTCGCGCGATGATCTGCCAATCCGGCAACGCCGCGCCCGGCGGCTCGATGCCCTTTTGCATCAGCGTCAGATTGCGCTCGGAGTTGATCATCACCCCTTCCGCTTCGGCCCATAGCGAGCCGGGCAACAGCACGTCGGCGTAGCGGTTGGTCTCCGTGTCGAGGAACGCGTCCTGAGCGATCACCAGCTCGGCGCCGCGCAAACCGGCAATCACGTTCTGGCGGTTGGCGACACTCGCCACCGGGTTTGTGCAGATGACCCAGCACGCCTTGATCTCGCCCGCGGCCATCCGCGAGAACATGTCGATCGTGCCGTTGCCGACCGTGGTCTTCAGCGTGCCGGGTGCAATGCCCCACAGGTCTTCGATAAACGCGCGGTCCGCGTCGACCAGCACCGAACGCTGGCCCGGCAAGCCCGGACCCATGTAGCCCATTTCGCGGCCGCCCATCGCGTTCGGTTGCCCCGTCAGCGAAAAAGGTCCGCTGCCGCGCCGGCAGATCTTGCCGGTCGCCAGATGCAGATTGCAGAGCGCGTTGGTGTGCCACGTGCCGTGCGTGCTCTGATTCAGGCCCATGGTCCAGCAGCTCATCCACTCTTTGGCACTGCCGATCATCTGCGCAGCGCGGTGGATGTCCTCGACGGCGAGACCCGTGATCCCGGCCACGTGTTCCGGCGTGTACTGCGCAAGAAACGCGGGCATCGCGTCCCAGCCTTCGGTGAACCCGGCGATGAACGCGGCATCCGTCGCACCGTTTTCGTGCAGCAGATGCAGCAGGCCGTTGAGCAGCGCGAGGTCGGTGCCTGGCTTGATCTGCATGAACAGATCGGCCTTCTCCGCCGTCGCGTTGCGGCGCGGATCGACGACGATCAGCTTCGCGCCCGCCTTCACGCGGTCCATCATGCGCAGGAACAGGATCGGGTGGCAGTCGGCCATATTCGCGCCGATCACGAAGAACAGATCGGCGTGATCGATGTCCTCATACGATCCCGGCGGGCCGTCCGCGCCGAGCGAAAGCTTGTAGCCGCTGCCGGCGCTCGCCATGCACAGGCGCGAATTCGATTCGATGTTGTTGGTGCCGACGAATCCCTTCGCCAGCTTGTTGACGAGGTACTGCGCCTCGATCGACATCTGGCCGGATACGTAGAACGACAACGCATCCGGTCCATGTTCATCGAGCAGGCCGCGCAGGCGCGCCGCCGTGGCGCTGATCGCCTTGGCCATCGGCAGCGGCACCGGGTCTTCGTCGCGCGCATGGCGCACGAACGCGCCTTCCAGACGGCCGGACTTGCGCAACGCGACATGCGCCGACTGCCCCTTCGTGCACAGCCGCCCGAAATTGGACGGATGCTCCTTGTCGCCGGAGATCTTCACGACCTGGCCGTCCTCGACATGCAGCACCATTCCGCAGCCAACGCCGCAGTAGGGGCACACGGTTTTTACGCTGTTTGAGGACATGGCGGGCTATGTAGTTCGAAAAGAAGTCGGGAGATTCAGCGGCTCAGACTGCGACCCACACGTGACCGTTTTCCACGCGCGTCGCGAACGAGCCGACGGAATACGACGGGCTCTCCAGACACTCGCCGGTGCGCAGATCGAAGTGATGCTTGTAGATCGGCGAGGCGACCACGATGCGCTCGCCGAGGCTGCCGATTAGCCCGCGCGACAGCACGGCCGCCTGCGAGCCCGGATCGAAGTTTTCGATCGCATACACGGCCGGGTCGGCGTCGTGGCTATTCACATGAAAGACCGCCACCTGTTCGCCGTTGACCAGCGCGCAGACACCCGTGTTGGGCACGATGTCGTTGAGCGGGCAGATGGCCGTCCAGGAGCGTGGTAGACGATCGTTGTTCATGACGGAAGTCCTCGCGAGGTGAGCAAATAAAAGGGCAATGAGTGGGCAATGAGTGACACAAACAGCGGATGCAAACAGCGGATGCAAAAATCACACGGTTTCTACGGCGACAGGAATCACCACGTGCCGTGCTTGCCGTTCGGCAGGCGTCGCCGGGCGGATCTGGCCGCGCTCCTCGACGAAGGCGACGTTGCTGTCGGACTCGCCGCTGTTGACGAAATGACGGAAGCGCTTGCGCGTTTCAGGATCGGTGACGGCCTTCTTCCATTCGCATTCGTAGGTCTCGACCACGTGCCGCATTTCCGATTCCAGGTCCGCGGCCACGCCGAGGTGATCGTTGACCACCACGTCGATCAGATAGTCGAGCCCGCCTTCGAGGTTGTCGCGCCACACGCTGGTGCGTTGCAGACGGTCGGCGGTACGCACGTAGAACATCAGGAAGCGGTCGATGTAGCGGATCAGCGTGTCCTTGTCGAGGTCCGCCGCGAGCAGTTCGGCGTGACGCGGCTTCATGCCGCCGTTGCCGCACACATAGAGGTTCCAGCCCTTCTCGGTGGCGATGACGCCAACGTCCTTGCCCTGCGCTTCCGCACATTCGCGGGTGCAGCCCGACACGCCGAACTTGATCTTGTGCGGCGTGCGCAGCCCCTTGTAGCGGTTCTCGAGTTCGACCGCGAGCCCCACCGAATCGCCGACGCCGTAACGGCACCACGTCGAGCCGACACAGGACTTCACGGTACGCAGCGATTTGCCGTAGGCGTGTCCGGATTCGAAGCCCGCGGCGATCAATTCTTCCCAGATGAGCGGCAGCTGTTCGACGCGTGCGCCGAACAGGTCGACCCGCTGACCGCCGGTGATCTTCGTGTAGAGGCCATATTTCTTCGCGACCTGGGCCACTGCGATCAGGCCGTCGGGCGTCACCTCGCCGCCCGGCATGCGCGGCACCACTGAATAGGTGCCGTCGCGCTGGATGTTGGCGAGGTAGTAGTCGTTGGTGTCCTGCAGCGACGCGTGCTCTTTCTTCAGTACGAATTCGTTCCAGCATGACGCGAGAATGCTCGCCACCGCCGGCTTGCAGATATCGCAGCCGAGGCCGTGACCGTGCTTCGCGAGCAATTCGCCGAAGCTGCGCACGCCTTCGACACGCACGATGTGATACAGCTCCTGGCGCGAATACGGGAAATGCTCGCAGACGTGGTTGTTGACCGCGAGGCCCTGCTTCTTCATCTCGGCCTTCATCACCTGCGTGACGAGCGGCACGCAACCGCCGCACGACGTGCCGGCGCTGGTCGCGCATTTGAGCGCGCCGATATCGGTGGCGCCCGCGCACACAGCGGCGCACAGATCGCCCTTCGACACGTTGTTGCACGAGCAGATCTGCGCGGCGGCCGGCAACGCCTCGACACCGAGTGCGGGCTTCGCGCTGCCGTCCGCTTGCGGCAGGATCAGGAACTCCGGCGCTTCCGGCAGTTCGATGCGGTTCAACATCATCTGCAGCAGCGTGCCGTATTCGCTCGCGTCGCCGACCATCACGCCGCCCAGCAGATACTTGCCGCAATCGGACACCACCAGCTTTTTGTAGAGCTGCTTGCGTTCGTCGCTGAACTGATACGAGCGGCTGCCCGGCGTGGCGCCGTGCGCGTCGCCGATGCTCGCGACGTCGACACCCATCAGCTTGAGCTTGGTGCTCATGTCGGCGCCGTTGAATTCGGCCGCGCCGCCGAGCAGTTGCTTCGCCACCACGCGCGCCATGTCATAGCCCGGCGCGACGAGCCCGAACAGCTGGCCGTTCCACAGCGCGCATTCGCCGATCGCGTAGATGTGCGCATCGCTGGTGCGGCACGCGTTATCGACCACGATGCCACCGCGCGCACCCAACGTCAGACCGGCTGCGCGCGCCAGATCGTCGCGCGGACGGATGCCCGCGGAGAACACGATCATGTCGGTGTCGAGGTGGCTGCCGTCCGCGAACTGCATACGGTGCGTGCCCGCTTCGCCGTCGACGATCGTGGTGGTGTTCTTCTGCGTGTGCACCGTCACGCCCAGCTCTTCGATCCGGGTCCGCAGCACGCGGCCGCCGCCATCGTCCACCTGCACGGCCATCAGACGCGGGGCGAATTCGACCACATGCGTTTGCAGGCCCATGTCGCGCAACGCCTTCGCACATTCGAGACCCAGCAGTCCACCGCCGACCACCACACCCGTGCGCGAGCGCGCGCCGCATTCCTGCATCGCTTCGAGGTCGTCGATGGTTCGGTACACGAAGCAATCGGTGCGCTCGCGGCCCGGCACCGGCGGTACGAACGGATAGGAGCCGGTGGCGAATACCAGCTTGTCGTACGGCAAGGACTCGCCGGTCGAGACGGTCACGGTGCGTGCGTCGCGATCGATCGCGACGGCCTTCGCGTTGAGCTTGAGCAGCACGTTCTGGCGTTCGAAGAAACCCGGCTCGACGAGCGACAGATCGTCCGCCGTCTTGCCCGCGAAAAATTCGGACAGGTGCACGCGATCGTAGGCCGGCCGCGATTCTTCGCACAGCACCGTGATGTCGAGGCCGTGAGCGGCATCTTGCGCCAGGCACTCGACCAGTTTGTGGCCGACCATCCCGTGACCGATAACGATGATTTTCATGAGCGCGATGTCCTCAGTGTGCTGGGCTTCGTGCTTCGCGGCGGTACCCGGCGAAGCGATTGCGGAAATAAAGACGGCGTCCCGCGAACCCAGTCGATGACTGAATCCGGGGGACGCCGTTGTCCTGACCTGTACTGCAGCGGGTGGTTTGTTTTGCACTCGCGCCGGACCCACATTGATCCGATGGCATGACTCAACGCAAGGCCTGTGCCAATTGCACCGAATGGGTCCGCAAAGGCCGTGGTGCGTGGCTGCACGGGCAATCGCGGGAGCGCGCGGCGCACCGCGAGCGCGATGCGTTTTGATGCAGCGAGGCACAGGGATGGTGCGACGCAGCACTGTGCGCGTGCGGTGCACGGCCCTCGCGCGGTGCGTCGACGGCACGTTTGCAGCGCCGCCCGCTGCGTGTCTTGAAGGCTTTCGTGCGAGTCGGCGATGGGTGGCGTGGTACTTGCATAGTCGAGCACAAAGTCATTCAGGCAACGCGGCCGCGATGACATGAAGCACTTACCCAGCAGATCGCAGCAACGGACAACGGCGTCCCTCGTGAGCACCACGAGCGGACGCCGTTTTTTCTCGCGCAGCGGTCTGACATGCGTTTGCGATCCCATAAGCAAACCCATGGGCAAACCCATAAGCAACCCACACGCAACACAGCAAGCCAAGGACACCGCGATGAATACGAACACTGGCAAGGTCACGCTATTGAGCGCCGGCCCGGGCGAGCTCGATCTGCTCACGCTCAAGGCCGCCAAAGCGCTCGCGGCCGCCGACGTCGTGCTGCTCGACGACCTCGCGAATCCCGACATCGTGACGCTCGCGCCGCAGGCTCGCGTGATTCGCGTCGGCAAGCGCGGCGGCTGCCGCTCGACGCCCCAAGCGTTCATCGAACGCATGATGCGGCGCTACGCGCTCAAGGGCTTGCACGTGGTGCGCGTGAAAGGCGGCGAAGCGCTCCTGTTCGGGCGCGCTGGCGAGGAACTCGCAGCGTTGCGCGAGGCCGGCGTCGCGGTGGAGATCGTCAACGGCATCTCGTCGGGCTTCGCGGCCGCGGCGGGGCTCGGGATTTCGCTCACGCATCGCCGCCATTGTCACGGCGTGAGCTTCGTCACCGCGCACACCGAAGATCACGGCGAGCCGGACTGGGCCGCGCTCGCCGCGACCCGCACGACGCTGGCGATCTATATGGGGATGCGGCGCATCGGCAAGATCGCCGACGCGTTACTCGCGAGCCTGCCGGCCGACACGCCGGCCGCCGTGGTGCAATGGGCCGGCGGCGCCGACGAGCGGCGCCTCCTGACGCGCCTCGACCGGCTCGCAGACGATGCGATGAAGGCGGGCTTCGAGAGTCCGGCGGTGATTCTGGTGGGCAGCGCGATCGGCGAGAGCGTCGAGCGCGTGTGGGGGGATGGTGACGCAAACCGCGACGCAAGCCCGGCGACGCACGCGGGGGAACTGCTCACCGACGCCGCGATCGCCCACGCGGCGTGACGCGGGCCGGCGGCTGCGGCGCATGCTCAATTCAATCGCCGAAGCCCAGTTGCGCCTCGACCGTCTGCCCAACCCGCAGCCACGCGCCGGCCCCGCTCGCGACCAGCGCGTTGTTGCCGAACGTCATCGCTCCGTCGCGTTGCGGATTCGCGCGGTAGACGCTCATGGTGTCGGTCGGTTCGTTCGACCAGTCGGGATCGGGCGCGCCTTTCGCCTGATCGATGGTGGGCATCGGACAGCGCGAGCACGGTTTGACGAGCTGCAGTTGCACACGTTGCAGCGCATCCGCGTCGCTCTCGACGCTCAAAGTCTCCACATAGTCCTCTTCATACGCATCGAGCCCGGTCAGCACCACGTTGGGGCGGAAACGGTCGATCGGAATCGCCGGCGCACCTTTGCGGTTCAGGCGCGTGTTCAGGTCGTCGAGCGAAGCCTGGCCGATCACCAGTAGCGGAAAGCCATCGGCGAACTGCGTGGTGGCGCCGCCGACGCTGCCCGTGTAGTCCGGGTCGACGATGCGCTCGCGCTCAGGATCGAAACGCAGCAGCCGCGCCGGCACGCCGAGAAAATCAGAGAACCAGGCCGCGCAGGCGTCGCCGGTGTCGAGGCCGTATGCAGCGTCGCTCCAGACCGCGGTCTGCACCTTGCGCGCCGCGCCGAGCTGCGCGGTGTCGAGCGGCGTGCGCAGTTCGCTCATGCCGGGCGCGCGGATCACGAGATCCTGTGCGCCCAGTTCGACCTTGATCAGCGCCATGCGCGGATACGCGCGCTGCGTGAACATCGCGCCGTGCGGATCGGTGACCATCCAGCAGCGATCGTATTCGAGACCGGTCGCGAGCAGGCGCGCTTCGCGCAGCGCGATGCCCGCGCAGGATTTGACCGGATAGATGAACAGCTCGCTGATGGCAGGCATAGTGTGATGGGCGTGTGGGGCACGAGTGATGTGAGCAAGGCCCGATTGTAAAACGCTCTACTCCCAGCCTTCCAGTCGCAATGTCATGCGTACGAGCCGCTGTTCTTCCGGTTCGATGTCGCGCGGATTCGCGCACATGCTGGTGCATCCGGCGGCCCGTTGCCGAACGCCTGCTGCGTGAGGGTGTGCGCCGTGCGATCGTGCATCCCGCGATGCTCGGCGCGCTGTTGAAAACCGGCCGCGCGATGCGGCCGTTTCTTCCGGCTGCGCTTGGACGTAAAATTCCGAGGCATAGTGCCCGCCCGCAAGCGCGGCCGGCAACGCGGCATCCGCGCACCATGCCGATGCTGGAAGGCTGCGTGCAACCCGCGCTGTCACCCTCACCGCCGTGCCCGATGCCCATCTGTGTTGCGGATCGGCGGGCACGTATTCGATCACCCAGGCCGAGCTTGCGAACCGCTTGCGCAAGAACCGGCTCGATGCGCTGGGAAGCGGCCAGCCGGAGCTGATCGTCACGGCCAACATCGGCTGCCGGACGCATCTGGACGGCGCCGGGCGCATGCCGGTGCATCACTGGATAGAACCAGTGGAAGCATCATTAACATAACCGAGCCATAGCCAGGCCATAACCGAGACAGGACATTCATTATGCTGAACAAACCCGTGTTGACCGTTGCCGAAACGACCCGCATCCTCGAAGCCGCCCGCGCGCATGCCGAGAACAACAACTGGGCCGTCGCGATCGTGGTGGCCGACGACGGTGGACATCCGCTCGCCATGCTGCGCCTCGACGGCAGCGCGCCGGCCAGCGCGTACATCGCGACCGAGAAGGCCCGCACCGCGGCGATCGGCCGTCGCGAGACCAAGGTGTATGAGGACATGATCAACAACGGCCGCACCGCGTTTCTGAGCGCGACACTGCAAGGCACGCTCGAAGGCGGCGTGCCGGTGATCGTCGACGGCCAGGTGGTCGGCGCGGTCGGCGTGTCGGGCGTCAAGTCGGATCAGGACGCGCAGATCGCGAAAGCGGGAATCCAGGCGATCGCCGCTTGAGTGCGGATGCCTGCGGATGCCGCGCGAAGCGGCCATCCCGTACAACAACCAGCTAACCCGTGGCAACCCTGTGGACCGATGCCCCCTCATCGGTCCCGTTCAGACAGATGGAGCAGTCGATGACTCAGATGAACCCGCGCGGCGCCCTGCAGGTCGCCGCCAACCTCGACCAGTTCGTTGAAACCGAAGCCCTGCCCGGCACCGGAATCGACAGCGCCGCATTCTGGTCGGGTTTCGACGCGCTCGTGCACGAGCTGGCGCCGAAAAACCGTGCGCTGCTCGCCGAGCGCGACCGCCTGCAAACCGAACTCGACAACTGGCACCGCGCCCATCCGGGGCCGGTGCGCGACCTGCGCGCGTACCGTGCGTTTCTCGAAAGCATCCGCTACATCGTGCCGGTGCCTGCCAGCGTCAAGGCCACGACCGACCACGTGGACAGCGAAATCGCCGAACAGGCCGGCCCGCAGCTCGTCGTGCCGTTGTCGAACCAGCGCTATGCGCTGAACGCGGCGAACGCGCGCTGGGGCAGCCTGTACGACGCACTGTACGGCACCGATGCAATCCCCGAAACTAACGGCGCCGACCGGCAGAAGGCCTTCAATCCGGTACGCGGCGCCGCGGTGATCGCTTATGCGCGCAAGTTCCTCGATCAGGCCGCGCCGCTCGCGAACGGCTCGCATGCCGACGCCACGCGCTATAGCGTCGAAGGCGGCAAGCTGGTCGTCGCGCTCGCGAATGGCACGAATGGCACGAGCGAGCTGAAGTCGCCCGCGCAATTCATCGGCTACCAGGGCGACGCGAGCGCGCCGTCCGCGGTGCTGCTCAAGCACAATGGCCTGCACATCGACATCCAGATCGATGCGAACGATCCGATCGGCAAGACTGATGCCGCGCATGTGAAGGACGTGGTCGTCGAAGCGGCGGTCAGCACCATCATCGATTGCGAAGACTCGGTCGCGGCCGTCGATGCAAACGACAAGGTGCAGTTGTATCGCAACTGGCTCGGCATGATGAACGGCGAGCTGACCGAAGAGGTCACGAAGAACGGCAAGACCTTCACGCGCCGGCTGAACGCCGACCGTGAGTACACCGGTGCGGATGGCAAGTCGCCGGTCAGGCTGCATGGCCGCTCGCTGCTGTTCATCCGCAACGTCGGCCACTTGATGACCAACCCGGCGGTGCTGACCAGGGACGGCGAGGAAATCCCGGAAGGCATTCTCGATGCGGTGATCACCACGCTGTGCGCGCTGCACGATCGCAAGCATCAGTTGAATTCGCGCACCGGCTCGATCTACATCGTCAAGCCGAAGATGCACGGCCCGGCCGAAGTCGCGTTCGCGAGCGAGTTGTTCGCACGCGTCGAAGATCTGCTGAAGCTGCCGCGCAACACGATCAAGATGGGCATCATGGACGAGGAGCGCCGCACCAGCTTGAACCTGCTCGCCTGTATCGCCGAAGCGTCGGCGCGGGTCGCGTTCATCAACACGGGCTTCCTCGATCGCACCGGCGACGAGATGCACTCGGCGATGGAAGCCGGCCCGATGATGCGCAAGGGCGACATGAAGTCGAGCACGTGGATCGCCGCGTACGAGCGCAGCAACGTGCTGGTCGGTTTGAGCGCGGGGCTGCGCGGCCGCTCGCAGATCGGCAAGGGCATGTGGGCGATGCCCGACCTGATGCACGCAATGCTCGAACAGAAGATCGCGCATCCGAAGGCCGGCGCGAACACCGCATGGGTGCCCTCGCCGACCGCCGCGACGCTGCACGCGCTGCACTATCACCAGATCGACGTGCAGGCGGTCCAGCAGGAACTGGAGCGCACGGACTACGCGAAGGTGCGCGACGAACTGTTCGACGGCCTGCTGACGATTCCCGTGGTCGAATCGGCACAGTGGAGCGACGAGGAGATCCGCGCCGAAATCGATAACAACGCGCAAGGCATTCTCGGCTACGTGGTGCGCTGGATCGACCAGGGCGTGGGTTGCTCGAAGGTGCCGGACATTCACAACGTCGGCTTGATGGAAGACCGGGCAACGCTGCGTATTTCGAGCCAGCACATCGCTAACTGGCTGCGTCACGGCGTGGTGAAGCGCGAGCTGGTCGAAGAAACGTTCAGGCGCATGGCCAGGGTGGTCGACCAACAGAACGCCGGCGACCCGCTGTACCAGCCGATGGCGCCGGGCTTCGACACGATCGCGTTCAAGGCCGCGCAGGCGCTGGTGTTCGAAGGACGCCAGCAGCCGAGCGGCTACACGGAACCGTTGCTGCACAAGTTCCGGCTGGATGTGAAGAAGCAGGGTTGAGGTGATTCGGCCGCGCCGCGCCGCGCAGGCCACACCACGTCGCGTACGCTGAAAACCGTATGCGAAGCGCAGGCTGATTGAAACGACAACGGGCGCCGCGTGATGCGGCGCCCGTTGTCATTTGCGCGAGGCGTTGCGTGCCGCGCGACTGTCAAGGCGAGCCGCGCAGTGCGTTTCGGACGGCGTGCGTCCCGCACACCGCCTCGCCCTGCACACTCAAACCCGCACTCAAACCCGCACTAAACCGTCACTCAGGCCGCTTCGGCCGTGTACCGGGCCGGCAAGTCGGCCTGCGTGTTGCCCTGCATGTAGGCCTGCAAATACGCTTCGAATTCCGTCTTCACTTCCGGGTGGCGCAGCGCGAATTCGACCGTCGCCTTCAGATAGCCGAGCTTGCTGCCGCAATCGAAACGCGTGCCGAAGTAGCGATACGCCAGCACCTGTTCTTCGGTGAGCAGCGACTGCACTGCGTCGGTCAATTGCAGTTCGCCGCCCGCGCCCGGCTTCAGCGCGCGGATATGCTTGAAGATGGTCGGCATCAGCACATAGCGGCCCACCACGCCGAGATTCGACGGCGCCTGGTCGGGCGCCGGCTTTTCGACGATGCCCGACAGCTTGATCACGTTGTCCTCCCACTCGCGGCCGTCGACCACGCCATACGAACGGCTATCTTCGCGCGCGATGGTTTCGACGCCGATCACCGAGCTGTGATAGTGATTGAACGTATCGACGAGCTGGCTCATCACCGGCTTCGAGCTGTACAACAGGTCGTCGGCGAGAATCACGGCGAACGGGCTGCCGCCCACCAGTTTCTCGGCGCATAGCACCGCATGGCCGAGACCCAGCGCTTCGGCCTGTCGCACGTAGAAACAGTCGACGTTGGCCGGCTTGATGCTGCGCACCAGATCGAGCAGCTTCTGCTTGTTGCGTGCCTCGAGTTCGGCTTCGATCTCGTAGGACTTGTCGAAGTGGTCTTCGATCGCGCGCTTGCTGCGGCCCGTCACGAAGATCATCTCGGTGATGCCGGCGGCAATCGCCTCCTCGACCGCGTACTGGATCAGCGGTTTATCGACGACCGGCAGCATTTCCTTTGGACTTGCTTTGGTAGCCGGCAGGAATCGTGTCCCGAGGCCCGCTACGGGAAACACGGCTTTGGTGACTTTCAGCATGGTAGGCATTCCCACATCGGTTAGAAGTTGGTGTGTTGGCGGACCTGGCGGCCAATCGATGTCGCCGGCAAGAGATGTCGCCGGCAAGACTAGCAAAAAAATCCGCCGGGTTCATATGCGAACTTCACGTGCGGATTTTTCTCTGCATGCATCAAATAATTCAATTCGCATTCGCATGCCGTATATCGGGAAAATACCGGAAATAATTGCTTATGTGAATTGAATTATTTTTCGGAGACAGAGAAAATTTTACAGCGCCCCGTAGACGCGGGCGATCACAGTGCGCATACGCGAGCCGCAGTGTTATTCCTGTTCTTCGACCGGAGGCAGCTTGCCCGGATTCATCCGGTACCGGCGAATAGGCTCGTTGCGCAAGGCCTCCCGGTAAGCGGAGGCGGCGGCGAGGATCAGCAGCACGGCGATGCCGGCGAGTAAATGCAGGTTCATGACTTCACCTCTGGTCAGGATATCCGTGCCTCAAATTAGCACGACAAAAGCGGCAAATAATTCGATGCCACATTGACTTATGCTTAATTACAATTCGTCACAAAATCGCCGTGTAATTCAATTCAACGGGGATTTTTTTAACAGTTTTCTTGCGGCCGCCGTGCTCTAGCATGTGAGACATCGCGGGCGCGCATGGCGCCCGGCTATCCGCTTTTCCTCCGTTCAGAATAAGGACCGCGCATGAGCGACTCAGCACTGGATGCCGCCGGCTCATCCCTGCCCCTCTCCCCGCCTCGTCAGAGCGCCGCCACATCAGGTGCGCACAGCGATGCGCGCGCCGACAGCGCAGGCAAGGAGCATGTGATCGATGCGATGCGGGGCTTCGCCGCGCTACTGGTCGCGTATTTCCATTGCCGCCAGGTGGCATGGGTCGGCATGCAGACGTTTCACCAGAGCGTCGGCCATGCGCTCAGTCCGGGCGTGCTCGCCGCCTATCTGACGTTCCCGATTGCATGGGGCTCGGCGGGCGTGCCGATTTTCTTCGTGATCAGTGGCTATTGCATCCATCGCGGCGGTGCGTTGCGGCTCGCCAGCAATCCCGCTTACCGGCTCGACGCGGGCAACTTCTGGGTGCGCCGCTTCGCCCGCATTTATCCGGTGCTGCTCGCCGCGCTGGTGCTGACCTTCGCGCTCGACTGGTTCAGCCTGCAACTGCCACCGGTCAGCCACAAGATCCGCGAGATCGGTTTGCAGTCGTTCCTCGTCAATCTGTTTTCGCTGCAGGGCGTGGCCGGCAAGACCTATGGGTCGAACGGCGCGCTGTGGACGCTGTCGCTCGAAGTGCAGTTCTATGCGGTCTATCCGCTGCTGTTCGCGCTGCGCCGGCGCATCGGCATGACGTCCGTGCTGGCGATCGTCGCCGTGGTGAATGTGCTGTCCGCCTATGTGCTCGAACGTCACGACATCCAGTTCTTCACGTCGTACTGGTTTTCGTGGACGCTCGGCGCGTGGATCGCGGACGCCCGCGCTCGGCGCGCGCCGCACGCACCCGCATCGGCGTGGCTCTATGGCCTCGCCGCGGGCTTCATCGCGCTCGGCTGCGCGGCGTTCCATTTTGGCCAGTACGGCGCGTTCCAGTTGTGGGCGCTCGGCTTCGCGTTCTATCTGTACAAGGCGCTCGACCATCGCAACGGCAAGCCGCGCAATACGGCCGCGATGCGCGTGCTGTCCCGCGCACTGTCCCGCGTGCTGTCCCGTTTCGGCGACTTCAGCTTCTCGCTGTACCTGATTCATCTGCCGATCTTCGTGCTGCTGTCGTCGGTGCTGTTCCGCTCGTCCCTGCAAATGTCGATCTGGCCGTCGTTCGGCTATATGCTGGTGGCCGTGCCGGTCGCTTATGTGTTCTACCGGGTGGTCGAACTGCCCGCCATGAAGTGGTCGGCCAGCTTCAAACCGAAAGCGGCGGCGCCGCAGCGATAGAAAAAGCGGAGCGAGAGTCGCAGGACTTTCGCTCCGCTGCTTTCACTCCGCCGTGTCAACGAAAAGGACCACCCGAGTCCCCGTCTATCCCCGCGTCAAACTCATTCGCGTCGAAGCTGCTTTGAAGTTGCTTTGAAGCTGCATCCGAGGGCTGGGCGTGCGGCCCAGCCCCAAGCCCGTCCGACATGCCGCCTGCCATCGCTCAACGCCCCCAAGCCTCGTTAGCGCTCCACCACGCGCTGCAAAATCCGCGCGACGCCGTTCACATACGTAGCGGTGCCGAACCGGCTCAGCGCGGTCTGATAACCGTTTCTGACCAGCCTGTTGCGCAGCTCGTCGTTCGAGCGCAATTGCGCGAGCACATCTGCAAGACCGTGCGCGTCGGCTGGCGTGCACAGCACACCGTTCTCGTAGTCGTCGATGATCTCCAGCACGCCGCCCGCGCGGGCCGCCACCACCGGCCGCTGCGCCAGCATTCCTTCGACGATCACGCGACCGAACGGCTCCGGGGTGATCGACGTATGGACGACCGCGTCGACCGCGCACATGCAGGCCGGAATGTCGTGCTGGAAGCCGAGGAAATGCACTCGCTCGCCAAGCTCGTGCGCGGCCACGAACGCATGCAATTCGCTCTCGTACTGGTCCTCGCCGAACAGCGGCGCGCCCACCAGCACCGCGTGCATTTGCGGATTGAGCACCATCGCCTCGAGCAGCACGTGCTGCCCTTTCCAACGCGCGAGACGGCTGAACGAGCCGACCAGGAACGCGTCCTGCGGCAGATTCAGGCGCTCGCGCAGCGTCGCTTGCGGGACCGTGCGCAACGCGTCGAACGGCTCGGCGGCGATACCGTTGAACACTACGTCGATGCGCTCGTCGTCGAACCGGGTGAGCGCGGCGAACGCACGCGCCGACGCGGCCGAATTGGCGATCACGTGCGTGAGGCCGAGCCGCGCGCACCACTTGATGATCGCCAGCTGCTTACCGCCAAAATGCTCGGGGCTGACGATATCGCGCAGATGCCAGACCACCGGGCGCCGCGCGAGCTTGCCGGCGATCGCGCCGATCACCATCGCGCGCTGCGTGTTCGCGTAGATCACGTCGGCGTCGCGCGCCCGTTTGGCGGTCGCCCGCACGAGCGACAGCAAGCCCTTGAGCGCCTCACCCTTCGGCAGCGACCCGCCCTGCTTGCGCACATGGCGTAGCGCGCCCGCATCCAGCACGTTGACGGTGACGCCGGTCCTCGCGAGCGCCGTGCGGAACGGGCCGTCGTCGAACAGCACGATCTCGATACGCGAGCGCAGCGCCTTGACGATTTCCAGCAGCGACAGCTCGGCGCCGCCGAGCACGCCGCTCTGATCGACGGCGAGAATGCGCGGCGCGTTCGCGACCGCCTCGGCCTTGTACGGCGCGCCGTGCGGCAGCTTCGCCGTGCGCAATGCCGGCACCGCCGAGCGCACGTGCGCGAAGAAACGTTCGCGGAAATGCGCGATGGAAAACTGCTCGGCATTGGCGCGGCAATCCACGGGTGAAAAGCGCCGGATGTTCTCGTCGAAGCGCTCCACCGCGGCGATGATCGATTCGGTATCCTGTTCATCGAAGAACATGCCGGTCGGCCGTGGCTCGGACAAATCGCGCACGGTTTCGAGCGCCCCGCCCTTGCCGTAGGCGATCACCGGCGTGCCGCATGCCTGCGCCTCGACCACTGAGATGCCGAAGTCTTCTTCGGCCGCGAACACGAACGCCTTCGCGCGGCTCATCCGGTCCTTGAGCACCTTGAACGGTTGGTAGCCCATGATCTCCACGTTCGGCCCCGCCTTCGCGCGGATCTTCTCCATGTCGGGACCATCGCCGATCACCACCAGCTTGCGCTGCGGCATGCGCGCGAACGCTTCGACGATCAGGTCGATCTTCTTGTACGGCACCATCCGCGACGCGGTCAGATAGAAGTCTTCCTTTTCGGTGCACAGCGAGAAGGCTTCGACATCGACCGGCGGAAAGATCACCTGCGCATCGCGCTGATAGACCTTCTTGATGCGCCGCGCGATAAAGTCGGAGTTCGCGACAAAGCCATCGACCGAATTCGACGTGCGGATATCCCAGTTGCGGATGTAATGCAGAATCAGCCGCGCCATTGCCGACTTCGGGCCGTTGGTCAGCTTCGACTGTTGCAGGTATTGATGCTGCAGGTCCCACGCATAGCGGATCGGCGAATGCACGTAGCTGATATGCACCTGGTCGGGGCCGGTCAGAATGCCCTTGGCGACCGCGTGACTGCTGGAAATCACCACGTCATACGCCGACACGTCGAGCTGCTCGATGGCGAGCGGCATTAGCGGCAGATACGAGCGATACCTGGTGCGCGCGAGCGGCAACTTCTGGATGAACGACGTCGTGACGGACTTGCCACGCAGGAAGCTGCGGTCGTCGAGAAAATCGACGAGGCTGAACAGGTCCGCATCCGGAAAGCACGCGATGATCTGCTCGAGTACTTTTTCCGCGCCCGCATACGTGACGAGCCAGTCGTGCACGATCGCGATGCGCACCGTCTTGTCGGTGCGTATCGCGGCGCGGCGCGGGGTGACCCGCGAGGTGGCCTCTACGCCGGGCAGCGCGGTGAGTTCGCTCAGGGTGCTGCGCGTCGCCGGTCGCAGCACGGCTTCTTCCAGGACTTCTTCAAGGACTTCGTGGTTCATGTGCTTTTCCTCGGATTCAGTCGCAACAGCAGTGAACGCGCAAGATTGCGCAAAGCGGGGGTCATCGTGATCGACCAGGCGACGTTCGCCGCGACCATCAACAAGCCGGCGCTGATCGCCAGCGCGAGACTCGGCAGGAAACTGGCAAGCCACAGGCTGGCCAGCAGGAACGCGAGATGGGCCAGCATGTCGAGCGTGATCTGGCGCGCACGGATCGCGGAGAAATGAAGGAGTACGGCATAGTCGAACAGTGCCCGGCCGGCCACGGCGATCGCCGCGCCGGTCAGGCCGAAGTGTGTGATGCCGAGCCACAATGCACCCGCGAAGAGCGGCAATTCGACCAGCCCGACCTTCGCAGCCATGGCCGGATTGACCTGCGACTGGATCAGGATGCGCGTCACGTTCGCCTGGCCGACCAGCCACACGGCGATGATCATGATGCGACCCACCGGCGCGGCCACGGTGGCGATCTCAGAGCCGACCCACAGATGCAGAAACGGTTCGAGCACCAGCATCGCGACCAGCGCGACCGGCGTAAACACACCGTTGAGAAATTCGAGCGACTGCTGCGTGATGGTGTCGGCATCCGCGCGGCCGACCGCCGACAGACGCGGAAACAGCGTGCGCACCAGTGCGGTCGGCACGATGTTCAGACGCGTGACGAGGTTTTGCGGCACCGTGTAGTACGTAACGAAACGCGCGCCCAGGCGCGAGCCGAGCATCACGCGATCGAGCGAGTCGGCGATCATCGTGGTGACGCTGGCAATCAGCATCCAGCCGCCGAAATTGAACAGTCCTTTCGCCACGCCGAATTGCGGCGGCAGAACGCGGCGGATTTCCAGCACTTTCAGCGCCGAGCGGCCCAGCAGCAAGGCAGCCAGAATCCGCGCGAACACCGCGGCGGCCAGCACGTTCTGCAGCGTTGCGCCCAGCCATAGCGCGGCGCCGAGCGGCAGCAACTGGAACAGGAAAGTGCCGATGGTCTGATTGGTGTTGTACACGCCGAAGCGTTCCGCGCCGTTGATCGCGCCGGCGAACACCCACGACACGTTGGCGATCGGAATCGCCAATGCGAGCCACGGCAACGCCATATACACCTCGTGCTGCAACTCGGGCGAGACCTTGGTGAAATACGCGGTGTAAAGGAACGCGCCGAAATAGATCATCAGCCCGCCGACCACGCCGGTCGCGAGATTGAGCCATGTCGCGCTCCAGAACACGCGCGCACTCTCCTGCTGGTCGCCGGATGCGCGCGCCTTCGAGATGTGGTTCTGCGCGGCCATGCTCATGCCGAGATCGAGAATGCCGAAGTAGCCGATCAGCGTCCACACGAGACTGATCACGCCGTAGCGCTCGACGCCGAGCAGCTTGATATACGACGGCACGGTCACGAGCGAGACGAAGGTCGGCAGCACCAGTCCGAAGAAATTGATCGCTACGTTTCTGAGAATGCCTTTGTCCATCAGATGCCTTGAGTTGACTACGTTTGCGTTGCGGATTGCGCGGGCTTATCCCCATTTGCCTGGCATTGCGAAGCAATGCCTCACGTCACCCAACTGATACCCGCCACCCGATCAAGGTTTCCAGCGATACATCATCACTTTGCCGCGGGCGTCTTCCTCGACGAATATCAGGTACTCGCCATTGCTACGCTGCGCCGCGCTGATGCCGTTGGGCACGTCGACCCAGCCCGACGCGCGGCCCACTTCCGCGCCCGGGCGAATCACGCCGAGTTCCTTGCCGCTGTCCTTGTCCCATACGTGCACGGCGCCGACCGGTTCGACACCGAAGAGGTACTGCCCCTCGACGGTCAGGCCGATGATCGTGACGATGGGTTTGCTCTGCGTTTGCCACGGCAACACGATCGTGTAGCGCGGCACCGGCGCGGCCGCCGACCAATGGTCGTAGCGCATCAGCACGCGGCCCACTTCCTTCCAGAAGCCGTGGTCGAACGGCGCGTCGGACGTATAGCCGCTCACGTACAGCGTGTCGGTGGCGGGGTCGTAGATGGCGCGGCGCAGTTCCGTGAAGGGTTGCGGCACCGGGTATTGCGTCAGGTTCGAATACGAGTAGACCGGATTGCCCTTCGCATCCAGCCCGCCGAAACGGAAGCGATAGATGCCCTTGTTGTCGCGTGTGCGCCAGATGTCGCCGGCGGTGTCCACCCACCAGCCCCAGCCGCCCGCGAGCTTGGTGCCGCTCGTGTTGGGCGTGAATTCGTCGGCATTGAAGCGGCCGTCGCCATTGGTGTCGCGCCACATCCAGTCGCCGCCCGGCGGCGCATTCGGCACCTTCGCGACCGCGCGCTCGCGGCCTGCGATGAAGCCCGACGGAATCGCCGTTTCGCCCTCGTGCTGCGGATCGAAGCGATAGATCTTCAGATGGTCCGCATACATGTCCGTCAGGTACAGGAACGTGCGGCCCTTCAGCTTGCGCGCGATCGGCAGGCCCGGATACTGATCCGTGTGGAACACCGGGTCGTCCGGATACCTGAAGCGGTTCGACAGGAAGCCCGCGTATTTCCAGTCCTGTCCCGCAGGCTTCGACAGATCGAGTTCGAAGCGCTTGTTGCCGGTATAGACGCTGTCCGGCCGCGCCGGATCGATCCACGCGCCATCGACGAACAGGAGCCCCTGCACCTGCCAGTTCTGTTTGCCATCGGCTGCATAGCTTTCGAGCGTCGCGCCGAGGCCCGCGCCGATCGGCTCGTAGCGCGGACCGATGCCGTTGGTCGACACATACACGTTGCCGCGCGCATCCACGCCGACGCCGGTCAGTCCATTGAAACGCTGTGGCCCCGGCTTGCCCGCGACGCCGTTGAATATGCCGCCGCGTTCGCCGAGCGCGCCCGACTCCGCATAGCGGCCCTCGCGCTTCGTGAAGAACAGCACCTGCTGGCGCGGACCGTTGTCGGCGATCAGGATGCGGCCTTGCGCATCGACGGCGAGATCCACCGCCACCGCATCCGCCGGCAGCGTGAAGTCTTCATCGATGCGCTGGCCGGTGGCGGCGTAGTGTTCGACATGCGGCGCGCGCTCGTTGCGGGTGCCGCTCAGCACCCATAGCGTGCCGTCGGCCGCGAGCGCGATGCGGCCGGGCTCGTGCACGCTCCACGTGGCCTTGCGTTGCATCGATTCGGCGTCGTACACCTCGATGCGATCGCGTGCGGTGTTCGCCGCATACAGCGTGGTGTCGTTCGCCGCCAGGCCGCCGATTTCGGCGCTCGTGCCGGTCGGCTCCTCGTTCATCATCAGGAAGCCGGCTGCGAGTTGCGCGTGTGGGTCGGCGCTGTTCGCGGCCGGCTGGAATGGCGCGACGCGTTTCGGATCGGCGATCTGGCGGCGTGAAATGCCAAACCATTGCTTGCCCTTCTCCGGCCACACACCCTGCCCGACCAATCGTCCCTTTTCGTTACCGACCGCAATCGCCACGAACGCGTACTTGCGATTCACCGCGATCGCGTTGCCACCGCCGTTGCCCCAACCATGTGTGCCGCCCGCGAAGCCGAGCATCTTGCCGTTCTGATAGACACTGGCTTCGGCGCCGCTCTCGTCCCACGGCGCGTTGGTGTACACCTTGCCGTCGGGCGTTACGGCAATCGCGGTGATGTTGATCTGCGCCCACGTGCCGTCACCGAACCCGAAGCTATTGCCGAGCCATGACGTCTTCGCGTTCAACACGGTTTCAGCGCACACGCTGAAACTGGCCGATCCCGCAGCCATGCCTGCGACGCATGCCGTCACGGCGAGCCAGCTTTTGAACGTGAAACGCAGCAAGGTAGATCCTCCAGTCAACGCCGCACCGCGCTCGGGGCAAACCCCGGCGCGGCGACGCAATCCAGTGAGTGACGGTCGAACCGCCGCAAGCCACGCAAGAACGTGTGACCGATTCGTGCAGGAAGGACGTAGGCGATACCGATGCGGAACCGAATGGCTTGACGCGCAACCGCGCCCATCCACACGGAACACACAGAACAAACGGAACGCGCGGCGCACGCGCCATCCCGGCCATGCCAATCCGCACGGCTTACATTACGCGGAAAAAACCCCGCGACGAAAATAGAAAATAATTCAAAAATATTCGACGCATTAAATACTGGGAAAGAAATTGATTTAAAAATCGATCAAATTGAAACGCGCGCCGGCGCGCAACCGGTAGGCGATGTTTTTGCGCATCTTTGCCGATGCTTCGATGCGCGAACTGCATTTATTACGCATTACGTCATCGCCTCGACACAAACACATAAATCCATTTCAAATGGATAATGAAACACCCTGTTGCAAACTGATTCAATTATCCAATTCATTGCGGTTTTTTCGCGATTTTCTTTTCCCTAGAATCGATTGCACTTGCGTTGCGACGCGAAGCGAGCGCGCCAGCTGGTTGCCGAACGCTCGCATGCCGCTTCGCCCGGCCCATCCGCTTCTGCTTCTCATCCGCTTCTCATCCGCTTCACACCATGGACGGTTCATGACTGCCAGCGCATTGCCCCTCGCGCCCTCTCACTCGCGCATCGTGCAGCTCGACGGCCTGCGCGCCATTGCCGTGCTCGCGGTGTTCGCGCAGCACGCGCTGAAAGCGCCGCTGTGGATGGGCGTCGACCTGTTTTTTGTTCTGAGCGGCTTTCTGATCAGCGGCATCCTGCTCGATCGCAAGGTCCGTCAGCAATCGTATTTCCGCTACTTCTACGCGCGCCGCGCACGGCGCATCCTGCCGCCGTATCTGCTGCTCATGGTGGTGTCGTCGATCCTGTTCGGTCTCGCCTGGGCGCAGCACTGGTACTGGTACGCGTTCTTCGCGACCAATATCGGCGATGCGCTCAATCAGAGCGGCCACGACAGCCTGAATGTGCTGTGGTCGCTCGCGGTTGAGGAGCAGTTCTACATTTTCTGGCCGTTCGTGATCCTGCTGGTGCCCGAGCGCCTGCTCGGCTACGTGGCCGCCGCGCTGATCGTGCTGGTGCCAGTGCTGCGCGCGGTGGCTACGCCCTGGTTCGATTCGTTCTGGCCGATCTACTACCTGACGCCGTTTCGCATGGACCTGCTCGCAGCCGGCGCGCTGCTGGCGGTCGCGGTCCGCCGCGATCGCGATGCGCTCGAACCGTACAAGGGGCTCGCGGTGCTCGGCTTGTGCGCGGCGCTCGCCGTGCTGGCGTGGCTGCATCTGCATTTCCCGCGCTTTCGCGCGGCGAATACGCCGCTGTCGAACGCGGGGCTCTACAGCGTTTCGTTGGTGCTTTGTACTTCCGTCGTGGTGATCGCCCTGCAAAGCAAGGGCATCGTCAAACGGCTGCTGTGCAATCCGGTGCTGGTCTACCTCGGCACCATCAGCTACACGATCTATCTGATTCACCTGAGCGTGCTGTACGTGCTGTGGCCGTTGCATCTGAATCGCTATCTGTGCGCTGCGCTCGCGCTCGCGATCACGCTGGTCTACGCGAGCATCACGTGGTTTGCGTTCGAGAAGCGCCTGATCTTCGGTGCGCGCCGTCAGGCCCAGTCGCAGCCGCAGCCGCAGCCGCAGTTGCACACGCACGCGCCGGTCGGCGGTGGCGTCGGTGGGCACGCGCGGCAGCAGCCGCAAAGCCGCGCATGACACGGCGTCGCTGGTTGGCCGCAAGCGTGTGCGCCGCGCTATCGACCCTGCTGGCATCCAGCGCCGCGACGTGCGCCGCACGAGCCGACGCGGTGCAAGGATCGCAGGCACCGCAAGCTCCGCTGCTGATCGACGCATACGGCGATTCGACCACGCTCGGCATCACCTGCCATGACGGCCATTGCGGCCCGCAATCGCAAAACGCCGTGGCTTACCTGCAGGACGCATTGCGCGCACATCACGGCGACCGGGTGCAGGTGACGAACCTCGGCGTGGGCGGCACGACGGCCACGCAGTTGCGCGACGGCACGGGCAATCGACGCGCCGGGCCGAGCGCCGGTCTGCCGTGGCGCGAGCGCCTCGCGGCATCGCCCGCGCGGATCGTGTTGATTAACTACGGCATCAACGAGGTGATGCAGAACCAGACACCTGAGCAGTTCTACACGGCCGAAACGACACTCGTGAAAACCGCTCGCGCGCTCGGCAGGCAGCCGGTTCTGCAGACCTCCAACCCGATGCCGGACAACCGGCTCAACGCGCGGCTTGCCGCGATGGCCGCGATGACGCGCCGCGTAGCCGAGGAACAGCAGGTGCCGCTCGTCGATCAGTTCGCTTACATCAGCGGTCTGCCCGACTGGAAGACGTTGATGTCCGACGGCGCGCATCCGAAGCCGCAGTTGTACCGGCTGAAAGCCGAGCAGGACTATCAGGTCGTCGAACCTCTGGTGCGACGAAAGCTGGACAGCATGCCCTGAAGCTCTTTTTCAAGCGCGCTTAGTGATGTCCGTTCGTGAGGTCCGTTCGTGATGTCCGTTCGTGATGTCCGTTCGTGATGTCCGGTCGTGAGGTCCGGTCGTGACGTCAGCTTCGTGAGGTCCAGTTGGTGGAGTCCACGGAGCGTGCTTCTGAAATGCGCTTCCGGGTGTGCCGATGAAATGCGCCGGAACCGGCGCGAATGCTTTTTCCTTTTTTCTTTTACCAATATCGAAGGCAAGCTATGAGCCAACCACGCAAAGCGATCATCACCGGCGTCTCCGGACAGGACGGCGCCTACCTGACCAAACTGCTGCTCGAAAAGGGCTATCACGTAACCGGCACTTACCGGCGCACCAGCTCGGTCAATTTCTGGCGCATGCGTGAGCTCGGCGTGCTCGATCATCCGAATCTGCGTCTGGTCGAACACGATCTGACCGATCTGGGTTCGACGCTGCGCCTGCTCGAAGGCACGCAGACCGACGAGCTGTACAACCTTGCTGCGCAGAGCTTCGTCGGCGTCTCGTTCGATCAGCCGGTGACCACCGCCGAAGTGACCGGCATCGGTGCGCTGAATCTGCTCGAGGGATTGCGCATTCTGAGCCCCAACACCCGCTACTACCAGGCATCGACATCGGAGATGTTCGGTCTCGTGCAGGCGGTCCCGCAGCGCGAGAGCACGCCCTTCTATCCGCGCAGTCCATATGGCGTCGCCAAGTTGTTCGCGCATTGGTCGACCATCAACTATCGCGAGTCATACAACCTGTTTGCGAGCAGCGGGATTCTGTTCAATCACGAATCGCCGCTGCGTGGCCGTGAATTCGTCACCCGCAAGATCACCGACACGGTCGCCAAGATCAAGCTCGGCAAGCAGGACGTGCTGGAGCTCGGCAACCTGAGCGCGCAGCGCGACTGGGGTTTCGCGCTCGAATACGTGGAAGGCATGTGGCGCATGCTGCAAGCCGACACGCCCGATACCTTCGTGCTCGCCACCGGCCGCACCGAGACGGTCCGCGACTTCGTGCGCATGGCGTTCGCCGCCGCGGGCTACCAGCTCGAATGGTCCGGCAAGGACGAACGCGAAACCGGTATCGACGTCGCCACCGGCAAGACTCTCGTGCGCGTGAATCCGAAGTTCTATCGCCCGGCCGAAGTGGATCTGCTGATCGGCTGCGCGGACAAGGCGCGCGACACGCTCGGCTGGCAGCCGCAGACCACGCTGGAACAGTTGTGCCACATGATGGTTCATGCGGACATCGGCCGTAACGAACATCATGAGACGCTCTGAGCTGGCGTAGCGCTGCGCGTGAGCTGGCGTAGCATTGCGCGTGAGCTGGCGTAGCGCTACGCGGCGGGGCGGCTGTGCGCCGCTCCTCGACGCGAGGCCTGGTCGCCATGACCCAGGCCTCGCGTTTTTGCTTTTCATCGAGCCGCGCTCTGCATTGCGCGGCTTGTGAGGTCAGCTGAAAGTGACGCTGCCGTGTGCGCGCTTCGTGCGTCGCGCCGTCACCATGCCGTGTCACCCCGCAGTGTCATCATCGTCATCATCGACACCTGCGCCTCAATGCACCCCACCCGCCGCTATCGCCTCGCCATACACCGACGCGACCCGCTTCGCGATCACCGAGTTATCGAAGTTCTCACGCGCGTAACGCCGGCACGCCTGCGCGTCCGGCAACTTCAAGGTGCCCTTCAGCGCGCTGGCGAGACCATCCGCGATCGCCTTCGCACCCGTCTGCGGCAGCACCAGATCCGGCGACAGGCCCGCCACCGCTTCCGGCAGTCCACCCACCGGTGTCACCAGCACCGGCGTGCCCGAGGCGAGCGATTCGACCGTGATCAGCCCGAAGCCTTCCAACGCGACGGTCGGCACGACGCTGAGGTTCGCCGCACGGTACAGCGCCGCCAGATGCTGATCGGGCACGAAGCCGAGCAGCTTGACGTTGTCGTCGAGGCCGGCCTCGCTGATGCGCGCCTGCAATTCAGCTTCGAGCCGCCCCTTGCCCGCGATCAGCAGCAACACGTCGGGCGCGCAGCGCTTCACCAGCTTCACCGCGTCGATCAGATCCTCGAGACCCATGCGGCGCACGAGGCGCCGCACCGCCAGCACGATCGGCCGGTCCTGCGGCAGTTGCAGCTTCAGACGCGCCTCGGCCGGCGTGATCGGCAGATTGAACTGCTCGACGTCGACGCAACCGGGCACCACGCGCACGCGCTCCGGCGCAATCCGGTAGCGCGACGTCAAGATCTTGCCGAATGCCTCCGACAGCACGATCAGCCGCGACGAGCGCGCATACACCGACTGCTCCAGATAGTGCTTGGCGCGCTGGCCGAGCGAATCGGCGCCTTCGACGTGGCTCTCGTCGGCCCACGGTCCCTGAAAATGCGAGACCTGCGGAATACCGCGCGTCACGTCCAGGCCCGGGAACGTGTACAGCGCGAAGTGCGACGAAATCACGTCCGGGCGCGCCGTGCTGATTTCGTGGCGCAGCGCGCGGCGTGCCGCCATCAGCCGCAACGGCAGCGATTGCGCGGCCGGACCGAAGCCGTTGATCGCACCGTTCGTATCGGCGGCCACTTTCGGCGAGCCCGCCACCACGCCGCGAACCGCGACGCCCGCGCCCGGCAGCGCGCCGACCAGAGAGTAGTACATGCGGTCAAGGCCGCCCGCACGCTCAGGAAACCAGTGCATCCCGATCTGCAGCGATTTGATTGAACTCGTCGTCATGGTTGTTGCCCCTGTGCGTTCTGTGAGTAATGTTGGTGCTGTGCTGTGGGTCCTGCATGCACCGCTTGCACCGCGCGAAGCGGCCAACGCGGTGCCACGCCGCGCCATGCGCGACGCCGTCATTCCGCGCTCTTCTGTCCGGCCAGCACATTCAGCGTCAGCGCGTCGGATTTCCCAACCACCGACGCTTCCGCGTCGCTGCGCCGCCGAGTCTCCTGCTGCCCGGCCAGTTGCCTGTACAGCGCGATGTATTGCGCGGCCATTCGCGCCCAGCCGAAGCTGGTCGCCAGCTGGCTCGCGGCGGCGCCCATCGCGCGGCGCGCGTCGTCGTCGCCGGCGAGGTGCGCGACCGCGCCTGCCAACGCTTGCGGATCGTCTGGATCGTCGAGCACGATCCCGCAATCGGGCGTGATGATCTCGGCGCCGCCCGCGGTGCGCGCCGTGACCACAGGCAGCCCGGCCGCCATCGCTTCGAGCAGCGACAGGCTCATTGCTTCGTAGCGCGAAGGAAAAACGAACGCGTCGACCGAATGCATCAGCACTGGCATCTCCTTCACCAGCCCGAGAAAATGCACGCGATGCGCGATGCCCAGCGCCTTCGCCTCGTCCGGATACGGGCTGCCCGGCAGGAAGCCGGCCACGGCGATCTGCACATGCTCGGGCAGATGCTTGAGCGCGGCCAGCACGGTGCCGAGATTCTTGCGCGGCGTGCGCAGGTCGCCGACGAACAGCATCAGGAACGCATCCTTCGGTAGTCCGAACTTCTCGCGATTTCCCGTGGCCGCCGCGAAGCCTTGCGTGTCGACGCCGTTGTAGATCACATCGACCCGGTTATCCGGCGTCAGTCCGATCGCGCGGATTTCGTCGGCGACCTTTTGCGAGACCGCCGTGATGACCTTCGAGCGCCGGTAGGCCCAGCGTTCGAGCAGCGCGTTGCAGCGCGTATACACCGACTGATACGCGGACCACATGCCTTTGCTGAAACCGAACGGGTAGTACTTGCTGCCGAACCAGCCGCTATGCACGAAGTGCGACGTGTTGACGTCGGCGGGCATCCACGTGATGAAGCCGTTCACGTGCAGCACGTCGTAGTCGCGCCGATGCGCGCGCAGCCACAGCGCACTGCGCAACGCGAACACCTGCTGGCGCAGCAGATTGGTGGGCCACCAGCGACCGATTTTCACCGGTACCCAGCGGACGTTCGGATGGGTCAGCAGAGCCGGCGCGACGTGCGATGCGACCAGCGTGACGCCGATGTTCTCGTCGAGCGCGGCGCGCGCAATTTCGAGGTTGACACGGCCCTGGCCGTCGTTCTGGCGCACTACGTGCGTGACAATGGCGACTCTCAATCAGTGCCTCCGTGGATAGATAGCGTGCGTCGTCGGTTCATCTTTTCGTAATGGACCGCGGAAAGGATCGAAAAAACACTCATGAAAAGCAGCAGTCCGCCGGTGCCGACCAGCGAATTGGTGAACACCAGCATGGCGAAGGTCGCGAGGCTGAGGCTCAGGCAAGCGGACACGAACTTGTCGTGGCGCAATCTGAACGACGCGAGCACGGCGCGCGTGAGCAGCCAGACGATGCCGGACATGTAGAGCAGCGTGCCGGGCCAGCCGAGCACGAACGGGATGTTCATCACGCCGCTGTCGAAGTTGCCGTACTGGCCGAGCTGGCCGCCGTCGTTCGACAGCTTGGTCGAGGTGCCGGTCGCGCCCATGCCTTCGCCGGACACGTCGGTGAAGGCGGTCTTCGCGAAATTGGCGTAGAACTCGTTGCGCGCGGCGTAGCTCTGGTCGTCGTTCAGGTTGACGATGGTGTTCAGACGCGCCTGCATCCGCTCGGCCACCGGGCCAACCGCCAGCAGCGGCACACAGAGCCCCGCGAGCAGCACCGCGCTGCCGACGATGCGCACCCGCACCCGGTTGTTCGACTTGACCAGCTGGATCAGCAGCGCGATCACCCAGCCGCCCCAGGTCGAGCGCACGAGGCTCAACGCGAACGAGAAGAAGCCCAGCGCCGCGGCGATCCAGCGCACGCGGTGGGTGGCCGCCATCACGAAGACCATCGCGCCCATCATCGCGAACGCGAACGGGCCCGACGAATTCATCGTGCTGAACACGCGCACGCCCATCGGCACGGGGTCGCCTTGCGAGTTCATCTGCGAGCCGAGCATCCACAGCGCGTCCCACGACGGCATGATGAAGAACTGGACCAGCCCGTAGGCGCCCATCACCAGCATGCCCCAGATAAAGGTGTTGACGATAGTGTCGCGATACTGCGGATACTGGCGCGTGTGCGCCATGATATGAAAACCGATCAGGATCGGGTACAGCCAGTTGGCGAGGTCGTAGGTGGCCGCGAGCGGCCCGCTCGACATCACGCCGACGAGGAACGCATACACGAGACCGAGCAGGATCAGCAGCACCGGCAGACCGCGCCGCTGCGCGAGCAGCTTGTAGTAGCGCAGCAGCGACAGCGCGCTGATCATCGTGACCGCGAGTGGCGCGACCTGGATCAGGCTGGTCGGCGTAAACGAGCCTTTGGACCAGTCGGCCAGACGCCGCACTTCCGGGCTCAGGAACCACAGCCACCACATGAAGCCGATATAGCGTGCAGGACTCCTGAAGTACAGCCACAGGCCCGTCAGGATCGCCAGCACCGGAAACGCGAGCGTCAGCACGGTGCCTTGGTGCGCCGCGATCAGCGCGGCCGTGACCAGCCACAGCAGCAGCGGCGGCAGCCATTCCTGCGGCCCGCCGGAGACCACCCGCGCCGCGCCGTTGTGGGCGGCGGCCGTGCCGGCTCGCGGAAGCGTCGACATCGCTCAGAGACCTCCGCGTGATTCGCGCGCCGCGCCATGCCGGCTCTGTGCCTGCTGCGGGGCGCGAGATTGCGGGTGCGGCTGGGCGTGCGCTTGCATGTGTGGTTGCATGTGCGCTTGCGCATGGGCGCGCGCACGCAGCATCTCCTCGGTGATGCGCACGTGCTGCATCGCGTAGTGCTGCGTGGTCAGATCGCGCGACAGCAGGCCGGCGGCAGCCGCCTGCGCCTGGCGCAATCCTTGCGCAGGCGTGGCGGCGAGCCGGTCGGCCGCTGCACGCAACGCCTGCGGATCGAACGGCGGGACATACGCCGCCTCGTCGGCCGGAAAATAGTCCTGCAACGCGCCGACATTCGTCACCACCATCGGTTTGCCGACCGCCGCCGCTTCGAGCATCACGGTAATGCCCGACGCGTGCGAGTTCGGTCGCAACGGCACGACGATCACGTCGGCCCAGTCATACAGCTCGTGCTGCTTCCTGATCCCCGAGAACAACGCGATTTCGACGTTCGGCGCACGCAACGACGCGGGAATCCGGCGCCGTGTCGCGAGCTTCACGGTGTAGCGCGAATCGTTGCCGAACGCCTTGATGAGCGTCTCCCAATCGCGGTCGCGGTCGTTGCCGATCGCGGCGATGCGCAGCGGCGTGTGCGGCGTCCATTGCGTCGGCGCCTTGACGGGAAAGTCGCGCGTGTTCAGGCCGTACAGCAGCTCACGCGCTTCGCGATCGAAATAGCGCTGGCATAGCCTCGCGTTCTCGCTGGCGAGCGTGGTCAGCTGATCGGCGCGCGTCATCAGCTTGCTATACAACCACTTGCGCAGGACTCCATATGAAGGCCACTTGTCGAGCAGCCACACGCTTTGCGCGAGCAGGAGCGGCGCTGCCCCCACGCCTGCCTTGCGCCCGCACAGCAGCAGCATCAGCGCGGCGGACAGCCACTCCTGCTCGGTGTGCGTCCAGACCACGTCCGAGCGCAGCATGTCGGCGCGGTTGCGCCACGTGTGAACGATGTCGAACCCGAGCCACGCCTTCAGCGCGCGGCGCACGAGCCGCACCGGTTTCGCTTCGCGTGCGTCCTGCGAATAGGTCAGCGTGAACGCGTCGGACTCGGCATGGTGATAGCCATACAGGCAACCGATGTCGTCGCCCTGCCGGTAAAAGCGCGGGTCCGCGCCGTAAAACAGATGAACGTGAACTTTCGTACTCATGCAGACACTCCGCTCTGCCGGTGGAAAGAGGCATCGGCGGCCCTGGCGGGGCCGTGCGCCGATGCGCGAACGCTGGACTCACGCGGTCCGGGACAGCGCGCGACGCGCCTCGTGCGCGCCGCTGCGCACCGCGCGCCAGCGCGACAGCTGCAGGCCCGCCTGCTTCGACAGCAGTGCGAGCGCCGCATGGGTGAGCCCCGGATAGAGCCGGGTGCCGACCAGCGTCCACCACCACCACGCGGTTTCGCGGCGCAGCGGCGGCAACTGGTCGCGCAGGATCAGATGGAAGTTGAACGCGGCGTTGCGCAACGCCGCCATGGTTTGCGCGTCGCGGCGGTCCTCGTCGAAACGCTCGGCGGGAAAGTGATCGACCGCGACGCTCGGGTCGTACATCAGTTTCCAGCCGGCGTTTTTCACCGCGAGGCTGAAGGCCATGTCGTTATGGACCTGGGCGCCCGCGCCGCGCAAGCGCGCATCGAAGCGGATGGTGCGCACCGCGTCGCGCCGGTAGCTCATGTTGGCGCCCTTGAGGATATCGACTTCGCGCACGCGCCCGACCCCGAGATGGTGATTGCCGATGATCTTGCCGTGCGTGGTGACCTTGCCCACCAGCGGCCGCTCGCCGTCCAGCACGCGGCCCTTCTCGTGCACCCAGTCGCGCCCGCCGAGCGCGCCCAGGCGCGCGTCGCCAGCGAATGCGGCGGCGATCCGTTCGACCCAGTCGACGTGCGGCGCGGCGTCGTCGTCGGTGATCGCGATCACGTCGCCGTTGGCGGCGTCGAGGCCGCGGTTGAGCGCCGCGACCTGGCCCGGCACCTCGACCAGCGCCACGGTGAGCGGCAGCTTGCCCGGCACGGCCGCATCGCGCAGACAGGTGTGGGTCGCGTCGTCATCGGCGCGCGCCACCACCACCACTTCGTCCGGCGCGCGTGTCTGCCGTTGCAGCGCCGCGAGGCAGCGCACCAGGTCGGCTGGGCGGCGGTAGGTTGGAATCAGTACCGTCACTTTCATCGTGATGTCCTTGGGTTTGCTCGTTGCGCGAGGCTCCGGGCGCGCGGCGCCCAGAGCCCGGATCAGGATCAGGTGCTCAGGTATTCGTGCACCAACGCGTAGCCGCGGTTGTAGCCGCCGCGCGAGCGCGCCGCCATGCCGTTGAAGATGCCGCCCTGCACGTGCACGCCGGCCGCGCGCAGCCGCTTGAGCGCATCGGTGATCTCGCCTTCGCTGTGCATGCCCGAGCGCATCACAAAGAAGGTCGAACCGGCATACGCACCGATGATCGACGCGTCGGTCACCGCGAGCACCGGCGGCGTGTCGATCAGAATCACGTCGTAGCGCCGCGCGAGTCCGTCGAGGTATTGCGGCAGACGCGGCGACATCAACAGCTCAGACGGATTGGGCGGACGGCGGCCGCACGAGATGAAGCTCAGGCCTTCGACGCTCGAGCCGCGGATCGCCTCTTCAAGCGAAATCTGGCCGCTCAGCAATTCGGACAGACCGTTGTCCTGCACGCCGCCGAGGTAGCGTTCGAGCACGCCGCGCCGCATGTCGCCGTCGATCAGCAGCACGCGCTTGCCCGAATGCGCGAGCAGCATCGCGAGGTTGACGGCGAGGAAGCTCTTGCCGACGCCGGCCATCGGGCCCGTCAGCATGACGATGCGATTGCGCGCGTCCATCAGCGTGAACTGCATCGAAGTGCGCAGGCTGCGCAGGCTTTCGACGGTCACGTCCTTGGGCCGCGCGTTCGCCAGCACCGGGCGCACCCGTTCGCCGCCGCGCTCGAAGCTGCTTTCGAGCTGGGCCTGCTCGGCGCTTTGCGGCACGAGGCCGAACACCGGCAGATGGAACGCACGCTCGATATGATCGGGGTCGTCGATGCCCTTGAACAGGTTGCGGCGCAGGAACACGAAGCCGGCGCCGGCGATCAGCCCGAGAATCACCGCCGCAGAGAGGATCAGCACCTTCTTCGGCTTGACCGGTGCGCCCGGGCGCAATGCGGCGTCGACGATATGCACGTTGCCGCCCGTGCCCGCCTTCTGCACCGACAGCTCCTGCACGCGATTGAGCAGCAGCACGTAGATGTCTTCGGCGACCTTCGCGTCGCGCTGCAACTGCACGGCCTTCACTTCGGTGGCCGGCAGATCGCGGAAACGGTCCGCGTATTTGGCGCGCTGCGCCTGCAGCTCGGCCATCTGCTCACGGGCGGCCTTGAGCAGCGGATGATCGTCGCCGTAGCGCTCGGTCAGTTGCGCCATCTGCAGACGCAAGCCGGCGATCTGCTGCTCGTACTGCACGCTGCCTTCGAGGTACACCTTCGCTTCGTCGCTCGCGTTGATCGAGCCGGACTGCCGCTGATAGGCGGTCAACGCGGCTTCGGCGCGTTCGAGATCGGACTTCAGGCGCGGCTCTTCGCTCTTCAGGAAGTCGAGCATTCTGATCGCGTCTTCCTGCTTGTTCGATACGTGCTGACGCATATACGACTGCGCGAGCGCATTGGCGACGAGCGCCGCGTGTTCCGGGCTCTTGTCTTCCAGCGAGATCTGGATCACGCCGGTCTGCTTGCCTTGCTCCTGCACGGTGATGGCCGACTGGAACGCGGTGATCGCGTCGAGGTCGTTCGAGCGCACCACGGTGAACTCCTGGCCAGCACGCGCGACCAGCTGATTGACCAGCATCGTCACGCCGCCGCCTTGCGCCTTCTGACCCGCCTGGCCGCGCAGCAGCAGCGCGCCGTTCTCGGCGAACAGTTCGTAGTGCTGGTCGTCGATCACGCGCAGCAGCAGCTTCTGGCCTTCGAGCGCGGGCGTCACGTCGATCGAATCGACGTCGACGATTTCGCCGCCCCATGCATACGACGTCAGCCCGAGCCACGCACGCGCCGGCTGTCCCGGCGTCGCAATGCGCGCGGCGATGTTGCCGAGCAGCGGAATCGTCTTCGGCGTCACGCTGAAGTTCAGCTTGAGCTGCTGCACCACCGGCGCGACTACGCCGCGGCTCTTGATGATTTCGATCTCGGCGTCGGTCGGCAGCGAGGTCGAGCCAGTCGTGATCGCCGCGCCGGTCTGCGTTTGCGTGAGCGCCTGCGAGGTGTTGTCGGACTGCTCGACCCGCACGTGCGCGTCGGCCGAATAGACCGGCTTGGCGAGGTAGCAGTACGCGGCGGCCATCGTGATGATCACGGCGGCAATCGCGAGCAGCCACCAGATGTCGTCGATGATCACCTGCACCAGTTGTCCGAGGACGACGTCTTCTTCTTCGGTCTTGATCGGACCTGCCATGTGCGGAGAGATTTGAGTGCTCACAATTCGATCCCGTATCGGTTACTTCGGCGGTTGCCTATCCGTTTGCTTGCGCATTTGCTTCGACGTTTGCCCAGATCCCGCGCCGCGTCCATGACGGACGATGCGGCGCGGGACTGTCTACCGCCAGGACTTTCAGCGCGTCAGTTGCTTCAGGTAGAACACCGTCTGCACGGTAGGCAGGATCTGCTGCAACACACGGTTGAACGTGGTCGAAGCGGCGGTGCCCACATACACGACGTCGAGCGGCTGCAACTGGAACTGCGAGGACAGCATGATCGAGTCCGGCTGCGTCATGTCGAGGCGGAACACCTCCGGCGTGGTCGGATGCTCGCGCATGCCGCGCATCACGAAGATCTGGCGCGGATTGGCGTCGGTGTTCAGAATGCCGCCCGCCTGCGTGAGCGCATCAGCGATCGTCAGATGGCCCTTGAGCATCGGCACCTGCAGCGGCGTCTTCACCTCACCCATCACGAAGATGCGGCTGTTGCTGCGGTCCGGCACGTTGATCACGTCGCCGCTTTGCAGCATCACGTCCTGCGTGGTGTCGCCGCGATCGAGCATGCGGTTCGCGTCGAGCACATAGAGCTGATGGTTGCGCGTGAGGCGCACGCGCTGGATGTCGGCTTCCGTGGTGGTGCCGCCCGAGCGCGTGATCGCGTCGACCAGCGAGAGCGGCACGTCGCTGACCGCGAGCGGCCCCGGCGTCTTCACTTCACCGGTCACCTGGACCTTCTTGCCGCGATACGACAGCACGCGCACGTCGACCTGCGGATTGCGGATAAAGCGCACGAGGCCGGTCGCGAGCTGATCGCGCAGCTCGGTCGTGGTCTTGCCGGCGGCCTTGATGCGGCCGACGAACGGGAAAAAGATCGTGCCGTCGGCGGCGACGGTCTGCCCATACGGATCGGCCTGGCCCGGCAGCGCGGCGGTGTACGGCTGCTGCAGCGCGCCCGCGATCGTCTGCGTGGTATTGCCGCCCGAGGACAGCGTGCTGCCTTGCGGCGTGGTCAATTCAGGGTGATCCCACACGGTGATGCCGAGAATGTCCTGCGGCGCGAGCCGGTAGACCCACTGCGACGGGTCGGTGAGGGTTGCCGGCGGCAGCGCCTGCGGCTTCGCGGCGGCTTCCTGCGCCTGCGCGGTGATCACGCTGGCGTCGATCAGGTGGACCGGATAGGTTTCGGTCGGCCGGTTCTGGTTGTCCTCTTTCAGACGGGACGTGTCGAGGTAATTGCCCGGTGCGGTGGAGCAGGCCGACAGAAAGGACGTCAGCAAAAGCGCGGCGGCGAATGTCGAGCGGCCGTGCGCGAATGAGTTTGCAGCGAGTTTTTTGATCAGCATATTTTCTTCAGCCATCCCATGACCAGATGTTCGATGAGCACGAGACTCTCCCTGTAAGCGGTTTCCGCGCCGCCATGCGGATCGGCGACGTCGGAATCGTCTTCCCATTTGCCGAGCGGATAGACCTTGCCGCGCGAGGCCGGATCGAGCGCTTCGACTTCGCTCACCTGTGCGCGCTCGGTGACCAGCACCAGATTGGCGTCGCGCACGAGCTCGCGGCTCAGGCGCCGCGAGTAGTGAATCCCCGAGGCCACGCCCTGCTCGGCAAGCAGCCGTTGCATGACCGGGTCCATGCGGTGGCCGTTCACCGCGCGCAAGCCTGCCGAATGAAACGCGATCGGCGTGGCGCCACGCCTTGCCCCTATGCCTGACGCCGGCGCCGTGCGCTGGCGCGCCTTGAACAGCATTTCGGCGGCAGGCGAACGGCACACGTTGGCGTGGCAGACGATCAGAACGTTGGCGAACATGGCGGGCTCCTTGACGAGGCGCGGGGTGACGCGACGGCCTTGCGGCCTAGAGGTTCGCCACGGCGGCTGCGCGCGTGGACCCGGCGTCCTCATCGGCAGGCCAGCCGTGCGTGCCGACTTTCGCGGGCGCATTGCGCAGCGCGTGCTGCCGGCCGATCGCGTGATACTCGATGCCGAGTTCGAGCAGCACGTCCGGTTCGTAGAGATTGCGGCCGTCGAAAATCAGCGGCGTCTTCAGAATCTCTTTGAGCGAATCGAAGTCGGGGCTCTTGAAGACCTTCCATTCGGTGAGGATCACCAACGCGTCGACACCGTCGGCGGCTTCCATCTCCTCCTTCACGAACGACAGACGCGCATGCTGCTGCGGCACGTCGCGCAGATCGAGCGCGAACACGCGCTTCGATTCGTCGATCGCGACCGGGTCATAGGCCTTCACGCGCGCACCGCGGCGCAGCAGCTCGGCGATCAGCGCACGGCTCGGTGCTTCGCGCATGTCGTCGGTATTCGGCTTGAACGCGAGACCCCACACGCCGAACGTGCGATCCGACAGGTCTTCGCCCAGACGCGCGACGATCTTGCGCGCGAGAATTTTCTTTTGCGTGTCGTTGACGGCTTCCACTGCTTCGAGAATGCGCAGGTTCGCGTGATGATCGGCGGCCGTGCGGATCAGCGCCTGCACGTCCTTCGGAAAGCACGAACCGCCGTAGCCGCAACCGGCATACAGAAAGTCATAGCCGATGCGCGGATCGGAGCCGATGCCGCGACGCACCGCTTCGATGTCCGCGCCGACGCGATCGGCCAGATTGGCCAGCTCGTTCATGTATGAGATGCGCGTGGCGAGCATGGCGTTGGCCGCGTACTTGGTGAATTCAGCGGAGCGCACATCCATGTACAGCGTGCGTTCGCGGTTGCGGTTGAACGGCGCGTAGAGGCGCTTCATCAGTTCGCGTGCTTTTTCGCCGGGCACGTCCTCGTCGCAGCCGAGCACGATGCGATCGGGCCGCGTGAAGTCTTCGACCGCTGCGCCTTCCTTGAGGAACTCCGGATTCGAGACCACCGAGAACATGTGATGGACGTTGCGCGCGGCCAGCTCCGCGGCGACCACGTCGCGCACGCGCGACGCCGTGCCGACCGGCACCGTCGATTTATCGACGATCACCTTGAAACCCGTCATATGTCGCCCGATATTGCGCGCGGCGGCCAGCACGTATTGCAGGTCGGCGGAGCCGTCTTCGTCGGACGGCGTGCCGACCGCGATGAACTGGATGTCGCCGTGCGCGACCGCGGCCTCGATGTCGGTGGAGAACTTTAGGCGCCCCGCTTTCCGGTTGCGCGCGATGATCTCCTGCAGACCCGGTTCATGGATCGGCACGCCGCCGTTGTTGAGCACGTCGATCTTGCGCTGATCGAGGTCGAGACAGAACACATCGTGGCCGATGTCGGCCAGACATGCGCCCGTCACGAGGCCTACGTAGCCACTACCGATGATCGTCAGGTTCATGTGTTGCACCTCGGAAAAAGGAGTTGATTCGGTGGAGTTGATTCAGGAGTGCGCTCGCGCGGCGCGCCGCATGACCGGGGCTCAATAGGCGTTGCTGCCCACGAAACCCTTCCACAGCGTCAGCACGACGATCTTGATGTCGAGCCAGAAGGTCCAGTGCTGCATGTAGTACAGATCGAGCTTGACGCGGCCCATCATCTTTTCGATGCGGTCGGTTTCGCCGCGATAGCCGTTGATCTGCGCCCAGCCGGTGATGCCTGGCTTGATCCGGTAGCGGTGCATATAGCCCTTCACCAGGTCCTTGTAGATGTCGTCGTGTTCGAGCGCGTGCGGGCGCGGGCCGACCACCGACATCTCGCCGCGCAGCACGTTGATGAATTGCGGCAGCTCGTCGAGGCTGGTGCGCCGCAGGAACGCGCCGACCGCGGTAATGCGCGGATCGCGGCGGGTGGCCTGGGTGATCTTGCCGGCCTCTTCCTGGTGCATCTTCATCGAGCGGAACTTGTAGATCTCGAACTGGTTGCCGTCGATGCCCTTGCGCTTCTGCCGGAAGAACACCGGACCCGGCGAGCTGAGCTTCACCATCGCCGCGATCACCAGCATCACTGGCGCCAGCGCGGTCAACGCAGCCAGCGCGAACAGCCGGTCGAACACGCGCTTGGGCAGCACGCGCAGATCGGTGATCGGCGAGGCGGCCAGATTGATCGCCGGCACGCCGAGCAGCTCGACCATCGGCTGGTTGAACAGCGTGAGGCTGCCCACGTCCGGAATGAAGCGAATGTTCACGAAGTCGTTGCGCAGGTCCATCACGAAGCGATGGATCGCCTTCTCCTTCGAGATCGGCAGCGCCAGCCACAACTCGCGGATCGCGCGCTGACGCACCAGCTGGATCATCCGCTGATAGTCGCGCTCGACCGGCACACCTTCGATTGCGTCGCCCGCCTGCGGGTCTTCGTAGGGAGTGATCGTGCCGTCCTCGTCGAACAGCACCACGGGGCTAAAGCCCGCCTCCGGGCGGCTGCGCATCTGCTCGATCAGGAAGCGCCCATACGGCACGCCGCCGACGATCGCCACCGCGCGCTGATTGAAGCCTTCGCGGCGCAGTCCGCGCAGGATCGCATAGACGATCATCTTGGTGACGATCAGCAGCACGATCGTGGCAAGCGCCCAATACACGAGCCACAGCCGCGACAGGCTGTCGGAGCGGTGCAAGCTGAAGCTGATCAGCACGCCAGCGACTTCCACCATCAGCCAGCCACCCGCCACGCGCGACAACAGGTCGTACAGCGGCTTGCCGCGCCACGACTGATAGATGCCCAGCGCCGGAAAGAACACCACCACCAGCAGGCAACCGAAGGCCAGCGACACGCTTTGCATATCGTCCAGCCACACCACTTTCCCGCTGTGCACGGCCGCCGCGATGGCGGCGCCGAGCGCGACCATGGCGATGTCGATGATTCTTGATAGAACGCTCAGCATGCGCTGCCCCTCAGTTCGTCAGTCAAGTGCCGTCCGTTAGTTGGTTGAAATCCGTCGCACGTCAGTCCCGCAGTTGGGTACAGGGGTACAGCACGCCGCCGGGCGCGTCCCGCCAATGCATGCGCGCCGCGAACCGATTGAACCGGTGCTATTGCCCTGCCCTTTCCCGATCTGAAAATGACCTGAATGGCCCGATCGGACAGTTCATGTCGGAATGAGTGAATACCCTTCTACAGGTATAGATAAAGCGATATTAAAATTCGTCCTGCAAGACCGCAAAAAATCTCAAATTGTATCGGTCAAGGTTGCGGTTTTTTTCTGTGTTTTGTTCGGCAATTGTTACCGGAAAGTTTGTTCAAAGGTAGCGTTGCCGGCCAATCCGTCAAGCTGAGCAGGCAATGAGCAGCCAGTGCCAAGCGCTTCCCTACGATGCTTACGCGACACCCTGTGCCGTCATTCTGACGCAGAATTAGTCGTAAAAAATTCGCCGTCGATTTTTTTCGGGTATTTTTTCTTTTTTATAAATCCGGCCGACATTTTTTCTTCATGAATGGTTAAATTTATTATCCACTTTATATAGTTTTCATTAAACGCGCTTTTATTGATTCCTGACTTCGTGATAAAACTCGTCGCATTCACCCAGCCTCGAGGAGTCCATCATGACAGCTCCGGTCACGGCCACGCCCGCCGGTACCCGGTCCACGCAAGCTACGTCTCTGAACGTCAGGCTCAAGGTTCATCCCGTGATTCTCGCGGGCGGCTCCGGTACCAGACTGTGGCCGATGTCGCGCGAACAGCATCCGAAACAGCTGATTGGCCTGCTCGGCGAAGAGTCGTTGCTGCAATCCACCACGCGCCGGCTCGATGGACTCGAGGCCGGCTATCCGCTCACTGGCCAACTGGTCGTGGTGGCCAATGAAGAACAGCGCTTCACCACTGCCGAGCAGTTGCGCGCGAGCGGCAAGCCGAACCGGCTGATTCTCGAGCCCGTCGGCCGCGACACGGCGCCCGCGTTGACCGTGGCCGCCCTGTCGATCGCCGCGCAGGACGACGACGGCATCATGGTCGTGATGCCCGCCGATCACGCCGTCACCGACAGCGCCGGCTTTCATGCGGCGGTGGCCGCCGGCGTGCAGCATGCCGCGGCCGGTCACATTGTGACGATGGGCATCGTGCCGACCCGTGCTGAAACCGGCTACGGCTACATTCGCATCGGCGCCGCGCTCGACACGTCCACTCATGCAAATGATACGGATAACGAAACATCCGGCAAAATCATTGCGCACCAGCTTGACCGGTTCGTCGAAAAGCCGCATCTGGAATTGGCGCAGCGTTATATCGAATCACAGGAGTACTGGTGGAATAGCGGCATCTTCATCATGCGCGCGTCGACGTGGCTGAAGGCGATCCGCCATTTCCAGCCGGCCATTTACGAAGCGTGCTCGGCGGCGTTCGCGGGTGGCAAGGCGGACGGCGACTTCTTCCGTCTGCAACGCGACGGGTTCAGCGCGTCGCCGTCGAATTCGATCGACTACGCGGTCATGGAGCAGCTCGGCGCCGATCAGGACATCGCGTCCGGCGTGGTCGTGCCGTTGCAGGCAGGCTGGTCCGACGTGGGTTCGTGGGACGCGATCTGGGACATCTCGGAGAAGGACGCCGATCGCAACGTGGCTCGTGGCCGCGTGATGTTCGAAGGCGCGAGCTCGACGTTCGCGCATTCGGAAGGACGCCTGATTGCCTGCGTCGGCACACAGGATCTCGTGGTGGTCGAAACCGCCGACGCGATTCTCGTCGCCGACAAGTCGCGCGTGCAGGACGTCAAGAAGATCGTGAACCGGATTCGCGAAGATGGCGGCCTCGAAGCGGCCAATCATCGCAAGGTGCATAGGCCGTGGGGCAACTACGATTCGGTCGACACCGGCGAGCGCTTCCAGGTCAAGCGCATCGTCGTGAACCCGGGCGCGCGGCTGTCGCTGCAAATGCATCATCACCGCGCCGAACATTGGATCGTCGTGCGCGGCACGGCGCTCGTCACGCGCGGTGAAGAGCGCTTTATCGTCTCCGAAAACGAATCGGCTTATATTCCGCTGGGCGTCACCCATCGTCTCGAGAACCCGGGCAAGATGCCGCTCGAAATGATCGAGGTCCAGTCGGGTTCGTATCTCGGCGAAGACGACATCGTGCGCTTCGACGACACGTACGGACGCCAGTGAATCACCACCGATGAAGCGGGAACCTGCGGCGGTTGCTCCAGCCGGCCGCGGGGAACTGCTGTGCTAGCTGGCGCGCTGTGCCGCCGCTCGCTGTGTGACGCACTAGCCGCCACACTAGCCGCCGCACTCATCTCGCAACGGAGCTGAGTTCGCTGTATGACGAACAAAAGCGATCTGCCGCACTGTTGTCGGTTGCCGCGCTCGCGGCGACCGGCTCGGCGGGATAACGACGCAACGCGCCGCGAAACGCATTGAGCTGGCCGTGCAATGGCGCGCCATGATTCACCACGACAGGCTCCGGCACATGGCGCAGCTGCGGCAACGGACGCGCTATCTGCATCGGCGCATGCGCCGCACCGGCAGCTTCGGCTGCCTGCTGCGTCGCGCATTCCCGATCGATCCACTGGCGAGCCCATTCGAGCGCGTGCTGCTGCGCCGCGTCCGCATCCGCAAAGCGCGGGCCGACGAGGCCGGAACGCTCGACACGTTTGCCGTCTTTCGTGATTTCCGCCCACGCGCGATACATCGCGCTGGTCGCATTCGGCACCTGCTCGGCCACGACGTAAATCAGATAGCCGTGCGGGTCGGCGACCTGCTTGCCGTGTGCTGCGAGGCTCATCGACAGCGGACTGCGCCGATCGTCAAGCGCGTGCTCGCGGCGAGCTGCCGCGATTGCCGAATCGAGATCCGCCATCGTCGCGTCGGCTTCGCCCGCCTCGCCGATACCGGTAGACATGGCAGCGTACACCTCGGGCCGTGACGCCGATGCGGTGGAGGCAGTGGCGGCTGGACGCGCGTGCGCCACCGGCGCCGTGTCCGCGAGGGCGGACAATTGCCGCGTGATATCGGCGATCGGATCAGCCGAACGCCAGTGGCTCAATGTGTTCGACACACCGGGCGCCTGCCACGACTCGGGACTTCTCCAGGACACGCCACGCAAGCTCTCGTCGCGCACCACGGGAGGTTCCGCTGCCGGGGCTGCGGGCTTGGCCGCGACGGGCGGCGCGGGTTGCGGGACGTAGGCGAAGCTGCGCCCGGTTTGCGACAACAACCGGACCATCTCGAGCAGCGTGCCGTTCAATTGCCATTCTTCAAAACGGCGCCGGCAGGTGGGCCCTGACGGATAGCGGCCTGGCAGCTTCGACCAGGGCTCGCCGGTGGTCAGGATCCACAGCACCGCATTCGCCACGACACGCGGTTCGGCGCGGGGCCGGCCGCGTCGGTTGAGACGGACGGCCGGCTCGTCAGCGACAAGCGCTGCCAGCAGCGCCCATTCGTCATTGCTTAGCTCATCGTAAAACATTGATTTTTCTCCACGCGGCCTGGCCTGGCCGCGGCTTTGGGCCGGTCGCGGATTCAACTTTCACGATCCGCGTGCGACCCTCGGTTGCACAAATATGTTTTGTACGTTCTGTTGGCTGGGCAATACCGCCCCGAGATAGTGCGGCTTGTCCCTATTGCGAAGCACAAAACGTGGTCTCACTCGTGCATGGGAGAATTTGTGCAGGAAGCATACCATCACCAGGGTTTGTATGAATACGACTGAGACAAGTGTTACGCAAAGAAACAAACTTGTCCTTTTCGTTGCGCCATTTCTCACATTACGGTAACAGAAATGCCGGCACTTGCGGCGACGAAACGGGCGATCGCGCCAAACAACAGCACGCGATAGCACCGAATGGCCTTTATAAATCCCTCACTCCATCCGCATTGCATTTCAGGACATTCTGATAGCCCGCGAATTACAGCTGCAAGGTGGAAGTGTGGCACCAGACGACGCCCGCGGGCGACGGAAACGCTGCGCTCATGAAGGCGCAAGCAGCGCTCCCGTTCACACATTGCATGCCGTTCGACGCATGCCTCGCACCGCTATTGCGGTCGCGCCTGGCGGATCGGTTTCGCGGCGCTCTCGCCCACCACGGTGGTCCATTCGCGCACGCGCCAGCGTGTGACTAATCCGGCGAGCACGTACGGATCGGCCTTGGCAAAGGCTTCGGCGGCTGCGGGAGAATCGCCGTTGAACAGCAGCATCGCACAATCGGTGGGTTCGTTCAGCGCGCCGGCCAGCAGGAGCTCACCGCGCTCAGCCGCCGCCCACGCGAGTTCGAGATGCGCATCGCGGTACGTGGCACGTCGTTCGAGGTAGTCGGGTACGAGTTCATACATCAGCAGATAGTGCATGGCGAGCCTCCTATGACTCGCGCGACGAACGCAATGGACATTGCGTCGGCGCGCTTTGTGGTCGAAATGACACTTGCAATCAGCTACGAATTTTTATGCCAATTAATTATTCAATTTTATTCGCATAAGTGAAAAATGCGTTTGCAATTTTTAAATCGTTCCGAATAATGGGATATCTAATTCATTCGACACTTCCTTGCCAATTGAAAGCGAACGCGAAACATGATTTGTTACGGTGGCGATCTGTCCGTTTCAACCGCGCATCGCGCGCATCGTCCCTTTCGTCTAGGGGAAAACGAGCGTGAGCGGCTGTCAACCGGACTGCGTTTCCGTCCGTTCTGGCGGGTGGCATTTGCCATAATGGATGCGCCGAGATTTTGGGATGCGGTTGACGCCCGTGCGCATGAACGACCAGAAAACGTTTCACCACCGATGGAGTGTCACATGAAAATCCAATCCGCTATCGCTACACTGGTGCTCGGCGCTGTTCTCGTTTCGCCGGTGTTCGCGCAGAACAGCCAGCAAACCAAAATGGCCGACTGCAACAAGCAGGCCGGCGACAAGAAAGGTGACGAGCGCAAGGCGTTCATGAAGACCTGTCTGTCGGCGAAGCCGGCTGCGGCCGCACCAATGACCCAACAGGAGAAGATGAAGGCATGCAACACGCAGGCCGGCGACAAGAAAGGCGACGAGCGCAAGGCGTTCATGAAGACCTGCCTGTCGTCCGCGCCGGCCAACTGAAACGCAAGGCAAGCTCAGCGAAGTCAGCGCAACCCGGGCATAACGCTGCACGCCTGAGCGCCGCGCCACCGTGCAACGCACACGGCCACACGGCGTCTACGCATTCATCGATCGAACATGGCCGCGCTGCTGTCCGGCGCGGCCATTGCCTGTGTCCTGCCTCCGGCGCCGCGAGCAGCCCGCCCGCCCGAAAGCTCCGTTTTCTTCTATGATGGCTGCGGAGACGGCCCACCCCCACACAACATAGACGGGCCGCCATCTTGTCGTTCGTGCTGCTGAGCATCGACCGGAGGCAAGGATGGTATCGAAGCATAAAAACCGCTGGTTGAGGCGGTGGCTGGTCGTCATCATATTCTGGGCCGTGCCCGTGGCGATCGTTGCAGTCAATGAGATTCGCGAGGAGATGGCGTACAACACCGTCGACCTCGACCGTGCGCTGACTACCTGGAATTACACCGACGCCCAGCGCGCCGCTGGCGCGCCCGCGCACTGCCACGGCACGCCCGACGAGGCGCGCGCCGCCGGCTGCCCCACCGACGTGCTGGCCGCCAATGCGCCACGCCAGCAGGACGCCATCAATGAATACAGTGTGCGCCGCTCCACGCTGGTGGCTTATCTGTGGCATGCGTTCGTCGGTTACTGGGTCGTGCCGGCGATCGCGCTGTTGCTGATCGGTATGCTGATCGGCATGGTGCGCCGCGCGCTGCGCCGTCCGCCGGCGGTCAAGAGTCCGGCGAATCACGGGTGACGAACGGGTGACGAACGGGTGACGAACGGGTGACGACCGGGTGACGAACGCGCCGTGCCACGCCAGCACGCCACATGACAGCATGAGACTGCGGCATCCGGACAACACTTTCAACTCGATTTCAGCACTCCCCGTCCGCGCCAAAAATCGGTAAAAAATGGCGTTCCGGACAGCCATTGGCGCGCGAGCCCGACGCGTATGTTCGCGCTGTGCGATGCGCCGCGAGCCCAACCAATCACGCGCGCCGAGCCCTTGAGGAGCCCGCCAGCGCCGGCCAAACTTACCTCCCGGCACCTTACGATCGACCGCAAAGCCCCGTCGCATAAGGCTTTCGCCCCGCGCGAAGGACGCCTGTTGCGCTTACGTGTGATATAACTCAATGGCACCCCGGCGACTTCACCGAGGGTCGCGCCCCGGAACCACGATGGAGAAAAACGATGCAAAGACGAACCTTCATAACGAAGACGACCGCTGCGCTCGCTTTCGGAGGCCTTGCCCTCGCCGGTTGCACAACGACCGGTCAGAGCCACGACACAGCCTCGACCAATGCATCCAAGCGTCAGTCGATCGACGCCAGCGTCGACGGCACCTTGTCGCGACTTTTCACGACCGTGAAGGGTTCGCGCGAGCTGGTCTCGAAGGCGCGTGGCGTGCTCGTATTCCCATCGGTCTTACAGGCGGGCTTCATCGTCGGCGGTCAGTACGGCGAAGGCGCGCTGCGCGTCGGCGGCAGTACCGTCGGCTATTACAGCACCGTTTCCGGTTCGCTCGGCCTGCAGGCCGGTGCGCAGTCGAAGGCCCTCATCTTCCTGTTCATGACGCAGGACTCGCTGGACAAATTCCGCAATGCGGACGGCTGGTCGGTCGGCGTCGACGCATCGGTCGCGCTGGTGACGGTCGGCGCGAACGGCGCCGTGGACACGACCACCGCCACCGCGCCGGTCCAGGTCTTCGTATTGACCAATGCCGGCCTGATGGGCGATCTGTCGCTACAGGGCACCAAGGTGTCGCGCCTGAAGATCTGATGCGCTATCCGTTGGCGGATCTGTTAGGTGTGCGTCTGATCCGTCCGTTGTCGTGAGCAGCACTGACCGGGTCGGACGCAAGCCTGCGCAGCGGGACTGCATCGCAGCCAACGATGCTTGTTGGTGGCGGTTAGAGAGCCTCATCACGTGCGTGCGCCGATTCGATGCGATGCTTGCCCGACGCAACCGTTCAACGATCGTTCAACGATCGTTCAACGCAACCCGTCAACATCACGGTTCAACATCACGGTTCACATCACGCGGCAAGAAAAAACGGCGATGCGCATCGCACACCGCCGTTCTCTTTCCCTTGCGCCGCGCATTGCGCGCGCTGCCCGACGCGGCGCCGCAACCACCGCCCTGCGCATCAACTTCCTGACGATGTGTCGATCACCTTGAAGCGCGAGCGCTTCTGCGCGCGAATCACCGACTGATACGCATCCACGTACTGCTGCGCCATCCGGTGCGAGGTGAAGCGCGCCTCGAAGCGCTGCCGCACGCCCGTGCGCGGCACCTTGTGCAGCCGGTTGACCGCCGCCACCGCGCCGATCTCGTCCTCGACGATAAAGCCCGTCACGCCGTCGTCCAGCACTTCCGGCACCGAACCGCGGTTGAACGCGATCACCGGCGTGCCGCACGCCATCGCTTCGATCATCACCAGACCGAACGGCTCCGGCCAGTCGATCGGAAACAGCAGCGCGTGCGCGCCGGACAGAAACTCGGCCTTCTGGTGATCCGCGATCTCGCCGATGAACTCGACGTAGGGCAAATCCAGCAATGGCCGGATCTCGCGTTCGAAGTACTCGCGGTCGGCGGCGTCCACTTTCGCGGCGATGCGAATCGTCATGCCGCAACGCCCGGCGATCCGGATCGCGGTGTCGACGCGCTTTTCCGGCGAGATGCGGCCGAGAAATGCGAGGTACTTCTGCTCGACCGGTTGCGGCGTATAGAGCTGCTCCGGCAAGCCGTGATAGACAGTGGTGAGCCACTTCGCCTGCGGCAACGGATGACGCTGCGCGTTCGAGATCGAAATCACCGGCGCGGTATTGAACGTATCGAACACCGGCTGCTGCTCGGGCAGATCGAGACGGCCATGCATCGTCGTGACGAAAGGCGTGTCCTGGCGCTTGAAGACCGAGAACGAGTAGTAGTCGAGATGAAAATGCAGCACATCGAAATCTTCGGCCTGGCGGCGCACCAGTTCCATCAGCAACATATGCGGCGCGATGCGATCGCGAATGCCCGGGTCCAGACGCAGCGCTCGCGGCCAGACCGCTTCGAGCTTCGCGCTGGTGACGGAATCGCCGCTCGCGAACAGCGTCACGTCATGGCCAAGCTCGACCAGCGCCTCGGTGATGTACGACACGACGCGCTCCGTGCCGCCGTATAGCTTCGGCGGCACCGATTCGGTCAAGGGGGCGATCTGCGCAATTTTCATAGTATGTGTCTCCATGGACTGACGGCTTGCGCGTCATGCGGTGCGCGTCAACGACGCCGAGTATGACAGCGCCGTTACATTCGATCAACGCACCGGCACGTGGGGCGCGCGGGGCATGTGCATCATCGGCATCGGACCATTATTCATGACGCGGCAGCAAAAAGCGCCCTGCCTTGCATTTGCTCGGCGTTGTTACATTCGACTTACATCCGGCGTGGCACCAAGGCGTCGCAATGAGGCCGCACGAGGCCATCCCCCATGCCTCGTCACTTATGCCCGCCGCCGTTGCCGGGCTTTTGCGCCGGCACGCTGCGCAAATCGTTGAGGAACGTGTCGCGCCACACGCCGAGATCGTTTTTGCGCAGCGCCGCCATATTGATCTCGTGACGCCGCTGACGCGCATCGAGCGGCATCTGCAGCGCACGCTGCAACGCTTCGCACATGCCGATCGCATCGTGCGGATTGACCAGCAGCGCGCCGGTGAGCTCGGCCGCCGCGCCCGCGAAGATCGACAGCACCAGCACGCCGGGGTCTTCGGGATTCTGCGCGGCAACGTACTCCTTGGCGACGAGGTTCATGCCGTCGTGCAACGGCGTGACGAAGCCGATCTGCGATTCGCGAAACAGCGACATCAGCTTCCAGCGGTCGTACTGCTGGTTCAGGTAGCGGATCGGCGTGTAGTCGAGGCCCGAATAGCGGCCATTGATTCGGCCTGCTTCGTATTCCAGATCCTGGCGGATCTTCTGATAAGTGGCGACGTCCGAGCGCGTTGGCGGCGCGATCTGCACCAGCGTGACGTTGCCGCGCCACTCGGGCGAACGCTCCAGCAGTTGCTCGAACGCGCGGAACCGCTCGACCAGACCCTTCGAGTAATCGAGCCGGTCGACGCTCATGATCAGCTTGCGCCCTTCCAGACTCTGCTTCAGCTCGAGCACGTGCTGCCGGCTTTCGTAGCGCTTCGCCTGCTCGGCGATTTCGTCGGGGAACACGCCGATCCGGTAGACGCCGGTGCGCAGCTTGCGGCCGAACGCTTCGACGCGACCGTCCGCGCCCACCGTGCCGCGTGCGTGGCGCGTCACGTAATCGTGGAACGCGAGTTGATCGGTGGTGGTCTGGAAGCCCAGCAGGTCGTAGCACGACAGCGACCTTACCAGCTCTTCGTGCGGCGGAATGTTGAGCAGGATCTGCGGCGCGGGAAACGGAATGTGCAGGAAGAAGCCGATGCGGTTCGTCACGCCCTCGTTGCGCAGCGCTTCTGCGAACGGGATCAGATGGTAGTCGTGAATCCAGATCACGTCGTCGGGTTCGAGCAGTTTGATCAGCTTGTGCGCGAGCCAGGCGTTGACGCGTCGGTAGCCGGCATACTCGTCGCGCTCGTAACGGGCGAGGTCGTTGCGGTAGTGGAATACCGGCCACAGCGTCGCATTCGAAAAGCCGCGATAGTACTGGTCATAGTCCTTGCGCGTGAGCCCGACGGTGGCGAAGGTCACCGCGCCGTCCTGCTCCAGCATCGGGCCGGCATTGGCGATGGTTTCGCTGACCACGTCGCCGCTCCAGCCGAACCACACGCCTCCCGCGTCCTTCAACGCGCCGAATACGCCGACCGCGAGCCCGCCCGCGGATCCCTTGGTCTCTGTCGGCGTTGCGACGCGATTCGACACGACGATCAATCGGCCCATGTTGCATGTCCTCCCTGGTTTGTACGGCGCGCGTAGGTGCGTGGTGGCGGGTCGCTTCCTGCGCCTTTTTCTACGCCTTTTCCTTCGCCTTCTGCACCGGCTCCGCCGCACCGGGCCGGTCGATGCGGCTTGCCACCGGATCGGCCTCCGTATGCGCGGCGGTGCTGCCGGCCGGCGCCTGCGTGCTGCGCGGCAGCCACTCGCGCTCGTCCCGGCCGGTTTCCAGCTCCGCCGACACTTCGGCCCGCGCCCGCGGCAAATACTGCGGATAGTGCCGCTGGATGAAGTCGAGCAGCCCTTCGCGCACGCGGCAGCGCAGATCCCAGTTCAGACCGGAATCGCGCGAACTGACGAGCGCCCGCAACTGCATCGCGCGGTCGGTGCCGTCCGTGACCTGCAGCACCTGCACGCGGCGATCCCACTCGGGCGCGTTCTCGACGATCCGCGCGAGCTCCTCGCGCAGCGGCGCAATCGGCATCCGGTAGTCGACGAACAGAAACACCGTGCCGATGATCTGCGAGCTGCTGCGGGTCCAGTTGGGGAACGGATTTTCGATGAACCATTGCAGCGGCACGATCAGCCGGCGCTGGTCCCACACACGCACCGCCACGTACGTGCCAGTGATTTCCTCGATGCGCCCCCACTCGCCCTGAATCACCACGACGTCGTCGAGGCGGATCGGCTGCGACAACGCGATCTGCAGGCCGGCGATCAGATTGCCGAGCACCGGCCGTGCCGCGAAACCGGCGACCAGACCGGCCACCCCCGCCGACGCCAGCAGGCTCGCACCAATCTGCCGGACGTTCGGGAAGGTCATCAGCGCGCCGCCCAAGCCGACGATCACGATCACGATCATCACCGAGCGCGCCAGCACCCGGGCCTGCGTATGGATGCTGCGCGCCTGCAGGTTGTCGGCGGAATCAAGCGGATGGGCGCGGATGATCGCCTCACCGATCGCCGCCGCCGAGCGCACCGACAGCCACGTCAGCGCGGCGATCAGCGCAATCGCGGTGAAATCGCGCACCGGCTCGATGTGTCTGAGCGTATCGGGCGCTTCTGTCCACACGCCATCGAGCACCAGAATCACGAGCACGTACAGCGAAGGTTTGTCGATATAGCGCAGCACGACGCTGATGAGCGGATGCGGCCGCGCGATACGCATCACGACACGCGCGCCGAACCGATGGATGCCGATGGTCACCAGCAACACGATGGCCGACACGATCAACGCGCCGAACCACGTATGCAGCGGCGCTTCCGCGACACGGTTGAAGTCGTCGAAAGTGTACATGGGGGCATGTTCCTCCTGACCAGGGAAGTAGACAGGACCGCTGTCGCCGGACCTGCGGCCACGGCATGGCATATCGTACGTCGCTGTACGCCGCTGTACGCGGAGCGCCTCGCGGGAGCGGGGCCGCACGGGCTGCCAGCTCGCCGGACGAAGCGGCGGTGCGGCGGCGCGCCGGTGCGCGTGCGTGGCCCACCTGCCGATCTACCGACATCTTAGGTGCTCATCCCCGCCGCGTGGGGAACCGTTGCTCAGGCTGCCGCCGCAGAAGGCGCTCAGCCAGGTTTCAGGCAGGTTTGCAGCGAACGGCCCGGGGCGGGTCTGCAACTCCGCGACAGTCCGGAGCGCACACGCGGACATTCACCGACCGCCACACTGCACGCGCCCCGCGCGAGGTCCCGCGAGCATCCAGCCGGCCATACAGGAGTTCAGATCAACTACCGCTCTTGCAAGGAAACGCCTTGCCGAGTCCCAGCGAGATCGCCGTGCTGGCGTTGTAGCCCGCGACGTTCGGATTGTCCGCGATGTACTTGCGCACCGCGTCGGTCAACTGCGCCGAGCGCGCCTCGGGCGGCAGGCAGAAGTACTGGCCGACCCGCGGGCCGGTGGTGCCGCCGATCGCGTCGATCGTGTTGAAGATGCCGTCGGCGGCGCCTTCGATATAGGCCGCGCAAGCGCTGCGCGAGGCCACATCCGTCTTGGTGCACAGCTTGTTGAGGTCACCTCCCGTAAATGCGGCTGCCGATAGCGGTACGGCAAACGCGCTGGCAAAAATCAAAGCCCGCAGCATGGTGTTCCTTTCCAGGGTTGTTTATCAGGCGGTCTTTCGCCGCGTCCAGACGGCGCGCCACGCGGCGCGCCAAGTCGTCATTCTGCACTGTTTTACACAACGGCAGCATGCGGGCTGCCGCTATCTTCAGGACAATCCCGCTAAACAGCCCGGCCGCGGTTTACCGCGTGGCTCATGCGTGGCTCATTTCTGCTGCATCTGCTGCAGACGCGCGGTCAGCCCTTCCACGACGTCCGGTTCCTTGTAGGTCTTCGCGAAATCGAGCGCCGTCATGCCGATCTGGTTCTTCACCGTCAGATCCGCGCCGTTGTCGAGCAGCAGCTTGACCGTCGACACGTGGCCGCCGCGCGCAGCCATCATCAGCGGCGTGGTGCCGTTCGGCGAACCGGCGTCCACATAGGCGGAATGATCGAGCAGCACCTTGACGATGTCGTCGTTGCCGTTCGCGGCCGCGTAGTGCAGCGGCGCCCAGCCCTTCTTGTTGATCTCGGCGTCTTTCGCGACCAGCAGGTTGACGAAGTCGAGGTCGCCGACCAGCGCGGCCATCATCAGCGCGTTTTCGCCCGCCTTGTCTTCGATCTCGATGTCGGTTTTCGGATTGGCGAGCAGCGCGGCGCCAACCTTGTCGGACTTCTCGCGCGCCGCCAGCACCAGCAGCGGCATGCCCTGGTTATCGACGCTGTTCGGGTCCATGCCCTTGGCGAGCAGTTTCTTGACGCCGTCGACATCGTCGAACTTGACGGACTTGATCAGCGAATCGATCGGCGCGGCCCGCACCGGCGACGCGACCAGCACACCCAGCGCGGCGCACGCGAACGTGCCCGCCAGCGCCGCACGCGACGCACCGCGCCGGGCCGAAGCGAGCGCGCCGCGCACCGCGGAAGTCTGTTGAAGTACAGCAATCTGCATTGAAATATCTCTCATATTTTACTTTAGGAGGCTTCCCTATCCATTTGATATTACTGCGATTTCTATCTCACACGCCGTTGGCCACCGCGGAAATCCCGAACAGGCGGAAGAAATTCTGCGTGGTCGCGGCGGCCAGCGCCTCGTCCGTCATCTCACGCTGTTGCGCGATGAAGCGTCCGACATAACTGACGTACGCAGGTTCATTGGACTTGCCGCGATACGGCACGGGCGCGAGGTACGGCGAGTCGGTTTCGATCAGCAGGCGCTCGAGCGGCACGCGGCGCGCCACCTCCTGCACGTCGGTCGCGTTCTTGAACGTGACGATGCCCGACAGCGAGATGTAGAAGTTCTGCGCCAGCGCCTGCTCGGCAACCGCCCACGGCTCGGTGAAACAATGCATCACGCCGCCCGGCTCACCCGCACGCTCCTCGGCCATGATTCGCAGCGTGTCTTCCGACGACGCCCGCGTGTGGACAATCAGCGGCTTGCCAGTCGCGTGCGCGGCGCGGATGTGGGTGCGAAAGCGCTCGCGCTGCCATTCCATGTCGGCGATCGTGCGGCCCTCCAGGCGGTAGTAGTCGAGTCCCGTCTCGCCGATCGCGACGACCTTCGGGTGCGCGGCCAGCTCGACCAGCTCGGCCACGCTCGGCTCACGCATGTGCTCATGATCCGGATGCACACCGACCGACGCATAAATGTTGTCGTACCGGCTGGCGATCTCCAGCACGGACGGCAGCGTCTCCAGATCGACCGAGACGCACAGCGCATGGCTGACCGCGTGGCTGCGCATGTTCTCGAGCACCTGCGGCAAGCGGTCGGCGAGTCCTTCGAAGTTGATGTGACAGTGCGAATCGACAAACATGATGAAGTCCTGCTGATGTCCTCAGAAAAATGGCCCGGCGCGAATCAGGCAGCGGCCGTGGCGGTCGCGAGGCGCTTGCCGAGAATCACCAGATCGCGCTCCACGCCGTCCAGCACGGCGACGCGCGGCAGCGTGCCCCATGCATCGAAGCCGAAGCCGCGGAACAGCCGCAAGCTCGCGTCATTGTGGCCGAATATGAAACCCAGCACGGTGTCGATGCCGAGCGCCGGCGCCGCCGCGAGCGAGGCCGCCAGCAACTGCTTGCCGAGGCCCTGGCCGCGTGCGCTTTCGTCGAGATAGATGCTGACTTCGGCGGTGCGCTGATACGCCGGGCGGCCATAAAAATCCGAAAAACTGAGCCATGCGATCACGCGACCCGGCTGTCGCGGGTCTTCCACCACCCACAGCGGGCGCGTGTGCGGGCCGTGCGCGTGAAACCACGCGAGCCGGCTTTCGATGCTGACCGGCTCCAGATCGGCGGTGACTTGCCGCGACGGAACCGTCGAGTTGTAGATGGCGACGATCGCGGGCAGATCGTCGAGCGTGGCATCGCGGTAAGAAAGGCTCATGGTGCTTTTAACCTGGAAACCTGGAGTGGAAGGTGAAAACCCGGATCGGAACGCGCCCGGCCCGCCTGGAACGCGCGAGGACATGCGCTGGGCGGGCCAGCGCACCGCGCGGGCGCAGTCTACGCGAACAGTTCGCGGTAGCCGATAAACAGTTCCTCGAACACCAGCCGCGCGTTCAGCGGATGGTTCTCGACGGCGCGCTGGCGCGTCACGGTACGCATGAAGCGCGCGAACGCACTGGCGTCCGCCTGCGCTGCGCAGCGCGTCAACGCCGCCGACGCTTGTGGAAAATAACGCGGCGCGCCCGCGGTGCGCTGCGCCAGCAGATCGTACATCCAGCGTTGCAGCCAGCCCAGCACCAGCGGCACCGGCAGCTTCTGCAATGCCTCGCCGCAGGCGAACGCGTCGCAATCCGGCCCGGCGGCCAGTTGCTTGAGGGTCCAGTCGCGCAGCGCGCGGTTTTCGTCGCTGGCGAGCGCGAGTGCCGTGAGCGGTGCGCCGCCGGCTTCGGCGAGCAGCGCAGGCGCGTCGGCGACGCCTTGCGCGGCCAGCCAGCGCGTCGCCGCGTCCGGCGCGGGCACGCTCATCGGCCACTGGCGGCAGCGGCTGATGACGGTGGGCAGCAGACGGTCGATGCGCGCCGACACCATCAGGAACACGACGCCCGCCGGCGGCTCTTCGAGCGTCTTCAGGAGCGCGTTGGCCGCTGCGATGTTCAGCGCTTCGACCGGATACAGCACGACCACGCGCGCACCGCCGCGGTGCGAACCCACGCCGACGAAGTCGAGCAGGCCGCGAATCTGCTCGATTTTGATTTCCTTGCTGGGCGCACGCGTCTTCTTGCCCTCGTCGGCGTCGGCCTTGTCGGCTTTTTCGTCGGCGGCGGCGTTGCTCACGCCCGCTTCGGCCGCGAGCGCCTCGGGCACGACGATCCGGTAATCCGGATGGTTGCCTTGCGCGTACCAGTTGCAGGCTACGCACGCGCCGCACGGCTCGCCGTTGGCTTGCTGCGCTTCGCACAGCAGCCCTTGCGCGAGATGCTGCGCGAAGCGCAGCTTGCCGATGCCCGCCTGGCCATGCAGCAACAGCGCGTGCGGCCAGTGGCCGCGCAGTTGCTGCAGGCGGTTCCAGTCATCGGCTTGCCACGGATAAATCATTATTTCTCTTTTAAATCAATCGGCTGAAAGCATCTGGTGAGACAGCACCTGAACTTTGCATCCGGTTATAAACAGAAAGTATATTTCTTTAAAATCAAAGCGATGCGATCAACTCTTCAAGTTTTTTCTGAATTCGCACGATACTTTGCGAAGAGTCGATGATAGCGAAGCGGTACGGCGCCTCTTCCGCGCGACGCAGATATTCCGCACGCGTGCGGTCGAAAAACGCCGTCGACTCGCGCTCGAACCGGTCTGGATCGCGTGCCGCGCTGCGCCGTTCGCCGGCGATCGCGGGGGCGAGATCGAACAGCACGGTCAGGTCCGGCTGGAACCCGCCCTGCACCCAGCGCTCCAGCGTTTCCAGCTTGTCGCGCGGCAGGCCGCGGCCGCCGCCCTGATAGGCGAAGGTTGCGTCGGTGAACCGGTCGGACAGCACCCAGTCGCCACGCGCGAGCGCCGGCTCGATCACTTCGGCCAGATGCTGGCGGCGCAGCGCGAACATCAGCAGCGCCTCGGTTTCGAGGTCCATCTTCTGGTGCAGGACGATCTCGCGGATCTGTTCGCCGAGCGGCGTGCCGCCCGGTTCGCGCGTCATGACGACCGCGCGGCCGCTGCTCGCGACCTTCTCTTCGAGCCGTTCGCGAAACCACGCCAGATGGGTCGTCTTGCCGGCACCGTCGATGCCCTCGAACGTGATGAATTTGCCCCGCGCCATCATTGCCCTCGAATGAATTTGTCCACGGCCTTGTTGTGATCGCCGAGGGTGTCAGAAAAGATGCTGCTGCCGTCGCCGCGCGAGACGAAATAGAGCGCCGTGCTTTGCGCCGGGTTCAGCGCCGCCTGCAGCGACGCGACGCCGGGCAGCGAGATGGGCGTGGGCGGCAGCCCCATCCGGGTGTAGGTATTGTAGGGAGTGTCGGTCTGCAAATCTTTCTTGCGGATGTGACCGGTATAGCTCTCGCCCATCCCGTAGATCACCGTGGGGTCGGTCTGCAACGGCATGCCCGCGCGCAGACGGTTGGCGAACACCGCCGCCACCATCGGCCGGTCCGACGGCTTGCCGGTTTCCTTTTCGATGATCGACGCCATCGTCAACGCGTCGTACGGCGTCTTGTACGGCAGGTCCGGCGCCCGCGCGAGCCATGCCTCGTCGAGGCGCACGCGCATCATCCGGTACGCGCGGCGGTACACGTCGAGGTCGCTGGTGTTCTTGTCGAACAGATAGGTGTCGGGGAAAAACAGCCCTTCGCCATTGCCGATCGACGCCTCGGGCGCGCCGATCGCGGTCATCAGGTCGGTGTCGCTCATGCCGAGCGTGTCGTGCCTGAGCGCCGGATTCGCATCCAGCTCCGCGCGCATGCGCCTGAAGGTCCAGCCTTCGATGATGGTCGCCACGTATTCGTTGACGTCGCCGCGGGCGATTTTCTGCAGCACCTCGTACGGCGTGATGCCGGACTTGAACTCGTAGTTGCCCGACTTCAGATCGCTTTGCAGGCCGAGCAGCCGCGTCATGATGATGAACAGTTCGGGCTCGACCGGCACACCGCCGCGAACCAGCTGCAGCGTGACGCTGCGCAGACTGCTGTGCGGTTTGACGGTGACGTCGAGTTGCGCCGGGCTCAGCTCGAGCGGGCTCACGGCCCAACGATATCCAGCGGCAATTGCAGCGGCGGCCAGCACAACGACGATTGAGCCGGCGACGAAACATTTCTTCAGAAGGGACATGCGAAACGTGGCAGGGTTGGACTGCATATAATACTTGTTTGCCTTAGCCAAAGTCAGAATTGACTGTTCCGGGAATCCATGACCACACCGCTCGCTACCGCTTCCGGCATCGCTTCGAGTCCTGCTGCAGCCGCCGCATCCGGCCCGGCGGCCGCCACGGCAGCCGCACTCCCGGTGCTGCCGCGGCCGTCGGCCGATGAATTCGACGCCGTACTCCAGCACGGCGCCTACATGCCGCTCACGCAGTTCGGCGTGATCGACGCCACCGGCGACGACGCGGCGAGCTTCCTGCACAGCCAGCTGACCAACGACACCCAGCACCTCGATGCCGCCAATGCGCGTCTGGCTGGCTACTGTTCGGCCAAGGGGCGTCTGCTGGCGTCGTTCCTGACATGGCGCAGCGGCGACACGATTCGCCTGCTGGTGTCGAAAGACGTGCAGGCCGCGGTGCAAAAGCGCCTGTCGATGTTCATTCTGCGCGCCAAGGCCAGGCTCGTCGACGCGAGCGATGAGCTGGCGGTGGTCGGCCTCGCTGGCGACGTACGCCGCCCGCTGTCGGCCGTGTTCGACGCGCTGCCCGACGGCGTGCATGTGCAGGTGGACGGCGCTGCGGGCACGCTGATTCACGTGCCGGATGCGCTCGAGCGCCTGCGCTATCTGTGGATCGGACCGAAAGCGCAGGTCGAGGCGCTGCTGCCCTCGCTCGACGCCAAGCTCAAACGCGTGTCGCCGGCGGTATGGGACTGGCTCGACATCCGCGCCGGCGAGCCGCGCATCACGCAGCCGGTGGTCGAGCAATTCGTGCCGCAAATGGTCAACTTCGATGTGCTCGGCGCGGTGAATTTCCGCAAGGGCTGCTATCCGGGTCAGGAGGTGGTCGCGCGCAGCCAGTATCGCGGCACGATCAAGCGGCGTACCTCGCTCGCCAACGTGGCCGGCGAGCTGCAAACGGTGCGGCCCGGCATGGAACTGTTCCATTCGGACGATCCCGGCCAGCCGTGCGGGATGATCGTGAACGCAGCGTCCGCGCCACACGGCGGGGTCGATTTGCTGGTCGAGCTCAAGCTCGCGGCGCTCGAAGGCGGCTCGGTGCATCTGGGCGCGGCCGATGGCCCGACGCTGCAGTTCCTCGCGCTGCCCTACGGCTTGCCGACCGAGGGTTGAGCGCCTTGCGCGGTATGAAGCGGCGCAGCCAGGGCGCCGCTTTTTGCTGGCCACTTTGCTGGCCACTTTGCTGGCCACTCTGTTGGCCAATTCGACGCCACCGTCCCTCACCGGGAGACGCCCCCCGATGTGCCTGATCGTTTTCGACTGGCGACCCGACGCGGTCGACGGCCCGCTTTTCACGCTCGCCGCGAACCGCGACGAATTCTTTCGCCGTACCGCCGAACCGATCAACTGGTGGCATGACGCGCCGACCGTGCTGGCCGGCCGCGATCTGGTGGGCGGCGGCACGTGGCTCGGCATGTCGCGCGATGGCCGCTTCGCCGCGCTGACCAACTACCGCGCGCCGCACGAAATGCGTGCCGATGCGCCGACCCGCGGCACGCTCGTCAGCGACTGGCTGAGCAATAGCGCGCGTGACTCGACAGGTAATCCGCACGACACCCCGCTCGCGTACCTGCAACAGGTCGCGCGGACTGGCGAGATCTATAACGGTTTCAATCTGCTGGTGGGCGACTGGACGCGCCGCGAACTCGCCTGGTATTGCAACCGCTCGGAGCGCGCGCCCGAGTTGCTGGCGCCCGGCACGCACGGCATCTCGAACGCCGTGCTCGATACCGCGTGGCCGAAGCTGGTGAGAAAGCGCGCCGAGCTGCACACCCTGCTCGCACGCGACGCGATGCCGCCGCTTGAACGCCTGATCGATCTGCTGCGCGATCCGCGGCTCGCACGCGACGACGAATTGCCTGCCACCGGCATTCCGCTCGAACGCGAACGGGTGTTGTCGGCGGCGTTCATCGAATCGCCGGACCATGGCTATGGCACGCGCGGCACGACCGCCTTGCGTGTGCTCGTGCATGGCGATGTGATCGGCGTGGCTGTCGCCGAGCGCAGCGACGACAACGGCTCGCATCGGATCGTGCGGCCCGGCGACTTCGAGCGCAGCTTCGCGTTCAACGTCGAACGCGAGATCGCGTGAGGCGTGTGACGCGTGTGATGAGCGTGACCCGTGTGTTCGCGTGACCCGTGTGTCCGCATGACGCGTGTGTCCGCATGACGCGTGTGTTCGCGTGACGCGTGTGTCCGCGTGACCCGTGTGTTCGCATGACGCGCCTGTCCGCGTGACGCGCGTGTTGGTCCGCTGCCGGTCGGCAGCCCGGCAGCGTGGCTGGCAGCCCGGCCGACCATCAGCCCCGCGCTTTGCCAGCCACCCTCACTCGACCCCGAATGCCGCGCGCAACGCCGCCGCGGCATCCGCATGTGCGTTTGCGACTTCGGGCACGAAGCCGCCCATCTTGAAGAACTCGTGGATCATCCCCCGATAGCGCGTGAGCGTAACCGGGTTGCCCGCTGCATGCAGCTTGGCCGCATACGCATCGCCTTCGTCGCTCAATGGATCGTACTCGGCGGTCGCAATCCATGCCGGCGCCACGCCGCTGAAGTCAGGCGCGCCGCGCTCACCGTCGAGCGGCGCGAAACGCCAGTCGTCGCGATCCGCGTGGTCGCGCACGTACTGCTCGAAGAACCACTGAATCGTGTCGCCCGACAGCAGGAAGCCATCGGCGAGCCGCGAGTGCGAATCGGTTTGCTGATGGCCGGTCGTGCCCGGATAAATCAGCAATTGCAGTGCAAGTCCGATGCCGGCGTCGCGTGCGAGCACGGCGCACACCGTCGCGAGCGTACCGCCCGCGCTATCGCCGCCGACCGCGAGCCGGCCCGCGTCGACGCCGTATGCCGCCGCGTTCGCGTGCAGCCAGCGCAAGGCGTCGAACGCGTCGTCCACCGCAGTGGGGAATTTGTATTCCGGCGCGAGCCGGTAGTCGACCGAAAGCACCGTGCATCGGCCGTCTCGCGCGAGCATCCGGCACAGCGCGTCGTGGGTATCGACGCTGCCGACCGTGAAACCGCCGCCGTGGTAGTACAGCAGCGCCGGCATCGGCTCGGCCCAGCTCGGCTCGGTCGCCTGGTACAGGCGCACGCGAATCGTCGCGCCGTCGCGCGTCGGGATGCGCAGATCTTCGAGTGTGAACATCGGCGCGTCCGGGATCTCGAGGATCGGCGCGCTTTTTTCGTACGAGGCGCGCGCCTGTTGCGCGCTCATCTGGTGGTAGTGCGGGCGTTTGGCCCGCGCGATCATGTCGAGCACCAGCTCGATCTTCGGATTCAGCGGCATGGTGCGCGTGGTGCATTGGATGGCGCCGGCGCGCCAAAAGTGGTCAGGAAGCCAGCGCGCGGCGAGTCGTGCGTACGCGGCGCGGTGATGAGTGCGATGCCTGTCTAGTCCGCGTGCTTCACTTCGGGCTTCAGCGACATCGGATCGGTGGGATCGCGCAATTGCTCGATGTCCTCGTGACGCAGCCTGACCGTCGCCATGATGCCCGGATGCGTGATGATGTAGAAACGCCGCGCGGCGATCGCTTCGAAGGTGATGTCGGCGACGTCGGCGGCACTCAGCTTGCCCGAGCGCACCGCGCGCTGCAACTGCTTGCCGGCGGCGATCTGCGAGCGGGTCGGCCCGCTGGCATTGCGCAACGGCTCGGGCCGCGTGCGTTCCGCATCGGCGATGCCGGTCGGCACGAAGGCCGGGCACAGCAGCGAACAGCCCACGTGCCCGAGCGCCGCTGGCGCGTTGTCTGCCTGCCCTGCCTGCGCCAGTTGCAGATCGTGATAGAGCGTCTCGGTCAACGACACCACCGCGTGTTTCGAAGCGTTGTAGATGCCCATCGCGGGCGGCGACAGCAGGCCCGCGACCGACGCCGTGTTGACGATATGCGCGGGCTCGTTCTGCGCGAGCATGATCGGCGTGAATACGCGCACGCCATGCGCGACGCCCATCACGTTGACGCCGAACACCCACGCCCAGTCGTTCGCCGAGCTTTCCCACAGGAAGCCGCCCGAGCCCACGCCCGCGTTGTTGAACAGCAGATGCACCTTGCCGAACGCGGCGAGCGCCGCTTGCGCGAGCGCTTCGACCTGGGCAGGGTTCGACACGTCGGTCGGCACGCCGATCGCTTCGGCGCCGCCGTCGCGCAACGTGTCGACGGTTTGCGCAAGCGCACCGGGATTTACGTCGGCCAGCACGAGCTTCATGCCGAGCGACGCGCCCTTTCGCGCAAACGCCTGGCCAAAGCCGCTGGCCGCGCCCGTGATCACGGCGACCTTGCCTGCGAATTCGAACATCCTCTCCCTCCTGGGTTGAACAGCGTGGTCTTGCATGCAGCGCCCGCTTCTGCGGGCGTGGCCGCGTTCAGATCATTCAGATCAGCTTGACGAGCTGCTTGCCGAAGTTCTTGCCCTTCAGCAGGCCGATGAACGCTTCGGGCGCCGCATCGAGCCCTTGCGCGATGGTCTCGCGATAGTGCAGCTTCTTTTGCGCGACCAGCGTGCCCAGTTGCCTGAGCGCTTCCGGCCACACCTCCATGTGCTCGCTGACGATGAAGCCTTGCACCAGCAGCCGCTGCGTGAGCATCAAGGATGGTTGCCTGAGCGGCACCGGCTGGCCGTCGTAGCCCGCGATGAACCCGCACAGCGCGATGCGCCCGAACGGGTTCATGCGCGCGAGCGTCGCGTCGAGCCCCTCGCCGCCGACGTTCTCGAAGCAGCCGTCCACGCCATTCGGCGTCGCGGCCTTGAGGTCCTGATACAGGTTGCCGGCCTTGTAATCGACACAGGCGTCGAAGCCGAGCGTCTCGAGCACGTAGCGGCACTTGTCCGCGCCGCCCGCGATGCCGACTGCGCGTGCGCCGGCCAGCTTCGCCAGTTGACCGACCACGCTGCCCACCGCCCCGCTCGCCGCGCTGACCACTACCGTCTCGCCCGCTTTGGGCGCGATGATCCGGTTCAGCCCGTACCACGCGGTCACGCCCGGCATGCCAACCGGGCCGAGATAGGCCGACAGCGGCACATGCGTGTCGTCGACTTTCTGTACGCCGGCTCCGTTCGACGTGCCGTACTCCTGCCAGCCAAAGATCGCGACGACCTTGTCGCCGACCGCGAACTTCGGATTCTTCGACTCGATCACTTCACCGACCGTGCCGCCGATCATCACTTCGTTCAACGGCTGCGGCGCCGCATACGACTTGCTGTCGTTCATGCGTCCGCGCATGTACGGATCGAGCGACAGGAAGTGATTGCGCACGCGCAGTTCTCCATCGGCAAGCGGGGCGAGCGGCGTTTCGACGAGCTTGAAATTGTCCGGCGTGACGGCGCCTTGCGGGCGCGAAGCCAGCACGAGCTGACGATTGATCTGGGACATGACGGTCGTCTCCTTGAGTTACCGATCGGGTCGGCGAATGCCTTGAATGGCGTGCACGAGTTAGACAACGTGCGTGAGTCGCATCGCGTGCGCGAATGCAGGCACATGCGCCGGCACATGCCCGACTCGTTTCAGGCGCGCTCTCCCGCGGACCATCAACCGTCGCTGGGGCCGGGCTTGGCCGACGGGTCGCTGCGCAAACGCTGCTGCGTCACGTCGCGGCCAACGGCGAGGCGCCGCATATATTTGAAGGTGCCGAGCGCCTTGGCGACGAAGTGACCTTCGCTGTCGCGGATCTCGCCTTCGCAATAGGCCAACGTGGTCGAGCGGTGCAACACGCGGCCCGTCGCGCGCAATTCGCCGCGGCCCGGTTGCATGAAATTGACCTTCATCTCGACCGTGACGACACCCACGCCGTCGCCGGCCAGACTGCGCGCGGCCATCGCCAGCGCGACGTCGGCGAGGGTCATCGTGACGCCGCCGTGCGCGACGTCCCATGTGTTCATATGATCGGGCTGCAACGGCAGCGCGAGTTCGCTGACGCCGTCGGCGGCCGACAACAACTGTGCGCCGAGACGGTCGACGAACGGGCTCTCGGGCATCGATGAATGGCCCGCTTTGGATGAGGTAGATGGATCGGTCATTGCGTAGGTGTCAGATTTCGGAGTCGACGGCGCGCCTGGCGCCTTCGGCAGGTTCGGCGGATTTAACGTCACACTGTGATGGATCTCGCGGCGGCTCATCCGGTTCGCTTCAAATCAAATCCAATCAATTCATTTCGTGAGCCCAGTGTCAGCCCGCAGCAGGAAATGATACCCGCTATCGCCTTGCCGCATGGGCCGCCATCCGACTCGCCAGGCGCCCGAGTCTGCGCACCGCTTCGTCGGCCAGATCCAGATCCGTGCTCGGACAGCTGAGTCGAATGAAGTGATCGAAACGCCCCGCGTTCGAGAACACCGTACCCGGCATGATGCGAATGCCGTCAGCCAACGCGGCGTCGAAAAAAGCCGGCGACGACACCTCGCGCGGCAATTCGATCCAGAAAAACATCCCGCCGCGCGGCGGCGTGAACCGCGTGCCGTCGGGAAACGATGCCGCCACCGCCGCGGCCATCCGCTCGCGCTGCAGCCGCAAGTTTTCGCGCAAACGCCGCAAGTGGCGCTCGTACGCGCTCGTCTCCAGGAACCCGGCGAGCACGACTTGCGACAACTGCTCGTTGTGCCGCGACTGCGCGAACTTCAGCATGCCGATACGCGGATGCCACCGGCCGCCGTTGATCCAGCCCACGCGCATGCCAGGCGCCAGCGTCTTGTTGAACGAGGTGCAATGGATCACGCTGCCGTCGGTGTCCCACGCTTTCAGCGAGCGGGGCGGCTGCGCGGCGTCGGCGAGTTCGCGGTATGGGTCGTCCTCGATCAGCGCGATGCCGGCGTGCGTGCACAGTTCGACGAGACTCGCCTTGTGCGCGTCGGGCATCACGCTGCCGAGCGGGTTTTGCAGGTTCGGCACCACCACGACCGCCTTGATGTCGGGCTGCGTGTGCAGCGCGAATGCCAGCGCTTCGATGGAGAGCCCAGTGCTCGGGCTGGTGGGAATTTCCAGCGCGCGCAGACCGAGACTTTCGAGCGCCTGCAGCAAACCGAAAAAACACGGCGATTCGACCGCGACGGTGTCACCCGGCTGCGTCACTGCGCGCAATGCGAGGTTCACGGCTTCAATGCCGCCGTGCGTCATGATGATGTCCTCCGCGCCGAGCTGGATGCCGGCCTCGAGCGCACGCCGGGCGATGATCGTGCGCAATGCCGGATCACCCTGATCGTGGCCGCTGGCGGTCAGCAAGGTGGGCCGTCGGCGCAACGCGCGCAGCGCCGCTTTCTGCAACGCTTCGGTCGGATAGAGAGCGGGCGACGCGGTCGCGCCGCCGAGATTCAGCGCGTGCGGATGGCGCTGGAATGTCGACACGATTGCCGAAATCGCCGAGTGAATGCCGACGAACTGTGCGGCGCGAGGCAACATCGCGAGATCGGGCTCGGCGGCGCACGGCAACCCGGCCGTCGGCGGCACGCGCACGAAATAGCCGGTGCGCGGCCGGGCGTCGATCAGCGCAGCGCGTTCCAGCTCGCGATAGCTCTCGGTTGCTGTTGCCAGGCTCACGCCGTGGCGCTGCATGAACGCGCGCATCGACGGCATGCGGTCGCCCGGGCGCAGCACGCCGTTGCCGATCGCGCGGCGGTATTGATCGGCCAGTTGCCGGTAAAGCGGCTGGCGGTCGGACGGGTGGTCCGTCGAGGGATCTTGCGGGGTGGTGAGGGATTCGCTCATGAGCCGATGGTGCGGACAGTTCGCGCGCTGCGACAGATACACATCGGGGCAATTCGGACCGATACAGCATCACGAAACATACCGCTGTATCGGTTCAGATTGTCAATGGCTGCGGCTGTTTTCATTCGCACGGACTCCCTAAGCTGTTTGACACGAAAATGGTTCAAAGGAATCAGTCATGCCTGTGCGTCTACCCCGCTTTTTACCTCGCTCCTTATTTCGCTCTTTACCCAGCGCCGATCTGCATCGCCCCGCGGCGTCGCGTCTCGCCGCCGGCCAGATGGCCCTGCGCCACCTGCGTGCCCACAGTTCGATCATCGCGGTCGAAGGCGCATTGCAACTCGACTTCCGCGATCATTCGCTGGCCTGGCTCGGCAACGACGCCCCGCTCACGTCGCTCACGTTGCACGAAGGCGAGCGGTTTGTGACGCCGCAACGCGGCGTCCTGTCGATCCGCGCGACACACGCGCATGCCGTCGCGTTCATCGTGCTGCCCGCGTGCGCCGATCGCAGCGCACGCGGCTTGATCCGGCAAGCCGCCTATCGCCTCGCTTGCGTCGTGCGCACACGGTGGCGGCGCACCGCCTGACAGCTCGCTGCGCGCGTCATGTTGCCCGTTACAATGCATGACCAACCCGCTTCGTTCGAGGTTCAGGTCATGTCATTCTTTCGCGCGCTGCTGCCGGGCCGGCTCTCACGTGTCTGGTGTCTGTTGGCCTTCGCCGCCACCCTCGTCGCCGTGACGCTGACGCTCGATGGTTGCGCGGGCCTCTTTGGCGGCGACCCGTTGCGCGTCAGTGTGGCGGGCATCGAGCCGATCAATGGCCAAGGCATGGAGATGCGCTTTAACATCAAGCTGCGCGTGCAGAATCCCAACGACTCGACGGTCAGCTTCAACGGCGTGTCGCTCGATCTCGAACTGAACGGCAAACCGTTCGCGAGCGGCGTCAGCGATCAGGCCGGCACCGTGCCGCGCTTCGGCGAAACCGTCATCACCGTGCCGCTGACCGTGCCGGCTTTCGCCGCGGTTCGCCAGGCCTTCGCGTTCGCGGACGCCGCGCAGTCGGGACAGGTTCCGTACGTTATGCGCGGCAAGCTCGCGGGGGGCGTGACCGGTACGACGCGATTCACCGATCAGGGGACGCTGAGTCTGCCGTCGTCAGGGGCGGGATGGTAGTGACGACGGCAAGCGGCTCGGGCGAGTGATCGTGGCGCACGCCCGCTCAAACCACTTCGAACAACCCCGCCGCGCCCTGCCCCCCGCCGATGCACATCGTCACGACGACCAGCTTCGCGCCGCGCCGCTTGCCTTCGATCAGCGCATGGCCGGTCAGCCGCGCGCCCGACACGCCATACGGATGGCCGACCGCGATCGCCCCGCCGTTCACGTTCAGGCGGTCGTGAGGAATGCCGAGCTTGTCCGCGCAATACAGCACCTGCACCGCGAACGCTTCGTTCAGTTCCCACAGGTCGATGTCCTCGACCTTCAGGCCGGCCTGTTTGAGCAGCTTCGGCACCGCGAACACCGGGCCGATACCCATTTCGTCCGGCTCGCAGCCGGCCACCGCGAAGCCGCGGAAAATGCCTAGCGGTTGCAGCCCTTCACGCTCCGCGAGCTTCGCGTTCATCACCACGCAAGCCGACGCGCCATCCGAGAACTGGCTCGCATTGCCGGCCGTGATCACGCCGCCCGGCAACGCCGTGCGAATCTTCGATACGCCTTCGAGCGTGGTGTCCGCGCGAATGCCTTCGTCGCCGCTGACCGTCACTTCCCTGGTGTAGAGACGCCCGCTCGCTTTGTCGGCGACGCCGGCGAGCACCGTCAGCGGCACGATCTCGTCCTTGAACTTACCGGCTTCGAGCGCGGCCGCGGCGCGCTGCTGCGAGCGCACGCCGTATTCGTCCTGACGCTCCTTCGAGATCGAGTAGCGCTTCGCGACGTTCTCCGCGGTCTGCAGCATCGACCAGTAGATTTCCGGCTTGTTCTTGCTGAGCCAGCCTTCGGCCATCATGTGGCGATTCATCTCGTTCTGCACGCACGAGATCGATTCCACGCCGCCCGCCACGAACACATCGCCTTCACCGGCGATCACGCGTTGCGCGGCGAGCGCGATTGTCTGCAGTCCGGACGAACAGAAACGGTTCACCGTCATGCCCGGCACGCTGACCGGCAGACCGGCGCGCAACGCGATCTGCCGTGCGATGTTGCCGCCTGTCGCGCCTTCGGGGTTCGCGCAACCCATGATCACGTCTTCGACGCGTGCCGGGTCGAGCTTCGCGCGCTCGACGGCGGCCTGCGTCACGTGGCCGCCGAGCGTCGCGCCGTGCGTCATGTTGAAACCGCCGCGCCATGATTTGGCGAGGCCCGTGCGGGCGGTCGATACGATTACGGCATCAGTCATGCGTGTCTCCAGTGTCGATTGGAGTTGGCGCTTTAGCGCCTACTCCAATCCCATGCAAGTAAGTTGCTGCTTCCAAATGTCGATGGTGGCGCGCTGACGAATCGCCGTGCCGCTGACCAATCACCGTGCGATTTGCGCTGCGCCACAAGCGCCGAATCGCGCCACCCCCGTCGTCCACATAAGCAGCCTGCGTCCGGCTCAGCCAGCTCAGCCGTTAAATCCGCGCCCCTGTGCCGCCAGCTCCGCGATGCTGCGCGCCAGTCGCCACGCGTCGCCGTTCGGCCGTGACGCGTAGCGGCGAATCGCGCGCTCGACGTTGTAGAGGCCAACCGTGTCCGCGTACAGCATCGGCCCGCCGCGATAGAGCGGAAAGCCGTAGCCGGTCAGATAGACCATGTCGATGTCCGACGCTTTCGATGCAATGCCTTCTTCGAGAATCTTCGCGCCTTCGTTGACGAGCGCGAACACGAGACGTTCGACGATTTCCTCGTCACCGATCTTGCGACGCTGGGCGTTGGTCTCCTTCGAAAACGCGCCGATCATGTCATCGACCACTGGCGACGGATACGCGGTACGATCGCCCGCCTTGTAGTCGTACCAGCCACCGCCGGTCTTCTGGCCGAAGCGCCCCATCTCGCACAGACGATCGGCGATCTTCGAGTAGTGCATGTCAGGATGCTCCTGATAGCGCCGCTTGCGAATCGCCCAGCCAATGTCGTTGCCGGCCAGATCGCTCATGCGGAACGGACCCATCGCGAAGCCGAACTTTTCGATCGCCTTGTCCACCTGCGCGGGCAGCGCGCCTTCCTCGAGCATGAAGAGCGCCTGACGGATGTACTGCTCGATCATCCGGTTGCCGATGAAGCCGTCGCACACACCCGAGACCACCGCGGTCTTTTTGATCTTCTTCGCGAGCTTCATCACGGTGGCGAGCACGTCTTTCGCCGTCTCCTTGCCGCGTACCACTTCGAGCAGCTTCATCACGTTGGCCGGGCTGAAGAAGTGCATACCGACCACGTCCTGCGGACGTTTCGTGAACGCGGCGATCTTGTCGACGTCGAGCGTCGACGTGTTCGACGCGAGAATCGCGCCGGGCTTGGCGACTTCGTCGAGACGCCTGAACACCTGGTCTTTCACGCCGAGTTCTTCGAACACGGCTTCGACGATCAGGTCGGCGTTCTTCAGATCGTCGTAGGACAGCGTCGGCGTGATCAGCGCCATGCGCTCCTCGAGCGCTTCGGGCTTGAGCTTGCCCTTCCTGACCGTCGCTTCGTAGTTCTTGCGGATCGTCGCGAGGCCGCGCTCGAGCGCTTCCTGCTTCGTTTCGAGCAGCGTGACCGGAATGCCCGCGTTGATGAAGTTCATCGCGATGCCTCCGCCCATCGTGCCCGCGCCGATCACGGCCACCTGCTTGATGTCGCGCACCGGCGTGTCGCCTGGCACGTCGGGAATCTTGCTGGCCGCGCGTTCGCCGAAGAACGCGTGACGCAGCGCACGGCTCTCCGGCGTCTGCACGAGCGCGATGAAGCACTCGCGCTCGAACGCGAGGCCCTTGTCGAAACCGTTCTGCACGCCCGCTTCCACAGCGTCGATACATTTGAGCGGCGCCGGGAAGTTCTTCGCGATCGCCGCGACGCTATTGCGCGCGAACTGGATGAACCCGGCCGCGTTCGGATGCTCGATCTTGCGGTCGCGAACCTTCGGATGCGGGCCTTGCTGCGCCCCGACCTTGCGAGCGAACGCGAGCGCCGCTGCGGCAAGATCGCCGTCGACGACTGCGTCGAAGAGACCCGAGTCGGCCAGCTTTTCCGACGGCACGGGCGCGCCGGAAACGATCATGTTGAGCGCGGCCTCGAGGCCGATCGCACGCGGCAGACGCTGCGTGCCGCCCGCGCCCGGCAGGATGCCGAGCTTCACTTCCGGCAGCGCGATCTGCGCGCCAGGTGCGGCGATCCGGTAATGCGCGCCGAGCGCCAGTTCCAGACCGCCGCCCATCGCGACGCTGTGAATGGCCGCGACCACCGGCTTCGCGCTGCTCTCGACGGTCTTGATGACCGTGGCGAGGGTCGGCTCCTGGGTTGCCTTCGGCGTATTGAATTCGGTGATATCGGCGCCGCCCGAGAAGGCCTTGCCCGCACCCGTCAGCACGATGGCCTTGATGGCCGGATCGTTCTGCGCGCGCTCGATCCCTTCGACGATGCCGGCTCGCGTCGACAGGCCGAGGCCGTTCACCGGAGGATTGTTCAGCGTGATGACGGCCACGCCGTCGTGAGTTGTGTAGTCCACTGCCATCTGCCTGCCTCCATGCGATCCATGCCAATCATGCGATTAGAGCGGCGCATCACACGCCGCCCGTCCGGTTCATCGGGTTGGCTCACTGTTCGACGCGCTGTACAGCGCTGTACAACGCGCGGTGTCCAACTCATTGTCCAACTTTGTGGTCGATGGTCCCGGGGTCAGCAGGCAGAATACACAAAAAAGCACGCTCGTTCAATTTATTGCTAGACAGGGTTTCCCCTGGCAAGCGAACAGTTTTTCTCGTCCTCGAGCGCCGACGGCAGCACGTGGTCGCGGAAAATGTCGCGCAGCTTCAGTTTCTGCAGCTTGCCGGTGGCCGTGTGCGGCAATTCGTCGACGAACGCGACGTCGTCGGGAATCCACCATTTCGCCACCTTGCCTTCGTAGAACGCGAGCAGTTCTTCGCGCGTGACGCTCGCCCCCGCGCGCCTGACGACGACCAGCAGCGGCCGCTCGGTCCACTTCGGATGCGCGCACGCGATGCACGCCGCTTCGGCCACCGCCGGATGGGCGATCGCGACATTCTCGATGTCGATCGAACTGATCCATTCGCCGCCGGATTTGATGACGTCCTTCGAGCGGTCGGTGATGTGCAGGAAACCATCGCGGTCGATGGTGGCGACGTCGCCGGTCGGGAACCAGCCGTCCGCGAGCGGCGAGTCGTCCTTGCGGAAATACCGGTCGATCACCCACGGCCCGCGCACGTGCAGATCGCCGAACGCGACGCCGTCCCACGGCAGCTCCCGCCCCTCTTCGCCGACGATCTTCATATCGACGCCATAGATCGCACGGCCCTGTTTCTCGAGCGATTTGCGCTGCTCGGCGAGCGGCCGCCGGCTCTGCTCCCAGGTCAGTTTCGACAGCGTGCCGAGCGGCGACATCTCGGTCATGCCCCACGCATGGATCACCTGCACGCCGTAGTCGTCCTCGAACGTGCGCAGCATGGCCGGCGGACACGCGGAGCCGCCGATCACCGTGCGATTGAGCGACGAGAACTGCACGCCCGCCTCACGCATATAGTTCAGCAAGCCGAGCCACACGGTCGGCACGCCGGCCGAATACGTGACGCGCTCGCCCTCCATCAGTTCGTACAGCGACTTGCCGTCGAGGTCCTTGCCGGGCAACACCAGCTTCGCGCCGGTCAATGGCGCGGCGTGCGGAATGCCCCATGCGTTCACATGGAACATCGGCACGACCGGCAGCACGGCGTCGCGTGCGGACAGGCTCATCGCATCGGGCAGCGACGCGCCGAACGCGTGCAGCACCGTCGAGCGATGCGAATACAGCGCGCCTTTCGGATTGCCGGTGGTGCCGGACGTATAGCAGAGGTACGACGCCTGCCGCTCGTCGAGATACGGCCACGCGAAGTTGCCGTCCTGTGCGGCCATCAGCGTCTCGTAGCTGAGCACCGGCGTTTGCATGGCCGGCAGATGCGCTTCATCGGCCAGTGCGATCCAGCCGCGCACTTTCGGGCACTGCGGTGCGAGCGCATCGACAAGCGGCGCGAACGTGGTGTCGAACAGCACGTAGGCGTCGTCGGCGTGATTGACGATGTAGGCGATCTGATCGGGAAAGAGACTCGGATTGATCGTGTGACACACGGCGCCAAAGCCGGTGATGCCGTAATACGCTTCCAGATGCCGGTAGCCATTCCACGCGAGTGTCGCGACCCGCTCGCCGGGTGCGACGCCCAGTGCGATCAACGCCTGCGCCAGCTGCTTCGCGCGCTGTTCGCAATCGCGATAGGTATAGCGATGCAGATCGCCTTCAATGCGTCGCGACACGATTTCAGTGCTGCCAGCGTGCCGCGCGGCATGCGCGAGCAACGAGGACACAATGAGCGGCACGTCCATCATCTGGCCCAGTAGCGGCGTGGTCATAAAGCGTGGTCTCCTCGGCTTGGCGTTGCGTTCGGGTTGTGGTCCGGGAGCCGCTCGGGTACGGCTGGATACGCGGTCGGCGAGAGATCGTTGCAGAGTGGTCGAGCGGCCGGCCTGCAGCTCCGCGGGGGCGGACTTACAATATCGGCTAATCCAGAGGCGCTCAACATGTCGTTTTCCCCAAGCATTGCAGGGTTATCCGAAGCTTTAACGGATTTTTCCAACGCTCTTGTCGCCGCTCCCGCCAGTGCATTTGTGCGGCTCGGCAGCACATTTCTGACGCGGCTGCCCGCCGCGCCGCTCAGCGCACCGTATCTGGTCGGCTTCTCCACGGACACCGCCGCGCTGCTCGGTCTGCAACCAGAAGTTCAGAACGATCCGGGCTTTGCCGAGCTGTTTTCCGGCAATGTCACACGCGAGTGGCCGGCCGACCTGCTGCCTTATGCATCGGTGTACTCGGGCCATCAGTTCGGCGTATGGGCCGGCCAGCTCGGCGATGGCCGCGCGCTCGGCCTCGGCGAAATCGATCACGACGGCCAGCGCTTCGAGCTGCAGCTCAAGGGCTCGGGACGCACCCCCTATTCGCGCATGGGCGATGGCCGCGCGGTGCTGCGTTCGTCGATCCGCGAGTTTCTGTGCTCGGAGGCGATGCATCATCTCGGCATTCCGACCACCCGCGCGCTATGCGTGATCGGCTCCGACCAGCCGGTGCGGCGCGAGACCATCGAAACCGCCGCGGTGGTCACGCGCGTCGCGCCGAGCTTCGTGCGCTTCGGCCACTTCGAGCACTTCTATTCGAACGATCGCATCGACGCGCTGCGCGCGCTCGCCGATCACGTGATCGAGCGTTTCTATCCGCATTGCCGCGAGGCCGACGACCCGTATCTCGCGTTGCTGAACGAGGCGGTGATCTCCACTGCTGACCTGCTGGTGGACTGGCAGGCGGTCGGCTTCTGCCACGGTGTGATGAACACCGACAACATGTCGATCCTCGGCCTGACGATCGACTACGGTCCGTTTGGTTTCATGGATGGCTTCGACGCCGGCTACATCTGCAATCACTCCGATTCGCAGGGCCGCTATGCGTACCGGATGCAACCACAGATCGCGTACTGGAATCTGTTTTGCCTCGCCCAGGGATTGCTGCCGCTCTTCGGCGCACAGCATGACGACAGCGTGCGCAGCGACAGGGTGATCGAAGACGCGCAGCGCGTGCTCGCCGGCTTCAAGGACCGTTTCAGCCCGGCGCTGGAGCGGCGCATGTGCGCGAAGCTCGGTTTCGAAAGCACGCGCGAGGGCGACGACGCGCTGGTCAATCGCCTGTTCGAAGTGATGCACGCGAACCGCGCCGACTTCACGCTGACCTTCCGCAATCTGGCGCGTGTGTCGAAGCACGACGCGAGCGGCGACGCACCGGTGCGCGACCTGTTTCTCGATCGCGCCGCGTTCGATGCATGGGCGAACGACTATCGCGTGCGACTGTCCGAAGAAGCACGCGACGATGCCGCACGCGCCATTGCAATGAACCGGGTGAACCCCAAATTCGTACTTCGCAACCATCTGGCGGAAACGGCGATCCGTCGCGCGAAAGAGAAGGATTTTTCCGAAGTGGAGCGTCTGGCGGCCGTGCTGCGCCATCCGTTCGACGAACAGCCCGAGCATGCAGCCTATGCGGGGCTGCCGCCCGACTGGGCGAGCTCGCTGGAAGTGAGTTGCTCGTCGTGACGGGCGGATAATCGCCCACTATGAACGCAACCGCGCAAACCCGCCTGAACCGTGTGACGAGCCGAAGCGCCGCGTGAGTGCGACCGAGCTGCAATGACACTGCAATGACGCTGCAACGAAGCCGCAAACACTGCAACGTAGCCGCAATGAGGTCGCAGCAAGGCCAGAGGCAGAGCCGAAGCCGCGGTCTAGCCGCCATGCACTCTCGACCAAGGCCGACCGAAGCCAGCACACCGAGCAGCCCCACAACAAACCCGAGACAGGAACCCGACCATGAACGAGCCCCGCGACCTCAATCCCGACGCCCCCGCCGTGCAAAAGGACGACGCCGAGTGGCGCAAGCAGCTCTCCGACATCGAATACCAGGTGACGCGTCACGCGGCCACCGAGCGCCCGTTCACGGGCCGCTATAACGATCACTGGGAACGCGGCATTTACGACTGCGTGTGCTGCGGCACGCCGCTGTTCGAATCGGACACCAAGTTCGACGCCGGTTGCGGCTGGCCGAGCTACTTCCGGCCGATCAACGGCGAGGTGATCGCGGAGAAGACCGACCGCTCGCACGGCATGCTGCGCATCGAAGTGCAATGCAAAAACTGCGGCGCGCATCTGGGCCACGTGTTCGAAGACGGGCCGGCGCCGACCGGTCTGCGTTACTGCATCAACTCGGCTGCGTTACAATTCGAGCCCAAGTAACGCGACTCGGCGGCGGCAACGCGGCAAGGCGGCAAGGCGGCAGCGACAACGCGGAGTGCGCAGTGCGGCCCGTTGCCGGCCGGCGTGCGCGATCCGTCGCGCGCCGGTCGCGAGATCCTTGATCCGGCTTGCGCACTCGCCACCGCGCCGGGTACGCGCGGTCTCTCTCACCGGACGTGCTGCACCGCGCCCTCACCCTTGCACTCACTCTGCGGATTCCCGATCCAGACAATGAAATTCCTGTTCGATCTGTTCCCGATCATCCTGTTCTTCGTCGCCTTCAAGATCTGGGGCATTTTTACGGCGACGGCAGTGGCGATCGTCGCCACGCTGGTACAGATCGCGTGGGTGGCATTCCGCCACCGCAAGGTCGACCCGATGCTGTGGGTGAGCCTCGGCGTCGTCACGGTATTCGGCGGCGCAACGCTCGTGCTGCACAACGACACGTTCATCAAGTGGAAGCCCACTGTGCTGTATTGGGCGTTCTCCGTCGCGCTGATCGTCTCGCAACTGGCCTTCAACAAGAACCTGATCGAAGCGATGATGGGCAAGCAGATCACGCTGCCGCACGCGATCTGGGGCAAGCTGAACATCATCTGGGCGGTGTTCTTCGTGCTGCTCGGGCTTCTCAATCTGTTCGTCGCGTATCACTTCACCACCGACCAGTGGGTCAACTTCAAGCTGTTCGGCGCAACCGGTTGCCTGCTGGTGTTCATCGTCGGACAGAGTCTGTGGCTGTCGAAGTATCTGAAGGAGGAATGACATGAGCGATGTGTTCATGCACGCCACCACCGCCGAGCGCGCCGCGCTGATCGAGGCGCGTCTCACCGCGGCGCTCGCGCCGGTCGCGTCGATCCGGATCACCGACGACAGCGCGCAGCACGCGGGCCACGCAGGAGCCGCCGCCGGCGGTCATTTCAGCGTCACGATCGTGGCCGCTGCATTTGCCGGCAAGGCCCGCGTGGCGCGGCATCGCATGGTGTATGATGCGCTGGCCGATGCCATGCAGCGCGGCATTCATGCCCTTGCCATCACGGCGTATACGCCCGAAGAATTTGCTTTGTTGCCCCGCTAGGAACTTCCGATGACCTTGAAGAAAACCCGCCTCTGGGTATTGCTGGCTGCATGCGCGGCCGCACCTGCATTTGCACAGAACATCGCTGTCGTCAACGGCACGCCGATTCCGAAAGCGCGCGCCGATGCGCTGATCGACCAGCTGGTTCACCAGGGCCAGCAAAACACGCCGCAGCTGCAGATGGCCGTGCGCGAAGAGCTGGTGAATCGCGAAATCCTGATGCAGGAAGCGCTGCGCCGCGGCCTGCCGAATCGTCCGGACATCAAGGCGCAAATCGCCGTGGCCCAGCAAACCGTCGTGCTGCGCGCGCTGATCGAAGACTTCGTGAAGAACAACCTGCCCTCGGACGCTGAAATCACCGCACGCTACAACGCGCTGGTCAAGGAAGCAGGCGGCAAGGAATATCACCTGCATCACATCCTCGTGGACAACGAACAGCAGGCCAAGGATCTGATCGCGAAGATCAAGGCCGGCGCGAGTTTCGAAGACCTCGCGAAGCAGTACTCGAAGGACCCGGGATCGGGCAAGAACGGCGGCGATCTGGATTGGTCGGACCCGAAGGCCTACGTGCCTGAATTCGCAGAAGCAGCCACGCATCTGCAGAAAGGTCAGATGACCGACACGCCGGTGCGTACACAATTCGGCTGGCACATCATCCGTGTCGACGACGTGCGCAATGTCACGCCGCCGCCGCTGGAACAGGTGCGCCAGCAGATCGTGCAGCAGATCCAGCAGGAAAAGCTGCAGGCGTTCGAAGAAGGTCTGCGTAAGAACGCGAAGATTCAGTAAGCGGGCTGCCGATTTACCGCCTGGTCTGAATGCAGAAAAGCCGCCCGAGGGCGGCTTCAGACTGCTG
>NZ_CYGX02000008.1 GCF_900019265.1 Paraburkholderia ribeironis
ACTCCGCGGTTTCCTCCATCGGGTTTATTCGACGCCTGCCGACATGCGCGGAGGTATGCACATTCATGCGGCCGATGGCAGGCATCGAATAAACCTAAACGACATCTGCCCTTTTGATGCCAGACTAACCGCGGCCTGACACCCCATGTGTCGCCTGCAAGGAATACAACGCACATCGGCGGGCGCTTGCTTCAAGATGCCCGCTATAAGAATCGCGCGCCGCTTTTTCGGCGGCGCGGTGCGAGTCCACATTGCTGCTCCTGCTACGCAGTGTAGCGGTCGTGGTGGCGAATCCAGGCTTGCGGATTCGGCCCGTCGTCGTCCTGGCGTCCGAGCGGCGTCAGGTCGAGATAGTTGTACGTGTTCAGCAACAGGTCGAGGCCGCGCTGGTACGCCGAATAAGTATGGAATACGTCGTCGCCATCGCGAAGAAAAACGCTCAGGCCGGGCAATTCGCCTTCTGCTGCCCAAAGCTTGCCGGCCTTCACGAGCGCGGCGGCGTTTTCGAAGTTGTACTCGACACTGCCGGCGGCTTCGTCCAGCGTTATATGAAAGTCGTAATTAAAGTCGCTGCCCGCCGACGAATACCACGGAAACGTCCACCCCATGCGTTTGCTGAACGCGTCGATTTTCGCGAGCGGCGCACGCGACACGGCCGCGAACGCTGTGTTGCGTGCATTCAGATGAACGACGGCGCCGGCGAAATTGTCGGCGCAGTGCGAACAGCTTGGACAGCCCGCCTCCCATTCGGGGGCGAACATGAAGTGATAGACAATCAACTGACGGTGGCTGCCGAACAGATCGCGCAACGTTGCGCGGCCGTTCCGGCCATCGAACCTGTAGACCTTGTCGAGCTTGACCATCGGCAGGGCACGACGCGCGGCGCTCAACGCGTCGCGCTGCCGGGTAAGTTCCTTTTCCTTTGTGAGAAGCTGTTTTCTGGCGGCCAGCCACTCAGTCCGCGACACCACGGGGTAGTTCATGTTGGCCTCCTTTGGCCTGCAGTAAAGGGGTATCGGCCTTCTTGCCGCGGCGAGCGAGGTATTTCTTCACCGCAAGCACGGCGAGGCTACCGCCGGTTGATGTCACCGCTTTCCCAAGCAGGGCAACAGTGGCGGAAGCACAAATCGGACACATAGCGCAGTCCTCCTGTCGTTCGAATGGGCCGGCACTCAGGCCGGGGCCGGTGGCATCAGGCACTGCCGCACTTCGATCACGCTTGCCGGCGCAGCCGGAATGCGTGAGGCCCAGTCAAGCGCGGTGTCCAGATCAGGAACATTGATGATGTAGAAGCCACCGAGCTGTTCCTTGGTATCGGCATAGGGCCCATCCTGCACCCGGCGTTTGCCGTTCTCCTGCAAGGTCAGGGTGGTCGCGGTGTCTGGGAGTTGCAAACCGGAGCCCGTGACGAGCACGCCCGCGTCCCGCAACGCCTTCGTGTAGCGGGACCACGCCGACATATAGGCTTCCCGCATGGCAGCATCCTGTTCGGAGCGAAGCGCGAAAGCGGCTGGGCCTTCGTAGACCAGCATCGAAAAGTTCATGGCAATCCTTTTCAGAGGTGCGAGCGGCAGATTTGCCACTCGATACAATGACGTGCCAGTCCGGGCGGCTTGGACAAGGACCGCACAAAATCGTGATGTTCTGGGACTTGTCGCTTTGCCAACGTCAATGCGGTTGAGAGAGGGGACCCGATACTGACGTCATCGGTTGCTCATCCCGCGAGCGATGAGAGGCCAGGGTGATGCGGGAGCTTGATCGGGTTCTCGCGGTGTAGCGGAGCTAGGTCAGTCGTCCGGCATGACACAACGCCGAACCTCCGAGCCCTGCGAGTCGGGAATACGGGCCAACGCCACGTCCTCAGGTGCATCTGCTGCATCTCTGACGATATAACGCCCGTTGTTGGCTAGACTAAACGATGAGGTGAAGCGATTATTACCGTTCTGGACGTTGTCGCCGGGAGATCGCATCATGAACCAACATGTCCGTTTGCCGGCGGTATTTGTCGCTGCGATGCTCCTGGCAGGTAGCTTGGGAACATGCTGGGCGACGCAACAGGCTCAACAGCGTCGCGCCGGGCGTGATGTTCGCCAGGAAACCCGCCAGGGCGCACGAAATACAAAGCAGGAATGTCGCGCCTCCGACCAGACAAGCAATGCACAATGCCGACAGGACAAGCGGCAAACCAAGCAGCATGGGCGGCAAACGGCCCGTGACATCAAATATTGAAGCGCGAACAAGGTCGGCCATAGAGTAGCGGCTGCGTGGTTGGAACTAGCCACGTTTCCTCGCTGCGCGGTCCTGCTGCTGCTGCTGCGGCGGCTGCGCAGCGCGAAGCTCCGACGGATCGAGGAAAAAGTTTCGGTTGCCGGCCATGCGCTCAACCATGAATTCAATGAACGTCTTCACGCGCAGCGACTGTTCTGTTCGATGCTTATAGTAGATATAGACCATGCCGTACTCGGTGACGTGCCGTGTCAGTAGCGGAATGAGCCGGCCGCTTCTGATATGAGTCGTTGCGTTGAAGCTACCCAACTGCCCGATGCCGAGGCCCGATAGCACCGCCTGCGTTTCCATTTCCGTGTCGTTCACGCAGATGGCTGCGGGCACGTCGCGATAGACGATCTCATCGCCGATTCGGAATTGCCACTGTGCGAGCTTGCCCGTGTTTGCGCGCCGGTACCCGGTGCAGCGATGTTGAGCCAGTTCTTCGATGGTCCGCGGCGCGCCGTTGCGTTCGATATATTCCGGCGATGCGCACACGATCAGCTGAATCGGCACCAGTCGGCGTGCGATCGAGCCGCCCGATGGCGGCGGCCCACCGCGAAATCCCACATCGGCGCGGTCGGTCACGAGATCCGTGAACTGATCATCGAATTGCACTTCGAGTTGCACGTTCTGATAGAGCTTCTGGAATTCCTCGAAGTACGGCCACAGGACCGGGAGCCCGAGTGCGCGCGGCGCGCTCACGCGCAGCATGCCGCTCACTTCTTCCTTCGAGCGCCGGGCCTCGTCGAGTGCAGACGACAGCATCGCGAGCGCCGGCTTCACGCTGTCGAGAAGCCGTTGGCCTTCCTCTGTCAGGCTCAGCTTGCGGGTGGTCCGATGAAAGAGCCGCACGCCCAGTTCCTTCTCCAATTGCATCACCGCATGGCTCGCGGCCTGTGGCGAGATGCCTTGATCGACCGCCGCGCTGCGCAGACTTCCGAGCGTCGCGGCGCGCACGAAAATGGTAATCGCACGAATTCCGTTCATTTCTGGCGCCCCAGATTCGCAAATAAAAGTTGATTATGACTCCAGTAATGCACGGCTAGTTTGTGTCAATCGTCGCGCCTACCATGGCATCACTTCATCACACACGTAGGAGAGACATCATGGCTGACGTCCAACGAGGTGGTTTCAAGCGCGTATGGTTCATCACCGGCGCGTCGCGGGGTATCGGCGCATTGATCGCCGAAGCGGCGCTCGCGGACGGCAACGCGGTCGTGGCCGCCGGACGCAACGTCGCGGCCATCGTCGAGCGTCTTGGCGAGTCGGGTGCGTTGCTGCCGGTTGAGCTGGACGTGACCAACGAGGCCCAGGCAAAGGCGGCCGTACAGGCCGCGGTTGAAAAATTCGGCCGCGTCGACGTGTTGGTCAACAACGCCGGCTTTGGTCTGCTGGGTGCGGTGGAAGAATCCACCGACAAGGACGTCCGTCGCATGTACGACACGAACGTATTCGGCTTGCTGAACGTCACGCGTGCTGTGCTGCCGACCATGCGCGCGAACCGCTCGGGCCGCGTGATCAATATTTCATCGATTGGCGGCTATCGGGCCGCAGCGGGTTTCGGCGTGTATTCGTCGACGAAGTTCGCCGTCGAGGGTATTACGGAAGCGTTGCATGCGGAGTTGAAACCGCTAGGCATTCACGCGACAGTTATCGAGCCGGGGTATTTTCGTACGGACTTTCTGGATGCGTCGTCACTGGTTGTTGCGCGGGACGTGATCGACGACTACGACGAAACCTCGGGTGCGGTTCGCCGCAAGGCCGTGCAAATCAATCACAACCAGCCTGGCGACCCGACGAAGCTTGCGGCCGCCATGATCACGCTGGCCGACGCGCCGAACCCACCGTTGCGCCTTCCGCTTGGCACGGACACACTGGCTGCCATCGCTGCGAAAAACGCCTACGTGACGCAGGAAACGGAAGCCTGGAAGGTGTTATCGGCCTCGACTGACTTTGCTGTCTGAGTGAGGAAAGGGGCGGCTCAGCAACGACTGAGCCGCTGTCCGCGTGAATGCCCGTTGCAGCCTTGGAGGGCGTCGTTTGGTACACCGCGGCGGGAAGGGCCGCAACGGGCTATTTCTATTTGTGAATAATTCGCCTCACCGTACTGGTAACGAAATCTACGTAGAAAAGGTCGCCGTTCTGTCCGACTTTCAAATCCACCGGTCCTCCCTGCAAACCCTTTTCAAATGGCTGAGGCGTGTTGTCCGGAGGCTGCATTGTCCAGATGCATTGCCGCAGAAGGTCGCCAAAGTACAAAGCCTCGTTATACGGAGCAGGATAGGTCGTGCTCGTGCCGTCAGTGAAGCCGATGGCGGAGATCACACTACCGTTCTTATCCGGTCCCCCGCCGATTGGCCTGGCGCCGCAGGTCCTTCCCTTCCTGTCGTCGGTTGTGACATAGCTTTGGTGAGCGTACGCAAAGAACGGTGCGGTGACACCGCCAACGCTCCCGCAATAATTCGTGCTTTGGTAGTCAGGCTGAGGACCCGGACCTTCGTAGCATGGCCAGCCAAAGTTCTGTCCGGCGACGCTGACGTGATCGATGGCCTCCCAGGCGTTCCAACCCACATTGCCGACATACAGCTCATCCGTTAGGCCCGGCAGACGGACAAAGCGGAAAGGATTGCGCAAGCCGCTTGCGACGACGGCAATGCTTTGGGTTCCCGTGCCCGGGTCCGTGATCCGCAGAATAACGCCGTCGCTGTAAGGCGAAACCCCCTGGCTGCGAAACGCGCCCTGGGGCAGATTTGTACCGTCGCCGCAAGCGTTATCCAACTGCCCGTAGTCGACTTGATCGAAGCTTGCACCGTCGCCGGCACTGACGTATAGCGTTTTGTTATCGCTCCCGAACACCAGCCCTCCGATACTGTGGGACTGGTAGAAAAAACACCACGTCTGGCTGGTGGCGCCGGCGGGGGGCAGGATCTTCGTTTCGCCCGACGCCGTCAAGAGTGACAGTTGCCCGCCGGTAAGAAAGTTTCCGCTACACGTTCCAGTAGCGCGCGGCGCCGAGTAGAGCGCGTAGACGTTGGCATCGTTCTGGGGATCGACCGCGAGTCCGAGCAGCCCCCGATCGCCCTGATTGCAGACTTCACTGCTAAGGTCGGCAAACAAAGTACAGTTGGGCGAGGCCAAATCACAATTCCAAACCCTGCCGCCTTTCTCGGCGACAAAAACCCTGGTCCTGTCGCTGTTAAAACTTATCGCGGTCGGCTGAGTGAGACAGCCACTGTACAAAACCTGCTCGGTGAATCCCTTTGGAAGCGTTGGTTGCGGCCTGGGCGTGGACGTGGGCTGGCACGTAACAGACTGCGCAGCCACAAGTGCGTTTCCAACCGCAGCGGCCGCAGAAGAATCCGCGTGCGCCACATTGGCGAAAAACGGTATCGTCAGCAACACCGCGAGCGCGGCAATCACGTGGCTCTGGTTTAACCACTTTACGATATAGCGAGGCATTTCATCCTCCTGTTCACTTGCGTGAAGCACGAGAGACGTTCACACACGGGGCGTGAACTATTAATGATGGCATCGCCGGTCATCCACTGCTAGCCATGCGTCTATGAACCTGCGGACAAAACCCTGGCCGCGGACGCCAGGCAAGCAGCATGGAATTTGAAAATCGGGGCCGAGAAGTTAACACCGTTGGACTTCAAACGTTGAATCGTTTGACGTCAAAATGCTGCGTCGGCGAAGACAGCGCTTCGAACGACACGCCACTGCGCGTCAGGACCGTGGGCTAAGCCATGCGGCGCACACGGCAAAGTGTCGACGTGCAAGTCGTGAGGATACCTGTATATCTACGGCCCCGATCCAGACCAACCGCATGAACACATGCTTTCGACGCACGAACAGTGCAACGATGAACTTGGCCTTCACGGCGGGAATTCCCCAAAGAGACGTTCGGTGCAAGGCACATGCCTGAGCGAGATGCACGAGCGTTGGCGGATTGCACCCTGATGATGTTCATGCAGATCTCGATGCTGCCGCGCACTTCGAGAACGGCCAGATCTGATGCGCCAGATGCGCGCGATTGTGAATAAACCGCGCCTAGACTGCACCGCCCAACCCTCTCAGCGTTTTCCCAGGGTAAACCCAATTTGCAAGTCAAATTGCGCACATCCCTATTGCGCAAATTAAATTGCGCGAGGATACTCAACGCAAATCCACTTGCTGTCGTTCGTCAACCCAACCTCGAAGAGGTCGTCATGAAACTTGTAGCAAAGCTCGCCGCGGCTGCACTCGTCGCCGTTTCCGTCCTCGGTCATGCCGCGCGGGCCGAGACCTTGCTGGTCGCCTGCGACACAGCGTTCGTGCCGTTCGAATTCAAGCAGGGCGACAAATACGTCGGCTTCGATATCGACTTGTGGGAAGCCATCGCGAAGGACCTGAAGCTCGACTACAAGCTGCAGCCGATGGACTTCAGCGGCATCCTGCCGGCGCTGCAAACACATAACGTCGACGTCGCGCTCGCGGGCATCACGATCAAGGACGAGCGCAAGAAAGTGATCGATTTCTCCGATGGCTACTACGACAGCGGCTTCACGCTGATGGTGCCGGCCACGAGCACGATCAGGACCCCGGACGACCTGAAGGGCAAGTCGCTCGCAATCAAGACGGGCACGTCGGCGGCGGATTACGCGAAGGCGCACTTCGCGGGCACCGATCTGCGCCAGTTTCCGAACATCGACAACGCGTATCTGGAGTTGCAGACAGGACGCGTCGATGCCGCGATGCACGACACGCCGAACGTTCTCTACTACATCAACACGGCGGGCAAGGGCCACGTGAAGGCGGTCGGTCCGCAGATGATGGCGCAGCAATATGGCATCGGCTTCCCGAAGGGCAGCCCGCTCGTGCCGAAGGTCAATGCGGCACTCGCGAAAATCAAGGCTGACGGTCGCTATGCGGCGATCTACAAGAAGTGGTTCGGCGTCGAGCCGACGAAGTCCTGATAACACAACAGCTGCGGGAGGCAAGTCATGCAGTTCGATCTGTCAGTCGTCGTCGACGCGTTGCCGGCGCTGTTGCAGGGCGCGAAGCTGACGGTGCTCATCACCATCGCGGGCCTTGCGGGAGGCCTGGCGGTCGGCTTTCTGTTCGGCCTGATGCGCGCGTACGGGAACGCATTCATGCAGAAGATCGCGTTCGCGTACGTCGAGTTCGTGCGCGGCACGCCAATCGTCGTGCAGGTGATGTTCATCTACTTCGCGTTGCCCGTGCTGCTGAACGTGCGCGTTGATGCATTGACGGCCGCCGTCGTAGCGATCATCGTCAATTCGGGCGCGTATATCGCCGAGATCGTGCGCGGCTCGTTCCTGTCGGTGCCGCGCGGGTTGAAGGAAGCGGGACTCGCGCTGGGCATGCCGATGTGGCGCGTGCTTGGATTCGTCATCGGGCCCGTTGCGATTCGCCGCATGACGCCTGCGCTTGGCAACCAGTTCATTGTGAGCCTGAAAGATACGTCACTCTTCATCGTGATCGGCGTCGGTGAACTCACGCGTCAGGGTCAGGAAATCATGGCGGCGAATTTTCGGGCCGTTGAAATCTGGACGGCCGTGGCCGCGATCTATCTGTGCATGATCGGTGTGCTGACGTTCTGTCTGCGCACGATGGAAAAGAGGATGCGGATACTATGAGCGCGCTCGATATGGTGCAGTTCAAGCAGGTCACGAAGCGCTTCGGGCAGACCACCGTGCTCGATGGCGTCGATCTGAACATTCGCGCGGGCGAAGTCGTGGTGCTGATCGGTCCGTCGGGTTCGGGCAAGTCGACGCTGCTGCGGTGTATCAATGCGCTGGAGCATATCGACGGCGGCGATCTGCTCGTCGATGGCATCAGCGTGCACGGCGGCTCGAAGAAGGTGCGCGAGATTCGCCGCGAAGCGGGCATGGTGTTCCAGCAGTTCAACCTGTTCCCGCAACTGACGGCGCTCGAAAACGTCGCGTTCGGTCCGCGTCAGGTGCGCGGCATGAGCAAGGCCGAGGCGGAAACGCTCGCGCACGAGCTGCTCACGAAAGTGGGCCTGGCGGGCCGCGTCGGGCACTATGCAGGCGAGTTGTCGGGGGGGGGCAGCAGCAACGCGTCGCGATTGCGCGTGCGCTGGCCGTCAAGCCGAAGCTGATGCTGTTCGACGAGCCGACTTCCGCGCTCGATCCCGAACTGCGCCAGGAAGTGCTGCGCGTGATGCAGTCGCTGGCGGAAGAGGGCATGACGATGGTCGTCGTGACGCACGAAATGACGTTCGCGCGCAAGGTCGGCACGCGGCTGATCTTCATGGAGCACGGCCATATCACCGTCGACGGACCGCCCGCGCAATTGATAGACAATCCGCCGAATCAGCGCCTGCGCGATTTCCTTCAACACGTCGAATGATCTTGTACTCATGCCTGCAATTGGATTCATCGAAATTTCCGGCTCGCCGTTCGACGCGGGCGAGGCGCTAGGGCGGTTTGGCGCGACGGCCGTGCATCGTCATCTGGTGCAGTCGGCGGCCTGGCGCGACTTGATGCAATGGCGAGGGACGCCGCTCGCCGCCGCGCTCGCCGCGCATACGCAGCAGCGCTTTCCGCGCATCTGGGCGGAATTGCAAGGGCTGGCCGTTGGTCTCGGCCTGGCCTTTGAGGATGTGTTCCTTTGGAACTGTCGCGGCGATGTCTGGGCCGCGTCGCCCGATGGATGCACGACCGTGCAGTTGCCTTCCGTTGATCGCCGGCGCATCTGTCACAACGAAGACGGCGATCCCGGCTTCGCGGGACATTGCGCGATTGCCGCGTGCCGTATCGACGGCAGTCCGGGTTTTGCGGCTTTCGTGTATCCGGGCTCGCTGCCGGGGCATACGTTTGCCGTGACGGACGCGGGGCTCGTCGTCACCGTGAACAATCTGCGAGTGCGCCAGACAGAAGCGGGCGTGCCGCGTATGGTGCTCACGCGCGCCGTGCTGGATGCGTACGATCTCGATGCGGCCGTTGCCGTGGTGCGCGACAACCCGCGGGCGGGCGGTTTCCATCTGACGCTCGCGCATTGCGCGAGCGCCGCGTTGCTCAGCGTCGAGTACAGCGCGCAGGGTTGTTCCGTGCAGGAGATCGCGCAGCCGTCGCTGCATGCGAATCACGCGATTCATCCGTCCATGCGCGGCTTCGCTCAGGTCGTGACGGATTCGTCGCAGCACCGGCAGACGCGTGGCGATGCGCTATTGCACGACGCCCGCGAAGCTGGCCACGCGCCCGATCCGCTCGCAATCCTTGCCGACACCCACGACGCGTCGCTGCCGATCTACCGCGCCGATCCCGATGATCCCGACGACGAAAACACGCTCGCAACCGCCGATATCGTGATCGCAGCGTCTCACATAGAATGGGACGTTTATGAACAGCCTGGGACGCCGCCCCGATATCGATTTATCAATGGACACAAACCTACGCATGAAGCGCCGCAAGTCGGCGAACAAGGACGAGGCGAACGCGTCTGAAGCGAGCGCGCCACGCAGTGTCGACGGACTGCGCGAGCTGGTGGTGCGCATCGGCCGCGACGAGGCGGGATTGTCGCTCGGCGGCAAGGCGCACGCGGTGCTGGCGTGGCTGCTCGAACGGCCGGAGGAAGTGGCCGTGCGCACGATCACCGATCTCGCGACGGCGCTCGACGTGAACGCGTCCACGCTGACGCGCCTGAGTACGAAGCTCGGCTACACCGGCTTCGCGGATTTTCAGAGCGTGTTCCGTGATTCTCTTGCGCAGCGGCATCGGCATTTCTATACGCATCAGGCGGAACGGCTCGTGTCCGGGCTGAAGACGGGCGCGCATGCCGGCGCCGATGCCGAGAGCTCGCCTGAAGTCGATGTCGTCGCGCAACTCGCGCATGAATCGATCGGCAATGTCGAGACGTTCCTCGCGCGGCTGTCGCCCGTCGATCTGCGTGGCGCGGCGACCTTGCTCGCCGATGCGCCGCGCGTGCGCGTGCATGGTTTGCGGCAGTTCAGTGCGCTTGCCAGTTTCCTGTGCTATGGCCTCGGCATGATCCGCACCGATGTCGCGTTGCTCGATGCGCAAGGGCTCGGCGTCGCGGAAGGACTCGCACAGTTGCAGCCAGGTGATGTAGTCGTCGCGACCAGCGTAGCACCCTATACGCGCAGCGTCGCCGAGGCGGCTGTGGCAGCCGCTGAGGCTGGCATGACCGTAATCGCGATCACGGATACGCTCGCCTCGCCGCTCGTGCCGCCCGCGCGTCACGCCTTTCTGATTCCGCACGACAGCAGCTTCTTCAGCAACAGCATGGGCGCGTATCTGATCTTTTGCGAAGGCTTGCTCAACCTCGTCGCGACGCATCTTGGAAAGCGCTCGCTAGAGGCGCTGTCACGGCGTGAGCGCTTGATTACGGCCTTGGGTATCGAGCGTGATTGACGGGCTTTCAGGCCGGAAGCGGCCGTTAATGTTGCTTCCGCTCGAATGACTGATGCGGCTCGACCCCAGCCAACCGCACGGCACGGCACCGCACCCCTGACCCTGACGGACCGCGAGTGCCGCCGCTGCGCCCTTGACGCGCCCTCGCCAGAACACGCTTCACTATACGCAGCCATTTGCGTCGTCCGTTCGGCAGCGAACTGACCGAGGGGCACGACGGCCGAATACTCGCAGTCGTACGAGGGCCAACAGGGGATCTTGATGCGCGCCTACCTCTCTTTTCCCCTATGCGTTCTGCCGTTTCTGGTTGCGGGCTGCAACACGCCGCCGATTCCGCCGGGTAAGCCAGTCGATATTCCCACCGCTCTGGAACAGGTTCTTGCGGGCCTGTGCGATGCGAAGAAGAATCTGGCCGCACGGAAACAGGACTTTGGCGTGGCTATCGACTCGATTACCGTGGAGCTCGATCTGACAGTGGACGGCAGCAGGAATCCTCCAGTGGCAGTTGCGCCGGATATCCAGTTCATCCCGACCGTCAGTTACGGCCAGATCATCACGGCGACCAAAGGAAGCAGACTCACGCTTACGCTGAAGAATACCGCCACCAGTAGCACGTCCGCTGGCGTCGAGTGCAGCGTTTCCAAGCCCGCAAATTGAGTGGGAAGACGACGCTGCGTTGATGCCGACCAGGCGCTCGTCATGCAGCGGAATTCTTCGCGACGCGCGGATGTTTCGCCGTCATGCTGCGCGGCAGCGGACGACGCCACGACAAGCCTTGAATAGGCTCCATGTGCAACTATGCTGTAAAAGTCGAACCTGATACGCGTCATGCCTCTGAAGCTCAGTTCACCAGGCTACGCGTGACGACTGGTCACGCAGGCCGGCGCCACAGGGTGACGACGAACGGCGACGGTGTGCATGATGTACTTCTCTCGCGCATGGATGGCCTCGAGCGTACTTAGCGTTTTGCTGTGCGTGTGGAGCACACTGTGCGCGGCGGTTGCGCCAGCGCCAGCGCCAGCGCCTGCGGCTTCATCGGCTTCATCGGCGTCGTCGCCACCGGCGGCTTCCGCCCCCGTTGCGGCGAGCGCTCCGCGCCGGCTCAATCTGACGAACAAGCCTTGGCGGGGCGACTTTGAAGCAATGCTCGATCGCCGCGTGATTCGCGTGCTCGTCCCGTATAGCCGCACGCTGTACTTCAACGACCGCGGACATGAGCGTGGGTTGACCGCGGACTTCGTGCGCGACTTCGAACGATTCCTCAACAAGACCTACCGTGATCGCCTCGGCAAGCGCCCAATCACGGTCATCATGATTCCCACGACACGCGACCGGCTGCTGCCCGGCCTCGCAGATGGTCTTGGCGATATCGCCGCCGGCAACCTGACGGTGACCGAAGATCGCCTGAAGCAGGCCGACTTCGTGACGGCGAGCGCGCTCAAGCCAACGCGCGAACTCGTTCTGACCGGTCCCAAGTCACCCGCATTGTCGAAGCTCGACGACCTGAGCGGCAAGACCGTACACGTTCGCCGCTCCAGCAGCTATTACGAGAGCCTGAACGCACTGAACAAGCGGTTTCAAAAGGAGAACAAGCCGCCGATGCGGCTCGTGCTGCTGCCCGACGCGCTCGAAGATGAAGATGCGATGGAGATGTTGAACGTCGGCATGCTTCAGATTCTGGTAGTCGATGACTGGAAGGCGAACATGTGGGCGCAGGTGTTGCCGCAGATCAAGGTGCACGACGACCTTGCCGTGCGCGAGGGCGGTCGGGTCGGTTGGGCCATCCGCAAGCAGAGCCCTCAGCTGCAGGCGTTGATCAGCAACTTCTACGAGAATTTCATCAAGAAGCAAAGTGTGGCGGAGATCCGGTTGAAGCAGTATTTGCAAGGCATCAAGCAGATCCACAACAACACGGAGAGTGGCGAGCTCAAGCGTTTCAGACAGACCGTGGCTTACTTCGACAAGTATGGCCAGCAATACGCTTTCGATCCTCTGATGCTCGCGGCACAAGGGTTTCAGGAATCGCAGCTCAATCAGAACGCGAAGAGCCGCGTCGGCGCTTTGGGCATCATGCAAGTGATGCCGGCCACGGGCAAGGAACTCGACGTCGGGGACGTCCGGATTGCGGAACCAAATATTCATGCCGGCGCGAAGTATCTTGATCAACTGATGACGCGCTACTTCGAGGATGCTCACTTTTCCCATATGGATCGGCCGCTGTTTGCATTCGCCAGCTATAACGCCGGACCGGCGAACATCGCGAAGATGCGCAAGGTGGCCGCGGACCGCGGTCTTAACCCCGACGTCTGGTTCAACAACGTCGAAATCGTAGTAGCCGAGAAGATCGGCTTCGAAACGACTACGTATGTGCGAAACATCTATAAGTACTACGCGTCTTATCGCCTCCTCACTGAAGCGCAGTCAAACCGGGCCCGCGCCATTCAGCAACTGAGCCGGTGAGTGCCGGTGCCCGCTTTCGGCAAAATTGGGTGTCCATTGTGGGCTGCAGGTTCAACCGGTCGATGCAACGCAATGAAAGCCGCGTGAGCGGCGGGCGGGTTGCCGATGAAGCAGGGACTCTGCCGACCGCACTGTACCGCTAACACCGAGCGAGCGCTAAGGGCGCGAATGCGCTATCGTTAAAAGCGATCTCCCGATGCATCATGGAGCAACAGGTAATGGCGCGCACCGCGCCGCTAACGAGCTGGAAAACCGGTGCGAGAATCGGGGTTCACGGGTGGATTTCAACACCGCCATCAATGGAACACGATATGGACGATCCATATGACCTTCAGCGTTTTGTCGACGCCCAGGACCCGGTGTACGCACAGGTAAGCGATGAATTGAGGCACGGACGCAAGCGCAGCCACTGGATGTGGTTCGTGTTTCCGCAAATCCAGGGGCTCGGGGCAAGCGCAATGGCGCAGCAATTCGCGCTTTCGTCGCTGGCGGAGGCCGAAGCCTATCTGCGCCACCCGATACTCGGCCCACGGCTGCGCGAATCGACGCAACTGGTCAACCTTGTCAAAGAGCGTTCGATAGAGGAAATTTTCGGGTATCCGGACTACCTCAAGTTCCGATCGTCGATTAGCCTGTTCGCACGCGCCACGAGCGACAACGATGTATTTGTCGAAGCTCTGCGCAAGTATTTCGACGGTGAACCCGATCCGCGAACTCTGCAACTGCTCTAGGCCATGCTTGCGCTGAGCCTGTGCGCGCGTGGGCGGAGTGGACTGCGGATTTCAGTGTCGGCGCAGCGTGTCGTGCGCGGTGTTTGTCCGCAGTGTTCGTTCGCAGTGTTCGTTAATTCCCGCTCGCATCGGCGGCGCGGGACCGGTAGAGCAGCAGATGATCTGTGCCGGATTCGGACAACCAGACTTCGCCCGGACGGCCCATCATCTCACGCACGTTCGCATGCGGACGCGGCAATGCAAACACGTCGAACCGCTCGGCACGCGGATCAAAGCGCACTAGTGAATTGGCGCTCCATTCACTGAGCCAGACGATATCCTGATCGTCGACAAAGATTGCGTACGCGTGCGGATCGTTGCCGGGCAGTCGCCATTCGCGCCATTGATGTGTCACGGGATCGAATACGCCGACTTTTCCCGCGTTCCACTCACTGACCCAGACGCGCCCCTTCGAATCGGACCATACGCGACGCGCGCCCTGATTCGATGTTGGCGGCTCGATGACCTGCGCCGCACCACTCGCGGGGTCGATGCGACCAAGATAGCTCCCCGCCAGTGATGCGAAATACAGATCACCGCGCGGGGTCACGCAGATTCCGTAGGGCCCGCGTCCGCGCGGCGCATCGAAGACTCGCATGTGGGCCTGCGCCGGATTCAGTTCGCCATAAATGCCGCTTTGCCCGGTAAACCACAGATGCCCTTGTTTGTCGAACACGGCGGTGTTCAGGTTGGCATCAGGCCGGTCCTTAGGTAGCGGAAAACGCGTGACGGCGAGCGTCTTGGGATCGATGCGCACAATCGCGTTCTGGCCGCCGTCTGTCACCCACGCCGCGCGATCGGGACCCACGATTACGCCATGCGGCGCCGAGCCGGCGCCGAGCGCGATCCTGTCGATCCTGCCGCTGCGCGGGTCGAGCCGTCCTACCGCGCCCTGCGCCTGCGCGGTGTACCACACGGTGCCGTCGGGCGCCGGTGCGACGTCATGCGGCGCACTGCCGGCCGGCAGGGCGAAGCTCTCGAAGGAAGGAGGCTGCGCTTGTGCCTGTGCGGGCCCGATGGTGAGCGCAGCGCTCGCCAGAGCAGACGCAAACCACAATGCCAGACCTGCGTCGAGCATCTTGTTCACCGTTGCCGCAACCCGTTCCCTCGCGATCGCCAACATGCTCGCCTCCGTGTCACAGGATGAGTTTCAAAGGGCGCTGACGGCTTTCAATTGTTGCACTTATCCGCGGCCGTTGCCGCGCCGACTCATTGGCCACACTGACTTGGGCGGCAATTTGCAATCGTGGTGGCGAAGGTCGGTATCGAAGGCGCGATCGCTTCGACGGCCATGGCTCAAATCGCGGCCGAACGCAGTTGTCCAGGGCCGTGCGAACCGGTTCCTTTTCTCGAGCGGGACTTTAACGACGTGGGGCCAAAGGCGGCCGCGGCTGTCAATCGTGACGCAGAGTTCGGCCGCTTGCAGTTTTTTGTCGGCGCATATAAACGGACAGTCAAAGGTCAGCTCTGCGCGCCTCAGCGGATATTCGCAGTCGCGCGTCGCGCACCCGGTGTCGCCACATCCAGATACAGCGACATGTCAGTCCGTTGTCAGAGATCGGCGGCCGAAAGCGTTATCCGCTCGCCCGTGTCGGGCAACGATTTCTTCTCTACTACCTGCAAAAGCCGGCGCCTGCCGAGTTCGAAGGCAAGCATCAATTGTTTCGGGGTCTCGTTCGCTGCACCGAGTTTTTCACAAACCGTTTCAGCAGGGAGCGCAAAGGCGCAGTATCCCCAACCGAAGCCGTAGGCCGAAAACCATAGTGTCGAATCGCCGGAAAGGACGGGTGCCGTCAGGTTTGTACGAGGCTGGTCCATGGCTGTCACTTCCTGACCGAAAGGGGATTTCAATTCTTGCACAGCGAACTTACAAAAGACCTGTTCCCGCGGCGTCGGCGTCGGGTGGGTCGCGCGTGCCGCTATCCGCCAAGTTGTCCAGCGCTTGACGTCCGTCCGTGCGGGCGGCGTCCTCAACGGGGAAAGTTTTCTCACTGAAAGCGATGAGTTTGAATCCACTGCCGCGCGTACGCGGGACCGTGATGCCCCAATGCCAGCCTCCAGCTTGCTCGAAGACATGCAATACGGGGGCGGTTGGCTTGTAAGCCTGAGAAGTCATCATGGCGCATTCTCCCGTCATATTGCGTAGGCGAACGATTGCAACGCCTGTCCCTAGTCTACAGAATTTTTGCTGCGCTGCAATATGCCGACCGTGGTAAAAATGTCAAATCGTGGAGCGTCACAATTTTGAAAAGATTCGCCTCTCGCGCAGCTGTGTGAACATGGGCCGATAAGCTTTTGTTCTAACTTGCTTCACAGTGGCTGCATGGCTAGCCATTCGCTCGTTTGGGCGGCGGTGCCGCACGATAGTGACGGCATCGTCTTGTAGTGGGCTAATTTCCTCGGACTTCAACATTTCCACGTATCGCGCCGCGTACTCGAAGATGCGTTCGACCTCGAGCCGCGCGCTTCTGACGCGAGACAACTCGAACACTTCTATCGGTATCTGAATTGCATTCTGGCTCAAGTCGGCACGAAGCGTTCGGTCGCCAGTTCAAGCACGGTTCTTACTTCGGGCAACTGATTTCACTTCAACGAGTGAAGCACGGCGCAGGTCGAGTCGGCATGCCATGGCGCGAAGCGCCGCTTAAGCGACGGTATTGACGAGGGGAGTTGGTCGTATTCTTGTGGCACGCCGCGTTACATCAGATCCGGACCCATACCGGTGGTGACCTCGTAACCGTGTGTGTCGAGTTGGCGACTCACTGGACCTGGCGTAGTGAAGCAGGGAAACGGTTGGTTCGCCTTTTTGATGAGCTCGAATCTCGCCGTCAGAGATACCGGATTTTCGATTGCTGTTCCGCATACCTCGCCGTCACCCTGCGAGTTTCCTGCTGAGAACAACGTACCCGCTACAGACCAAAGGCGAAAAACTTCAGCGGCCCCGTTCCGTTCGACGAGCCACTGCCCCAGAACACCGCACCGTCAGCAATTGCCGGTCCGGCATTACACGCACCGCCGCTATTGAACGACCACAGCACTTTTCCGTTAGCAGCATTGAGTGCGTACATCGTGCCATTGTTCGGGTCGAGATTGCATCCGAAGACCACGCCATTGGCAGTACTAACCGCTGCCTCTGTGCGGCTTCCGAGCGGATCAGGCGTGGTCCACTGGACTGTGCCGGAGTTGACGTTAATCGATGCCCAGCCTCCAGACGTGGTGGTGCCGCCTTGCGCCAAATGCCATACGCCTGGCGTCGTGCCCGAACCGGTCAGCCCGCTGTTCGATACCGCAACATAAATAGACGGGCCGTCATTGGCCGACCCCCACTGCAGTCCGCCTGTCAGTCCGCCGGGGGCGACTTGCCTCGACCAATGCAGGGCGCCTGTATCTGCGTCGAATGCCCAGAACATGCCACTTTTCTAACCCGCCCCGACAAGGTTGCCGGCTTTGCCGCCGGTCCCAAAAAGCATCGGTGTTGACCGGCGAGATCGGGTGCTCGGTGGCCTGCTCCATTTACGAGCTTCGTTCCACGACATGCCGCGACTTCGCGGCGGGCTCCGATCAATGCAATCAGGCGCGGCGCGCTCATGGGCTCGGCGCGATCGAAGCCGCGGCGCCGCATAGCATGGCGTCTGACACCCTTGCGGGTGTGCATCGGTCAGCCGCCACGGCGACTGATCGGTCTTGAACTTCACGTCCGGCTAATTCTTCTTGTCCGCACGCATGAAACGCAGCGCAAAGCGCACCAGCTTCGGCATCGTCTCGGGGCGCAGCAGACGATGGTCGTAGCCAGCGAAGCGTCGCTCGCTCTCCGTGAGACACAGCGTCATCAGCTCGCGCACGCTGACCTCGACTGAAGACACAGCTTGCGCGCCGTTCACCGTAAAGTTGTTATCGTGTCTGTGCTCGTTGCCTTCGGCGTCGAGCGTCCGCGCAAGGGTCATCCGCTCCCAGCCGAGAAACGCCCACACGGCGGCCACTTTCAGCTCGAAGCGGATGCGCTGCCACCAGGACAACTGTGCGCGTTGCCACGCTACCCAGTTTGCGAACAGCAGGATATGGCGGCATTCTTCCTGCATGACCGGCTCGAAGGTGTCGATCAACTCAGGTGGGAATAGTCCCGAGCGCTGAGCGACTTCGAACAGACCGAACGCGAAGAAACTATCGATGCACTCGCTGTAACCAGTCACGAGATAGGCCCACTCGGTGTCCTGGGGATAGGGGTAGGGCGCTTCGCTCGCGAGCGGAATGCCGTAGGCGGCCACCATCCGCGCGAGCACCTCCTTATGGCGGCTTTCTTCCCATGCGTTCAGCGCAAGGGCTTCGCGCACGTCAGGCTCGTTGACGGTAGCGGCATACGCGGCCATGTTCAGCCGTGCCCTGCCTTCGGTTTGCACCGCGATGTCCCATATCGGCAGGGAAACAATTCGCTCGAGCGCGTCGGGCTCGAGACTAGGCCATTCGAGCACCGATGGACGGTACGGATTGAAAGTCTCGCGAAACATTCGGCACATCTCGCGGCGATGCGCATCGGAGCCCGGCATCAGCGGGCCAGCGACATTGCTCGTCCACTGCCGGGCATTATGGTCTGCCACGTCGATTGACGCCTGATCGGGTCGGCCTTGCGGCAGCACTGGTGCGATAAAGCCTTGGATCAGCCGTTCGACAGCGAATGTGTCAGAGATCGAATCACTCATTCTGGAGACTCCCAGGGTGAATGCAGCACCACGAATTCTGACATTACTTGAGGGGCTTTGTGTCGAAGCGTTGCTGCGGACAAGTCGTCTTCCAATAACCGCGGCTGCTTCGCAAAATGCTGCTCCAGCAACGCGTAGCGTTTGTGCAAGGTCGCTCCGCGTTCCGAGCGTGTGCTCTCCGGTGTTGCGAGATTGAACAGCAGCGAGTAGCTCTTGTGCAACACCGAGTTGATGAAGCCGAGCAACTCCTGCGAGAACCTCACGCCCCCACACTCTGCCCACGACGCGCCTACGCCATCAAAAGCGCCTCATACTCGTCGCGGAACTGATTGACCGAACTCTCCACCACCGTCACCGCGCCGTCGATGAGACCGCAGCGTCCGCTGCCGGGAAGGATGCGGCATAAGTTCTCCAATGCTTCCAGATCGGCGTGCACGCCGCGGCCGGTGTCGATCCGGTTGAGAAGCCGCATCAGCTGAAAGGTTCCGCCCTTGCAGGGCGGGCACTGGCCGCACGAACCCTGGGCGAAGAAGCTCACGTACTCAGCGACCTTGCGCACGATGCTGGTGCCTTCCGACACGACGATCATCGCGCCGGTCCCGAGACGCGAACGACGTTGCCGCACCGAGTCGAAGTCCAGTGCGACATCGAGGTCGCGCTTCGTCAGCAAGGTGTTGGAAGGGCCACCCGTAAAGACCGCCTTGAACTCCTTGCCTTGCAGCATGCCGCCGCCATGCTGAAAGACCAGTGACGCGAGGCTCGTGCCCATCGGCAGTTCGTACAGACCGGGATGCAAGACGTCGCCCGAGAGCGAGTAGAGCTTGGTTCCCGCCGCATCACCAAGGCCGAGGTCGCGATACCATTGCGCACCATGACGCAGGATTCCCGGTACGTGTGCGAGCGTCTCGGTGTTGTTCACGATGGTCGGCGCGCCATGCACGCCTTGCTCAGCCGGGAAGGGCGGCTTGCGCCGCGGAAACGGAAATCCGCCTTCGACGCTCGCGATCACCGCCGTTTCCTCGCCGCCGATGTACAGGCCGGAGCTGGGTACGACGCGCAGTGCGACTGACCTGCCGACTATCCGCTCGACCGCGGCAAAGAGCGCGTGCGCTTGCCACTGCTGCACCGCCTCGCGCGTCACCGCGAGGGCCAGTGTCTGGTGCGGGTTCACGTACAGAACGACGTGGTTGGAGCGCGTCGCCACCGCGGCGATGAGCGCGCCCTCGATCACCTGATGCGGCGTGTGCTCCAGCAGGAAGCGGTCCTTGAAGGTGCCGGGCTCGTCCTCATTGCCGTTGCAGATGATGTACTTGTCGCCTTCGGGTGCAGCCGCGACCGGCGCCCATTTGCGATGTGTCGCAAAGCCGGCGCCCCCCATCCCGCGCAAATCCGCCTGGGCGATCTCGGCGATGATTACGTGCGGATCCTGCAAGGCGTTGGCAAGTCCCTCACCGCCACCACGCGCAAGCCAGGCATCGAGGTCGGCGCCAACACGGATATCGTCTTTCAGAAGAACCTGATTCAGCTTTTCCATCGTCGCGCTCCGTGGATCGCATCACCGGATGCCGCCGACCACGCGCTCCCGCTCGCTCGAGCGCACGCCGGCATCGACTCGCAGATCGAAATGGGCATAGGTGGGGAAGAGCTGCGGTGCCTTGACGTCCAGAGGTAAACCGGCCAACGTCAGTTCGCGCTGCCACGCGTGCACGTGGCCGATGCCGGCGCGGCTCGCCGTGACGCGTCCCTCGAGTTCCGCTGCGTGGGTCCCGGCGCGGCGCCCCATGCTCAGGATGTCGAGCAACGCGTTGCCCATCAGCCGGTTGCGCCCGTGTATGCCTCCCGTGACTTCACCGACGCAATAGAGCCCGGGCACGCTCGTGGCGCCATGCTTGTCGATCGCCACGCCACCGTTCTGATAGTGGAGCGTCGGATAGACAAGGAAGGGCTCCTGCGCCGCATCGTGACCGCACTTGTGAGCGAGATGGGTCAGCGTGACGAGACGCTTGGCCAGAATGCCGGGGTTCTCCAGTTCGAGCGTCGGTGTGTCGAGGAATACGCCGATCTGACCATCGCGTTCGATGCCGCGGCCCTGCGCACATTCGCGCAGGATCGCCGAAGCCACGACGTCGCGGGGCTTGAGCTCGTCCACGAAGCGCTCGCCCTCGCCATTGATCAGCTTCGCGCCGGCGGAGCGCGCCGCTTCGGAGATCAGCCCGCCCGCCAGGTGGGGCGGGTAAGCGATGCCAGTGGGGTGGTACTGGAACGAGTCGAGCTCGCGCAGGCGCGCGCCGATCCGATAGGCCAGCACGAGGCCATCGGCGGTGGCGCCGTAGTGGTTGGAGGTCGGAAAAGAGTTCAGGTGCAATCGCCCGGCGCCGCCGGTCGCGAGGATCACAGCACGCGCACGCACCAGCACAAAGGTTCGCCACTCGAGGTTGTAGATCACGGCCCCGGCGCAGTGCCCCCACTCGTCGGAAAGCAGTTCGACCACTGGGCAGCGGTTCCACACCTCGATGCCTGGATCGAGGTCGACCGCCTCGCGCAGCACGCGCATCATCTCCAGCCCGGTGTAGTCCCGATACGAGAGAATGCGCGCGGCCGATGCGCCGCCGGGTTTCTTGCGCAGAAGGTTGCCGCCGATGGGCCCGGCCTCCTCCTGGTCGAACATCATGCCGAGCTGGATCAGCCAGCGAATCACATCGGGGCCATCCATCACCATCTGCGCAACGAGTTCGGGCTCGCCGCAGAAATGGCCGGCGCGCAACGTATCCTCGAAGTGCAACTGCGGGCTGTCGTCCTCTCCGATGGCCGCCTGGATGCCGCCTTCGGCCATCACGGTGTTGCTGTCGCCGAGCCGCAGCTTGGTGGCGAGCATCACCCGCGCGCCTTGCTTTGCAGCCGTGAGCGCCGCGGCGCATCCGCCGCCGCCGCCACCGATGACCAGCACGTCGGTGGTCACCAGCTGCGCACCGGCGAGGTCGACGTCGTCGACCAGCGCGTTGGCCTGAAGGTAGCGCGCAAGATCCGGCTGACAGGGCTCGGCGCGGTTCACGCCGACGCTCAGCGCAACGTGTGCGTTGGCGCCGTGGTCGGGATGATAGCCCTTGAGGAGTTCATCGACGGAGCTGTCGTCGCGGCGTAAGGTGGGCAGCACACCGGGGCGGTAGCGCTTGAGCGCGTCGTCATAAGGAACGCCGGCAGGCATGATGGTTCGCCCGATCAGTGCGGAGGTTGCGCGCCCGGCGCATCGAAATCGATCTTCATCTCACCGCTTTCGATCTGCTGGAGCCGCCGCATCAGATTTGCGGGCCGCAGCGACGACGCGGCGATCATCCTCCGCACGAACAGGCCGAGATGGTTCGGTCGGATATGTTCGGGGCAGGCAAGTGTGCAGAGGTTGCACATCACGCATTCGTCGAAGACTTCACTCGATGGAGCGAGCTTGCCTTCCACCGCGAGGTTCACACCGCGCTGCACATCAAGGCCCTTCGGACAGGCGCGATCGCAGCCACTGCAGTGACGACAATGAGAGGCTTCCGGGAAAATTTCAGAGATCGTGCGCAGTGTCTGCCAGCTGTCGCCGATATCCTCCATGCGATACACATGATGCGACGAGGTGGTGAAGTAATCGAGGAAGGCGACCTGCATACCATCTTCGATCAGGGTCTCGCAAGCAAGCGCGGTCTTGACCTCCTGCTCGCCCTGTCTGCGGACCATGACGCGGCATGAGCCGCATACCCCCTGACCCATGCAGCCGACACCTTCGACGAGTGTCTCTCCCGCATGCACGAAAGCCTGCAGGATCGAGCAGTTGTCCGGGGCTTCAACTTCGCGCCCTTCGATGCTCAAGCAAACCATCTTCTCGCACTGTGTCCTTGCGTGGCGCTGTCACCACACTGGCGAACCCATGGAAAACATCATATAAACGATAGCACAACTGAGGTTATTGCCAAGCGGAGGTCGCATGAAAGCTGCCTGGAAAGCCCTCGCGCCGCTCATCGTAGTGATCGTGGTCGCGATCATTCCCGCACCCGAGGGCCTCGCGCAGCACGCGTGGTATTACTTCGCGATCTTTGCCGGCGTGATCGTCGGGCTGATGCTGGAGCCCATTCCAGGCGCGGCCATCGGCCTCATCGCCGTGACCGTCGTGAGCGTGTTCTGTGAATGGGTGTTCTTCAGTCCCGTGCAACTCGCCAAGCCGGGCTTCAATGTGGCGAATGCGAGTCTCGCCTGGGCGCTGTCCGGTTTCTCCAATGGCACGGTGTGGCTGATCTTTGGCGCCTTCATGTTCGCACTCGGCTATGAGAAGACGGGACTCGGCCGGCGTATCGCGCTGTTGCTCGTGCGGGCAATGGGCCGCAAGACGCTCACCCTGGGCTATGCGGTCATGGTGGTCGACGTTGTGCTTGCGCCGTTTACACCTTCCAACACGGCACGCAGCGGCGGGACGATCTTCCCCGTGATCCGCAATTTGCCGCCTCTTTATGAATCGAAGCCGAACGATCCCTCGGCGCGACGGATTGGTTCGTACATCATGTGGACCGCCGTCGCCACCACCTGCGTGACGAGCTCGATGTTTCTCACCGCGCTCGCCCCCAACCTGCTCGCCACCGAGCTCATCAGGAAGACTGTCCATGTCGATCTGAGCTGGACGCAGTGGTTCCTCGCCGCCGCGCCAGCGGGCATCGTGCTGCTGCTCGCCGTACCGCTCCTCACGTACGTGCTCTATCCACCGCAAGTGAAGCAGGGCAACGAGGTGCCGGCGTGGGCTGCGCAGGAGCTGAAAAAGATGGGGCGGCTCACCCGAAGCGAACTGGTGCTGGCAATCCTGGTGCTGATTGCGCTAGCGCTGTGGATCTTCGGGGACAAGTACGTCAATGCCACGACTGCCGCACTGATGGTGATTGCGTTCATGCTGTTCACCGGGGTCGTGACATGGGACGACATGCTCGCGAACAAGCAGGCGTGGAACACGTTCACGTGGTTCGCGACGCTGGTTGCGCTCGCCGACGGGCTCAGCAAGACGGGCTTCGTCAAGTGGTTCGCCGATACGATCGCGGCGCACATGAACGGTGTCTCGCCGACCATGGCGGCGGTGGTGCTGGTGCTGATCTTCTTCTTCACGCACTACATGTTTGCCAGCGTCACCGCCCATGCAACGGCGATGCTCCCGGTCATGCTGGCCGTGGGCACGACCATTCCCGGCATGCCGATGGAGGCGTTCGCGCTGTTGCTGGCGCTGACGCTTGGCATCATGGGGATTCTGACGCCCTACGGAACCGGGCCGAGTCCGGTTTATTTCGGCAGCGGTTATCTGCCGGCAGGGGACTACTGGAGACTCGGCGCGATCTTTGGCGTCATCTACATTGTCGTGTTCCTTCTGATCAGCGTGCCCCTCCTGTTTTGAGGCAGTGCCCTTCGCAAGAAGGGTCGCTGCCCGGCGCCTAGCGCATCGCGCCTGCCAGGTTCTCCGCTCCCAGCCCGACGATCAGGTCGAACTCGCCGTTGGTGAGCGATTGCGTCGCGGGGACGCCGGCCGCCTTCAGCGCGGCGGTGTCGAGCCGGGATGCGTCGGACAGCGCGACGCGCAGGCGCGTGGCCGCGAGCGCTTCGAGCTTCTTGATGTTGGCGGCGCCACCCAGCGCCGCGCGGATCTTTTCCGCCCGCGCCGTCTGTTGCGCCGGACCGTGCGCCGCGGCCGCCGAGGCCGTCGCTGCTGCGGTCGGTGCCGCGCCCGCAGCAGGCATGCCGCCCGGTGCGAGGTCGGCTTCGCTGCCCGCTGTCTTCAGGTAATCCTGCATGTCGGTCTTCATGTTGTCCGACAGCGGCCCGAAGATCGCCTGCACGCTGTCGCCGACACGCACGACACCTGCTGCGCCGAGCGCCTTGAGCTTGCCTTCGTCGACGAGCGCCGGGTTATTGACCGACACGCGCAGACGCGTGATGCACGCATCCAGGCTCGCGATGTTGGAACGCCCGCCGAAGGCGAGCACGAGATCGCGCGAACGTCCGCCGGCGCCGGCCGCGCTGACCGTGGCGGCTTCGACGGTGTCATCCTCGCGACCGGGCGTCTTCAGGTTGAACCGGGTGATCACGAAGCGGAACACGCCGTAGTAGATCACCGCGTAGATCGGACCGAGGATGAAGACGTACCACGCATGGGTCGCCTTGTTGCCGATGAGGTTGAACGCGAGCAAGTCGATGCCGCCCTGCGAGAAGGTGAAGCCCATGTGCATGCCGAGGGTGTTGGCTACGAACTGCGCGGTCGCCGCGAGACACGCGTGGATGAAGTAGAGGGCCGGGGCGACGAACAGGAAGGCAAATTCGATCGGCTCGGTGATGCCGGTGAGGAACGAGGTCAGCGCAGCCGAGACCATCATGCCGCCGACAGCGACCTTCTTCTCGGGCCTGGCGCAGTGCCAGATTGCGATCGCCGCGGCCGGCAAGCCGAACATCTTGAACAGGAACGCGCCCGCCAGGATACCGGCGGTGCGGTCGCCGGCGAAGAAGCGGTTGATGTCGCCGTGGACCACATTGCCGTTCGTCGGGTCCGTGAAGCTGCCCATTTCGAAGAAGAACGGCACGTTCCAGATGTGGTGCAGGCCGAACGGGATCAAGAGACGCTCGACGAAGCCATAGATCGTCGCTGCGGTGCGCGGATCGGACACCGCCGCCCACTGCGAGAACGCCTTGATCGCGCCGCCGATCGGTGGCCACACGAAGGACAGCAGGGCGCCGAGCACGATCCCGCCGATCGCCGTCACGATCGGCACGAAGCGCTTGCCCGCGAAGAAGCCCAGATAGGGCGGCAGCGCGATCTTGTAGTAGCGATTGAACATCCAGGCCGCCAGAGCACCGGCCAGAATGCCGCCGAACACGCCGGTCTGGATCGACGGAATGCCCATGATCGTGTCTGCCTCGAGGCCTTCCGCCTTGGCAATCACGCCCAATGTCGCGGTCATCACGAGGTAGCCGATCGTCGCGGCGACGCCCGATACGCCGTCGTTCTCGGTGAAGCCGAGCGCAACGCCGATGGCGAAGATCAGCGGCAGGTTGGCGAAGATTACGTCACCCGCGTTCTTCATCAGCCCGAGCACGATGGTCGGCACGTAGCCGTGGAAATCGGTCGAGCCGAGGCCGAGCAACAGGCCAGCCACTGGGAGCACCGCGACCGGCAGCATCAGTGATTTGCCGATCTTCTGTAGAACTCCAAAGGCATGCTTGAACATGACGGATCTCCTACTGGTCTGCCTATTCGCCGAACGGAGCGAGCAGGGCGCGGACTTCGGCGGCGGTACCGAGGCGCACCACCTCGGCGGCGAGCTGGCGCGCCTTGTCCATGGTCAGCCGCGCAAGCTGGGCCTTGATCGAACCGACCGCGGGAATGCTGACCGAAAGCTCATCGACGCCAAGACCCACCAGCACCGGCACGGCCATCGCATCCGAGGCGATGCCGCCGCAGACGCCGACCCATTTGCCGTGCTGGTGTGCGCCTTCGACCGTCATGCCGATCAGCCGCAGCACGCCGGGGTGGAGCGCATCGGCCTGTTTGGCGAGCTTCGGATGGCCGCGATCCATCGCAAGCGTGTATTGCGTCAGATCGTTGGTGCCGATCGAGAAGAAGTCCACTTCGCGTGCGAGCGGTTCGGCGATCAACGCGGCGGACGGCACTTCGATCATCACGCCGACCTTCACGCTGTTCGCGCGATCGCCGGCCTCCTCGAGCAGGATCTTCTTCGCGGCGCGCACTTCCTCGATCGCGGCGACCATCGGGAACATCACGTGCAGGTTGCCGAGCGGGGCCGCGCGCAAGATCGCGCGCAGCTGCGTGCGGAACATGTCCGGATGGTCGAGGCTCACCCGCACGCCGCGCAACCCGAGGAAGGGGTTGTCTTCCTTCGGTAGAGGCATGTAGGAAAGCGGTTTGTCGCCGCCGACGTCGAGCGTGCGCACCACGAGCGGACGCTCGCGGCCAAGCGCTTCGGCCACCGCGCAATATTCGGCGGCCTGTTCGTCCTCGGACGGCGCGGTGTCGCGGTCGTCGAACAGGAACTCGGAGCGCAGCAGGCCCACGCCTTCGGCGCCGGCCGCCACCGCATCGCGCGCTTCCTGCGCGTTGCGGATGTTCGCGACGACTTCGACGCGGTGACCGTCGGCCGTCACCGCGAGCTTGCTCGCGGCGAGCTGCTCTTCTGCGCGCTTGGCCGTCTGACGCTTGATGCGCTCGTGCGCCTTGTCGAGTTCGTCGTCGCTCGGATTGCGCCGCAAGCTGCCACGCGTGCCGTCGAGCACGACGAGCGTGCCGTTGGCAAGCTGCAGCGCGTTCTCGTCGATGCCGCAGATGGCCGGTATGCCGAGCGAGCGCGCGAGGATCGCAACGTGGCTGGTGGCGCCGCCCGTCGTCGTGCAGAAGCCGAGCACCTTGCTGCGATCCAGCGAGGCGGTGTCGGACGGCGAGAGTTCCTCGGCGATCAGGATCGAGTCGCTCGGCACTTCGATCTGCGCCTGCTCCACGCCGGCAACCAGCGCGAGCACCCGGCGGCCGACGTCGCGGATGTCGCCGGCGCGTTCGCGCAAGAGCGGGTTGTCGAGCTTCTCCAGCATGCTCGCCTGCTGCTCGAACGCGCCGCGCCACGCGAAGCCCGCGCTCTTGCCCGCGCTGATGCTGCCGATCGCCATGTCGTTGAGGTCGGGGTCGTCGAGCAGTTCGAGGTGCGCGTCGAGGATCTGCGCCTTCGACGGATCGGTGAGCCTCGCCTTGAGCGCTTCGATCTGCTGACGTGCTTCGTGCTGGGCCGATTCGAGCCGCGCCCGTTCGCGCTGCGGCGATTCGCCGGCTTCCTTGACGTCGATGACTTGCTGGCGGAACTGCACGATCTTGCCGACCGCGAGTCCTGGCGAGGCCGATACGCCGGTGAGTTCGTTGGCGTCGGCAGGCGTGGCGGCGGGCGCCGCGCTCACCGGTGCGGCTGCGGCTGCCGCGGCCGCTGCAGGTGCTGGTGCTGCTGCCGCTGCAGGTGCTGGTGCTGGTGCTGGTGCTGCTGCCGGTGCCGGTGCTTCGCCCGGCTTCTCGCCCGAACCTGCGGCGAGCAGAGTCGCGAGCTTGCTGGCGGCTTCGCCGGCGTCAGGACCGGTGGCCTCAACGCGTACCTTGTCACCGAACTTCGTCGCGAGTCCCATGACCGATACGACCGATTTGGCGTTCGCGCTCTCGCTGCCGCGCAGCAGGCGGAGGTTGGACTTGTACTTCTTCGCTTCGGCGGCGAAGACCGCGGCGGGCCGTGCATGCAGGCCCGAGGGATTGGGCAGGATGACTTCATCGGAGACGATGGCGCCGGTCGCGGCGCCTGTCTCTTCCTTGAGCGCACCGCCGACAAGCTCGACGGACAGTACCGTGTCCTCGCCGGCAATGACGAGGCCCTTCGCGGGCACATAGCGCGTCACGAGATCGCCGTTGGTGATCACCATCTCGGTCAGCAGGCTCACCGCCCTGGCGCCGATCAGGAGTGGGTCGAACCGGATCAGCGGCTGACCCGTCGTGACCGTGTCGCCGACCTTGACCAGCGGAGTGAAGCCTTCGCCACGCAGCATCACGGTGTCGAGCCCGATGTGCAGCAGCACTTCGAGCCCGTTGTCGCCAGTGATCGTCACGGCGTGGCTGGCGCTGTGCAGTTGCGTGACCTTGCCGGGCAGCGGGGCCAGCAGCTCATTCGAGGTCGGGTCGATCGAAACGCCGTCGCCGACCATCTTCTGCGCGAAGACCGGGTCGGGCACGGTCTCCAGTGGCACCACGACGCCCGAGAGCGGCGCGCGCAGTTCGGTGAGTTCGATACCCGCAGCGCCCGCGTGGTTGAGTTCGACTTCGAGCAGCACGCTGCGACCGGCTTCGACGACGCCGGTGTGCGGCTTGATCCGTGCGACCTGATGGCCATTGGCGATGACGATCTGGGTGAGCAGGCTGCTTGCCTTGCGCTCGACCAGATCGGTATCGAAGCGGATCACCGGTTGGCTACGTTCGACGTGCTCGCCCTGCGTGACGAGAGGGGTGAAACCTTCGCCTTTGAGGCCGACGGTGTCGATGCCGATGTGCAGCAGGATCTCGATGCCGCTGTCTGTCGTGATCGTCAGCGCGTGGTGCGCTGCGTGGAGTTGCGTGACGACGCCGGCCGCGGGCGCGAGCAGTTCATTTGACGTGGGGTCGAGCGAAATGCCGTCGCCGACCATCTTTTGCGCAAAAACCGGGTCCGGCACGGTCTCTATCGGTACCAGCACGCCCGAGAGCGGCGCCAGCAACTCGACGCGTACTGGACGTTGAGGAGCTTTCATCTGCAGACTCCTTGTGGCTTGCGTTCGACTGAAACGAGTTGATTTGCGCGGCGCGAGCCTGGTATTCGCAAAAGCCGATAGACATAAGCCCAGGGGTCTGCCGATATAAGTGAGTAAGCCGGGTGCGCTGGACCCTGCGCTGCAAAGCACTGAACTGGCTTAGCCTAATCATAGGCAACGAGTTGGTGATTCGCTGCTCGAATGTGACCCTGGAATTCGCAGGTGTGCGTCGGGTGATGTGTGTTTCAGGGATTTCCCCAGGAGCCTGGATCTCGATGCCAACTTCGTTGACGCAAGCGAGCTTACGGCCGGCACGGTTGGTTGGCCGCATCCGGAGATCGCCGTCGAGCTTTTCGTAAATCATTGTTTTGGCGGGAATTACTCGTCAGCGTGCAGCGGATCGCGGGTGCGGATGTTCGGACTCGAGTCCAGCGGGTTCGAGGTCGAGTGAACGCCGGCAGCGACGCGCCATCCCCTTCTTGAATTTGTCACCACCCGTCCATATAATTAGCACTCGCTGCACGAGAGTGCTAACAACATCGCCGGTTGGCTTGGCCAGCCGGGTTTTCTCAGCGTTCTTCAGTCTCAATCAGAGAGGAGTATGTATGAACCTTCGTCCTTTGCATGATCGCGTGATCGTCAAACGTCTGGATCAAGAAACCAAGACCGCGTCGGGCATCGTGATCCCCGAAGCCGCAGCGGAAAAGCCGGACCAGGGCGAAATTCTCGCAGTCGGCCCGGGCAAGCGTGACGACAAGGGCGCGCCCATCGCGCTCGACGTGAAGGTCGGCGACCGCGTCCTGTTCGGCAAGTACGCAGGCCAGACCGTCAAGGTCGATGGCAACGAACTGCTGGTGATGCGCGAAGAAGACATCATGGCCGTGGTGCAGAAGTAAGCGCAAGCTCGCTACTTCCCCGGCTATATCTCAAGAATTCAAGGAGTTAGAAGATGGCAGCTAAAGACGTCGTATTCGGTGATTCCGCCCGTGCCAAGATGGTTGAAGGCGTGAATATTCTCGCGAACGCTGTGAAGGTCACGTTGGGTCCGAAGGGCCGCAACGTTGTGCTGGAACGCAGCTTCGGCGGCCCGACGGTTACCAAGGACGGTGTGTCGGTCGCAAAAGAGATCGAACTGAAAGACAAGCTCCAGAACATGGGCGCGCAAATGGTCAAGGAAGTGGCTTCCAAGACCAGCGACAACGCAGGCGACGGTACGACGACCGCAACGGTCCTCGCGCAATCCATCGTCCGCGAAGGCATGAAGTACGTCGCATCGGGCATGAACCCGATGGACCTGAAGCGCGGTATCGACAAGGCAGTGGCTGCTGCGATCGAAGAACTGCGCAAGATCAGCAAGCCGTGCACGACCAACAAGGAAATCGCTCAGGTCGGCGCGATCTCGGCGAACAGCGATTCGTCGATCGGCGACCGTATCGCTGAAGCAATGGACAAGGTCGGCAAGGAAGGCGTCATCACCGTCGAAGACGGCAAGTCGCTGCAAGACGAGCTGGACGTTGTCGAAGGTATGCAATTCGACCGCGGCTACCTGTCGCCGTACTTCATCAACAACCCGGACAAGCAAGTCGCCGTTCTGGACAACCCGTTCGTGCTGCTGCACGACAAGAAGGTGTCAAACATCCGTGATCTGCTGCCGGTGCTGGAACAGGTCGCGAAGGCTGGCCGTCCGCTGCTGATCATCGCGGAAGACGTCGAAGGCGAAGCGCTGGCTACGCTGGTGGTGAACAACATCCGCGGCATCCTGAAGACTGTTGCTGTGAAGGCTCCGGGCTTCGGCGATCGTCGTAAGGCCATGCTGGAAGACATCGCCATCCTGACCGGTGGTCAAGTCATCGCTGAAGAAACCGGCCTGACGCTCGAAAAGGCAACGCTGGCTGAACTGGGCCAGGCAAAGCGCATCGAAGTGGGCAAGGAAAACACCACGATCATCGACGGCGCTGGCGAAGCGGCCAACATCGAAGCGCGTGTGAAGCAGGTTCGCAAGCAAATCGAAGAAGCGACGTCGGACTACGACCGTGAAAAGCTGCAAGAACGCGTTGCCAAGCTGGCAGGCGGTGTTGCGGTGATCAAGGTCGGTGCAGCGACCGAAGTCGAAATGAAGGAAAAGAAGGCACGTGTCGAAGACGCTCTGCACGCAACGCGCGCAGCGGTGGAAGAAGGCATCGTGGCTGGCGGCGGCGTTGCGCTGATCCGTGCACGTACGGCAATCGCTGGCCTGAAGGGCGCCAACGCCGATCAGGACGCAGGTATCAAGATCGTGCTGCGCGCGATGGAAGAGCCGCTGCGCCAGATCGTCACGAACGGCGGCGAAGAAGCGAGCGTCGTGGTGGCGGCAGTTGCTGCTGGCAAGGGCAACTTCGGCTACAACGCAGCAACCGGCGAGTACGTCGACCTGGTTGACGCAGGTGTGGTGGATCCGACGAAGGTGACGCGCACGGCGCTGCAAAACGCAGCATCGGTTGCTGGTCTCCTGCTGACGACCGACGCAGCTGTTTGCGAACTGCCGAAGGAAGAAGCACCGATGGCTGGCGGCATGCCCGGCGGCATGGGCGGCATGGGCATGGACATGTAATTCCGGTTGGGCCTCGTGGTTGGACCTCGTGGTTGAACCTCGAAGTCGAGCTTCGAAGTCGAGCCTCGAAGTCGAGCCTCATTGCGAGGCCCAGTTGGGAATACATCGGGAAGTACGCCGCGAGGCGTACCTCCCAAAAGAAAAAACCCGCAGCTGCGGGTTTTTTCTTTTGGGGCCGACGGTAGGCAAAATCCTTCAGATTACGCGCCGGCTTCGTGATGGGCGGTGGCCAACGTCTTCCTGCGCAAATGCGCGAATATGCGCGCGACGCTCTCCGCAGACGTTAGCGTTGCCGTGTCGATGTGGAGCTCGGGATCGTGCGGGGCTTCATAGGGGGCCGACACGCCGGTAAACGAAGCGATTTCCCCGGACCTGGCTTTCGCGTAAAGGCCTTTTGGATCGCGACGGGCGCAGGTATCGACAGGTGCCGAGAGATAGGTCTCGATAAAGTTGCCTCGCCCGATGATATCGCGCGCCATTGCGCGGTCTTCGCGCATCGGCGAGATGAGCGCGGTAATGACGATGAGGCCCGCGTCGTTCATCAACTGGGCGACGTGCGCGACCCGGCGTATGTTTTCGCGGCGGTCTTTCCGCTCGAAGCCGAGGTCGCTTGCGAGGCCATGGCGGATATTGTCTCCATCGAGTACATAGCACGCGTGGCCCAGGGAGACGAGGTGCGCTTCGAGTTCGAAGGCGATGGTCGATTTGCCCGCTCCGGAAAGACCGGTGAGCCAGATCGTGACCGGCGTTTGATGGAAGATCTGCATTCTGTCCTGAATGCCGATCGCGCCGTGGAAACTTTGTACGAGGGAGTGAGGCTGTTTCATGGTGAGTTCGTTCGAGGCTCAGGCGCAGTGCCAGCCTTGCTGCCAGACGCCAGCATTGTGCAGGCTCTCGGTCGAATTCGCGATCGTGACGTGAAAGCCGTCCCGAACATCGGCAGGCAGCGGAATTGAAAATCCGGCGTGGGAACTCGGATATCCTGCATTAGCTACGTCGGGCCGATACTCGCCGCTGCAACCGCTCGCGACCACCTGCGAGCCAGCCCGGACTTCGAGGTGAACGTTCTGTTCCGGCCGGCTGAGATTGACGGCCCAGCCCGACACGACGCCGTCGCGAACCACGTCGACAAAACCGTCGAACATGTCGGCGAGCGCGGGCGGGCGGCTTTGTGCGAACTCGAGGTACGCGTTGATGGGGGCAAGGTCGAATCGGCGGATGACGCGCGCCACTTCCGAGAGGAACGATTGTTCGAAACCGAAAACCATCGAACTGTGGACGTGCGGATTTTCAAGCCGGTCAATTTCCGCTTGTATCACGCGAACCAATTCCAGCGCATTCGAAAAGATCTTCCCGGCTTCATCCGCATGCGTTTCGATCATCCGGTTGGCGTCGCGAAATATCTGGTAGTCGAGGCTATTGTCTTCGACAAACTTTTGCCTGGCCATTTCGCTCAATTGGCTTCGGTCTTTAGCGAAGCCGGACGTCCGGTTTGTTTCGAAATAGAACGGCAATTTCAGTCCGGTCATTCCGCAAAGCCGGAGTAAAAATTCGCTCATGTTTTCGCAGACGCCGACCGTGGCGATGTGATGGCGAAGATGATCTTGCGCGACTTCGAGACTGGTTTCATTGAGTACGGGATGGCCGCTCAGCATCTGGACAAACAGATTCTTTCCGCCCAGCGACTCAGCGACCCATTCGTCGAGCGAGATGGCGCCGCGCCGCACGAGCGCTTCGGCCGTCGATACGCCCGCACCCCGTTCCACCTCGCCGTTCTTACCGTTCGCCGCGTACCAGTAGTGCGATACCTGGCGCGCGAGCGGGTCGCGCAGAATGGTGCAATAGCTGACAGGGTGCTTGAGGAGGCGGTGAATGCCATATGCGTGATGCCCACCGCCGATGCGGGTTGCCAGCAATTTAGCGCGGCAGCTTTCCCAGCCGTCCCGGTCCCATTCGAAGTTGACAAACTGGCCTTTACCCTTATTCAAATCGAAAAAGGAAATCACCGTAGTTCCGCCGCTTTTCGGAGGATGGACGAAAAAGATTGGAAAAGACATATGCGGCTGTATTACAAACTTATGACGCATCAAGTGTAGCGTGATGATCGCGCGGGCGTTGTAACGTTTGATTACGCGATAGAACATCTGGTAACGCGGCGAACGCAAAATTTATGCTAGTTGGCTGCAGAAACGCCGCCGCAAATAGAAAAACCCGCCTCAACGCGGGTTTCATGCGCACGGTGCCGCGAGTTTCAGTGCCGCGCTTCGCCCGGCGCGGCGTCCTTGCCTGCTGTCGGCGGTGTGTCGTCGTCGCTGCTGCGCGCCCAGAAGAAACGATCCGGCAGATACGCCCCCATGCCGGGCCGGAACGCGTTGCGCACCGCCTGGTACAGATACTCCTGCGCCTCGCGCACCGCTTCCGCCGGTTCCTGGCCATTGGCCAGCAACGCCGCGATCGCGGACCCCAGCGTATCCGTCAAGCCCATCAGCCGATTGCTACCGCGGTCCCACATGTCCTGGCGCAACTGGCCCTCTTCGCTAAATAGCGTATTGACGTGCCGGTGCGTGCCGGTTTCGGTCGACAGGATGTACTCGCAGCCTTGCGACAGCAGGTGCGAGATCGCCGCGTCCAGGCTCGGCGCCTCGGCGTCGCCGTCTGGCTGCGCGAGCGCGACAAGCGTGGCCGAGTCGGCCACCAGCAGGGTGGTTTGCGGCGCCAGCAGATCGGCGATCGCTTCGCGCAGTTCGTCGGCGGCGAGCACGTGCTCGTCGTCGAGCGTGAAATCGGGGGCAAGGATCAGCGGCACGTCGTCGTAATCGGCGACCACTTCGGCGATCGCGCTCACCACTTCCGCGCGAGTGCATGCGCCGACCTTGAACGCGGCGATCGGCATGTCCTCGAGCAGCATCCGCGCCTGGGTCGCGACGACTTCAGGGTCGAGGCCAGTCACTTCATCGCAGCTGGCCGAATCGCGCACGGTGTAGCCGGTGAGCACGGACACGCCGTGGCAGCCCATACTGGCAAGGGTCATCAGGTCGGCTTGCAGGCCGGAGCCGCCGGTGGGATCGGAAAGGCCGAAGGTGAGGACGATCGGAGGCGTGTCGCTGGGCATGAAGATTGACAAAAAGAAGCGGGATTTCGGCGCAGGGAGTGCGCAATCGGCTCAATTATGCGGCCTAAACTGCCGCAGGGGCGTTTTTTCGCACACTTCGGCTGCTCGCCGCAAACGGGTCGCGACATGAGCGCGGCACGAGCGCGGCACGAGCGCGGCATCACGCCGCGACATCTCGCGCGGCCGCCCCGGCCTGACGCGCCAAAGGCCGCTGCACGCTACGCTTGCGCGTTTCCGATTGCTAGGCATTGGGGCGGCAACACGGTACCATCATGGCTCCCGTTTCCACGGACTTTACGACGCGACACAAGAATGGAATATCAAAGCTGGATGTGCCTGATTTGCGGCTGGATTTACGACGAAGAAGCCGGTTTGCCGGAGGAGGGCATCGCGCCGGGCACGCGCTGGGAAGACGTTCCCATCAACTGGACCTGCCCGGAGTGCGGAGCCCGCAAGGAAGACTTCGAGATGGTCCAGATCTGAAGTCCACGGCGCAGCCGGCTATGCCGGCTGGGCCCGTGGCCGGTATGGCAGGCGGCGTCCGCCAGCGTGCCCAAGATGCCCAATGCGTCCAGCAATGCGCCGCTTGCGCCCAGAATCATGCTCCATCGCGTCGGCGCGGAACGTCGCCGGCCATGCCGTGTCGCAAAGGTAGTCTGTCATTGTCCTGTCGCCGGTTTGCGCGTTAGCCGATCAGTCTGCGTGCGACACGAAGCGACGGCCCGTCAGCTTCGTGTTGCCTGCCCATGACTCTTCGATCCGCCGCACCCGTTCCCTTTGACGCCTTGCCGAACCCGCGTGGCGGAGCCGTCCGTCCCGCGGAATTGGCGCTGGCGGAGGCGTCGTTAGCATTCGAACAGGACCACGAGAGCACCTCGGCGTTGCTGCGTGCGTCGCACGCGTTGCGCGCCGCCGGCTGGCTGAGCGCGCAGCGTTTCGCGGATGCGCTGGTGCGGTTGTCGCCGCTCGCCGCGGGGGACCCCATCGACGCGGAAAGCGCGCGGCCGGTGTTCGGCGCGGCGTTGCGCGATTTCCGCGCGGCGCTCGAGCGTCACAATTTGCGCGAGCTGGCCTGCTCGCCCGCGCTGTTCGGTCACTACCGGACGCTCTGCGCACATCTATCCGAGCACACGCCCGGTTCCACCGCCGCTTTCGAGGATCTCGCGCTGGCCGCGCGGCCGGTGCCGCCGGTGTCGCTGCACGCACAGTCCGCCGATCAGCTGGCTCATTTGCGGGTGCGCTACGAGCGTGCGCTGCTGCCGGTGCTGCGCTCGCAGGCCGATACTGGTAGCGCGGCCGCGCTGGCCGTCACGAACGCGGCGCTCGACGAACTGGACGCCATTTTCACCGAACTCGCCGGTCCGGACCCCTACGACTTCTGGCGTCTCGCGAGGGCCTGTGGCAAGGCCTTGCGAGTCGGCGGCCACGCGACCGGCGACACCGATGCGCGGCGCTTCTACGCCCGCTGCAATCTGGCGCTGGCCGATCATGCGCGCGGCATCGAGCGTGCGCCGCGCTCGCTGGTGCGCGCGGCGCTGGCGCTCTTGTGGCGCGACTACGCATTGTTCGGCGCGGCGGCGGAAGACGCCGACCAGGTCGAGGTGCTGCACGATTACGGCCTGACCGTCGATTGGCACGTGGCCGCCACCCAGTCATCCGAAATGCTGTGGGAAGCGGGCGCGCTCGAGGCGCAGTCGGTCAGCGCGTTCGGCGGGTCGCCAACGCGCGATCTCGGCGTGCTGACGGTCAACGCGAACGCCTATGAAGACTTCCTGCAGACGGCGGATGCGTCGATCTCCGCGTTGGCCGAGCATGCCCGCGCGGCCGACCAGCCCGAGAAAGCCGATCCCGGCGAAGCGCTGCAGGCGGGCGACGCCGCCTACCGGCTCGGCTCCGCCGCAAGTGCGCTGGGCCTCGGTCACGTGGCCTTGCTGGCCGATGCGCTGGGCCTCGCATGGCGTCGTCGCGCGCATGCGGGGGTGTCGACGCCAGCGGTTCGCGCGCATGTGGTGGTCGGCGCGCCGGCGGCGAGCACGCTCGAACAGGCCGCCGAAGCGCTACGCGCGACGCTGCACAAGGTCGCCGCAGGAGTCGCGCCAGCCGGCGGCGGCGCCGCGCAGGCGACGCTCGCCACCCTTACCCGCGCGATCGAGCAGGGTGGGGTGTAAGCGTCCGGCGCGTCCGGCGCCGCGGTAGCCGAGCCACGCCGGTTGCATCGGCAGGGACGGCGGCAAGCGCGATCGATCCGCGGCGGCGCGTCGCCATGCTGCAACGCTGGCCGCACGCAGCCCGCGTGCCTGCCGAACACCGCTCACAGTGGCGAGGGCTCGCGTGCGTGATAGAGTGCAAGCTGATTCGTCGGCGATGGCTCGCGGCATGTCTCTTCATCGCACGCATCGCGATTCCACGCTCAAAGCCCGCCATCCTGCATCGTCTTTGCTAAAATCAGAAACATGTCCAAGAGTAACGATCGCATCAACCTGACCAACCAGTTCCTGATCGCCATGCCGAACATGGCGGATCCGACGTTTTCAGGAACGGTGGTCTACCTTTGCGATCACAGTGAGCGTGGTGCGCTCGGCCTCGTGATCAACCGGCCGACCGACATCGACCTGCAAGCGCTCTTCAGTCGCATCGATCTCAAGCTCGAGATCGAACCCCTTCTCCATGTGCCCGTGTATTTCGGCGGCCCGGTGCAAACCGAGCGCGGCTTCGTGCTGCACGATCCGAAAGACGGCAACACCTACACGTCGTCGATGTCGGTGCCGGGCGGGCTCGAAATGACCACCTCGAAAGACGTGCTCGAAGCCGTCGCGAGCGGCACCGGCCCGGAACGCTTCCTGCTCACGCTCGGCCACGCCGGCTGGGGCGCGGGTCAGCTCGAAGAAGAGATTTCGAAGAACGGCTGGCTGACGGTCGAGGCCGACCCGAAAATCGTCTTCGACGTGCCCGCCGAAGAGCGTTTCGAAGCTGCGCTCGCGCTGCTCGGCATTTCGCTGTCGATGCTGTCGGGCGAGGCTGGGCACGCATGAGCGGCGCCGGACCTGAGGCGACGCTGCTGGCGTTCGACTACGGGGAAAAACGCATCGGCGTGGCGGTCGGCAATTCGCTGACCAGGCGTGCGCGGCCGCTCGTCATCGTGCCGAACCACAGCCGCGAATACCGGTTCGAGGCGGTCGGCAAGCTGATCGCCGAATGGAAGCCGGACGCGTTGGTGGTTGGCTTGCCGATGCACCCGGACGGCACGCCGCACGAAATGACGCAACTCGCGAAGCGCTTCGGCAATCAGCTGAACGGCCGCTTCAATCTGCCGGTGACGTGGGTCGACGAGCGCTATTCGTCGGTCGAAGCGAAGGCGGGTATCCGCGCCGGCCACGGCCGCGCCGACATGCTCGACGCCGAAGCCGCCAGCATCATCCTCCAGCAATATCTAGACGGACTTTCCGACGATCATGAGCTCCATTGACGCCGAAGCGCTTTATCGCGCGTTGCTCGACCAGATTCGCGCGGCCTACGGCGACCGGCTCGGCGCCGCTCAGGAAGGTGCCGAAGGTGCGGAAAACGCGGTGCTGGCCGGCATCCACAGTGGTGGCGCGTGGCTTGCCGAGCGGCTCGCGCACGATCTGCACCTGCCGAGCTTTGGCGTGGTGAACGTCGCGCTGCATCGCGACGACTACGCAAAAAAGGGCCTGCACGCGCAGGCGAGCCCGACCTCGCTGCCGTTTTCGGTCGACGGCCGCCGCATCGTGCTGGTCGACGACGTGCTGTACACCGGCCGCACGATTCGCGCGGCGCTCAACGAGCTGTACGACTATGGCCGGCCGGCCGCGGTCGAACTGGCGGTGCTCGCCGATCGCGGCGGCCGCGAGTTGCCGGTGGCGGCGCGTTTTGTCGGCGGCGTGGTGAACGTGCCCGCCGACGCGACGCTCGTGCTGGCGCGCGAAGAGGACGGCGCGGCAGGCCACCCGCGTTTTTCTTTTCACACCGAGGCACGCGTCGATTGAATGCACTTTGCGCGTTGCGCAACACCGTATCCGGCGCGCCGCGTTTCGCGCGAAGGGCCGGTGTAGCCCAAAACCATCGCAAGCAGTCCGCGTCGACACCGATTCCGTTGAAGTCCGTATTTGAAGCAGGTACACCGTCAATCACCCCGGCCTAAGGGCCGAGGCTTGTAGGGTAGCAATCTGCAAGTCTGGGGTTGACCAGACCAGCCGTCGCGGGACGCACCGTTGTGCAGGAGACAGCAGACCCACCGCCAGATGCTTCCTGAGTCTGGCGCTCTGGAAGTCGCAGCAGCAGACAAGCCCCGGGTAGGCACGAAACGGGCTGCGACCGGCAGGTTTTCTTGCCCCCTGCTGTACAACATGGTCGAGGGGAGCGGCGCCGCAAGGCGCCCGTCACCAGGCCCGTAAGGGCAACGCGCCGGACGTTTTCCGGTTGAACACCAGGAGCTGCAGTTGGCGGTATTCGTTCTGGACAGGTTGGGCAAGCCGTTGATGCCGTGCAGCGAGAAGCGTGCGAGGTTGTTGCTCGCGCGCCGGCGTGCGCGCGTTCATCGGCTCATGCCCTTCGCTATCCGACTCGTCGACCGCGAACTCCTCAGCAGTGCAGCGCAACCCCTGCGCATCAAGCTGGACCCGGGCAGCAAGGCCACGGGATTGGCGCTGGTCCGCGACATTGAACAGGTCGACGCGTCGACGGGAGAAATCCATCGCGGCGCAGTGGTCCTTAACTTGTTCGAACTGGTCCATCGCGGCCGGCAAATCAGCGAGGCGCTCACCGCGCGGCGCGCCATGCGTCGCCGTCGGCGCGGTGCCCTGCGCTACCGCGCACCGCGCTTTCTGAACCGTACCCGGCCTACACGATGGCTTGCGCCATCTCTGCAACATCGAGTGGATACGACGCTCGCTTGGGTCAAGCGGCTCCAGCGTTGGGCCCCGATAACGGCGGCGAGCACTGAACTCGTGCGCTTTGACATGCAGGTGCCCGACAATCCAGAAGTCACCGGCATCGAGTACCAGCAGGGAACCCTGTTCGGGTATGAGTTGCGTGAGTACCTTCTGGAGAAGTGGACGCGGAAGTGCTGCTACTGTGACGTGCAGAACGTGCCGCTCAACATCGAGCACCTGGTGTCACGTGCGCGCGGCGGCTCGAACCGGGTTTCGAACCTGGCAATTGCCTGCGTACCGTGCAACATCCGAAAGGCTGCGCAACCTCTGGACGTCTTCGTGAAGGACAAGGCGCGCCTCACGGCCCAGGTCCGGCGCCCGCTCAAGGATGCCTCGGCCGTCAACGCCACTCGCTGGGCGCTGGTCAATGCCTTGCGCGCCACCGGCCTTCCGGTCGAAACCGCTTCCGGGGGGCGAACGAAATACAACCGTAGCCAGCTCGGCATCCCGAAGACGCATGCGCTGGATGCAGTGTGCGTGGGTGAGGTTTCGGCCGTCGTTGCGTGGCGCAAGCCGACCCTGCGGGTGAAGTGCACTGGGCGCGGCAGCTATCAGCGCACACTACTGGACAGGTACGGTTTTCCGCGGGGCTATCTGATGCGCGCCAGGCGCGTGCGTGGGTTCGGAACGGGAGACCATGTGCGGGCCGACGTGCCCTCGGGCAGAAAAGCAGGCACGCACCGTGGCCGTGTGGCCGTGCGCGCCACCGGCAGTTTCAACATTCAAACCCATGATCAGGTCGTACAGGGCGTTGCTCACCGCTATTGCCGGGTTTTGCAGCGCGCGGACGGCTACGGCTACTCAAGGATGGCAATTGACAAAGGAGAAGCGGGAGGAGGGGCTGCTACGCAGCCCGGGCCATCCCTCCCCGGCCTGAAGGCCGAGGTTTCCCGCGCAGAAGGATGAACACCGCCACCCAGGCCCCCACGGATTCCGCCGACAGCGCCACCGAGCGCTTCCGTTATGGCTTCCTGAAGGGCAACCCGCAGCTCACGAAAAACGGTGAGCTCAAACATCTGTTGTCGATCGAGGGCCTGCCGAAGGCGATCGTCAACCACATTCTCGACACCGCCGACCAGTTCGTCAGCGTGACCGATCGTGAAGTGAAGAAGGTGCCGCTGTTGCGCGGCAAGTCGGTGTTCAACCTGTTCTTCGAGAACTCGACGCGCACCCGCACCACCTTCGAAATCGCCGCGACGCGTCTGTCGGCGGACGTGCTGAATCTGAACATCAATGCGTCGTCGACCAGCAAGGGCGAATCGCTGCTCGACACGATCAACAACCTGTCGGCGATGCATGCCGACATGTTCGTCGTGCGCCATGCTTCGAGCGGCGCGCCGTACCTGATCGCCCAGCATTGCGCGCCGCACGTGCACGTGATCAATGCCGGCGACGGCCGTCACGCACACCCGACCCAGGGTCTGCTCGACATGTACACGATCCGTCACTACAAGAAGGACTTCACGAAGCTGCGTGTGGCGATCGTCGGCGACATTCTGCATTCGCGGGTCGCGCGCTCCGACATTCACGCGCTGACCACGCTCGGCGTGCCGGAAGTGCGCGCGGTCGGTCCGCGCACGCTGTTGCCGGGCGGCCTCGAGCAGATGGGCGTGCAGGTCTTTCACAACCTCGACGAAGGCCTGAAGGACGTCGACGTGATCATCATGCTGCGCTTGCAGAACGAGCGGATGAGCGGCGCGTTGTTGCCCTCGGCACAGGAGTATTTCAAGAGCTGGGGCCTGACGCCGGAGCGCCTCGCGCTCGCCGCGCCCGATGCAATCGTGATGCATCCCGGTCCGATGAATCGCGGCGTCGAAATCGATTCACAAGTGGCCGATGGTCCGCAATCGGTGATCCTGAATCAGGTGACTTTCGGTATCGCGGTGCGCATGGCGGTGATGGGTATCGTCGCGGGCAATAACGACTGAGCGAAGCGGGTGGGGGCAGGCGCCGCGCCGCCACGAGCGCGGCGGCACCGGACCATGCCGTTATCCAGACACGCCGGCACAGGGCGAATACGTGGCGAACAACGTGGCGAATAACGCTGCGAGTAACGCGACGAATAAGGCGGAACCTGGCTGAATATCAAGCCGAACCAGGTTGAACCAGGTTGAACCAGGTTGAACCAGGTTGAACCAGGTTGAACCAGGCTGAACCAGGCTGAACCAAGCTGAAAAAAGGCAGCGCATGAAGATTCATATTCAAGGTGGCACGCTGATCGATCCGGCAGCGGGCACCGAACAACAGCAGGACGTTTTTATCGCGGCGGGCAAGATCGTCGCCATCGGCAACGCGCCGGCCGACTTCCACGCGGCAAAGACGGTCGACGCTCGCGGCTTGCATATCGCGCCGGGTCTCGTCGACCTGTCCGCGCGCCTGCGCGAGCCCGGCTACGAGCACAAGGCGACGCTCGAATCCGAAATGGCCGCGGCGCTCGCGGGCGGTGTGACGAGCCTCGTGTGTCCGCCGGACACCGACCCGACGCTCGATGAACCCGGCCTCGTCGAGATGCTGAAGTTCCGTGCGCGCAACCTGAACCAGGCACACGTGTATCCGCTCGGCGCGCTGACGGTCGGCCTCAAGGGGCAGGTCATCACCGAGATGGTTGAGCTGACCGAGGCGGGCTGCGTCGGCTTCTCGCAGGCCGACGTGCCGATCGTCGACACCCAGGTGCTGATGCGCGCGCTGCAATACGCGAAGACCTACAGCTACACCGTGTGGCTGCGTCCCGTCGACGCCTATCTCGGCAAGGGCGGCGTGGCCGCGAGCGGCGCGCTGGCGTCGAGGCTCGGACTGTCGGGCGTGCCGGTGTCGGCTGAAACGATCGCGCTGCACACCATTTTCGAACTGGTGCGCGTGACGGGCGCGCGGGTGCATCTGTCGCATCTGTCGTCGGCGGCGGGCATTGCGCTGATGCGCGCGGCCAAGGCCGAGGGCCTGCCGGTATCGTGCGACGTCACGGTGAATCACGTGCATCTGATCGACCTCGACATCGGCTATTTCGACGCGCAGTTCCGGCTCGACCCGCCGCTGCGTCAGCAGCGCGATCGTGAAGCGATCCGCGCGGGTCTGCTCGACGGCACGATCGACGCGATCTGCTCCGACCACACGCCGGTCGACGAAGACGAAAAGCTGCTGCCGTTCGCCGAGGCCACGCCGGGCGCGACCGGCCTGGAGCTGTTCCTGTCGTTGACGCTCAAGTGGGCCGACGAAGCCGGTGTGCCGCTCGCCAAGGCGTTGAACCGCATCACGGCGGCGCCGGCGCAGGTGCTCGAACTGCCCGCGGCCGGCCGTATTGCGGTGGGTGCGGTGGCCGACCTCTGCGTGTTCGACCGTCACGCGCATTGGCGCGTCGAGCCGCGTGCGCTGAAGAGCCAGGGGCATAACACGCCGTTCCTCGGCTACGAACTGCCGGCGCGCGTGCGGGCAACCATCGTGTCGGGTCACGTCGCGTTCGAGCAGCGCTGATCTGCCCACCTTGCCTCGCTTAGTGTCCAGCTCATCGCACAGTTACGGAAAGCGCCAACCATGAAGCTCGCGTTACGCAAGGCCCGTCTCATCGCGCATCTGCTGCACGGCATGTGGGTCGTGGCGACGCGCTTTCCGGGCGCGAGCGCGGACCGGCGTCACGCGCTCAATCGCGCGTGGTCGCTGAAAATGCTGCGCCTGTGCGGCATGCGGCTCGTCGTGCATAACGATGCCGCGCGGCTCGACCGCGGCGCGCTGGTGGTCGCCAACCACATCTCGTGGATCGATATCTATGTGATCAATGCGTGGCGGCCGACGCCGTTCGTGTCGAAGGCGGAGATCCGGCATTGGCCGTTGGTCGGCTGGCTCGCGCAACAATTGGACACGGTGTTCATCCAGCGCGAAAAGCGCAGCGACGCGAAGCGGATCATGCATGAGCTGTCGGATCGTCTGAGCGCGGGCGAACTGATGTGCGTGTTCCCTGAAGGCACCACGTCCAATGGACTCGCGCTGTTGCCGTTTCACGCGAACATGTTCCAGGCGGCGGTGTCGGCGGGGGCGCCGGTGCAGCCGCTGTGCATCCTGTATGAAGACGCGCAGGGCCGGCAGTCCACCGCGCCCGCCTATATCGACGATCTGTCGCTCGCCGAATCGCTGAATCTGCTGCTGCGCGGTGGCCCGCTGAGCGCGCATGTGTACGTCGGCGAGCCGCTCGCGCCGGCCGCGGACCGGCGCTCGCTGGCCGCGCAAGCGCAGCAGGTGGTTGCCGCGGCGTTGCAGGAACTGCAGGGCGGCACGGCGAAGGCCGGTGCCACGGTGACGGAGGCGGCGCAAGGCGCGGTCTCGCCGGCCGGCACCGCGCCACTCATCGAGCCGTCCGACGGCTCGGAGCGTTCGGCTTGACGTGACGCGCGTCGCGCGGCCGCATTCTTAGCGGGGTCTCCGGGTCTCGGGGTCTAGTTGCCGCCGTCAGGCGCGCCGCACGACTCGCAGTCGACCTGCGTCAACGTGCGTTCGACGGGATTTTGCGCAAGACGCACAGCCGACAGTTTTTCTCCCCACACGCACCCCGAATCGAGCCCGATCAGGTTGTCGCGCATGGTCAAACCGAGCGCGGCCCAATGGCCGAACACCACGGTGACATCCGCGGTCTTGCGCGACGGCACATCGAACCACGGCATGCAACCCGGCGGCGCGGAGTTCAAGGTGCCGCTGCTGCTGAAATCCATCGCGCCTTTAGCCGTGCAGAAGCGGATGCGTGTCAGCGCGCTGCACGTCACGCGCAAGCGCTCGATGCCCTTGAGCTCGGGCGCCCAGCGATCCGGCTGGTTGCCGTATAAACCGGCAAGCGTTTCCTTCCAGTTCGGCGCGCGCAGCGCACGCTGCAGTTCGTCGGCGAGTTCGAGTGTCAGGTTCACATCCCATTGCGGCAGGATGCCCGCATGCACCATCAGCATGCCGTTGTCGTAATGCGCGAGCGGGCGGTGACGGATCCATTCGAGCAGGTCGGCGGCGTCGGGCGCGGCGAGGATGTCGTCGATCGTGTCGCCTTTCTTCGACTTGCGAATCCCCGCCGATACCGACAGCAGATGCAGATCGTGATTGCCGAGCACCGGCACCGCCTGGTCGCCGAGCGCGATCACATCGCGCAGCGTGGCGAGCGATTCGCTGCCCCGGTTGATCAGATCGCCCGCGAACCACAGCGGTGTGCCGGCCGGCGGCGCGGCCTTGGCAAGCAGCCGCTGGAACGGCGAGCGGCAGCCCTGCAGATCGCCGAATGCAAGAGGAGCCAACGCAGCGGTGGCGCTGGACGTGGCGCTTGAAGTGGTGGAGGGAGTCATCAAGGAGTCAATGCAGTTCGATACTCACAGCGACGCGGGCGACGCGCCGCGTTGGACGGTGCGACATAGTAGCGTGACATAATAGCCCGTTTGACGTTGCGGTATCGCGCCGTGCAGCGTCGGGCGCTCGCTCGCGAGCCGCGCCGCGACGGCCTCGCGCGATACGGCAACACAACAGGATGACCCTCGTGAACGGAGCAAGCATGTCGACTTCTCATGCGCAGCAACCTATCCGCACGCTCGTCACCGGTGCAAGTGGTTTTACCGGCCGCTATCTGGTCGAGAAGCTGCTCGGTCGCGGCCACACCGTGATCGAAACGATGGCCGGTCGCAACGAGCCTGAAACGCCGACCCGGCTCAGGCTCGACATCACGTCGCCGGACGCGTGCCGGCGCGTGCTCGAGATCGCGCGGCCCGATTACATCGTGCATCTGGCCGCGATCAGCTTCGTCGGCCACAACGATCCGCTCGACTTCTATCGTGTCAACGTGATCGGCACGCTGAATCTGCTGGAGGCCTGCGCCGCGATCGGCCATACGCCGCGCAAGCTGTTGATCGCTAGCAGTGCGAACGTCTACGGCAACGTGACCAGCGATGCGATCGACGAGACCTTTCCGCTCACGCCAGTCAATCACTATGCGGCCAGCAAGGCGGCGATGGAAACGATGGTGCGCACCTGGTTCGACCGCTTGCCGCTCCTGATCGTGCGGCCGTTCAATTACACCGGCCGCGGGCAGGCGTCCAACTTCCTGGTGCCGAAGATCGTCGAGCATTACGCGCGCCGCGAAGCGTCCATCGAGCTCGGCAATATCGATGTCGCGCGTGATTTTTCGGACGTGCGTTATGTGGCGAACGCGTATGAAGCGCTGCTCGATTCCGCAGCCACGGCCGAAACCGTCAACGTCTGCACCGGCACGCCGTACACGTTGCGGGAAATTCTTTCCGCGGCAAGCGATCTGACCGGCCATGAACTCGATATCCGCGTCAATCCCGCTTTCGTCCGGCACACCGACGTGAAAATGCTGGCCGGCTCGCCAGCCAAGCTGCGCGCGCTGGTGCCGAAGATCGAGTCGATTCCGTTCATCGACACGCTGCGCTGGATGCTCGCGGCCTGACACGCGGCTTCGGGTGTTGCGTGCTCGTTGTGTGTCCGTTGTGTGCCGTGCGCGGCGCCGGCCGCGCGGACCACGTTTCACCAGCCTGCACCTGCGCCTGCGCCCGTGCCCACCTGCCGTGCCGCATCCGCAACAGGCAACCGCATTCCCCTCGCGCCGCTCATTCCAGCCGACGCGGGCCTCCAACGTTCCCCGCTGACAACTCAGGCTGACAGCCAGCTTTCGTGCGCCCGCACACATTGCGCGGGCGCGTTCGCGCCCAAAATCCCGCTGTGTGAATCATTGGCAACCAATCTTGTCAAGCTGTTTCAAGTTGTTAGTGTTCTAGTTTTTGTTCCGGGCCGCTTTATAATTGGCGCTCCATAAGATTGGCGTCCAAGCGTCCGCAGGCAGTGCAAGCGGAGGCGGTGAGCGGCAGCAGAATCGGAAACCACCACGCGGGGTGAGCAGATCGGCGAACTGAACTCGATCTGCCGCTAACATCTAGAAGGTAATTTCATGATTTTGGTAACGGGCGGCGCCGGCTTTATCGGCGCCAATTTCGTGCTTGACTGGCTCGATGCCTCGGACGAAGCAGTCCTCAACGTGGACAAACTGACCTACGCGGGCAATCTGGGCACGCTCAGGTCACTGCAGGGCAATCCGCGGCATATCTTCGCGCGCGTCGACATCTGCGACCGCGCCGCGCTCGACGCGCTGTTCGCCGAGCACAAGCCGCGCGCCGTGCTGCACTTCGCCGCCGAGAGTCATGTGGACCGTTCGATTCACGGCCCGGCCGATTTCGTGCAAACTAACGTGGTCGGCACCTTCACGTTGCTCGAAGCCGCCCGCAGCTACTGGAACACGCTTGGCGAAGCCGGCAAGGCGACGTTCCGTTTCCTGCACGTTTCGACCGACGAAGTGTTCGGCTCGCTGTCCGCCACCGATCCACAATTCTCCGAAACCACCCCGTACGCGCCGAATAGCCCTTACTCGGCCACCAAGGCAGGTTCCGATCACCTGGTGCGCGCTTATCATCACACGTATGGCTTGCCGGTACTGACCACCAACTGCTCGAACAACTACGGCCCGTACCAGTTCCCCGAAAAGCTGATTCCGCTGATGATCGCCAACGCGCTCAGCGGCAAGCCGCTGCCGGTGTACGGCGACGGTCAGAACGTGCGCGACTGGCTGTATGTCGGCGACCATTGCAGCGCGATCCGCGAAGTGCTCGCGGGCGGCACGCCGGGCGAGACGTACAACGTCGGCGGCTGGAACGAGAAGAAGAACCTCGACGTCGTGCACACGCTGTGCGACCTGCTCGATCAACTGCGTCCAAAGGCGGGCGCGTCGTATCGCGATCAGATCACTTATGTGAAGGATCGTCCGGGCCACGACCGCCGTTATGCAATCGACGCTCGCAAGCTCGAACGCGAACTCGGCTGGACGCCGGCGGAAACGTTCGAGACGGGTCTCGCCAAAACGGTCCAGTGGTATCTGGACAATCAGGCATGGTCGGACGAAGTCGCTTCGGGCGAATATCGGAAGTGGGTTGAGACCAACTACGCGCAGCGCGCGTAAAGGCACGGCAATGGCGCGCAAAGGCATTATTCTCGCGGGCGGGTCGGGCACCCGCCTGTATCCGATCACGCATGTCGTCTCCAAGCAGTTGCTGCCGGTCTACGACAAGCCGATGATCTACTATCCGCTGTCCACGCTGATGGTGGCGGGCATTCGCGATGTGCTGATCATCTCCACGCCGCAAGACACGCCGCGCTTCGAAGCGATGCTCGGCGACGGCAGCCAGTGGGGAATGAACATCCAGTACGCGGTTCAGCCTTCACCGGACGGTCTCGCGCAGGCGTTCATCATCGGCCGCGACTTCGTGGGCAACGATCCGTCGGCGCTGATTCTCGGCGACAACATCTTCTACGGCCACGATCTCGCGAAGCAGCTCGAACGCGCCTATCACCAGCCTGAAGGCGCCACCGTGTTCGCCTATCATGTGCACGATCCGGAGCGCTATGGCGTGGTCGAATTCGACAAGCAGTTCCGTGCGCTGTCGATCGAAGAGAAGCCGGCCAAGCCGCGCTCGAACTACGCGGTCACCGGTCTCTACTTCTACGACAAGCAGGTCTGCGATATCGCGGCGGACATCAAGCCGTCGCCGCGCGGCGAGCTCGAAATCACCGACGTGAATTCGCGTTATCTCGCCAATGGCGCGCTCAACGTCGAGATCATGGGCCGTGGCTATGCGTGGCTCGACACGGGCACGCACGATTCGCTGATCGAAGCGGCCACGTTCATCGCGACGCTGCAAAAGCGCCAGGGTCTGGTGGTCGCGTGTCCGGAAGAGATCGCGTACCGGCGCAGCTGGATCGACGGCGAACAGCTGCTCGCGCTCGCGAGACCGCTCGCCAAGAACGCCTACGGGCAGTATCTGCAAAACATTCTTACGGATCACGTCGCATGGCCATCCAGGTAACCGCTACCGCGCTGCCCGAAGTCAAGATCATCGAGCCGAAGGTATTCGGCGACGCGCGTGGTTTTTTCTTCGAGAGCTTCAATGCGCTCGAGTTTGCCGAGAAGGTCGAGGCGGGCGTCGAGTTCGTGCAGGACAACCACTCGCGCTCCGCGAAGGGCGTGCTGCGCGGCCTGCATTATCAGATCCAGCATGCGCAGGGCAAACTGGTGCGCGTGGTCGAGGGTGAAGTGTTCGACGTGGCCGTCGATATCCGCAAAAGCTCGCCGAATTTCGGCAAGTGGGCGGGCGTGCATCTGTCGGTCGAGAATCACCGGCAACTGTGGGTGCCGCCCGGGTTCGCGCATGGCTTCGTGGTGTTGTCGGAGTCCGCGCAATTCCTCTACAAGACCACCGACTACTGGTTCCCGGAGCACGAGCGCAGCATCGTCTGGAACGATCCGGCGATCGGCATCGAATGGCCGATCGGCTTCGAGCCGCTGCTCGCGGCGAAAGACGCGGCGGGCAAGCGCCTTGCCGACGCCGAACTCTACGCATAAGGGGCGGCCGCATGAGCGCACATGATGCCCGGACGATTCTCGTCACCGGTGTGAACGGCCAGGTGGGCTACGAGCTTGCGCGCACGCTGCAAGGGCTCGGCAAGGTGGTCGCGGTGGACCGCGCCACGCTGGATCTGTCGAATCCCGATCAGATCCGCAGCGTGGTTCGCGAACTGCGGCCTGCGCTGATCGTCAATCCGGCAGCTTATACCGCGGTCGACAAGGCCGAAGAAGAGTCCGATCTCGCGCTGCGCATCAACGGCGATGCACCGGGCGTGCTCGCCGAAGAAGCGAAAAAGCTGGGCGCGGCGCTGATCCACTATTCGACCGATTACGTGTTCAACGGCACCAAAGAAGGGGCGTACGTCGAAGACGATCGCACCGATCCGCAGAACGCGTATGGCCGCACCAAGCTCGCCGGCGAGCAGGCGATCGCCGCGACCGGCGCGAATCATCTGGTGCTGCGCACGAGCTGGGTGTACGGCACGCGCGGCAAGAATTTTCTGCTGACCATGTTGCGCCTGGGCGCCGAGCGGCCCGAGTTGAAGGTGGTCGCCGACCAGTTCGGCGCGCCCACCTGGTGCAACACGATCGCCACGCTGACCGCGCATCTGGCGGCTCAGGCCTTCGCCGCCGAAGACAGCGCGAAGTGGTGGAGCGAGCGCTCGGGCGTCTATCACCTGTGCGCGGGCGACTCGACTTCGTGGCACGGCTTCGCGTCGGCCATCTTCGAACTCGCGGACTTGCCGAACCGGCCGAACACCTTGCCGATCCCCGCCGCCGACTATCCGACGCCGGCGAAACGTCCTGCCAATTCGAGGATGTCGAATGAGAAGCTGGCGCGTGTGTTCGGACTGGCCGCGCCGCATTGGCGCGACGCCTTGAAGCTGTGCCTGACCGACGGGTTTCCGAAGTCGCCCGCCGTGCGTTCCTGACGCCAGGTTTCAGGGCGCTTGCCACAGCGCACAGCGCCGCCGCACTCGAGCTGTCTGACGATAGTGAAAGGGGGCGAGGTTAGAATACCGATCAACGACCAGGACCCGCGCCAGCCCATCAGCCGGCTGCGGCGCGCGAACGATCGTACGAGCCGCTGATTTCATGGGTTGTGCTGATTATTGATCGTCGGATCGTCGGTGTGACTGCGTAATAAGTACTGTACTGAGAGGGCTCTGTGAGTTTGTTACCGATCATCCTGTGTGGCGGGGCGGGGTCCAGACTATGGCCCGTCTCGCGTGAATTGCACCCGAAGCCGTTCATCCGTCTGGCGGATGGCGAGAGCCTGCTGCAGAAAGCCTTCTTGCGCGCGGTGGCGCTACCCGGTGTGCAGGAAGTGCTGACGGTAACCAATCGCGATCTGTTCTTCAAAACGGAAGACGATTTCCGCGAAGTGAACGCGCAAGGCTGCGCCACCTCGTTCATTCTCGAACCGTTCGGCCGCAACACGGCCGCGGCGGTCGCCACCGCGGCCTTGCATACGGCCAGGGTGCACGGCGAGCAGACCGTCATGCTGGTGCTCGCCGCCGATCATCTGATCGCCGACCAGACGGCTTTCATGGCGGCAGTGGCGCAGGCGCAGACGCTCGCGCAAGCGGGCAAGGTCGTGACCTTCGGCGTGCAGCCCGATACGCCTGAAACCGGCTACGGCTACATCGAGGCCGATGGCGACAAGGTGGTGCGTTTCGTCGAGAAGCCGTCGCTCGAGAAGGCCCGCGAGTATCTCGCGTCGGGCAAGTTCGTGTGGAACTCGGGCATGTTCTGCTTCACCGCGGGCACGATCCTCAAGGAGATGCAGCAGCACTGTCCCGACATTCTCGGCGCGGCGGCCGAGTGCATGGAGAAGTCGCCCTCCGCCGCGGGCAAGGAAGGCGCCCAGGTGCGGCTCGAACCGGGCTGTTTCGGCGCGGTGCCGGAGCTGTCGTTCGACTACGCAGTGATGGAGAAATGCGAACACGCGGCGGTGGTGCGCTGCGCTATCGGCTGGACCGATGTCGGTTCGTGGACCGCGCTGAGCGACCTGTCGCCGGCGGACGCGAACGGCAATCGCGTCGAAGGCGAGGCGCTGCTGTTCGACGTGAAGAACACCTATCTGCGCGGCGGCGACCGGCTGATCGGCGCGGTCGGGGTCGAGAACCTGATCGTGATCGACACGCCGGATGCGCTGCTCATCGCAGACCGGGATCGCGCGCAGGACGTGAAGCAGATTTTCGCCGAGCTCAAGGCGCGCGGCCATGAAACCTACAAGGTGCATCGCACGGTGCACCGGCCGTGGGGCACGTACTCGGTGCTCGAAGAAGGTCCGCGCTTCAAGATCAAACGCATCGAGGTCAAGCCGGGCGCGAGCCTCAGCCTGCAGATGCATCATCACCGCAACGAGCATTGGGTGGTGGTGAGCGGCATGGCCAAGGTCGTCAACGGCGAACGGGAGTTCTTTGTGTCGACCAACGAGTCGACCTATATCCCGGCGGGTCACAAACATCGGCTCGAAAATCCGGGCGTGGTCGAGCTCGTGATGATCGAAGTGCAGAGCGGCGAATATCTGGGCGAAGACGATATCGTCCGCTTCGACGACATTTACGGACGTACTTGAGATGGATATCAGCTTTACCAATGACACAGAAGACCTGACGCGTCACACCGAGAGCGACGATCTGATCGTCGGCATGAAATCGGTGCGGGTCTGGGGCACGCTCGGCTGGCACGACATCCGGCAACGCTATCGCCGCTCGGTGCTGGGACCGTTCTGGTTCACGTTGAGCACGATCATCATGGTCGTGGTGCTCGGCGCGCTGTACTCCACCTTGCTGCACCAGGAGATCTCGGACTATCTGCCGTTTCTCGCGGTGGGTCTGGTGGTATGGGCCTACCTGGCATCGGTGGCCAATGAAGGCTGTTCGGCGTTCATTGGCGCCGCCTATCTGATCAAGCAGATCCGTCTGCCACTCACGATCCACGTATGCCGGATCGCGTGGCGCAACTTCGTGATCCTGCTGCACAGCCTGCCGGTGGTCGTGGTGCTGCTGCTCGCCTTCGGCCATTGGCCCGGCTGGGAATTCGTGCTGGTGCCGCTCGCGCTGCTGATCCTGCTGCTGCACGGCGTGTGGCTCGGCGTGACGCTCGGTGTGCTGTGCGCGCGCTTTCGCGACATTCCGCCGATCGTCACCAACCTGATCCAGGTCGTGTTCTTCTTCACGCCGGTCATGTGGTCGCCGGAAATCCTGAAGGACCGCGCGTGGGTCGCCGAATACAACCCGCTGTATCACCTGATCGAAACGGTGCGTGCGCCGCTCACCGGCCGTCCGACCCATTGGGAATCGTGGGCCTGGTCGATCGGCTTGTTGATCGTCGGCTTCGCGTTCGCGCAACTGCTGATGAAACGTTTCCGTAATCGCGTTCCTTACTGGCTTTGATATTGTGAGTTCTTCATCGATTGTCGCTCGTAACATCTCCGTCGAATTTCCGATTTACGAGAACTCGCATCGCTCGCTGAAAAAGGCGGTGCTCAATCTCACGACGGGTGGCCGGATCGGCCAGGATGCAGGCCGCCATGCGATCGTCAGGGCGATCGACGACCTCAGCTTCAGCTTCACCGAAGGCGAGCGCGTGGGCCTGATCGGCCACAACGGTTCCGGCAAGACGACGCTGCTGCGCACGCTGTCGGGCGTCTACGCGCCGGTGCGCGGCGAGCTGAAGGTGCAGGGCAAGATTGCGTCGCTGCTGGACGTGTCGATGGGCCTCGACCCCGACGCGACCGGCTTCGAAAACATCTATCTGCGCGGCATCCTCGACGGCCTGAAGCCGGCGCGCATCCGCAGCAAGATCGACGAGATCGCCGATTTCAGCGAACTGGGCGACTACCTGAATCTGCCGGTGCGCACCTATTCGAGCGGGATGATGCTGCGTCTCGCGTTCGCGATCTCGACCAGTGTCGAAGCCGACATCCTGATCATGGACGAGTGGCTCAGCGTGGGCGACGCGGCCTTCAGCATCAAGGCCGCCGAGCGTCTGGAGGGCCTGGTTGGCAAGGCGTCGGTGCTGGTGGTCGCGTCGCACGATCCCTCGCTGGTGGCACGCGTGTGCAATCGCAAGATCCTGATGGAGCACGGCCGGATGGTTGCCGACGAGCCCGTGAGCCCGCCCGAGAAAAGCGACGCACCGCTCGTCAGTCACGCGGCGCAAATACCGCATTGAGATTGCGAGCGTGAGCGGCGGCGCTCACGCAGCATTGCGTCGTCAGGTCGCTGCATCGTTGCTCACCGCACGCGCCATGACGTGCTGCGCGAATCGAATGTTTCCGGTTCCCGGCGAGGCTTCGCGGCCATGCGATCGCGCTGCCGATGCTGGCCGCGAATTCATCGCGGCGCACTCGGTGGGAGTCGGACAGGCGTAACCCAACAGCGCAATTCAGGGGCATGAGCCCATGCGCAATATAGGCGCGCCATAGGCGCAACAAGGTTCGAATTTCATGCGAGCTAATCACCCATTTCTGCGCTACTCCGAATCCCTGCTGGTGCGTCAGCCGTTTCGCACCTTGAAGGGATTCGCGGGCGGCTATGTCGCGTATCCGATTGCCGAGAGCCGCGAGAAACGCAGCGTGCGTCCGAAGATCCAGGAGCTGCGCGAGCACTACACGCTGCCGATGCCGCAGCGCCGCCGCATCGCGCTCGAACGCCTCGCCGGCATGCTGGAATTCGCCGGCGCGCAGGTGCCTTACTACCGCGATCTGTTTCAGGCGAGGCAGTTCGATCCGGCCAAGGTCAAACAGGACCCGCGCTATCTGGAAGAGCTGCCGTATCTGACCAAGGACATCATCCGCGAGCAGGGCCCGCGCCTGTTGTCGGGACCGCTGGAAGCGGGCCGCCATCACGCGTGCAAGACCGGCGGCTCGACCGGGCTGTCCACCACGATCTACTACGACCAGCAAGGCGCGGATTACTCGTCGGCGGTCACCAATTATTGCCGCGAACGGATCGGCAAGCTGCGGCATCGCTCGGAGCTGCACTTCGCGTGCCGCTTCCCGGACCAGGTCGTGCCCGAGTGGCCGTCGCGCGAAGACTTCAAATGTTTCGCGATGAACCGCAGCAACATCTTCTTCGACCGCATCGACGATCAGGGTCTCGAGGAAATGTGGCGCACGCTCAAGCGTCGCAAGCCCTATCTCGCGCACTCGCATCCGTCGACCATGTACGCGCTCGCATGCTACGTGCAGCGCAAGTATGGCGGCGGCAAGGCGTTCGAGGTGTTCGAGTCGAGCGGCGAGCTGCTCGAACCGCACGCTCGCGAGATGATCGCGTCGGCGTTGCGTTGCCGCGTGATCGACCGCTATGGCCTCGCCGAGCTGGGCGTGATGGCCTATGAACTCGACGGCCGTGAAGGCGGCTTCCAGATTCTCGAATCCGAAGGCTGGCCGGAGAGCCGCGTGTCGGAGAACAATCCCGACGGCGCGCACGAACTGGTGTTCACGGGCTTTCGCAACAGGCTGATGCCGCTGATCCGCTATGCGACCGGCGACCTCGCGCGTGTGCAGGAAACGGACAAAGGCTTTTTCCTGACCGAGGTGGTCGGACGGATTCACGACGTCGTGCCGATCAACGGCGTCGCGCACCCGACGCACCACATTCAGGACATGCTCGATCATCGCGTCGGCGGAATCCAGGAATTTCAGATCGATCTGCGCACCACGCCGCCGACCTTGCGCATCGTTCTCGAGCCGAGCGCCAACGCGGACGAAACGACCGCCAAGCTGCGCCACTTCTGGCAGGACGCGTTCACGATCGCGTATGTCGGTCACGACGATTTCGTGCGGGTCGGCAGCCGGGCTAAATTCCGTCACGTGGTGAGCGCATGATCGGCGTCGTGTTTCCGGACGCTCGCGCCGACGCCGGCCAGCATGTGCTGGCGGCGCTGCGGCGCTCGGTCAGTACGACCCAGGCTCAGGCGATCTCGCGCAACATGCTGCGCGAGATCGCGCCGGACGTGGTGGTCGCCATCGACGCGCCGGATGGCTGGAGCGCCGACCTCATCGCGCTGGTCACCGCGCGGCCACGCAAGCTGATCGTGTTCGGTCACATGCCGATCGCGCTCGCGGACTATCTGCGCTACCGGCCCGCGGACTTGCCGGGCGACCTCGCGCAGGCGAGCCGCAGCGCACCCGCGCCCGCCGGCGAGGCACGCGCGAGCGCGGCGGTGGTGCGCTACGGCGCACTCGCGCAGACGCTTGGCGGGCAGGCGTGGCAACGCCCGTTCGAGCGCTTCGACTTCACCGACGAATGGAACAACCTCGGCTACGGCGCGATTCGCGCCGACGGCTCGATCTGGGCGGTGACGGAGGCGGCGCAGGTGCCCGCCGAAGCGGAACTCGCAGCGGTCGTCGTGAACGGCGAGCGGAAGTTCGCGTATGCCGCGCTGTGGGACGCCGGCGCGTCGAGCGTGCTGTGGTTCAACCGGCCGGTCGGCCCATGCGATTCGTTCGAGTGGCGCATGGTCGAGCAGTTCGTGTCGGGCTACCGGCCCGACGCGCTGCCGTGTCAGCCGGTTCTGAGCGAGCTGCCGTGGGGCTATGACGCGGCGATCACATCGCGCCTCGATTGCGACGAGGAGATCGAATCGGCGCGGCCGTTGTGGCAAGCGTATCAGCGCCTCGGCGTGCCGTTCACGCTGGCGGTCCATACGCAGAACCTGAATCGCGCGGATCAGCTCGGCATTCTTCGCGAGTTGCTGGCCGATCGCCAGCAGGGAGCGGTGCTGTCGCATACGGCCACGCACGCGCCGAACTGGGGCGGCAGCTACGACACCGCGCTCGCCGAAGGCAGCCAGTCCGCCGAGCTGCTCGAACGGGTGACGGGCGTGCCGGTGCGTTATGCGGTGTCGCCGTTTCACCAGTCGCCTCCTTACGCGATGCGCGGCCTCATCGACGCCGGCTACGCCGGCTGCATCGGCGGAATCATTCGCAACGATCCGGAGTTCCTGAGCGCGCGTGGCGGCGCGCTTGCCGGACTGCCGGCAGGCTTCGTCGGACACAGCCAGCAGTGCATGCTGCATGGCGACTGCATGCTCGAAGGGGGCGACCCGCTCGCCATTTTCAAGCAGGCCTTCGACCATGCGTACGCGACCAACACGCTGTTCGGCTATCTCGATCACCCGTTCTCGGAGCGCTACGCGTATGGCTGGCGCGACGAGGCGTCGCGCATCGACGCGCACGAGCAGTTCATCGCGTATATCCGCAGGACGGCGCGCAAGCCGTTGTTCCTGCATGAAGAAGCCGCGCTCGACTTCCTCAGGTTCCGCTCGCTCACGCAGATCATCGAAGAAGGCGGCGCGTTTCGCGTCGTGACGCCGTCCAGTGAAACAACGCCGTTGACGCTCGGCGTCGAGTTCCGGGGCGCACACACGCAGGTCGAGGCGGGGAAAGCACTGCAATGAAAGTCATGGTGGTGATGGGCACGCGGCCCGAGGTGATCAAGCTGGCGCCGGTCGTGCGGGCCTTGCGTGACGAGTTCGACACGATCGTTTGCGCGAGCGGGCAGCACAAGGACATGGCCGCGCAGGCGCTCGCGTTCTTCGGCATCGAGCCGGACATCACGCTCGACACGATGAGCCCGGGGCAATCGCTGAATGCGTTGTCGTCGCGTCTGATCGCTGCGCTCGATCGGGCGATGGACGAAGTGCGTCCCGATTGGGTGATCGTGCAGGGCGATACGACGACAGCTTTTTGCGCGGGCTTCGCGGCGTTTCATCGCGGGATCCGGGTGGGCCACGTCGAAGCGGGACTGCGTACCGGCGATCTGTCGAGCCCGTTTCCCGAGGAAGCGAATCGAAGTCTGCTTGGCCGCATCGCCACGCTGCATTTCGCGCCGACCGAATCGGCGCGTCGCAGTTTGCTGAGCGAAGGCGTCGCGGCGCAAAAGATCGTCGTGACGGGCAATACGGTGGTGGATGCGATTGCCGAGGTGCGCGAGAGCTGGCGCGTGAGCCCGCCGCAAAGTCCGCTGCCGCAATGGCACGGCGCGCAGAAGGAACATGTGCTCGTCACCTGTCACCGGCGCGAAAATTTCGGCGACGTGCTGCAGGAGATCTGCCGGGTGCTGCGCGATCTGTGTCAGCGTTACAGCGCTTACCGGTGGGTGTTTCCGGTGCATCTGAATCCGGCCGTGCGCGGCCCCGTGCATCGCGAGCTGGACGGCATTGCGAACCTCGCACTGATCGAGCCGGTCGATTATCCGACCAGCCTGTATCTGATCAGCGGCAGCGCGGTCGTGGTCAGCGACTCCGGCGGCATTCAGGAAGAAGCGCCGACCTTTGGCGTGCCCGTGGTCGTGATGCGCAATCACACGGAACGCCGCGAAGGCGTCGATGCCGGTTTCGCGACGCTGGCCGGCCAGGCCGCGGCGAGTATCGAGAGCGCGGTGAGCGGCTGGCTCGACGATCCGGCGCGGCGCGCGGCGCTGCGCAATCGCGCGAATCCGTACGGCGATGGCCTGGCTTCCCAGCGTATCGTCGAGAGCCTGCAAGGCCGACCGGTCGAGGTGTTCATTGGTTGACGGCAAGAACACGGCGTTGGCCGCGCAGGACTGCATACTATTTTCGACCGCCGACTGGGACGAGCCCTACTGGACCAACAAGCAGCACACGGCGAGCATTCTGGCCGCACGCGGCTGGCGGATTCTCTATGTGGAGAGCGTCGGCTTCCGCTCGCCGAAGGTCGGCAGCGGCCGCGACTGGGCGCGGTTGTGGCGCCGTTTGTGGCGCGGCGTGCAGTCGCTCGTGCTCGGCCCGCCGCGACGTGCGGAAAACGTTTGGGTGCTGTCGCCGCTGATGGTGCCGGCCGGCCATCACCTGCCGTTCGTGCGTGCGCTGAATCAGGCGCTGCTGCGCTATAAGGTGCAACGCTTCGCGAAGTCGCGACGCTTCAGTAAGCCGGTGGTCTGGACGTATCACCCATACATGCTTGACGCGATCGCAACGTTGCCGCGCGGGCCGCTCGTGTATCACTGCGTCGACGATATCGCGGAGATTCCCGGCGTCGACGTGGACGCGTTTCGCAGTGCGCAGCAGGCGCTGCTCGGGCAGTGCGAGGCGGTGTTTACGACCGCGCTGTCGCTGAAGGAAACCTGTTTGCCGTTCAATCGCAACACGCATTTTTTCGGCAACGTGGTGGACGATGCGCACTTTGGCGAAGCGCGCGCCGAAGGACCGCTGCCTGCCGAGCTGGCCGCGATCCCCGAGCCACGGCTCATCTATCACGGCGTGCTGTCGGACTTCAAGGTGGACTTCCCGTTGTTGTTGCAGACCGCGCAGGCGCGGCCGCACTGGCAATGGATCATTATCGGCGAGGAGCGCGAAGGGCAGCGCAGCGATCTGCTCGCGCAACTGGCGCGCTTGCCGAACGTGCATCTGCTCGGCTATCGCCCCTATCGAATCCTGCCGCAGTATTTGCGCGGCATGCAGGTCGGCGTGCTGCCGACGCTGCTGAACGACTACACCCGCTCGATGTTCCCGATGAAGTTTTACGAATATCTCGCGGCCGGTTTGCCGGTCGTGTCGACCCCGCTCGACTTCGCGAAGGAGCCGCGTGCGGGTCTCGAAGTGGGCGGCGATACCGACGCGTTTATCACCGCGATCGAAAAGCAGCTTGCGCGCGGCAAGCTGAGCGCCGAGGAAGTGCGTGCGGCCGTGGGCGAGAACACGTGGGACGCGCGCCTGGACAAGATGCTGGCGATCACGTTCCGTGGCCGTGCCGAGGGCAATGGCAGCCCGGCTTCGCTGGACGCGGTGGCGTGAGTGGCGCGAGCATGAAAGTTCTGCACATCTATCGCACGTATTTCCCCGACCCGCCCGGTGGGCTGCAGGAGGCGATCCGCCAGATCAGCCTGTCCACGCGCGCCTGCGGGGTCGATCCGCGGATTTTCACGTTGTCGCCGAATCCGGTGCCGCGCGACATCCAGTTTCCCGAGGGCGTGGTGACACGTTCGCGGTCATGGGCGGCGCCGGCTTCCTGCGACCTCGGCGGCTTCGAGTCGCTGCGGCAGTATCGGGCCCAGGCCGAATGGGCCGACGTGCTGCATTTTCACTTTCCGTGGCCCTTTGCGGATGTGCTGCATCTGCTGGGGCGCGTGAAGAAGCCGGCCGTGATGACGTATCACTCCGACGTGGTGCGCCAGCGCGCGCTGGGCTACGTGTATGGACCGTTGATGCGCTCGACGTTGCGCTCGATGTCGGCGGTGGTCGCCACTTCGGCCGTCTATGCGCGCAGCAGCGCGGTGTTGACCGGCATGGTCGACGAGCAGCGACTGAAGGCGATACCGCTTGGCATCATCGACTATCGCGACGATCCGCAACTCGGGCGCTTCAGGCCGCAATGCATCGAGCGCCTCGGACTCGGCGACCGGCCGTACGTGCTGGCACTTGGCGTGCTGCGGTACTACAAGGGACTGCACACGTTGATCGAAGCGGCGCCGTCGATCGCTTCGAACATCGTCATCGCGGGTTCCGGGCCCGAGATGGAGCGGCTGACTGAATTGGCGAAGCAGGTAGGTGCGTCGAATGTCGTGTTCGCGGGGCAGGTGTCGCACGAGGAGAAGGTCGCGTTGCTGAGCGGCTGCCGCGCGTTGGCGATGCCATCGCACTTGCGCTCGGAGGCGTTCGGGATGGTGCTCGTCGAGGCCGAAATGTTCGGCAAGCCGATGGTCTGCTGTGAGGTCGGCTCGGGCACCTCGTATGTGAACGAGCATGGCGTGACCGGGTTCGTGGTCCCGCCTGAATCGCCAGCGCAGTTTGCGGCGGCGGTCAATCAACTGGTGCAGAACGAACCGCTCGCGCTGAAAATGGGGGCGGCGGCGCGTGAGCGCTATGAGCGGCTGTTTTCCGGGCCGGCGTTGGGCAACGCGTATCGCGGACTGTATGAGGAGGTATTGGGGCTATAAAGCGGCCGGCGGGTGCGCTGGCGCGCGGTGTCGCGCATACTTCTTACACCCTGAAACAACTTGCAATAAATAGCGGGTAACGGCATAGTTGGACTCATTTTTCCGGCCAGGCAAAGCGCCGGAAGCAATTTTCCAACGCTGTTTGCGCGCATCCGTACACGGCGGGGGCGTGTTCAATGCCTCTCCGAGCGCCGACGCTCATTTTGCGCATTGCGCTTTTCGCAATGCCGCACAAAATGTCGATCCTTGCCGATAAATGTTCTGCGCGAGGCTGGCGTTGCAGGTTCACGGAGCGTTGCGCTTAGGCCGATTTATTGCCAGGGGGCAGGTCGTGTTTTTCCCGGTGTTTTTGTCCGTCGTATTTGTCGTTCGCGATCAGGCGCGAGAGCTCGAAGTCATGCTGAAGGATGCCGCCGCGGTCATGGGGACGCTCGTCAGCGACTACGAACTGATTGTCGTGGACAACGCGTCCGCGGACGACAGTGTCGCCGTACTCAAGCAACTGGCGAGCGAGCGCGGCTTGCCGAATCTGCAGGTATATGCGTTGACCAAGGAGGTCGATTCAGACACGGCCTCGTGGGTGGGGCTCGAGAATGCGCTCGGCGATTTCGTCGCGGTGGTCGACCCATTGGTCGACGACATCCGCTTCCTTCCGACCATGCTCGACAGGGCGGCAAGCGGCGCGGACGTGGTCTTCGCCGACAACGAACAGAAGCCGGTGCAAAGCTGGGCGTACCGTACGTGCCTGAGCGCATTCAATGCGATGTACAAATGGTCCAACGGCGTGCACCTGGCCAAGGATGCGCCCCAGTACCGGCTGCTCAGCAAACGCGTGATCAATTTCATGCTGCAGCATCCGATGCCCGCGATGACTTACCGGTATCTGCCGGCCACTGGCGGCTTTGCGCGCGTGAACCTGACCTATAGTGTGCCGCCCAAGGCCGCGCATGCGAAGCACCTGTGGCATAGCATCGATCGCGGCATCCGCCTGCTCGTGTCGACCACGCGGGCGCCGATGCGGCTCGTGACCGCGCTGTCGCTATTCGGCGCGGTGTCGAACCTGATCTACTCGGCTTACGTGATCGCGATTGCGCTGCTGAAGGCGGATGTGGCGCCAGGTTGGGTGACGTTGTCGCTGCAACAGTCCGGCATGTTCTTTCTGATCTCGCTCGTGCTGCTGGTGCTCGGCGAGTACATTCTGCAGATGGCGCGGCTGAGCAACGAAGGTCCCCTATACCATGTCGCGCAGGAATTCACGAGCAGCGTGATGACGCGTCGTCAGAAACTGAATATCGAAGACGTCAGATTGCCTGAGCCACATCGCGCGAACGTGAACGACTCGATGCATTCCTCCTGACTGAACGGGAGGATTGGCTCATGCAAGATGCTGTAGTCATCGGCGGCGGTTTCTACGGAACGGCGATCGCGATTTACCTCAAGAAGCAGCGCGGGCTGAAGACGGTGACGTTGATCGAACGTGAGCCGGCCTTGCTGGTGCGCGCTTCGTACAACAATCAGGCGCGCGTTCACAACGGCTATCACTATCCGCGCAGCTTCACGACGGCCTTTCGCAGTCGCGTCAATCTACCTCGCTTCGTGCGCGACTTTCCCGACGCCGTAAAGCGCGACTTCACCAAGGTCTACGCGATCGCGCGGCGCAATTCCAAAGTGACGGCGCGGCAGTTCGAGCGGTTTTGCCGCGAGATCGGCGCGAGTCTCGAACCCGCTCCGCAGGCGATTCGCGATCTGTTCGAACCGCGCCTGATCGAGCAGGTGTTTCTGGTGGAGGAGTACGCGTTCGATTCAACCCGGCTCGCGGACTGGGCAAGGCGCGAACTCGCCGAACTCGACGTCGAGGTCAGGCTGAATACGCGAGTTGAGCGAATTCACCGGCAGGGCGACGGTTTCGTGCTGGAGTGCGACGATGCGAACCGTTCGGCGTTGCACGCCCGATACGTTTTCAACTGCACGTATAGCGGTCTGAACCAGTTCGCCGGCGACTTTCATGGCACGCAGACGAAATTGAAGCACGAGATCACCGAGATGGCGTTGGTCGAGACGCCACCGGAATTGCGCGGGCTTGGCGTGACCGTGATGGACGGCCCGTTCTTCTCGATGATGCCGTTTCCGGCTCGCGGCCTGCACACGCTCTCGCACGTGCGCTATACGCCGCATTCGAGCTGGATGGATGCGCCGGGCGAAGACCCGTACAAAAGATTGCACGAGTATCAGCGCGACAGCCGCGTGGACCGCATGATGCGGGACGTCGGGCGCTACTTTCCGGCAGTTTATGATGCGCGTTACGTCGACTCGCTGTTCGAGGTCAAAACGGTCCTCGTGAAAAACGAAGGTGACGACGGTCGCCCGATATTGTTCGAGCAGTATCCGGCGTCGAATGGCCTCTATTCGATCCTGGGCGGCAAGATCGATAACATCTACGACGTGCTCGAGAAGCTGGACGCGGAGACCTTCGTTGCCACTTCGCAAACACACACGGTATTGGGAACAGGCAAATGAACGATGCATTGATTGGATATTCGGGGTTCGTAGGATCGACCCTGCTGAAGCAAAAGCATTTCGACGCGCAATTCCGCTCGACCAACATTGAACAGATCCGCGGGTCGTCGTTCGGTCTGGTGGTCGGCGCGGGTGCACCGGCGCAGAAGTGGATTGCGAACGCGCAACCCGAGGCGGACCGCGAGAAGATCGAAGGGTTGATCGCGCATCTGTCGACGGTGAAGTGCGATACGTTCGTCCTGATCAGCACGGTCGACGTGTTTCGCAATCCGGTCGGCGTCGACGAGAACACGCCGGTGGACGAGCAAGGCTTGCATGCGTATGGCTTGCATCGGCGCCTGCTGGAGAAATTCGTCGAGACGCACTTTCCCAGCCATCTGATCGTCCGTCTGCCAGGGCTCGTTGGACCGGGACTTCGCAAGAACGTGATTTTCGATTTTCTGAACGGCAACAATCTTCATGCGATCGATAGCCGCGGCTCCTTCCAGTTCTATCCGATGGTGAATCTCTGGCATGACATTCAGACTGCGCTCGCTGCGGGTCTGAAGCTCGTGCATCTGACCGCCGAGCCGATCACGGTGGCCGAAGTGTCGGAGGCGGGCTTCGGCAGACCGTTCGATCAGGCGACCGTGGCGCAACCCGCCAGCTACGACTTCCGCACCGTGCATGCGGGGCTGTTCGGCGCCACCGGCTCGTATCAATACAGCAAGCGGGAGACCATTCAGGCGGTCCGCGCGTATGCGCAATCCGAGCCGCTGAAGGCCGCTGCCGGATCGGCGGGGCACGCATGAGAATCGCCATTTCGAACATTGCATGGGAAGTCGCCGACGATCAACACGTCGCGGACATTTTGCAACAGTATCGCGTCGATGCAATCGACGTTGCGCCGGGCAAGTATTTTCCGGACCCGAAGACCGCCGAGGCGGCCGACATCGCACGCGTTCGCGGATGGTGGTCGGGGCGCGGTATCGCCATCACCGGAATGCAGTCGCTGCTGTTCGGGACCACCGGGCTGAATGTGTTCGGCACGGCCGAATCTCAGCAGGCGATGCTCGAGCATTTGCGCGCGGTGTGCCGGGTCGGTGCGGGCCTGGGCGCACAACGGCTCGTATTCGGTTCACCGCGCAATCGCGATCGCACCGGACTCACCGATGATGCCGCGCACGATATCGCGGTGACGTTCTTCCGCCGCGTCGGCGACATCGCTGCCGAGCAGGGGGTGTTCGTTTGCCTCGAACCCAATCCACCGTGCTATGGAGCGAACTTCATGACCAATAGCCGCGATACTGCCACGGTCGTGTCGGCCGTTGCGCATCCTGCGATCCGCATGCAGCTTGACACGGGCGCGGTCACGATCAACGAAGAAAACGTGCGCGATGTCGTGACGCAATACGCGCAGCTGATCGGCCATGTCCACGCGAGCGAACCCAATCTCGTCACGCTTGGCGAAGGCGGAACGAATCACCGCGCGGTCGCCGACGTATTGACCGAGCTGTTGCCGCAGCAGGTGGTGTCGATCGAAATGCTCGCACCGAAATCCGGCTCGGCCATGGACGCGGTTCGTCGTGCCGTCGGCGAGGCCGTTCGGTGCTACCGCTCCGATGGGGGAGCGTGCGCATGAAGTGGCTGATTCTGGTGCTGGGGATTGCGTCGAATGCTTCCGCAAGCGTGCTGGTCAAGATCGCGATGATGCCGCCGCGGCGCTTCCCGAGTCTTAGCGATCCGATCGGCGCGCTGAAGAATGGGCCGTTCTGGCTGGGCCTCGCGCTGTACGGCGCGGCCTTTCTGCTGTACGCCGCGGCGCTTAGCCGGCTGCCGTTGAACGTGGCACAACCTGTGCTGACCGCCGGCGCGATTGCGAGTGTGGCGGTTCTGTCAGTGGTGATATTTCGTGAGCCTTTTCCGTGGACCGTCGGTGCGGGAATCCTGTTCATCATCGCAGGCGTTGCGCTCATTACGGCCCGCGTAGGGTGAGATAAAAGGATCACAGACTTCAATGAAACTCGACATTCCCCAGCAAGTCCGCGCGACGTGGCAGGTTCCCGCTTGCAGGATTCAGATGACGTCGGAATCGCGCAGCCCATGGTGCGTCGTGATTCCGGTGATCAACGAAGGCGCGCGCATTCGCAATCTGCTCGAACGGATGGCGGCACTCGGTATTCCCGTCGCAGCGGATGTGATCATCGTCGACGGCGGCAGTACCGATGGTTCGCTCGATCTCGAGTTCCTGAAGAGCAAGGGCGTTCACACGCTGTTGCTCAAGACGGGGCCCGGCAAGCTGAGCGCGCAATTGCGCTGCGCTTACGCGTTGGCGCTGGATCAAGGGTACGAGGGCATCGTCACGATCGACGGCAACGACAAGGACGACCCTGACGCGATTCCCCGCTTCATCGAAGAGTTAAAGCGTGGTGTGGATTTCGTGCAGGCGTCACGCTATCTGGCTGGCGGCATCGCGGAGAACACGCCCAAGTCGCGCGATCTGGCAATCCGGCTGATTCATGCGCCAATGCTCAGTCTCTTTTCCGGTTTTCACTGGACCGATACGACCCAGGGCTTCCGGGCCTATAGCCGCAAGATGCTGCTCGATTCGCGTGTCGCACCGTTCAGGGATGTCTTCTCGACGTACGAGTTGCTCGCGTATCTGTCGTATCGCGCGCCGAAGCTCGGCTACCGGTGTCTCGAAGTCGCGACCACGCGACGTTATCCGAAGGGCGAGGTGCCGACGAAGATCAGTAGTGTGAAGGGCAATCTGTCGGTGTTGCAGGTGCTGTTCAAGGCGTGCTTTGGGGCTTATAACCCGGTGTGAAATGAAAGCGCGACTCGCACGCGCGTAAGCTGCGACGAATGAGCTGTTCAATGCAAAACCAACTAACAAACACAGAAAAGACCAGCGTGGTGGTGGCGTCGGCCTCGCTGGCCGCTGCCGCGCTGGCGCTGGGCTTGCGCTTTACGCTTGCGCCGACGTATGCCGATTTCATTGTCGGCAGCATTACATGGGGAGCCAATACGAAGTTTCAGGATATGTTCGCGCCGCTGTTTTTCATGGGCGTGTTGCTTGCCGGCCTGGCATTTCTGTCGGCGCAGATCAGGAAACTTAAGAGCCATGGTACGCAGTCTGCATACGCGCAAGATCTTGCGGAGCAACTGCTGTGGTGGTCGATTCCGTCGGTCGTGGTGATCGCGGGACTGATTGCCGGCTCATCGATCGACAGGACCATACAGCTGGTTTCCGCGGCTGGGTTGCTGATACTCGGCGTATCGGCGTGGTTGCAGGCGGATAAGTCGGAGCGCGTGTCGCCATGGGTGACCGGGCTGAGTCTGTTCTCGGCATTCCTGCTGGCACTCGTACCGCTCGAAATTGCGCTCGTGCTGGGCCGCGCGCCGGTTGGCCTCGCGGGACCGATCGACGTGACACGCTACGCCAAGGTATCGCATCTGCTGATCGGCGGGCTGTTTTTGCTGGTGTTGGCTTCGGCCTTCACGCCCCGACTCGTGTTGCGCATCCTGCCCAAAAGCGTCGTCGTCGGCCAGTTGGGATTACCGCTGTTTTTCCTGACGCTTTATCCGGCGCGGCTCGCGCTGCCGGACGGCTCACTGACCAAATATTCGACGACGTGGGCGTTGAAGGCGCTCGCGATCGCGTTGGTCGTCGCCGGTGTGGTCGACGTGTTTCGGCGCTACGTCGGCTATTGCCGCGATGACAGGCAGAGCTACAAGGTACTGTTCTCGCCGCTTGCATTGTTTGGGCTGCTGATTGCTTTCAAGTTTGGCAATACGATCGGCCCGTCAATTTCCCCGAATGACTACGAGTTTGGACAGAACCTGCTCGGCTGGTCGTCGTACCTGAAGGGTGTGGCTCCCTATGTCGGCTATATCTCTCCTCACGGCTTCATGGAGGACGATTTACCCGGACTACTCTCGGTCGTGTTCTATGACGGCACGGCGGCCAGCATTTTCGATGCAACCCGGCTGAGCTCGACGCTGCTGGCGCTCGTCGCTTTCTTCGCGCTCTTTGAATTTTCCGGGAGCCTGGGTCTCGCGCTGGTCTCGACATTCTTTATTGGCGGCAGAACGGCTTTTCTGTTTTTCACGCCGTTCATGTGCTTGTGGTTCAGTGGCGCACTGCGGGCGCAGCCTGCGCGTTGGCTTGCGGTATGGCTTGTGACGGCGTCGATGGTAGTGCTGGGCGTGCCGCCGGCGGGTCTGCTGCTTGCTGCGGCGTCCGGCATATTGGCGCTCGAAGCGGTATGGCGCATGTGGCGTGGCGGCGAGCGCGAAGGTTGGAAAACATTGGCAGCGGTCTGCGTGGCGTTTCTGGTGCTTGCGCTGGCGACTCCGTTGGCCGCCATGTTGATCGGCGCGATCCGGTATGTACTCGAAAACGGTCCCATCAATCAGGTTGCGTACGGCATTGCGTGGGAGAACAGCTGGAAGCCAGGCAGCCCTAAGTCCGGCCTTGTTTTCGAATCGATCAGGATGTTGTGGCTTGGTGCACCGGCATTCTGTTTGATGATGGTGTACTCAGGCATCAAGAATCGCGCGACCAAAACCGCGACGTTTCTGCCGGCGGTCGTGGTGATGCTGTTCGCGCTGCTGCTGACGCCTTACTCGATGGGGCGTATCGATCCAGGTGATATGTCTCGCGCGGGCCTGGCGGCAATTTTCGGCTGGTCCGTGTTGATTCCCATCATTGCGTGGCACTCGACTCTGAGGTTCAACCGCGTGGCATTGGTCGTGCTTGTCGCGGGGATGAGCGCAACGTTGACGTACACGACGCTCGCCTTTTCCACGGCCGTATCTGCGGTATCGTCATTTACGCCGATCGGGCCGCTGAAAAACGGCGCGGACGTGGGGATGCCCAACGTCGGGCACGCGATGGTGCAAGATGAGCAATGGGCGCGGCTCATCAAGCTCAACACGTTGCTCAATAGCAAGCTGGCGCCGGGTGCGGGCTACCTCGATCTGACGTCGCACAATGCGCAGACGTTCTATTTCGGCAGGCCGGTCACGATGGCGGTGACGGCGGCTTACAACATGGCGCCGGTTCGACAGCAGCAACGAGCGGTCGAAAGGCTGTCGCGCGATTTGCCCAGCATCGCGCTGCTCTCGGCGGACAACATCACGTACGATGGCGGCGGCCTCGCGTTGAGAGACCCTGTGTTGTACCGGTTCGTGATGGATCGCTATACGCCGGTGTGGGCGGACGGCGCCATCCTCGGCTTTAGCGCGCCGGCGATGGCCGCCACGCAGGGGCAACGCCTGACCGTCGGAATGAGAGACCTGACGGACGACAAATGGGACCGGGGCGTGAGCCGCACCGAAGCCGCGTTGTCATTGGACGTGAGCACGCCGATGTCCGCGTTCGCGCCCGGCACACAAATTCGTTTGCATAACGGCGAGACGCACAAGGTCGCAAAGCTGTCGGCTGAACAGCATGTGATCTGGCTCGACGGCGGACCGCTCGACCCTGCGCAGGCTGGCTATCCGGGTGTCATTGATGTGACGCTGGAACCGGCACTGCAAGCGCAATACCGGTTGGCGCTGCAGGACACATCGTTTGCGAAGCCTGAGTTGGGCAAGATTCCGGTGGCTTGGGGGCGTTCGGACCGCTCGCTGTCGAAGAAAATGACCCAGGTCACGACGCTCGACGCGTTGCCGCCGACCCTGCACGATCTGCAAGCGGAGTCAGGCGTCTACAAGGTGACGGGCGGCAATCCGCAATTGAGCTTCGACCTGTCTACGCTCAACGTTTCGGGTCACGGCGCTGGGCTGCTGCGCTTCGAGTTTGCCTGCATGGACCGCCGCGCGACGCCGCGGTTCAAAGTGGCGTGGTGGGGCGACGCGCAGTCGGGTCCGGCCGAGGCTGCCCATTTGACCTTCACGGGCGACGACGGCGTGCTGATCGTCCCGCTGGATGCCTATCCGCGATGGCTCACGCTGCAACGAGTGCTGGGTCTGCAAATGACCCTCGCCGACGCGAACGCGTGCGGGACATTTGGCATCAGGAACGTGGCGCTGTATCAGCGCAATATTTTCCGCTAGCAATGAACTGGCTTTGGCGGTCGCTCTCTGCTGATTGCAAGGATCAACAGGGAGCGAGCGCGAAGTGCAACGCCCGTCTGGCTTTCCAGAACGGACGTCCGGGCGCATCGTCGCGGACTCCCGTTTCCATCCGGCGCCAACTATTCACAATGTGAGATTTGTCGTTAGACGGCTTGAGCGCAACGAAGAACTCCATATCATTTCGCGCGGTGTCGAAGAAGTTGACGCAGGCAAGATCGATCAGGTCGAGTTCCGCCATTTCACGGAATAGACGCGCAAACGAGCGGGGCGAAAATACCCAGCAGTGCACGTCGTGATAGGCCCCATTTTCGAGGCAGTCTCGCGCCACATCCAATGCGGTTTTGACGTCGTGGTGCCGCTCGGTCGAGAAGGGGTCGAGGGGCGACTTCCAGGCCGAGATGCAATCCACCTTGGCGACGTTGAGGCAATAGTCGATCAGGATCTGTGGCTGGGGAACCCGTGCGCGTATCAGGTTGCTGTACAGGACCGAAGCGATGCGCGTCTCTTCACGGAAGTAATCGAACGTGAAGCGTTTGTCCGGGACGATCAACCGCACCTCGCCGCCGGGATTCAGGACGGAACGCAGTTCGCTCAACCATGCTATGAGATCCGGCACGTGCTCGATGACATGTGACGCGACCACGTAGTCGACCTGCCTTCCGCCCAGTGCCTGTTCGAGCGTGTTGGCGCCCCAGACGGCGTCCACCTCGACGATCGCGTCCGCGTGTACGTTGGGGTCGTCCTTGTACTTGTCACGCAGTGTCTGCGTATCGGCGTGATCGACGTAGATGACGGGCCCGTCGTCCTTGAGAAGAAACGGCCGGCATAACGCGCCGATCTCCAGGCCGAGACTGTCCTTCTGATTGAGGCCGGCGAGGAGCTTTTGCTTTCGGGTGAGGGAAGAACGGACTGTCGAAATCATGGGTCTCCTGCGCCAGGCAAGTTATCCAGGTCTTAGTTGAGCCGTTACGATAGCCAGGCGTTCTGTGCGACGAGCGGCTTGGCGAGCGTGGCCATCACATCGTTCCTAATTCAACCGGAGGCTTTGCAGCCGCAGCCGTGGATGACGGGCGGATTGGACGTCCTTCACGCCAACCAAAATGCTTGTAATGAGTGACCGGGTCCGCGCCCGCGTGGAAAACATCCGGGTTGGCCGCGAGATAATCGGCAGGAACAAAACCAGGTGGGAAGATGGTGGGTTCGACAGGGTCGAGGTCGCTGCTTTGTCCTGAGATACGTTGAGTGGGCCATGCGTCGAGCCGCCTCGCGCGCAATGCTTCCAGCTTGCGGCGAAGCCGCCAGAAGGGAACGCCTGGCGTTGCGTTGCTGGCTGCGTGTTCCATTCGCAGCCAGCTGTCGGCTATATGTTTCCGGTCGAGGGAACGTCTCAGGATGACTGAAAATTCCAGTTCGTTCTTGACCGTATCGCTGAAATGCTCGCATGCAAAATCGAGCAGACCGAGTTGACATAGGTCGCCCATGAGTTTTGCGAACGACCTCGGCGTGAAAACCCAGCAATGCACATCGTAGTACACGCCATTCTCGAACGCATCGCGCGCGACGTGGATCGCACCCTCTGCAGCGTGAGATTGCCCCCCAGACTGAGGATCAATGCGCTTTTGCCATGCCTCCACGGTATTGACTTCAACGGCATTCAGGCAAAAATCGAGCACAGAATAGGGATGAGGAATCCGTGCGCGTTCGATATAGCTCGTCAAGACTTCAGGCAGACGACTCTCCCGGCGAAAATAGTCGAAAGTAAAACGTCTGTCGGGAACGACGAGGCGGACTTCGCCTGTCGGTTTGAGCACAGCCGCCAGTTCGCGTAGCCAAGTCACGAGATCCGGAACGTGCTCCACCACGTGTGACGCGATCACATAATCGACATACCGGCCGCCAATGGCTTCGTGCAGGGTGTTTTTGCCCCAGATGGCGTCGACGTCGACGATTTCATCGGCAATGACATGAGCGTCGTTTTGATATTTTTGACGCAGCCGCTCAGTGTCGGTGTGGTCGACGTAGATAATCGTCCCGGCATCGCTTCGCCGTACGAGGGGGCAACAGAGCGGACCTATTTCCACACCGACACTGCTTTGAATATCCAAACCGTTTAGCAGATGGTTTCGGCGTTTTTCTTTAACACCAGGAATCTCGTGACCGTTATCTTCCTTCCGCATGTTGCCTCCTCGAGTCGAATTCGACTTGTCAGTAGCAACCGCTGGCAGTGTTTGAGATTGTTTTACCGTACCTTGGCAGCAATCGGTAATTTCTTCAATTACGCACGGGTGATAAAAAAGACATCCTGATGATTGTCCCAGCCGCCGGGACGATATTCGAGGATGGTCAAGCCATTGTCGTTGCAAAGGTCGCCGACCCAATTGTGCGGAATCAGCGCAATCCCATAGCTGTCTCCGATGTAATCGACCGTCTTCGCCTCAAGCGAGTGGTCGGGCAAGTAGTTGACGAAGCCAAACTGGCCCGCATCGTAACTGCTCAGCAAATGGGCGCGTGCAGTCTCACCGATCTGATAGCAGTCCGCCGTCTCCAGAATCTCGCGCGAACGGGCACCATGTGTGGTAACGACCGCGACGCCGCCAGGTTTCAATTTTTTGAAAAAATGCCTCATGACCGTACGGGCATTGTGCCCGGACAGGTGAGTGATCAGTGAGCCGAGCGCGGCGACTTCGAAAAACGAATCGGGGACATTCTGGAACTCATAGACCGGATCGACAATGGAGTAGCCTGTAACGCCGAATGTCGCCACGCAGAATTCGACGGCCGGCACCATGATGTCGGCCACGTGTACCTTTTGCGGATCGAATCGAGCGGCGAGGTGACGTGTGACCCGTCCGTAACCGCATGGCAGTTCGAGCACGTTTGGTGAATCGGCTTGTGCAAGTTTGGCCGCATAGGAAACGAACTCCGCCATCTGGGTTCCGACGGATGCGTAGTGCTCGGTGGACCCATGAAACATGTCGTCGTGTGGGTGGATGAGTGCTGACTGCATGGTACCTCTTTTCAACCGTAGTTAGAGCCCTTGTGGGACGTCTGGAGCGCACGGAGAGACAGATCGCCTGGCAGCGGAGCGGCGCCGGACACGCACAGTGCATGTACTGCTTCTACCGAAGAAAGCTCTTACTTGATCGCCCTCGGCAGGATGGCTGGTTCTGATTATGATTGATGAACTGGCTGTCCGGTATGAGGATGCGGCCGCGTCGCATAGAAATCAAAAAAATGCTTTTGCCACAATGCGCAGACCAGATCCATCTGATCGACTAGCGCAGCATCGAACACGGTCGACGCGTCCGCTTCATCGATCTTCGCCCGCATGCGGTCGAGCAGCAGCTTTTCATAGTCATTGATGCAATAGTCGTGGACCTCTTGCGCACCGAATGCATAGGCCGAGCAGGGCAGTTCGGGATGCAGGGAGATATAGGTGCTGAACAACCGTTCGACAATAAAGGGCAAAAACGGCGCCGGGTCCGTATGCATCGTATCCGTCATGACGGCTAGCGCCGCATCGTGCGATGGGTTCGCTTCGAGAAAGTCGGCAATTGGAAGCAGCGTGCGGCCGACGTACTCGTCCCAGAACCGTTGCGAGCCCACCCAGAAGTTGCAGTATGCCAACGATTTCGGACCATGCCGTGGCGTATCGCGAATCGTCACACTCACGCCGCTCGCATCCAGCAGTGCCTGAGCCGCTTGCATCAAGCCGGGATGTGCGTGTTCACCCTGCATCCAGACGTTGTACGACCAGTACGCGAGTTGAGGAAAAGGATTGATGAAGCAGATATCGGAGTCTGAATGGCGTTGCACGAAATCGAGGAACGCGGCACCGGAGATCTTCGACTTGAGCGTGAATTTCGGGGAAAAGAGTCCGGTGAAATCGTGCCGAAGATGATCACCGTTGCGGTACATGTCGATCAGGATCTTGAATTCGCGCCACTCGGGGCGCGAATTATCGGCTCGCACGAGGGGTAAAAATTCCGCGCAGTTCAGCGTCTGATCCGGCGAGTAGATCGGCTCGAATACCGCGACGGTTTTGCTCATACGTGACCTGCACGTTCGAGGCAGTAGCGGTTCAGGTCCGCGCGCCATTTCAGATAGGTAAACGATGCATTCGGCACGGTGAAGCTGGGATAGTGCGTCTCGATCGGCACTCCGAGCAGATGCTGCAGCACCACGCTGATGGGGCCACCATGGGCGACCGCAACCATCAGGCCGGCGTTCTGGACCTGTGGCTTGACTTCCGAATCAACCCACGCTTGCACTCGCTCGGCCATATCCAGATGCGATTCGCCCTGTTCGTAGCGGTTCCGGATGTTCTTGTTGAAATCCGGATAGGCTTGATTGAAATCCGCCTCGAGCCACGATCCGTATATGCCGGGATGGGTTTCTGCAAGCCTCGCGTCGAATACCATCGGCCGCGACTCGCCGAAAAGCAGTTCGGCGGTTTGACGCGCGCGAGTCCACGGGCTGCAGTAAATCTGCGACGGCTGAAAGGCAAAGCGTTCGAGCGTCGCGGCGAGATTGACCGATTGGGCTTTGCCAAGTTCGGTGAGTCCGTCTTTGTCCGTCGAAATCAGCAATCCTTTGGCGTTGGCGACGGATTGGCCGTGTCTGATCAGTAAGAGATCCATAGGGCGTATTCCAATTAAGCTGGGTTCTCGTCGGTCACGAGTTCCAGAAAAGTCTTCGCTGGTCCGGCGAGGCCGAACCGCTCATGCGTATCCACGTAAGCCTTGAGTCGCATCGAATCACGCAGTTGCCGGTCCTGATACAACGCTTCCATCGCGCTGGCCCATTCTTCCCCCGTGTTGTTCACGAGCAAGCCGGTGTCGCCGTGCGAGACCGCCTCTTCGTAGACGGGCGAGCGCGAGTAGATTCCCGGAATACCCAGGCTGCCGTAGTCGATGTACTTGATGCACGATTTGCAGCTATTGAAGAAGAGCGTGCCGGGATCCTCGCGACCGCCCAGCGGGACGATCGAGAACAGATAGCCGGCGTCGCGAATGGCCGCCTTGTACGCTGCGTTTTCCAGAAAGCCCTTGGAAACAAGTCGCGGAATGCGCGACATCTCGGGGAACCCGTCGCCCCAGAACTCGAAAGTGACATCGGGATGGCGTTCCAGGAATTCGACGACGACCTTGAAAAACTCTTTCCTGAACTGGACGAGCTTGATGCCGTCCGTGTTGGAAAACAGGATTTTGGGCGGATTCGTTTCGTGCCACGTCGAAGGGTCGGACGGTAGCGCGTGATGATCGAACCCATTCGGGATGACGACGACCGATGGCCTGATCTTGCGCAGCTTGTCTCGCAGGGCCTCGTTCGAGACCGTGGCAATCGACGCCTGGCGGATCAGCCAGGTGATGTTGGCCAGCAAGTCATCGTTCAGATCGGTGACGCTGTACATCGGCAAATCGATGATCCAGTCGTCCATATCGTAGATGGTGCGCAGACCGAGGTCGTTGGCCATGCGCATGACATCGGTTGCGCGATTCGAACTGTGCTTGTTGAACAGCACGGCATCGAACCGGCGCAACTGCCCGACGGTGACCTCGCTTTCAACGATCTCTTCCCATTCGAGCATGCCGTTGTGGGCCATATAGCCCAGTAACGGGCCAAAGCGCGCGGCAATCGAGCGCGACATCAATCTGTCGTGCGATAGCGAGATTCGCTGAACCACCAATAAGCGCGGAATCTTCGGCATTTCAGATACTTTCCCGTGCGAGCAGCGCAGCGATTTGCGGACCGATGATGGATGCGGAGTGATGGGCCATCGCACGGTCGTAAGTTGCAGCTACCTTGGCGTGCCGGTCGGTGTCGTTGATCGCGCCCGCGATCGCCGAAGCTATCGAGTCCACCGAGTCCGGCGACGCGTACCAGACACCGTTTTCAAAGTGCTCGCGCTGCCAGGGGCCGTCGGACATCACCAGAGGTTTCTGCATGATGGCGCCTTCCAGGCTAGATCGGCCAGGCGGATCGATGCTCGGTTCCGCAATCACGCTGCAATTGGCGATGATCGAGCGGAGCAGGGCACTGCAAGGCTGGATGAACGGCAGGAAGGTGATTCCGGAATGAGCCTCCGCGACGCATTGCCGATAGTAGTCGTCGTCGCGGGCTCCACCCACGAACAGGGCGTCCAGCTTGAGTTGATTCAGCGCGCGGATGGTCTGCAACTGATTTTTGATGGGTTCGATCAACCCCAGGCATAGTGCGAAGTCCGTAGCGTTGGAAACCGTCGACAGCAGATCTTTGTCGGGTTGCGCGAGAAAGCGGTTCGACACGCAGGTGGGCAGGATTTCGATTTTCTCCGCCGGCACCCGGATGTATTGCGTGAAGTTGTCGAGTTCCGCCTGAGACTTGAATAGCAGCTTGTGCGCAATCCGCGTAATTTCCTCGACGCGCTCGACCTCGCTGGCCGGAATGGGGCCGAGCCACCAGACGTTCGGCCAGAGGAAGATGCGCTTGTTTCTGACTGCTGCTTCGCGCAGGATCGCGTGGCTGTCGGCGTGCACGGAGAAATGAATCACGCCGTCGTAGAAGCTCAGCGGGCGGCTGCCGATGCCATAGATGTCGATGTGGACGCCGGAAGCCTTGAGTATTTCCGCCACCTGGACGAGTTCCGATTCGCCGCCTCCGCTAACGGTGAAAGCGGTGCTGTACGTTGTCAGAATGAATTTAAGGCCGGTCATGCGTTGCTCCGCTGTGCGTCTGCTTCAACAAGTAAGTCTTGCCACGCAGAATCGCTGGTGCGCTGAAGGATTTCGTTTGCGTGCGCGACATACGCCGAATCGATCCGGTTCCCCGCTGCAGATTTGCTGAGGCGGTTTGCGATCGCCAATGCCCAGACGGAGAGATCGGCTTCGGGCGCGAACACCCAGTCCGGCAGGCAGAGCTCCTGGGCCGCCGTGCCGCCCCGGACAAAGACCGGCTTACCGAAGTGCATCGCTTCGAGCACGGGCACGCAAAAACCTTCGTGCCGGCTCATCGCGAGCAGCGCGCTGGTGGCGTCGTAGCAGTCGAACAGATCCGCGTCGTCGAGCGTGCCCTTGAAGTCGACGCGCTCCAGCACGCCTAGCCGCCGTGCGTGATTGATCAGAAGCTTCTGGTACTCATAGTTCGGTGAGCCGCCGACGATCGTCAGCGTCGCGTCGAGCTCGCGCTGTTTCAACAGCGCGAGGATGTCGATTCCGTCCTCGATGCGCTTGTGCGGCACGACGCGGCCCACCATCAGCAGATTGGGCTCGCGTGAACTGGCGCCCGCCGCAGCCGCTTCGCGCTGGAAGACCGGCATGTCGGCAAACACCGGTGGAATGACTTTCACCGCCGCGACATCGAGCATGCCGGCAAGGCTTGCCGCGGTGCTGTGCGAATTGGCCACCACGACATCGAATCCGGCGAGCAGGGGCAATTGCGCGAGGGCCAATTCGCACAAGCGTGCAGTCGGCGGTTCGAGTTCGCGCAGCAGCTGCGGATCGGTCACGCCATGGAAGTAGCAGATCTTTCTGCAGTTCAGTGCGAGCAGCCGTTCGAGATAGGGATCGAAGATCGAATAGCTCAGCAGCACCACGTCGTCTTCAGCCACGGTGGCGAACAACTCTTCAAGCGGTCGAACACCGGACATGCCCACGTCGTAGAACTGCGCGTAGAGTTCCGCGGCAAGGCCCAGCCGCGAGGCCGCTCGGGCGATGCCCAGGCAGTGGTTGCCCACCGCGTCGCCAGAGAAAATATCCGGAGCACACACGCGCAGCGTCATTTGCCCTTTACCTCCGCAAGCCTCCGCGCGTACGCGCGCGCGACCGCTTCGACCGAATAGTCTCGAACAATGCGTTGCTGGCCCGCCTTCGCGATGCACTCGCGTAGCGCGACGTCGTCGATCACGCGCCTGAGTTGTTCAGCCGCGATCGAAACGTCCGGGTCGCACCAGTACTGGCCCTCGGAGAACAGATAGTCGCCAGCACGCAGCGGGATGAGATCCCCGTCCACCAGGAAGGCCGTATCGGGTTCGCAGAAGTCGACGTTGCCCGAGAAATTGGTCACGACGACCGGCTGACCCAACGCCATCGCTTCGGCAATCACGCGTCCGAACCCTTCGCTACGATGGAGCGAGATGTAGCTGTCGCAGCAGGCCATGAAGTCGATTGAGTCCTGGCGGCTCAGACGTTCCGACACGATGTGAATGCGGCTATCGCCGGCGGTGGTATCGCACACGGCGCGCCATACCGGATCGTCGTCGCGCACGTTCATCGCCTTGATGACGAGCCCGACGCCCGGCGAGGTCTCACCGAAGGCCTGCCGGAATGCCTGCACACCGGCGAGGGGATTCTTGCGGCTAAGCCACGAATTGCCGTCGAACATCAGATAGAACAGGAACTCGTTGGCCGGCAGGTTGAAGCGTGCGCGATCAGGATGCACCGGCGCGGGCACTTCGACCGCCATCGGCATGCGATAGACCGGCGTGTCGCCCAGCCGGCTGTAAACGCTCTGGACGAATTTGCTTTGCGCCCAGATCTCGTCGACCATCTGATGGACCTTGCCGAACGCGCTGGGCCAGTGAGGCAGCTCCCACGGCCACGCGCCGATCTTGTGCGTGGGCGCGTCGATCAGCTTGCGGCCGCCTTCCAGCGCGAGGCGCACCATCTCCGGCGCCGGCAGGCAAATCAGGCTGATGCCGTACTTGAGCTCGTCGCTCAGCAGGTGATCGACCGACGTGTCCAGCTTTGCCGGCCCGGACATCGGCGCATTAACGAGGACGACCGGTGTCGACGTCAGTTGGAGAACGCGCGCGGCCATCCGTGCATCTTCGCCGAGGCCCAACACCCCTTGCGGAAAGCCCACGATGTTCACCCCGAAACCATATCCGTGTTCGACACGGGCGTAGTAACGCGGCGGTTCGTCTGACTTCGCACCAGCGGGGGTTTCCCCGCGATGGACCTTCAGCGAGCCCAGCAGCGGATACTCGTGACCGCCGAATTCATTCCACCAATGCACCAGCTGTTCGCGGCCCGCGTCGGTGCGGATGTCAAAGGCGGCCCGCAGGTCCGGGCGCTCGTTGGCGATCATCTCCAGGAAACGAGCGACCGGCGACGCACCGGCCGCCTGCTCGTCGCCCATACGAGCCAGCGCATCGGCCAGACCTCTCGCGGACCACTTGATCGCGTGGTACTCGTTTTGACCGCTCTGATTCCACCATGACAGGTAGTTCAGGCGAGCGCCGAAGCTGTCGAGGTTGAACGCGGTTTGCAAGTCGGGGCGTTCGTTGTGGATCAGGCTCAGAAATCTCGGGATAAGCGGCAACGCGCAATGTTCGCCCGGTTCCATCTCGAACAGTTCCGCCGGCAAACCTGGTGTGACCCATCGAATCGACGGGTACTGGGACTGTCCATGCTCTACCCACCACGAAAGAGCGTTAAGGCGGCCGATAAAACTGTCCTCGGCGCAAAAGGCCTGTAGGTCCACCCGCTCGTCGAGGATCGCCCGCAGGAAGCGCGGCAGGGGCAACCAATCGGGGTGCGCGCCCCAATCCATCTCGAACAATGGGCCGGGCACGCCGGCTGGCACCCACTTGATCGCGAGATACTCGTCTTTACCGTCGTCGTCCCACCACGTCAGGAAGCTCAGGCGCGCGCCGAAGCTGTCGAGGTTGAATGCCGACTGCAGATCGGGTCGTTCACTCCAGATGAGACGCAGGAATCGCGGAATGAGTGGCAAAGCGCAATGTTCGCCGGGCTCCATATCGAACAATGCCGCGGGCAATGCCGACGCGTCCCAGAGAATCGCCGGGTATTGGAACTGTCCATGTTCGACCCACCACGAAAGAGCGTTGAGGCGGCCGATAAAACTGTCGAGATTGCAGGAGCCCTGTAAATCCGGCCGCTCCTGGAGGATCAGCCGAAGGAATCGCGGCACCGGCAGCCAGTCGGGGTGCGCGCCCCATTCCATCACGAACAGGGGCGCGGGCATGCCGGGCGGTACCCACTTGATCGCCCGATACTGGAGTTGTCCGTGTTCCAGCCACCATGAAAGGCAACTGATCCGCCCGGTAAAGCTCAGCAGGTTGAATGCGGTTTGCAGGTCGGGCCGCTCCTTGATGATCAAGGAGATGAAGCGCGGAATGTCCAGACCTTCGTCGTCGACCGGCTGTTCCGGCTCAAGCATGGCCCTGCCGATCGGCGGGGCCGCCCACCTGATCCGCGCATACTCGCGGTGGCCGTGCTCTTTCCACCAACTGAGGCAGGCCAACCGGCCGGTGAACGTGTTCAGGTCGAATGCGCTGCGCAGGTCGGGGCGTTCGGTCGCAATGAGCGCGAGGAAACGCGGAAAGGGCATTGCGTCGGCATCGGCATCGTCGATCGCCTCCACCAGTTTCGGCCACGAGACGGGCACACTCCACGTCACTCTCGGACAGGCAGCCTGACCATGCGCTTCCCACCAGTCGAGGCAATTCAGATAGCCGGTCAATGTGCCAAGATCGAACGCGCTGGACAGATCGTTCCGGGTGCCGACTATCATCGTGATCAACCTGGGCAGTTGCAGCCCGGCTTGTTCACACACCGTTTGCGACTCGAGCATCGTCTCGGCGAGATGCCTCGTATCGAGCACGCTCGGCGCGGTCGAGCCCAGCCAATAGGTGACGGCGCGTGGATGCCGCGCGATCAGCGACTCGTTATCGAGTTGATGCAAGTACTCCAGGTCCTCAGGACGAAGGACCCACTCGAAGTCGGGATAAGTTTCCCGCGCCGTCATTTCCCACCAGAAATAGAGCGTCAGCCGGTCATCGAGCGCCTTCGAATTGAAGCGCGCCAGATCGGCTCTGAACTTCATCAGAAAATAGATCGCGCTCGGCAGGCAAAACAGCTCGCTCGGCGATGGGTGGCGGTACTCGGCCAGCCACCCGGTCTTGTTCGTTCTCCCCGCCTGATTAACCAAGATCTGCGATCCTCGAAGGCCATGCGAAAGAGAAGTCGTCGGCGTTCAGCGTCAGATTCGGCGAGTAGCAGGGGTCGTTCATCAACAGATCGCCCCAGCGCTGCCTGACCAGCTCGGATTCCTGGTTGAAGCGGATGATCTTCTCAGGCGTGTCTTCAGCGCCGCGCGTGGCCGACTCGTGGTGATACAACTCGGCATACGGCGTGAAAACGTTTCGGTAGCCCGCTTTGCGCACACGCAGGCAGAAATCGATGTCGTTGTACGCGATGTGCAGTTCCTCGTCGAGGCCGCCGACTTCCTTGTAGATCGATTGACGGATCAACAGGCAGGCGGCGGTCACGGCGCTCATTGCGTTGCGCAGGCGTGCGCGGGCAAAATAGCCTGCCATCGTGTTGGGGAAGTGCTTGTGGGCGTGGCTCGCAATGCCGCCCACGCCGAGCACGACGCCGGCGTGCTGGATGGTGTCGTCCGGATACAGCAGCTTGGCGCCGACTGCCCCCACACTCTTCTGCAATGCCACCGAGACCATTTCTTCCAGCCAGTCGGCGTTGATGACTTCGATATCGTTATTCATCAGGCAGACGAAGTCGGCGCTGCTGCCTAGTGCGACGCGATTGTTCAGTGCCGAGTAATTGAATGGCGAGTCGTCGCGCACGACCTTGATACGCTCGTCCTGTTGCAGACGCGCGAACAGATCGTGCGTTTCCTGTTTCACCGAACCGTTGTCGATGATCGTAATGCGGAAGTTCTGATAGCTCGACTTCTGGCGCACCGATTCGACGCATTGTTCGACCAGCGCCGCGGAGTCGCGTGTCGGAATGATGATGTCGACTGAAGGCAGCACGTCCGGCAGCGCGTACACCACCTTGTTGAACGCGTGAGTGCCCGGTGCGTGGATCGTGTGCGCGTTGATGTTGTTGCGCTGCAGGTGGTCGTCGATCGCGCGCATTGCCGCGATGTGCGCGTATGGCTTGGCTTCATGGCCGCTCGCGGTGCTCTCCGGAATGATCCGCCAGTGATAAAGCGGGCGTGGAACGTGATAGACCACGTCATGCCCGGCCCGATCGATCACGCGCAGCGCGAGGTCGTAATCCTGGGAGCCTTCGAGCCCGGTGCGGAAACCGCCGATCTCTTTCATTACCGACGTTTTGTAGACGCCGAAGTGCGAGATCATGTTCTGGCTAAGGAACAGGTCGTAGTTGAAGTCTGACTTGAAGTACGGTTCCGAGCGAGCACCTTCTTCGGAGATCTTGTCTTCATCGCTATAGATCAGTGCTGCGTCCGGATGCGCGTTGATCATTTCGACCATGCAATAGAGCGCCAGCGGATGCAGTTCATCGTCGTGATCGAGCAGACCGACGAACTCGCCGGTCACCAGCTGCAACGCCGTGTTGCTCGACTCGCTGATGTGGCCGTTCTTCGTGCGATAGGCGACCTTGATCTGTTCCGGATACCGGGCGACATAATCGTCCAGCACAATTTTGACTTCGGCGTTGGTCGAGCAATCGTCTGCAATGCAGATTTCCCAGTTTTCGTAGACCTGGTCGATCACCGAGTCGAGCGCCTTGCGCAGCCACTTCTCCGGCGTGTTGTACGTCGGCATGAGAATGCTGACCGTGGGTTGCAACTCGAACGTTTTCGACCGTTCGCGCAACCGCGGATAGATGGACGCGGGCGGTTCATGTGCGTCGAGCCATTCCTGATATGACTCGCCGACGATCGGCGCGGTAGCCGGCAGAGGACCGCCTCGCCATGCCGCGATCCGGCGCGCGCGCGCCAGAAGTTCCTGCGAGCATTCCGATTCGTCGAGAAGTTCGATCTTCAGGTTTTGCACGGAGAAAGACGCCGGAAGTGCGATCGGGTCGAAACGAATCGGGCCGACCAGCGTGGGGAACGCAACGTCCTGTTCGACCTTGCCGCTCGCGTCGACGAGCAGGCCAATCGCGCTATGTTCGGACATGCCCGATCCCGCATCGACGTAAATCATGCAAGGAGATGACGCCGGCGTGTCGACCTTGAGCTCGAACGAAATATGCGCCGCTCGTTCTGACAGCGCTTCCCAACCCACCAGTTCGAACTGCGGGTCGTTGTTGGTGGCTTGCCAGGAGAAGGCGGGGTTCGAGGATATCTCGACGTTATTCAGAGGACGAAGTTCGAAGTTCATTTTGTCAGCAGGGAATCGTAGAGGTCTTTCAGGGGAGACAGGACAGCTTGCCACGTCAGGTCGCGCGCCGTGTCCAGAGTGCCGGCGCGCGGTTGTGCGAGGGCCTCGCCGATCGACCGCGCAACGCTCTCCACATCCTGCGGATCGAGATAAGCGACGTGCCGCGCAAAGTATTCTTCGGTAGAGCCAACTTTCGTCACCGCGATGCGTGCACCCGCGGCATGCGCTTCGAGCGCGGCGAGCCCGGGCGTCTCCAGCGTGCTGGGCAGCACGAACGCTTCGCAGGCCGCGTAGGCGGAGCGCAGCAGCGGCGAATCATGAGCGAGCGTGCCCGCATAGATGAGCTGGTCGCCGCCTTCCGCGAAGCACGCCTGCGCGTATTGCGGATCGCGTTGATGGCCGATCAGCACGAGCTTGAGGTCGGGGAACGACTTCATCGCCCTGATGAGCGCCAGCTGGTTTTTGCGCGGCTCGATATTGCCGACGTTCAGTACGAAGCGATCCTCGATCCTCAATTCGCTGCGGAACAGCTCCGGCGCGACCGGCTCATAAAAGCTCTCTTCGACGCCGTTGAGCACGCTGACGAATTTTTCGCGCGGCAGGTCGAAGATTCGCGCGAGCGTCTCGCACTCGATTTCCGAATTCGCCACCACCCGGTCCGCGAGCGAGAACTGATGATGAATCTCGCCGATCGGATAAAGATGCTTCGTCTCCTCGGTCACCCAGAGACTAGACGAAACCACCAGCGGCAAGCCCAATTGTTTAACAAAGTTACAGAAGTGGACCGAGCCGCCGACGCATGAAAAGAAGTGAACCACATCGTGTTCGAGAAAGCGTGGGTTCCACGGATCGAACAACGTGACATCCACGCCATGAGCGGGCAGGTGTCTGCGATAGGCGAGCAACTGGATCTCTCCGCCGCCGGGGGTGTGGAAGGCCATGGGGTAGGTGGCGAACAGCACTTTCATGAATGGGCTCTATATGCTCAAACGTTTTCTTTTCGTCAGACCAGCGCATCGTGCGACGCGTGCCGACACGGCGTCGGACACTGCGGACCTAAACGATGCGGAACGGCAATCCGTGAGAGGTGCGAGTGCGCCCGGGTCGGTATGCTGCGCGATCTTCGCACGGGGACGCGCTGCGCGGCTTCATGGCCTTCAGGCGCTGGCTCACCGCGGTGCGGGCCGCTAGTCGCTCACGCCACTCGGGGGCGAGCGTGAGTGTGCTGTCGTCGAGCACGTCGGATCGAAACCACGAATTCCACATGCGCGAATATGTTTGAGTTGTTACGAAATGTAGGGGCTACACCCCGGTGGGCGTCCGTCCGCTTTATTATCACGGCCGAAGCCTTTCACCATGCATTCAGTTCTGCTTTCGGTCTGTTAGCCGCTGACGCATTCTAGCGCCTAAACATCGCGTGTAGCGGGCCGCGGCGCAAGTTGACCGCATACAATACGTTCCCAATCAGACTTCCAGAGAAGCACCGCCGATGCCAGATTGTATCGTGTCTCATCCGCCATTCCTGTCGCATGCAATCAGGACAAGTTCTGAGCGCGCACGCTCGCGTTTCCTGGCATGGCGGGTCGGCTCGGTCGGTTCACAGGAAGTGCGCCCATGACCCTATGTGTTCTGATCACCGGCGCTAACGGCTTCGTCGGCAAGGCGCTCTCGCGCGCACTGCTGCAGCGTGGTGATCGCGTCGTCGGTGTGGTGCGCCGCGCGCAAACGGTCGTCGACGGTGTGCGCGAATGGCTGCTCGACGCGGATGACTTTCAGGGCATCGAACAGCGCTGGCCGGTGGCGCTGCATTGCGATGTGGTCGTCCATCTCGCGTCGCGCGTCCATATGATGCGCGAAACCTTGGCCGATCCATTGCCGGCCTATCGCGCGACTAACGTCGATGGCGCGTTGCGTGTCGCCGCCGCGGCGCGTCGCGCGGGCGCGCGCCGCCTGGTTTTCGTCAGCAGCATCAAGGCGGTGGCCGAGAGCAGCGTAGGCCGGCCGATCACGGAAACAGACGAGCCCGCACCATCCGATCCCTATGGCATCTCCAAACTCGAAGCCGAGCGCGCGCTCGTCGACTACGGTCGCAAGTCGGGTCTCGAGATCGTGATCGTGCGACCGCCGCTGGTCTACGGTCCGGGCGTGCGCGCCAACTTCCTGCAACTGATGAACGCGCTCGCCAAAGGCGTGCCGCTGCCGCTCGGTGCGATCGCCGCGCGGCGCAGCCTCGTGTTCGTCGACAACCTCGCGGACGCGCTCGTGCATTGCATCACCGACCCGCGTGCCGCCGGCCACACCTTCCACGTCACCGATGGCCGCGATCTGAGCGTTGCGGAGCTGGCGCGGGCGCTGGCGCAGCAACTGCACGCGCCGGCGCGCCTCGTGCCGGTGCCGGTCGGCGTGCTGCGCGTCGCCGGCCGCCTGACCGGCCGCACGGCGCAGGTCGACCGTCTGATCGGCGAGCTGCGCCTCGATAGTTCGCACATCTGCGAATGTCTTGGCTGGTCCCCGCCGCATACCGTCGAGCATGGCTTGCTGGAGACGGCCGCCTGGTATCGCGCGACGCATTGAAACGCGTTGCAACCAAACTGAACTGAACCGCACTGAACTGACTCCGGACTGCTGACTAACGATGTCGATTGCTTCAGATCTTGCCTTTCCCGCCGTCCCTCTGTTGCTGTGGGGCGTCGTCGCGCTGGGCGCGTGCGCGGCGATTCTGTGGGCGCTGCTCACGAGCGGTCTCGCCTGGCGTCTCGCCACGGACATCCCCAACGACCGCTCGCTGCACACCCGGCCGACACCGCGCGTCGGCGGCTGGGGTATCGTGCCGGTGACCGTGGTGCTGATCTGGCTGGCCGCGCCGGCGCTCTGGCTGCCTGCGCTGGCGGCGGCGCTGCTGGCCGCGTTGTCGCAAATCGACGACCGCCGCGGCCTGCCCGCGCGCATACGCTTCGGCGGCCACGCGGCGGCAGTGGCGGCGCTGATCGCCATCTACCCCGCCGAGGTGCCCTGGTGGGCGCTGGCGGCCATGGCGGTGCTGCTGGTCTGGCTGGTCAATTTATACAATTTCATGGATGGCTCGGACGGTCTCGCAGGCGGCATGGCGTTGTTCGGCTTCGGCGGCTACGCGATCGCCGCGTCTGTCGCGAACCATCCGGACTTCGCGCTCGCGCTGGCGTGCGTGATCGTGGCGGGCGCGGCGGCGGGCTTTCTGCTGTTCAATTTCCACCCCGCGCGGATTTTTCTCGGCGACGCCGGCTCGATCCCGCTCGGCTTTCTCGCCGGCGCGCTCGGCTACTGGGGCTGGCGCGAAGGCGTGTGGCCAGTGTGGTTCCCGGCGCTGTGCTTCGCGCCGTTCATTGGCGATGCATCGGTGACGCTGCTCAAGCGCCTCGTGCGCGGCGAAAAATTTTGGCAAGCGCACCGTGAACACTACTATCAAAGACTGGTGCAGTCCGGTTTGGGACACGCATCAACGGCATGGATTTGGTATTTGTTCATGGCGGCGGGCATAATGCTTGCTGTCTGGGCACTACAATTTGCTGTCCTGTATCAATGGCTGGTTGTCGTCGTTTGGGCTGCCGTGCTGGCGGTCGCCGGGCTATGCATTGATTGCCGCTGGCGCCGTTATGCGTCCCGTTCCAGGCAATCCTGAGGTTATACGCAATGAAAAGATTCAAAGCCCGATGGCTTTCGTTCAGTGCGTTTGCGTTCGATCTATGCGCGGTGGCTCTGGCCTGGATGCTGGCATACGTGATCCGTTTCAACGGTCCGGTGCCAACGCCGTTCTGGTCGAGCGGCATGCATGCGCTGGTGTGGGTGCTGCTGATCTACGCGGTCATGTTCCGCAGCTACGGGCTGTACCGGGGCATGTGGGTGTTCGCCAGCCTGCCCGATCTCGTGCGTATCGCCAAGGCGATTGGCGTCGGCGCACTGGTCGTCGTGATCGGCTCGGCGCTGCTGCAACCGGTGCCAGTCGTGCCGCGCTCCGTGCTGATCGTCTCGCCGATGCTGCTGTTCCTCGCGATGGGCGGCTCGCGCGCGCTCTATCGCGCGGCCAAGGAGTTCTACCGCTATGGCGGCCTGGTTGGCCAGGGCAAGCCGGTGCTGGTGCTCGGCGCGGGCAATGCCGGCGCGAACCTCGTGCGCGAGCTGAAGCGCTCGGGCGAATGGCGTCTCGTGGGTCTGCTCGACGACGACCTGGTCAAGCAGGGCCGCGAAATCTACGGCTACCGCGTGCTCGGCGCGATCACCGATCTGCACAAGATCACCGCCGACCTGAAAGTCGAGCACGTGATCATCGCCGTGCCGTCGGCGCCGGTGGAAGTGCATCGGCGCATCGCCACGCTGTGCGTGCGCGCTGGTGTGCGGGCGATGACGCTGCCCGCGCTCACGCCGCTCACCCAGGGCCAGGCGTTCCTGTCGCGAGTGCGTCAGATCGACCTCGAAGACCTGCTGGGCCGCGACCCGGTGACGATCGACACGGAGCATGTCGGAGCGCTGCTGAAGAACCGCGTCGTCATGGTGACGGGAGCGGGCGGCTCGATCGGCTCGGAGCTATGCCGGCAGATCCTGCGCTTCGGCCCCGTGCAACTGGTGGCGTTCGATATCTCCGAGTTTTCCATCTATCGTCTGAACGAAGAGCTGCGCGACAAATATCCCGAAGTGTCGGTGGTGCCGATCATCGGCGACGTGAAGGATTCGCTGCTGCTCGATCAGGTGATGGCGCGCTACTGTCCGCACATCGTGTTTCATGCGGCGGCCTACAAGCACGTGCCGTTGATGGAAGAAGTGAACACCTGGCAGGCGGTGCGCAATAACGTGCTCGGCACGTATCGCGTGGGGCGCGCAGCGATCCGCCACGACGTCGCGCATTTCGTGCTGATCTCCACCGACAAGGCCGTCAACCCGACCAACGTGATGGGCGCGAGCAAGCGCCTCGCGGAGATGGCCTGCTCGGCGCTGCAGCAGCAGGGCACGCGGCGCACCCAGTTCGAAACCGTGCGCTTCGGCAACGTGCTGGGCAGCGCTGGCAGCGTGATTCCGAAGTTCCAGGAGCAGATTGCGCGCGGCGGTCCCGTCACGGTTACGCATCCGGAGATCACCCGTTTCTTCATGACGATTCCCGAAGCGTCGCAACTCGTGTTGCAGGCGTCGAGCATGGGCCGCGGCGGCGAGATCTTCATTCTCGACATGGGTAAGCCGGTGCGCATCGCCGATCTCGCGCACGATCTGATTCGCCTGTACGGTTTTAGCGAGGAGCAGATTCGCGTGGTGTTCACCGGTCTGCGGCCTGGCGAGAAACTTTACGAAGAACTGCTGGCGGACGATGAAACGACCACTCGCACACCGCATTCGAAGCTGCGCATCGCGCGTGCGCGTGAAGTGCCGGACAGCCTGGTCGACAATCTGCTGCCGTGGCTGATGCAGCACCGCGTGCCGACCGACGACGAAGTGCGCCGCGACCTGCGCCGCTGGGTGCCCGAGTACCAGCCGGCCACCACTGCCGCACTGCGCAGCGTGACGCCGGCGACGCGGGTGTCGTAGGTACGGCGACGGACGCTTGACGTCAACCATTGGAAAGGCGCCCCAAGCGCCTTTTTCAATTACCGCTTCCCCTTCCTCACCACCATCCACCTCGGCGACTTGAAGCGCACGATGCTCATATACAGCCACACATAAGTCGCCGCGAACACCACCACGAAGCAGAACAGATGCAGCGTATGCCGCCAGAACAGCGTGGCCGGCACGACTGCGATCAGGCACAGCAGCCACAGATACGGCGAGGTCAGCGAATTGCGCCGCGTCAGCTCGCGTGCGGTGCGCGCGCCGACCGCCCAGCGCATCAGCCGCTTGTAGACCAGCATGTGCAGATGCACGCCGTCGGGAATCCCCGGCGACATGCCGCGAATGAACTTCTTCCGGTAGATCGAGAAGCAGGTCTCGAAGATCGGATACATGAACAGCAGCACCGGATACCACGCCGACACATCGCGATTGCGCATCACCAGCAGGATCGACAGTTCGGCGAGCATGAAGCCGATGAAGTAGGCGCCACCGTCGCCGAGAAAGATCAGCCCCGCCGGAAAATTCCAGATGAAGAAGCCGAGCACCGCGCCCATCATCATGAACGACGCCGACAGCACGACCGGATCGGCCACCTGGAACGCCACGTAGGCGAGCGACGCGAACATCATGAACGCGACCATCGACGCGAGACCGTTGAAGCCGTCGATGATATTGATCGCATTAGCGAGCGCCGCGACAGCCAGCACCGTGACCACGAACGAGATCGCCGCGTACGACAGCAGAAAGTCGAGCGGCGGCACACTGATGCGCGTGACCGCGATACCGAGCAGGAAAAAGGCCAGTGCGGCAGCCGCCATCGTGCAGACGAGACGCGCGAGCGGCGACACACGCTTGGTCAGGTCCTCGACGAGACCCGAACCGAACGCCGGCATGCCGCACGCGGTCAGCCCGAGAATGCCGCCCGACACGGCCGGATACGCACGATGCAACTGCAGCGCCGAGACGATCAGCCCGAGCAGAATCCCGGTCCCGCCGATGCGCGGCACCGGGCGCACATGGAATTTCTGCACGCCGGCCAGATCGGTATCGGTGGAGAATTTTTCATGCAGATGCGCATAGCGCACGATCAACAGCGTGATCAGCAGTGAAACGAGAAAGCCAAGCGCAAAACTGAGCATGAAAGTGGGCCTGAGCAAAGACGCCGAATTATACAAACGAAACGCGCGGCGCCCGGCTCGCGGCGCGTGGGCGTCGATGGCGCGCGAGCCCACGCGAATCCCAGATAGTGAGGTTTGAGCGGCCGAAAACGGCTGAAAACGCGCGCCAGTCATGGATTCCACCTATGTGGCGCGGGTCGCGCACGGTCGTAAACCAGGATGCGGCGCAGTGTGCGTCACGCGCAACAACACGCAACAACGCGCAACAACGCGGCACGCGCGTGCGCCAATCTGTTGCGCCGCAACTCGGCAAGACGTTCCGGAGACCCAATGCTAAACAACATCACAATTCGTGGCGGGCTGACGCTGGTGATCAGCGTGTTCGTCGCTTTTCTTCTGACGGTGATCGCGGTCGGCTACGGCGCGCTCAAGCTCGCCAACAGCAGCCTCGACGACACGCAGCGCAGCGCGATCGCGCTGTCGCATCTGAAGGCAAGCTCGGAGAAGCTGCTGCAGGCGCAGCTCGCGTTGGGCAGCTATCAAGCGCTCTTCAGCGTCGGCAAGCAGACCGACGAACTGCTGCCGGCCGCGCACAAAGTGCTGGTCGAATCGAATAAGGACTTCCGCAACTACATGGCCGGTTCGTTCGTGAGCGACGACGAGCGCAAGCTCGCGCAGAGCGTCGAACAGGCGCGCAACGCGCTGGTCGACAAGGCGATCGAGCCGGAGTTCAAGGCGCTCAGCGACTTCGACTTCAACACCTTCCGCACCATCCAGGGCGACACCGCGAACAGTCTCTACGCGACCTATTCGAAGGCCATCGACGCGCTCGAAACCGCGCAGATCGGCAATCAGCATCAGCAGGCCGCCACCGGCGCGCAGCGCTTCCAGCTGGCGACGCTGCTGTTCGCCGCGATCGGCGCGATCTCGCTCGCGATCGGCGTGGTGGCGCGCGTCGGGTTGTCGGCGGCGCTGATCAAGCCGGTCAATGCGACTGTCAAGCACTTCGAGCGCATCGCCGCCGGCGATCTGAGCGTCGCCATCAACGTCAAGTCACGCAACGAGATGGGTCAGTTGCTGGCCGCATTGACGAAGATGCGTGATGGACTCGTCGAGACCGTCGCCAAGGTGCGCGGCAATACCACCGCGATCACCCGGGGCGCGAACGAAATTGCCTCGGGCAATGCGGATCTGTCGGCGCGCACCGAGCAGCAGGCGGCCGCGCTGCAGCAGACGGCCGCGAGCATGGAGCAGTTGTCGGCGACGGTGAAGCAGAACGCCGACAACGCGAAGCAGGCGAACCGCCTCGCGCATGGCGCGCTCGACACGGTGACGCGTGGCGGCACGGTGGTGTCGCGCGTGACCGAAACGATGGATGGCATCAGCGAGTCGTCGCGCAAGGTGACGGAGATCATCGGCATGATCGAAGGGATCGCGTTTCAGACCAACATCCTCGCGTTGAACGCGGCGGTCGAGGCGGCGCGCGCCGGCGAGCAGGGACGCGGCTTCGCGGTGGTGGCCTCGGAGGTGCGCAGCCTCGCGCAGCGCTCGGGCGCGGCGGCCAAGGAGATCAAGGAACTGATCGGCGAATCGGCGGCGAAGGTGGAGGAGGGCGCTTCGCTCGTGTCCGACGCGCAGAAGACGATTCACGAAGCGATGAGCGCGGTCGAACGCGTCACCGGCGTGATGAACGAGATCGAGGCGTCGGCGCTCGAGCAAAGCGACGGCATCGAGCAGGTCAACAAGGCGGTCTCGCAGATCGACGAAGTCACGCAGCACAACGCGGCGCTGGTCGAGCAGGCCGCGGCCGCGGCGAAGTCGCTGGAAGAGCACGCGGTTGCGCTGTGCGACGCGGTGGCGGTGTTTCGGCTCGATGCGAAGGCGGCATAGCCGAGGCTGTTGCTAACGCGGCCCGGCACCGAGGCCGGAGTTCGCGCGAGGTACGCTTCGGCACGGGTTCGGCAATCGCCGAGCCCGTGCGTTGCGTCAATGACTCGTACCCAGATACGCGGCCTTCACCGACGGATCGTTGCGCAATTGCAGCGCCGGCCCATGCGCGGCGATCCGGCCGTTTTCCATGACGTAGCCGTAGTCGGCCACATTGAGGGCCGCCGCGGCGAACTGCTCGACCAGCAGCATCGTCACGCCCTGGCCCTTCAGATTCTCGATGATGCGAAACACCTCTTCGACGAGAATCGGTGCGAGCCCCATCGACGGTTCGTCGAGCAGCACGAGTTCCGGGTTCAGCATGATCGCGCGGGCCATCGCCAGCATCTGCTGCTCGCCGCCGGAGAGCGTGCCGGCCAGTTGATGGCGCCGTTCCTTCAGACGCGGAAACAGTTCGATCGCGCGCTCCAGATCGGCGTTCACATCGCCGCGCGGCCGTGCCCAGGTGAGGCGCGCAAAGGCGCCGAGAATCAGGTTGTCGGTCACGCTCATCGTCGCGAACACGCGCCGTCCTTCCGGCGAATGCGCGAGTCCGAGCCGCGCGATACGATGCGAGTCGAGCGCGTCGATCCGCTTCGCGCTCGCGCCCACACCCATCGTGATCTCGCCGGCGCTTGGGCGGATCATGCCGGAGATCGCGCGCATCGTGGTGGTCTTGCCCGCACCGTTCGAGCCGATCAGCGTGACGACCGAGCCCTTCGGGACGTCGATCGAAATGCCGTGCAGCACTTTCACCTTGCCGTATCCTGCATGCAGATTCTTGACCGATAGCATGTCTGTTCCTGTGAGTCTCGTGGGTCCCCTGGGTCCCGTGGGTCCCGAAAGAGGCCGGCGCGGCTCAGGCTGGTTGCCCGACCGTCTCGCCGCCGAGATAAGCTTCGATGACTTTTTCGTTCGACTGGATGTCGGCCGGATTGCCTTCCGCGATCTTCTGCCCGAAGTCGAGCACCGACACGCGATCGCAGACGCTCATCACGACGTCCATGTGATGTTCGATCAGCACGACGGTGATGCCGTGATCGCGCACCTTGCGGATGATCGCGACCAGCTCCTTGATGTCCGGCGCGGTGAGGCCGGCGGCCGGCTCGTCGAGCAACAGCACTTGCGGATCGAGCGCGAGCGCCCGCGCGATTTCGAGCAGCCGTTGCTTGCCGTAGGGCAGATTGCGCGCTTCTTCGCCAGCGGCGTGCTCCAGCCCGACAAACCGCAGCATGCCGAACGCGCGCTCGCGGGCCGCACGCTCCTCGCGCCGGTAACGCGCGGACATCAGCCCGACGTCCGCGAGATTGGTCCGGAATGTGTGATGCAGACCGACCAGCACGTTTTCGAGCGCGGTCATCTCGCCGAACAGTTGCACGTTCTGGAACGTGCGCGCGATGCCCGCCAGCGCGATCTGCGCCGAGGTCTTGCCCGCGAGCGACGTGCCGCGATAGTCGAGCGTGCCCGCAGTCGGCACATAGATGCCGGTCAGCACGTTCATCATCGTGCTCTTGCCTGAGCCGTTCGGGCCGATCAGTCCGTGAATCGTGCCGCGCCGCACGGTCAGATCGACGTTGTTGAGCGCCTTCAGGCCGCTGAACTGCATCAGGATGCCGCGCAGTTGCAGGATGTCTTCCGCGCCGCCCGCGTGCACGGCCGCAATCGCGTCGCCGCCGCTCGTCGCGGGTTGGGTGGTGTCGACGGTGACCGTGCGCACCCGGCCGTGCATCACGATCTTGCGCACGAAACCGACCACGCCGTCCTGCAGGTAGTACACCACGAGCAGGATCATCAGGCCGAAGATGGTCAGCCGCCAGTCCGCGAGTGTGTCGATGCGGTACGAGAACGCGGCGAGCCCCACCGTGCCGAGCACCGGAATCGCCACCTTGCGCGGTGTCGAGACCTTGCGCGCGAGTGCCACGCCCGCGCCGATCACGACCACCGCCGCCAGCGCCGAGGCGACGGTGCGGAACATGTCGATGTCATCGAGCAGCTTGGGCAGCAGCACGATGATCGCCGAGCCGAGCAGCGCGCCGCTGCGCGTCTTGCGCCCGCCCATGATGATCGCGAGCAGGAACAGGATGGTCAGTTCGAAGTTGTAGGTATTCGGCGAGATGTACTGCTCCGAATACGAGTAGAGGCAGCCGGCGAGACCGGCGAAGCCCGCGCTGATCACGAACGCGTAGACCTTGTAGCGGTACACCGACACGCCCATGCAGTCCGACGCGATCGGACTGTCGCGCAGTGCTTCGAACGCCCGGCCCAGGTGCGACTTGAGCACGCGGTGCACGACGATCAGCGACACCACCAGCAGCGCCGCGACGAGCCAGTAGTATTCGACTTCGTTCATCGGCCGCGCGCCGAGCGACGGCTTCGGAATCTTCACGCCCATCGGCCCGTTGGTCAGAAAATCCATCTCGTTGATGAGGATCTGCAGGATCGTGCCGAACGCGAGCGTCACCATCGCGAGGTAAGGGCCGGACACGCGCAGCGCGGGCAACGCGAGGATCGCGCCGAAGCCGGCCGTGATGAGAATCGCGAGTGGCGCGGTGACGAAAAACGGCATGCCGAGCTTGATGAACAGCACGCCCGCCGTGTAAGCGCCAACCCCGAACAGCCCCGCATGCCCGAGCGAAACCTGGCCGGTGTAGCCGACCACGATGTCGAGACCGAACAGCAGGATCGCGTAGATCATGATGGTCTCGAACAGATGGATGTAGTACGGGTTGCCCGACAGCACGGGGAACACCGCGAGCGCGATCAGCGCGAGTGCCGACGCAATGAGTTTCTTCAGATTCACGGCGGCCCTCACACTTTCTTGATCGTGGTCTTGCCGAACAGCCCGGCGGGTTTCATCGCGAGCACGATCAGCAGCAGCACGAGCCCTGGCACATCTTTGTAGCCGGTGGAGATGTAAAAGCCGGTGGCGGTCTCGGCGATGCCGAGAATCACGCCGCCGACCACGATGCCCAGACCGCTCGACAGTCCGCCGATGATCGCCACCGCGAACGCCTTGAGCCCGAGCACCGCGCCCATGGTCGCGCCGGTCAGCGTGAGCGGCGCGATCAGCACGCCGGCGAACGCGGCGGTCAGCGACGAGAGCGCATACGAAAACGTGATCACGAGGCCGGTGTTGATGCCCATCAGCGCGGCAGCGTCGCGGTCGTTCGCGGTGGCCACCACCGCCTTGCCGAAGATCGTCTTGCGGTTGAAGAACTCGACCGCCAGCATCATCACCAGCGCGCCGCCAACCACCAGCAGTTCCATCGGCAGCACGTTCGCGCCGAGCACCTTGAGCGGCGCTTCCGGCAGCGGCGACGGGAAGCGCAGATCGTCGCGGCCCCAGATGTTCTCCGCGACGTTCTTGAAGATGATGCCGAGCGCGATGGTCGACATGATCCAGCCGAATTCGGATTTGATCTTGATCGCGGGCCGCACCCCGATCCGTTCGACGAACGCGCCTTGCAACAGACCGAACCCGCACACGAGCGGGATCATCAGCCAGTAGTTGACGCCGAGCGAGACCAGCGTGAGGCCGACCAGCGCGCCGAGCATCAGCGCGTCGCCCTGGCCGAAGTTCAGCGTGCCGGAGGTGGCGAACGTGAGTTGGTAGCCGAATGCGATCACGGCGTAGATCATGCCGAGCGCAATGCCGCTATAGATGAGCTGCAGAAGAATGACCATCGTCGAACGCCTTGGAGTTCACCGTCTATGAAGCAAAGCCGCCCCCGCTGGCAAGCGGGTGCGGCTTCGGAGCATGCTGCCGCGCTTGGGTTCGCGCGTATGTCTGCGCTTGCATTTGCGCTTGTACAGGAGCTTGCAACGGCGCTTGTACAGGAGCTTGCATTGGCGTTTGTCCGGCGCGCGCTGCGCGCCGGCTTCGCGCCTTTAGCGCCTAGTTCGACGCCAGCTTGCTGCGCAACTGGCTGCCGCCTTTGCGATCGGCCTCATACGCATAGATCACGCGGCCGCCCTTGACCTCGCCGACCACCGGCACGTTCGGGCTGATCGCTTCGTGGTCGTCGTGCGTGAACGGCTTGTCGTACACCATCACGACGCCCTCCACCTTGGCGTTGAGGTTTTCGAGCGCGGCGCGCACCTTCGGGCCATCGGTCGAACCGGCCTGGGTGATCGCCGCGGCCAGCAGATAGATCGAGTCGTAGCCTTGCGCGGCGGACACCGGCGAGTCGATGCGGTTGTTCTTCGGCTTGAATTCCTTCAGGTACGCGTCGATGAACGCCTTGCGCTTCGGCGTGTTGGCTTCCTGAATGAAGGTCTGCGGCATGCGCGCGCCTTCGCCGTTGGTGCTCGCGTTGTCGATGTAGTTCGCCATCGACAGGGTCCAGCTGCCGACCAGCGGCACTTTCCAGCCGAGCTTGGCCATGCCGTTGGCGATCTGCGCGAGTTCCGGCCCGATGCCGTAGGTCAGCACCGCTTCAGCGCCGGCCTCCTTGGCCTTGAGCAGCTGCGCGGTCATGTCGACGTCCTTGATATTGAATTTCTCGACGGCGACCGGCTTCACGCCTTTGGTGGCCAGCGCCTTTTCGAGGTCTTCGCGGCCGAGCTGGCCGTAGTTGGTCGAGTCGGCGAGAATCGCGACCTTCTTGAAGCCGCGTTTGCTGATGGCTTCGTCGACGATCATCGGCGCCTGAATGCGGTCGGCGGCGGAGTTGCGGAATACGTAGTTGTCCGGTTGATCGGTGAACTGCTTCGTCACGACGCTGCCGGTCGCGACGTTGTTGAAGACCGGAATCTTCGCTTCCTGGAAGAAGCGCTGCGACGCGAGCGCCACGCCGGTGTTGATGTAGCCCACCACCGCGACGACTTTTTCCTTGTTGATCAGCTCTTGCGCGATCTGCACGCCGCGTTCGTTTTTCGCTTCGTCGTCGCGCTCCACCAGCACGATCTGATGGCCGAGCACGCCGCCGGCTTTGTTGATTTCGGCGGTGGCGAGACGCACGCCGTCGCGCATGCTCACGCCCATCGAAGACGAGCCGCCGGTGAAAGGTCCGTCGACGCCGATCTTGATCGGCTCGGCTGCGTAGCTGACGTTAGCGAGGGCGCACAGCGCGAGCGCGCTCACAACGCTCTTCAAGCGAATTCCCATAACTGTCTCCGTAGCATGTCTTTTCTTGCACGGAGCCTCGATGCGGCTCCCATGCGCGCCGACCGGACGTTCTCAGGATACCTGACCGTCCGTCGGTGAGGCAGTATAGGAACCGTAATGTCTGAGTAATATTCGGACTTACCCGCGTGGTGCAATCCCGCAATCGACGGCGGCGCAGTCCGTGCGTCGCGACTCGCCAGATCCGCCGTCGATGTTCAGTCCAATTCAGCGCGCATCAGCGCGCCACCGCCGCTTTGGTCGCTTTGGTCGCTTCGACCACTTCGACCGCTTCATGCAAACCCGCGCGGATTGCCCGACTGCCAGCGCCAGTGATCCGCGCACATCTGCTCGATGCCGAACTGCGCACGCCAGCCGATGATGTCTTCGGCCGCGGCCGGATCGGCGAAACACGACGCGACGAGGCGTTATATCCGGACGACGAATTTGGCGAAAACTGGCCGGCCGTGAGCATACCCATGAACCACCGCGGTCAGGCAAGCGCTGACATGGCGCAGAATGCACTTTGCATGGACTTCTCCATCGTCAGGACACCTGACTACGAGCGTCTCACTGCGTTCGCTGCTTGACGTAGCTGACCGGCAAGTCGAATCTGGCCGACGGAAACTTCGTGGAAAGCGTCTGATAGAGGGGAGGCAGGCTGGAAAAGGTGTTCACGTGCAGTACGGTGATGCCCATTTGCGGGAAAGCCTGTATTTGCTGCGCCAGGCCGCCGGCCGCCGCACTGATTGCGCCCGTGTCCGGATAGATCACGACAAGATCGTTCGTGCTGAGGCCCGCGAACCAGTCGCTTGACCGGATCACCAGCGTCGAATTCGGCTGTACGTTACCGTCCTGGTCGAGCGCCGCAGCATTCGGCATCGGCCACACGCTCGTGCTGCCGATCGTCACCGGGGCAGTCCGGCTCAACGGCTGCACCTGCGCCGCGGAGGCCCGGACACCCTGCCTGAGTGCCGTGCCCTGAGCGTGTGCGAGCACTGCGCACAGTAGCATCGCACCTGCCATGGTGACGAATCGAAACCAGCTCATCCTTTCTGACCCTCCCGTCCCTCAGTGACCGAGCACGTTGAGGGTGACACTCTCCACCCCCATCGGCCCGCCTTCGCGAGTATCCACGTCGACGAAGCGGACCTTCCATTCCCCCGAAGCAGCCTCGCCATTGAACGCGTTCGATGCGAGAAGCCAGTTGGAAACGGCTGCGCCGGTGTTCTCGAATCCGTTATAGGCGTTCTGCAGCACGCTGCGGGTGCCAGCTGGCGAGATTACCTCGACCGCGAGATCGCGGAGGTTCGCCGATACCATGTTGATCGACACTTGCACGTATTCGACCACCTGCGCAGGCCCGGACACGTTCATCGGGATCTCCAGTCCCTGCGCGCTGCCTTGAGGCACCACCTCCACGCCGGCTGGGTCACCACGCAGATCCGCTTCCTCAGACGCCGTGTTGGTCAGCATGGACCCTGCGAGACGGATGTTGTACTGGCGGGCCATGTTGACCGCTGCCGCCGCATCGACGAGGCCGAAACCGTACCAGTTATCGAACCAGTTGCCGGCGGCATTGCGCGTCCAGGCGGGTTCCGGCACGTACGCCTCGCCCGATGGCAACTCCACGGTCGGCGGCACGCGCGTTGTGTCGATACGGCGCGCTGTCATCATCAGGATCCAGCGTATATCACGCCACGTCAGCGCCGGATTGGCCTGCAGCACCAGTGCGACAACACCGGAGACCGTCGGCGCTGACGCCGACGTGCCGTTCATGCTCGCCGTATAGTCACAATCGGGATTCAGCGCGGCGTTTATGTCGGAACCCGGAACGTCGAATGGATTCGTATCAGAATCAACCCCCCGGGTGCTTGAATATCCCTGATTGCAGCCGGTCAGGTCGGTCGTCACCATCGCCGGCCCGGCAGGCCGCCCACCGGCGTTTAATGGCCGCAAGCCAAATTCTCCTCCGAGCCCGGAAACGAGAATGTTGGAGCCACCAGATGAATAGCTGGAACGTTTGCCCACCGCGTTAACGGCTGCCGCCGTTGCGACCTGTGGCATCGCCCGTTCCGGACTGAAATTCGCGTTTACGCAGGTGACATCCTCTTTATTCGCGCTCTCGCAATCAACGCCGTCCGCGCTCTGAAACTCGTTGCCCGCCGACTGGACGATCAGCGCACCGAGGCCACCACGCATGGTCTCCAGGTGCTGCAGCAGAATGCTTTCGAAACCGCTCTCGAGGTCAAACTCTTGCGGCGATGATCCCGCACCGCCGTACGAAGCGTTGAAGACCGCGACGTTCTGCGAAAACGGGGCTCCGCCAAAGATGCTGAGGGTGTTGACTGGCGTCTGACAGTTCGCGGGATCACAGAGATAGCGCGCCGCGCCGAGCGTTGCCTGTGGCGCCACGCCGTGCCCGCCTATGGCATTGTCAGCCGTGGCGGCGATAATCCCTGCGACCGCTGTCCCATGCGCGTCGCCCACACTCCCGACCGGCGGCGTTGGATCGTTCGCGTCAGCAGCCACAGGATCGAAATTGCGCAGCATCGATGCATCGATGCGGTCCTTCAGATCCGGATGTGCAATCTCGACGCCTGAGTCCACGACCATCACATTGACGCCGCGCCCGTTGATCCCCTGGCCCAGAGGCACCATCACGTCCAGATCGATGCCGGGCGTTCCGGGTACACCGGTGAACACGTCCTGTCCAACATTCTGCAGGTACCACTGGTACATGACGAGTGGATCACCGGGATGAGCCGGCTCGCCGCCACCGCCACCGCCGCCACCACCACCACCACCATTACCGCCACCGTTGCTGCCACTGTCGAGGGTACCCCCGCACGCGGCGGCCAGCACTACCGCGCAACCGGATACGGCCAGTCTTCGCCACAGCCCGCGCGATCCTGTCCGGCCCTTTAGCGGACGTATCGCTTCACGGGATGATTCGGAATCCTCCATAGGATTCTCCAATCAAACTGCCGGATCTTCCAGCACGCGCACAGCGTACCTGCGGGCCAAACGGCAGGTGGTCACACTTTCGCTCTGGTGGTGTTATAGCAGATCACTCAGTTGTGCGCGAAACGTTTTGAAGCACGTCCGCAGACGTACCCGTTTCGAAACTTTCCGGGCGGACCGCCGTTCGCACTGCGGTGGCGCGCCTCGACCGGTCTCTGGGAAATGCACGACCGTGCTCTGCATGCGTTCTCAGGCCCGGCGCAGTGTCAGGCGACTGGAACCAGCCTGAATACCGATCGGTGTACTACAGTGATGGGGTCGAGGCAGGCGAGGCCGCGCGGCTGGGCGTCGCGTTCAACGGGCGATGCCCACTTCGTTGGACCAACACCATCAGCCGTTCCTCTGGGTCCTCCACCGATTGATTGCTGCCTCTAATATTGAAGCTCTAGCAGGGAAACAACTGATCACTAGCCGCGTACGCGCGTCGTGCACCGACGCGGCACCGGTTCCAGCGCAGGGAAAAGATGATCTGGATAATCGATGTCGTTGCGCATCTGTCGGATTTCGCCATCCTCTTCACGGGTGGGATTTCGACCGCCGCCATCGCCGTGGCCATCGCGTGGATTGCACGGCGCGTGCTCGGACGGTACGGTCATGGCAATCCACGCAGCACCATCACGGATGTGGTCCACGGCAGCCTGCTGGCGTTCATCGTATTCGTCCTCGCACACGTGTTGAGTGACGTACGTGCCAATGAAGGCCGGGCGGCAGACCAGGCGTTGCGCGAAGCCTCGCTCGTGACACGGCTTGACCGCCAGCTACGTTCGATTGGCGGAACCGATGCTGAGGTGGCGCGCGATGCACTCAGAGATTACGTGCAGAAAGTGGCGGAGGACGACTGGCCCGCACTCGCCAGGGCCGAGCCGGAATTGTCGTCGAGCGCGAACGAGGCGCTCGATCACCTGGTCGAAGTAACGCTGCGTGTCGCGGTCCACGCCCCGGCCTATGCGGAGGAATTGCAGACGTCCTTACGCGAAATCGAAGACAGTCGCCAGATGCGGCTGGAAAATGCCACGCGCACGGTGCCGCGCGTATTCTGGTGGGTTATCTGGGTCTTTCTGCTGGGCGCGATGGTGATGAACGGGCGCTTCCCAATCACGCCAGCAACGCTCGGCGTGATTGCATTACACATGGCTGCAATCGGCATGGTGGTGGCGTTGATCGTGATCCTCGACGAGCCCTATCGTGGGCAGAGCGCAATTTCACCGGCCCCGATTGAGAAGGCCGTCGGGATCAGGATGCGCTGACTGGAAGCTGCGCTTCGCACAGGACCCTGAATATCGGTCTTCGAGGGCCGTGTGCCACCCGTCTTCCGAATCGCGCCCGCGACCTCCGGCCCGTTGCCAGCCCCTCAGCTTCACGCAAAGCCGCGCGGATTGCCCGACTGCCAGCGCCAGTGATCCGCGCACATCTGCTCGATGCCGAACTGCGCGCGCCAGCCGATGATGTCTTCGGCCGCGGCCGGATCGGCGAAACACGACGCGACGTCGCCCGCACGGCGCGCAACGATCTCGTACGGCACCGGCTTGCCGGACGCCTTCTCGAACGCGCGCACCACGTCGAGCACGCTATAGCCCTGGCCCGTGCCCAAGTTCACGACGAAGCTGGCATCGCGCCTGACCAGCGCGTCGAGCGCGGCCAGGTGTCCGCGCGCCAGGTCGACCACATGGATATAGTCGCGCACGCCGGTGCCGTCGGGCGTCTCATAATCGCCGCCGAACACGCGCAGCTTTTCGAGCTTGCCGACCGCCACCTGCGCGACGTACGGCATCAGGTTGTTCGGAATGCCGGCCGGGTCTTCGCCGATCAGGCCGCTCGCATGCGCGCCGACCGGATTGAAGTAACGCAGCGTGGCGATCCGCCACGATGGATCGGCCACTTCCAGATCGCGCAGGATCTGTTCAGCGATCAGCTTCGACTGGCCGTACGGGTTGGTGGCCGAGAGCGGAAACGACTCGTCGATCGGCGAGCTCTTCGGCACGCCATACACCGTCGCCGACGAGCTGAACACGAACTGCCTGACGTTGCGATCGCGCATCACACCGAGCAGGCTCAGCAGGCTGCCGACATTGTTGCTGTAGTACTCGATCGGCTTGGCCACCGACTCGCCCACCGCCTTCAGCGCGGCGAAGTGAATCGCGCCGGTGATCGGGTGCGCGTCGAAGATACGGTTGAGCACCGCTTCTTCGCGAGCATCGTTTTCGTAGAAGGTCACGGCGCGGCCGGTGATTTTTTCCACGCGCCGCAGCGATTCGCGGCTGCTGTTCACGAGATTGTCGATCACTACGACGTCATAGCCGCCGTTCAGCAGTTCGACACAGGTGTGCGAACCGATAAAGCCCGCGCCGCCCGTTACCAGAATCGTGCCCTTCGTGGTCATGCTGTCACTCCGTTAAAGTAAGACACCCGTTATTTTCTGCACCAGGTCCTTATACGTTTCGACGACGACTCGCTCGTCGAATTCTTGCGCGACTTTCTGCCGGCCGCGTTCCGCCATCGCGCGACGCTGCGCGCCGCTCATGTCGAGCATGCGCGCGAGCTGCGCGGCGAGACTATCTGCGCTGCGCGCTTCGCACAGCAATCCATTGACGCCGTTGGTCACCACTTCGCGGCAACCCGGCACGTCGGTCGCGACGATCGGCCGACCCATCGCCGATGCTTCCATCAGCGTGCGCGGCACGCCTTCGCGATACGACGGCAAAACGATGCAATCCGCATCGGCGATGAAGGGCCGCACGTCGTGCGCCTCGCCGAGATACTCGATGATGCCTTCCCGTTCCCACGCCGCCACCTCGTCGCGCGTGATCGCGCTCGGATTGTCGACGCCGACCGGACCGAGCAATTGGAACCGCGCGTGCGGATAACGTTCACGCAAACGCCGCGCGGCCTCGACATATTCACCGACGCCCTTGTCCCACAAGAGCCGCCCGATCAGCACGAACCTGAAGTCCGGCCGCTGCGGCAACGGCGTGAACGCAAACTGCTCGAGATCGACGCCTTCGCCATGCAGGAGCCGCGCACGCTCAGGATGCACCAACAAATTCTGCTCGACAAACGCGGCCTGGTCGTCGCGATTCAGAAACCAGATCTCACGCGGGAAGCGGAACGCGAAACGATACAGTTTTTTTGCCACCTGCGCGGCCCGGCTCTGCTGGATGAACACATAGCCGAGTCCGGTGGTGACCGCAACCGACTGCACGCCCGCCAGCTTCGCAGCAATCGAACCGTAAATGTTCGGCTTGATCGTGTAGTGAAACACCACATGCGGGCGGATCGTCCGGTATTGACGGTACAGCGCGGCGAGCGTGCGCAGGTCGTCGCGCGGATTGGTGCCCTTGGAGGCGACCGGCAGTTCGATGCAGCGGCAGCCCATCGCGGCGAGCAGGGCGAACGTGCGGTCGCGCGGCGCGAGCACCGTCACGTCGACGCCGCGTCCGACCAGCATGCGGATCAGTCCTTGCCGATAGGTATAGATGGCCCACGCGGTGTTGCAGACCAGTGTGATGCGCAGCGCGGGCGTCGACTTCGGGGCAGGCTTCATGCGGTAACGGGCTTGGCGGTGAATGGGGCGAGGCATGGCGTAGTGCAGCGCGCGGTGAGGGACACGGTGAACGAATCAGTGGCTGGCACGCGGCGCGAGCAACACGCGTTTGACCCGCTGCAGCGCGCGGTACGGCATCACCAGATGCAGCAGATTCTTCGCGAGACCCAGCCAGTCGTACGGATTGGCGGCGTTGAAGTAGCGCAGTTGCAAACGCAATGTCGAACCTATCTGGCGACGCCGCCGGGTCGCGCTGATGCCGCCTTCGTTCAGCTCATAGTAGAGCCCGAGTTCGGGCAGATTCGCGCAGTCGTAGCGTTCCATCAGGCGTACGAACAGATCGAGGTCTTCGGCGGCACGATACTCGGCGCGATAGTTGCCGACCGCGCGCACGGCGTCGATGCGCAGCATCATCGACGGATGCGCGAGGCACGAGCGAAAGAACCGCATGCGCCGGATCGCGTCAGGGTCGGCGGGCGGCGTCAGCATGAAGAGCGGCTTGCCGGCGCGCGTGACAACCTGGGTCCACATGCCGAGGCCAGCCACGTGCGGATGCTGTTCCATGAACGCGCGTTGCTTCGCGAGCCGTTGCGGCACCGCGCGGTCGCCCGCATCTATGCGTGCCGCATAGCGAAAGCCGCGCTGCGCAAGCGCGTCGATGCCGGTTTGCAACGCACGCTCGATGCCGCCGTTCTGCGCGAGGCGCAACACCTCGATGCGCAGATTGGCGAGCGCTGGCGCGACGATCGGCGGCGTGCTGCCGTCGTCGACGATCAGTACGTGCACCGGCGCGCTTTCGCTGAACGACGCGAGCGTGAGATCGACGTCGGCCTGGCCGTTGTAGGCGGGCATCAGCACCGCGACATCATCGAGGGCCATCGGCGCGGTGGCGGATGAGTTCGTCATGGGCGCAATTTGAAACGAATGTAATAAAGATTAACCGACGCAGCGGCCAGATAGCCGGCCGCGAGGCCCACCAGCGCGCCGTATGAGCCGAGCCTGGCAATCGCCAGCAGATTAACCGCGAACGCGACGGCCAGCGCGAGCAGCCACTTGGCGAGCAGGACGAATTTGGCCTGGTACTTCAGCACCACCAGATTGCCGATCGCTTCGATGCCGGCGGGCACGGACAGCCACACGGCCCAGCGGAAGATGCCGATCGCGCCTTCGAAGTCCGGCCCGAACACCCGGCGGATGATGAACCCTGCCAGCAGGTCCAGCACGAGCGCACCGCTCACCATCAACGCGGCGGTCATCGCCGTGAGCCGCCACAGGTTGCGCCGCAGTTGCGCAGCGTCCTGCACGCGATAGACGAACGCGGGCGCGATAGTCTGCGCTAGCATCAGCGCAAGCGTGATCCAGTTCTCGTTCAACTGCTGGGCGGCGGAATAGCGCCCGAGGTCGGCGAACGAAATCGCCCGTTCGAGCATCAGCCGGTCCAGTTTCAGGAAGAGATACATACAGATCAGGCCGAGCCAGAACACCGTGCCTGCGCTCGCGAAGTGCCTGAAGAGCGCGCGGTCGAATTGCCAGCCGAGCCGGCCGCCATGTCGGCGCATGAAGTAGATCAGCAGCACCGCGCCGATCGCCGCGGATTCGAGCGCCCAGAGCCAGCCAAAGCGTGCGGGCGCGGCTGCCGCGCGCACCAGCAGATAGACCAGCCCGGCCTTGAGCACGGCGGTGCTCATGCTGGTGAGCAACTGCGGCTTGCTGTACGTCATGCTTTGCAGCCACGCGTTGATCACGCCGACGAACGGTTCGCGAAACAGCATCGTCACCGCGAGGCCCGCGAGCATCGCGCCGACCAGCGGCTCGAAGACGTTGAGCGCGATGCCGAGCCACGTGAGCAGCAACGCCGCGACCGACACCGCGAAGCGCAACGCGAACGCGCTGCCGAGCACGGTGCCGAGTTGCGCGGGCGGCCGGCTGACGATGGTGGGCACGAGGATCTCCGCGCCGCATACCCAGGTGATCGGCGAGAGCACCAGCAGCAACGTGTTCGCGTATTGCCATTTGCCGAAGACGTCCGCTCCGAAGTAACGCGCCAGCACACCGCTGATCGCGATCGCCACGCCGATCTGCGTAAGCCGTTCAAGGCCCAGCCAGACGATATTCGTGAAGGCGCGCGTGACGTCGGGATTGGCGAAGCGTTTGAGCGTCAGCATCCGCGGGCCGCTCGCCGGTCCGCATGGGCGCAATGGGTGCAATGGGCAGCGGCACCGTGCGCGTTCGCCCGCCTGGCCGGCCGTCGCGGCAACTTTACAAAAGCAGGGCGTCTAGGCATTAGAATGGCGTTGTTCAGGCTGGTCAGAAAAACGCAATTATAAGTTGGAACCGGATCGCTTCCGGCAAGGGCGCACGGCGGTGTGACACCGCCATGTTTTACCGATTTGTCTTCGGTGCGCCGGTCAAAATTTTCCATTGCACGCAAGTGAGCCAACATGATCTCCAAATCCATTTTCAAGGCGTATGACATTCGCGGTGTAATCGGCAAGACGCTCGACGCCGACGCTGCGCGCTCGATCGGCCGTGCATTCGGCAGCGAAGTGCGGGCGCAGGGCGGCGACGCGGTCGTGGTCGCCCGCGACGGACGCCTGTCGGGTCCCGAGCTGGTTCAGGCGCTGTCCGACGGTCTGCGTGCGGCCGGCGTCGACGTAGTCAACGTCGGCATGGTGCCGACGCCGGTCGGCTACTTCGCGGCCAGCGTGCCGTTGCAGCTCGCGGGCGGCGAACGTCGTGTCGACTCATGCATCGTCGTGACGGGTAGCCACAATCCGCCGGACTACAACGGCTTCAAGATGGTGCTGCGCGGCGCCGCGATTTATGGTGAACAGATCCTCGCGCTGCATCAGCGCATCGTCGACGAGAACTTCACGCAAGGCAGCGGCACGTACACCGAGTACGACATCGCCGACGCCTATCTCGATCGCATCGCCAGTGACATCAAGCTCGCGCGCCCGATCAAGATCGTGGTCGACACCGGCAACGGCGTGGCCGGCGGCCTCGCGCCGAAGCTGTTCAGGAAGCTCGGTTGCGAGCTGGTCGAACTGTTCACGGAGATCGACGGCAACTTCCCGAACCACCACCCGGACCCGGCTCACCCGGAAAACCTGCAGGACGTGATTCGCGCGCTGAAGGAGACGGATGCTGAAATCGGCTTCGCGTTCGACGGCGACGGCGACCGCCTCGGCGTCGTCACCAAGGACGGCCAGATCATCTATCCGGATCGTCAACTGATGCTGTTCGCGGAAGAAGTGCTGTCGCGCAACAAGGGCGCGCAGATCATTTACGACGTGAAGTGCACGCGCAATCTCGCGAAGTGGGTCAAGGACAAGGGCGGCGTACCGCTGATGTGGAAGACCGGCCACTCGCTCGTGAAGGCGAAGCTGCGTGAAACCGGCGCGCCGCTGGCGGGCGAAATGAGCGGCCACGTGTTCTTCAAGGACCGCTGGTACGGTTTCGACGACGGCCTGTACACGGGAGCGCGTCTGCTCGAAATCCTCACGCGCGTGGCTGATCCGAGCAAGCTGCTGAACTCGCTGCCGAACTCGAACTCCACGCCGGAGCTGCAACTGAAGCTCGAAGAAGGCGAGAACTTCGAACTGATCGCGCGCCTGCAGCAGAACGCTAAATTCACTGGCGCGGACGACGTCGTGAAGATCGACGGCCTGCGCGTCGAGTATCCGGATGGCTTCGGTCTGGCACGTTCTTCGAACACCACGCCGGTGGTCGTGATGCGTTTCGAAGCGGATAACGATGCGGCGCTCAAGCGCATCCAGGAAGACTTTCGCCGCGTGATCCTCGCGGAGAAGGCCGACGCGAAGCTGCCGTTTTAACAATTGAAGCGGCGCGCGCTGCGATCCGGTTCAAGCCGGTTTGAAGCGCCGCCGCCGTCGAACGCGGCGCGGGTTTCACTTACCGCGCCGCGTTTTTTCGTGTAATCGACATGCGACGCGCTAGAATTGCCGTCCTCGTGAGAAAACGCCGGGCCGTCCCGCTTTTCTCATCCCCTCGTGGAACCTGGCGCAAGGCGGCAGGTTGGGGGCGCTCCTGCTGAAACGCCGGGCGGCCTCAGGTCTTCCCACCCCTTCGTGGGGCCTAGGGTCCAAGGCAAGGCGGCAGGCAGGGACTCTTTCAATGCATCTTCGGGCCGGATAACCGGTTTTCCCACTCTTGAGCGTGCAAAAGATATTGATCGTGAGGGTGTCGTCATTGGGCGACGTCGTTCACAACATGCCGGTGATCGCCGACATCCGACGCCGCCATCCCGAGGCCGAGATCGACTGGCTCGTCGAGGAGAGCTTCGTCGGACTCGTGCAACTGGTGAGCGGCGTGCGGCGGGCGATTCCCGTGTCGCTGCGGCGCTGGCGCAAGCGCATCCTGTCGGCCGACAACTGGCGCGAGATCAGCGCGTTTCGCCGCGCGCTCGCCGCCGAGCACTACGATCTGGTGATCGACTGCCAGGGGCTCATCAAGACCGCCTGGGTCGCGCGCATGGCGCGCGGGCCGCTCGTCGGCCTCGCGAACCGTACCGACGGCGCGGGCTTCGAATGGCCGGTGCGCTTCTTCTACGACCGGCGCGTGCCGATCGAGGCGCGCACTCACGTGGTGGAACGCACGCGGCAACTGGTGGCCGCGGCGCTAAACGACCCGCCGCCGCAACCCACCGACGACATCGACTTCGGCCTCGACACCGGGCGCGCCGCGCTGGCGCTGTCGCAGGCCAATCTGAACCTGCCGGTGCCGTACGTGGTGTTCGTGCATGCGACCTCGCGCGCCGACAAGCAATGGCCCGACGCCGCGTGGATCGAGCTTGGGCAGTCGCTGGTGCGGCGCGGCGCGTCGATCGTGCTGCCGTGGGGCAGCGATGCCGAGCGCACGACCAGCGAGCGGCTCGCGAAGGAATTCGGCGCGGCGGCGATCGTGCCGCCGAAGCTGTCGTTGCCCGCGGTGGTCGGCCTGATCGAAGGCGCGGCCGCGACGGTCGGGGTTGACACAGGTCTGGTTCACATCGCGGCGGCGCTGAAGCGGCCCACGGTCGAGTTGTACAATTTCTCGACGGCATGGCGTACCGGCGGCTACTGGTCGCCGGACGTCGTCAATCTCGGCTCGGCGGGCCAGCCGCCCACGCTGCAACAGGTCAAGTCGGCGCTGGCCGGTTATGGTCTGCTGTAACCCGGGCCTGCTGTAACCCCTCGGTGCGCAGCGCGTGGCGCGGCTTGCGCGTACGCTCCGCGCACCTTCCGTTCTCCAGGGCAACCATGAACGAAACCCAGATCATCGAAGTAGCGAACGCCGACTGGCACGGACGCAACCTGTCCGTGCCGCGCGAGACGCTGCTCGCCGGCGTTGAACGCGGCAAGGTGCTGTACTTTCCGAACCTGCGCTTCGCGATCGAAGGCGGCGAACAGGCGCTGCTCGATCCCGCGCTCGCCGATCCGAGCCGCAAGAACATCAGCCTCGAACCCAACGGCGGCGCGCTGCATGGCGTGGCCGGCGACGCCGTCACGCAATCGGCGGTGCGCGCGTTGATCGCGCGTTACCAGGCCAATGCGCGCACGCTGGTCGACGGGCTCTTTCCCGAATACGACGGCAGGCTGCGCGTCGCGCCCACCAGCCTGCGGCTGCATCGGGTCGAGACGCGCGAGACCTCATGGCGTAAAGACGATAGCCGTCTGCACGTCGACGCATTCCCGTCGCGGCCGAACTACGGCGAGCGGATTCTGCGCGTGTTCACCAATGTCAACCCGCACGGCGTGCCGCGCGTATGGCGCGTCGGCGAGCCGTTCGAGGACATGGCGCGGCGCTTCCTGCCGCGCATCAAACCGCAGATGCCGGGTTCGGCGTGGCTGCTGAACCTGCTGCACGTCACCAAGTCGCAGCGCAGCGAGTACGACCATCTGATGCTGCATTTGCACGACGGCATGAAGGCCGATCTCGACTATCAGAAGTCGAGCCCGCAGGAGACCATGCCGTTTCCGCCGGGCAGCGTGTGGGTATGTTTCTCCGACCAGACTTCGCATGCGGTGATGTCCGGCCAGTTCATGCTGGAGCAGACTTTCTTCCTGCCGGTCAAGGCGATGGCGCAGCCCGAATGCGCGCCGCTCGGCATTCTCGAGCGCCTGCAGAGCAGGGCGCTGGTTTGAGCGCCGCGGTGCTGGTGGGGATTGGGCGACGCGCGTGCCGCCGTGCGCCGGAGCGCGTGAAGCATGTTCAGCATGTGAAGCATGTTCAGCGCGTGAAGCACGTGAAGCACGTGAAGCACGTGAAGCACGTGAAGCATGTGAAGCATGTGAAGCACGCGCGGCACGTGAATAACGCGAAGCATGCGGAGCGCCCATGCTGAGGGCGATTTATCATGCGCTCTGGTGGCTCATCGCGCCGCTTGCTGTGCTGCGTCTGTTGATCCGTTCGCGCAAGGAGCGCGGTTATCGCGAGCATATCGGCGAGCGCTTTGGTTATTCGCGCGGCCGGCTGCCCGAAGACAACGCGCCGTTAATCTGGGTGCATGCGGTGTCGGTGGGCGAGACGCGCGCCGCGCAGCCGTTGATCGACGCGCTGATCAAGGCGCGTCCCGACGCGCGCATTCTGTTGACGCACATGACGCCGAGTGGCCGGGCGACCGGCACACAGATTTTCGGCGACACCGTGTTGCGCAGCTATCTGCCGTACGACATGCCGCATGCGGTGCGGCGGTTCCTGCGCACGTGGCGGCCGTCGCTCGGTCTGGTGATGGAAACCGAAGTGTGGCCGACACTGATCGACGAATGCCGTCGCGCGGATGTGCCGCTCGTGCTGACCAATGCGCGAATGTCGGCGCGCTCGTATAAGCGTGCGGCCAAATTCGGCGGCGCGACCCGAGATGTGTTCGGTGGTTTCGCCCGCGTGCTGGCGCAGAGCCCGGCCGATGCCGAGCGGCTCACTGCGCTCGGCGCGCGCAACGTCGCGGTGCTCGGCAATCTGAAGTTCGACATGACTACGCCGCCGGAACTGGCGGCGCGCGGTCATGCGTGGCGCGCGGCGATCGGCACGCGACCAGTGTGGGTCGCGGCGAGCACGCGCGAAGGCGAAGAGGCGTTGGTATTGCAGACGTTCGCGGCGCTCGGCATCGATAATGCACTGCTGATCCTGGTGCCGCGTCACCCGCAACGCTTTAACGAAGTGGCGGCGTTGGTCGAGAAGGCGGGCTTGCGGCTCGAGCGGCGCTCGAACTGGGCGCCGGACGCGAAGGTGGCGTCCGCGGCGTTGAGCACGAGCGGCCGCGTGCCGGCTTTGCCTGCCGGCGTGAACGTGTTGCTGGGCGATTCGATGGGCGAACTCGGCGCGTACTATGCCGCTGCGGATCTGGCGTTTATCGGCGGCAGTCTGTTGCCGCTCGGCGGGCAGAATCTGATCGAAGCGTGTGCGGTCGGTGTGCCGGTGCTGATCGGGCCGCACGTGTTCAACTTCACGCAGGCCACTGCGGATGCGGTCGCGGCGGGCGCCGCCTTGCAGGTGCAAGACCCAGCCGATCTGGCGCGAGCTTTACGCGAGCTGTTCGGTGACAAGCCGCGGCGGCTGGCGATGGGCGGCGCGGCGTCGGCCTTCGCCGCGCGTCACCGTGGCGCCACCGCGCGCACCGTGGATGTGTTGATGGCGTTGGTGCCGGAGTGATGCAGTGATGGAGTGACGCAGTGAATCAGTGACTTGTGGCGCAGAGGGCGTGAAGCCTCGGCGTGCGCAACGTGCGCGAAGCGTTTGAAGGGCTTGAAGCGTTTGAAGCATGTCAAGCGTGTGAAGTGCGTGAAGCGTGTGAAGTGCGTGAAGTGCGTGAAGCGTGTGAAGTGCGTGAAGTGCGTGAAGTGCGTGAAGCGTGCATCGAGGCTGCGGCTTTCGAACCTTGGCCTCACTCCCCACTTCACTCCCCGCCTCACACCTTCAGCAATCCCTTCTTCTCGATAAACGCCACCACCTCGTTCAATCCGTCGAGCGCCTTCAGATTGCACATCACGAAGGGCCGCTCGCCGCGCATCTTCTTTGCGTCCGCAGCCATCACGTCGAGATTCGCGCCGACCATCGGCGCGAGGTCCGTCTTGTTGATCACCAGCAGGTCCGACTTCGTAATGCCGGGGCCGCCCTTGCGCGGAATCTTCTCGCCGCCCGCCACGTCGATCACGTAGATGGTCAGGTCCGACAGCTCCGGACTGAACGTCGCCGCGAGGTTGTCGCCGCCCGATTCGATGAACACGATATCGGCGTCAGGAAAGCGCGACAGCATGCGGTCGACGGCTTCGAGGTTGATCGACGCGTCTTCGCGGATCGCCGTATGCGGGCAGCCGCCCGTTTCGACGCCCATGATCCGCTCGGCCGGCAACGCGCCCGCCACTGTCAAGAGACGTTGATCTTCCTTCGTATAGATGTCGTTGGTAATCGCGACGAGATCATATTGGTCGCGCATCGCCTTGCAGAGCATTTCGAGCAGCGTGGTCTTGCCGGAGCCGACCGGACCGCCGACGCCCACGCGCAACGGCGGCAGTTTCCTGGTGCGGGCAGCTGGCTGATGAGGTGCGTTCATGATGGATCGTGTTATGAGCGAAAGAGCCGCGAATACTGCGACTCGTGACGCGCCGACAGAATGCCGAGTTGCGGCGCGAACGTGTTGATGTTTTCCGGCGACGTGGCGAGCGCACGCGCGACGGCGGCGTCGATCGTCTCGCGCAATGCAACGATGATGCGCTGGCCCGCGAGCTGTCCCAACGGCACGGCCTTCAACGCGGCGGCGGCCTGGTTCTCGACCCAGCTAAAAGCGTAAGCGGCGAGCGCGGCGTCGACGGCGGCGTCGTGCGCGTACGCGGCGAACGCGAACGCGGTGGGTTGCGCGAGCGGCGTGAGCGTTGCGAGCGTCGCGCGTCTTGCCGCATCGCCCCATTCGAGCGACACGCACAACTGCCGCAGCGACCAGCCCATCTGTTCGGTTTCGCGGCGCAGCTCCGCGGACTCGCGGCTCGCGAGAAATTCGCCGTTGGCGTCGGCGAGACCCGCGGCGTCATGCGCACGCCAGCGTTCCATCTGATGCGCGAGAAACGGCAGCTCGCCGTGCGCGAGCACGTCGGTCAGGCCGCTCGCGATCCACGCGCGGGCGGAATCGGCATCGGTGATCAGTTGTGCTTCGATCGCGGCTTCGAGTCCTTGCGAGTAGCTGAACGCGCCAATCGGCAGCGCCGGCGACGCGAGATGCAGCAGCGCGGTGAGTTCAGCGATGCGCATGATGCGCATGATGCGAGTGATGCGGGTGGCCGCACGATTCGTCGTGGTCGTGCGAGTGATCGTGGTCGTGATCGTGCGAGTGGCCGTGGTCGTGCGAATGGTCGTTGCCATGCTCATGCGAGTGGCCATGCTCATGCCCGTGATGCTCACCGAACACCTGCTGCGCGAGCGCATAGTCTTCGGCGAACGTCTCGTCATGCCCATGCTTGTGCCCGCCGCCATACGCGCCGGACTCCGGCTGGAACGGCATCGACACCTGATCGACCGTCGTGCCGATGCGCACCAGCATGTCGGCCAGCACCGGATCGTATTCGAGCTTCAGGTAATCCGCGCCCACTTCGACCGGCGTGTGGCGATTGCCGAGGTGATACGCGGCGCGTGTCAGCGTCAACGCATCTTTTGCGCGCACGACCAGCACCGCTTGCGGCGCGGCAACCACGCGCACGAGGCCGCCGTCGTCGGCGACGAGCACGTCGCCGTCGCGCAGCACGGTGCCGCGCGGCAGCAGCAGCGCGACTTCTTCGCCGCTGTCGAGCGTGGCCGCGAGCCGGCTCCGGCGACGCTCGTCGAACGCGAGCGTCAGGGTTGGCGCGCGCTTCACCAGCACCGGTGCGAGCTTCAGATGCGGCGCGAGCAGTTTGTCGAGAGTACGCATGGTCAGAACAGGAAGTAGCGTTGCGCCATCGGCAGCACGGTAGCCGGATCGCAGGTCAGCAATTGGCCGTCGGCGATTACCTGATAGGTTTCCGGATCGACGCTGATCGCCGGACGCCACGCGTTGTGAATCATGTCCGCCTTCGAGATGTTGCGGCAGTTCTTCACAGCCACGATACGCTTGTTCAGACCGTAACGTTCGGCCACGCCCGCGTCGGCGGCCAGCTGCGACACGAAGGTCAGCGACGTGCGCCCCAATGCGCCACCGCGCGTGGCGAACATCTCGCGATAGTGAACCGGTTGCGGCGTCGGAATCGACGCATTGGGATCGCCCATCTGCGCCATCGCGATCATGCCACCCTTCAGGATCAGCGACGGCTTGATGCCGAAGAACGCGGGTTCCCAGAACACCAGGTCGGCCCACTTGCCCGGTTCGATCGAGCCGACTTCATGCGCGATGCCATGCGTGATCGCCGGGTTGATCGTGTACTTCGCGACATAGCGCTTCGCGCGGAAATTGTCGTGGCGCGCGTTGTCCTCGGGCAGCGCGCCGCGTTGCACCTTCATCTTGTGCGCGGTCTGCCACGTGCGGATGATCACCTCGCCGACGCGGCCCATTGCCTGCGAATCCGACGACAGCATCGACAGCGCGCCGAGATCATGCAGGATGTCTTCGGCGGCGATGGTTTCGCGGCGAATGCGCGATTCGGCGAACGCGATGTCTTCGGCGATCGACGGGTCCAGGTGGTGGCACACCATCAGCATGTCGAGATGCTCTTCGAGCGTGTTGACGGTGTACGGGCGCGTCGGATTGGTCGACGAAGGCAGCACGTTCGCTTCGCCGCACACCTTGATGATGTCCGGCGCGTGGCCGCCGCCCGCGCCCTCGGTGTGATACGTGTGGATCGTGCGGCCCTTGAACGCGGCGACCGTCGCTTCGACGAAGCCCGCTTCGTTCAGCGTGTCGGTGTGGATCGCGACCTGCGTGTCGGTGTCGTCGGCGACGGACAGACAATTGTCGATCGCGGCGGGCGTCGTGCCCCAATCCTCGTGCAGCTTCAGACCGATCGCGCCCGCGGCGATCTGCTCGAGCGCCGGCTGCGGCTGGCTCACGTTGCCCTTGCCTAGAAAGCCGAGATTCATCGGATAACCATCGGCCGCTTGCAGCATGCGTTCGAGATGCCACGGACCCGGCGTGCAGGTGGTCGCGTTGGTGCCGGTGGCGGGGCCGGTGCCGCCGCCGAGCATGGTGGTCACGCCACTCGCGAGCGCTTCCTCGATCTGCTGCGGGCTGATGAAGTGTATGTGCGTATCGATGCCGCCCGCCGTCACGATCAGGCCTTCGCCGGCGATCACTTCGGTCGACGCGCCGATCGCAATCGTCACATTCGGCTGGATGTCCGGATTGCCGGCCTTGCCGATCGCGGCGATGCGGCCGTCCTTGATGCCGATGTCGGCCTTCACGATGCCCCAATGGTCAAGGATCACCGCGTTCGTCACGACCGTATCGACGACCTCGGCATGCACCCGCTGCGACTGGCCCATGCCGTCGCGAATCACCTTGCCGCCGCCGAATTTGACTTCTTCGCCGTAGGTGGTGAAGTCGCGCTCGACTTCGATCAGCAACTCGGTATCGGCGAGGCGCACGCGGTCGCCGGTGGTGGGGCCGAACATTTCCGCGTATGCGCGGCGGCCAATGCGTAGTGTCATGGTGTGGGTCCGGAAATGAGCAGTGCGATTTGGGCCAGTGCCCTAAGGGGCATCACAGCTTGCCCATCACCTTGCCGTTGAAGCCGTAGACGATACGCTCGCCCGCCAGTTCGACCAGCTCGACCGTGCGTTCCTGACCGGGCTCGAAGCGCACGGCGGTGCCCGCCGCGATATTCAGCCGGAAGCCGCGCGCCGCATCGCGATCGAAAGAAAGCGCTTCATTCACTTCGTAGAAGTGGTAGTGCGAGCCGATTTGCACCGGCCGGTCGCCGGTGTTCGACACGACCACCGTGATGGTGGTGCGGCCCGCGTTGAGCTCGTGTTCGCCGTCGTCGATCAGAAGTTCGCCGGGAATCATGCTTGCCTTATCGGATCAGGAGGGATCGGGAAGATCAGGGAATCGGGTGATGAACCGTGACGAGCTTGGTGCCGTCGGGGAAGGTGGCCTCGACCTGAATGTCGGGGATCATCTCCGGCACGCCTTCCATCACGTCGGCGCGTGTGAGCAGCGTGGTGCCGTAGTGCATGACTTCGGCGACGGTCTTGCCATCGCGGGCCGCTTCCATCAGCGCCGCGCTGATGAACGCGACCGCTTCCGGGTAGTTCAGCTTGAGGCCGCGGGCGCGGCGCCGTTCGGCGAGCAGCGCGGCGGTGAAGATCAGCAGCTTGTCCTTCTCGCGAGGTGTCAGCTTCATCGAATGTATGCGTTGGTTGCGACGGTTGTGGTGCGGGTCTCGCCAAGGGTCTGAGGCGACCATCATAGGCGCTGCGCGTCGCGGCCGCGATCGACACGCGGCGCACGCGGCGCACGCGATCAGTCCACGACGGATGCAATGCCAGACGAGCCAGCCACGGTATCAAGTCCGGCTAACGGCGCGCTTACAGATCGGCCGGCAACGGCGCGCCGAACCACTTCTTCGACATCGTGTTGAGCGTGCCGTCCTGCTTCGCCTGCGCGATCGCGGCGTCCACTTTCTGCTGCAGGCGCGGCTCGTTCTTGTTCATGCCGACGAAGCAGGGCGAATTCTTGATCACGAACTTCGGCTCCGGCCGGCGCGGCGGATTCTTCGCGAGAATCGCAGCCGCCACGATGTTGCCGGCGGCGATCAACTGCACCTGGCCCGACAGGAACGCGGCGATGGTTGCGTTGTTGTCCTCGAAGCGTTTGATGGTCGCATTTGGCGCCATCTGCGACAGGCCGATTTCTTCGAGTGCGCCGCGGGTTGCGCCGACCGTCTTGCCGGTCAGATCGGCGGGGCTGGTCACCTTGATGTCGGCCGGGCCGAACACGCCCTGGTAGTACGGCGCATAGGCAGTCGAAAAGTCGATCACCTTCTCGCGTTCCGGCGTCTTGCCGAGCGACGAGATCACCAGGTCGACCTTGCCCGTTTGCAGATACGGAATCCGGTTCGCGCTATTGACCGGCACGAGTTCGAGCTTCACGTTCATCGACTTCGCGAGCAGCGCGGCGGTGTCGATGTCGTAGCCTTGCGGCTTCATGTCGGCGCCGACCGAGCCGAACGGCGGATAGTCTTCCGGCACGGCCACTTTCAGCACGCCGGCCTTCGCGATGGTGTCGAGCGTATCGGCGTGAGCGGCGACCGCATGAAAGGCGAGGTCGGCGGCGATGGGCGCGAACAGCAGTGCGGCGATCAATGCGCGGCGCGCGGGGCGGGGAAAGAGTCGTTTCATGGTCTGTTAGCCGTGGTGGGGTAGTCGTGGTGGGGTAGTCGTGGCGTGGTGGTGGTGGCGAGCCGGTCGGCTGCCGTCGGAGCGCGGCAGCATCGTGGCGCAGGGCTACGCAAGGTGTGTGCCATCGCGGGGGCTGCGGTTGCGGCCCGTGAGCACAGGTTGCGCACTTGATTGGGGTGCATGTGTGCGCCGCTGTGGTGCGTGACCAGCCCTGCGAAGACGAAAGGCCGCTGCGGGGAGGAGGTGACCCGGGAGACGGCCCGGATGGATCAGGTCGACCAAATCCGCAACGGCACAGCCGCAACCCCATGCACAACCGGCCGCAATTGCAGCCAGCACCGCGTCAACGCGTGCTGCAGCGTCTCCATCGAGCGCGACACTGCACGCACGAGCACCACACCTTGCGTCACACACGAAGCGGCGGCGCGCAGCGAATCGTCGAATGGCAGTTGCGCGGTTAGCGACTCGGCAAGCGCGTCGTCGCAAGCCGCGCCGACGGCCCACAAGGTTCCGTATGCGGGAAATCCGGCCAGCCCCTGGGCCGCATCGCGCAGCGGATCACGGGCGTCAAGGCTCGCGCGTTCGAGCCACAGCAACTCGCCATGCGCGCCCACGATCCGCGACACTGCGCGCAAGCAGCCATCCGACCACCGTTCACCAGCCGCTTGCCGTCCGAGCTGGGTCGCATCCCATCCCAAAGCGGTAGCGCCCTCCGCCATGCTCAGCGAGAACTCCAGTTGCGCATTCGCATGATCGAACACGATATTGTTTTGCGGCAACCAGTCGAGTCTGGCCTGCTCGCCGACGCGCACCGCGATTCGCTGATGCGCCGCGCGTCCGTTGGACTTGTACCACTTGGTTGCGCCGGGCGTGGTGATGACCGCATGCGCGCCGGCGCCGAGCGCGACGTCGATATCGAGCCGGTCGCCGCCCGCGATCCCACCCGGCGGATGCACGATGACCGCATGGCAGATCGAGCGGCCTTCCGGATAGAGCGGCCGCTGCACGCGCAACGGCCCATCATGCAGCCGATGCGCGAGTGTCGTGCGCTCGTCGTGTTTGACGAAGCCGAGTTCGAGACGGGCGCGCCATTGCGCATCCGCATGAGCGTGCGCGTCGGCGAGCGTGGCGTGATTTTCGTGGAGCGACATGCGAATGGACGTGCAAATGGACGTGCGAATAGGCAATAGGCGTACGAATGAACGTATGAGCGGGCGGGCTGAAACGGAGCTTGGGGCGCAACCCCGTTCGCGCGGAACGCATGTCGACCATGCGCGACGCGCATCACGCCCGAATGCGCCGAGAATAGCACGCGCGGTCGCGGCTGCCCGTCACACGGCGATCAACGCGCGCACGCCGTCCTTGTCCATGTTCGCCCCATCGCCGCCCGCGACGATCTCACCGCGGCTCATCACCCAGTACTGGTCGGCGATGTCCTTCGCGAAGTCGTAATACTGCTCGACGAGCAGCACCGTCATGCCCATCTCCTCGACCAGTTGACGCAGCGTGCGGCCGATGTCCTGAATGATCGACGGCTGGATGCCTTCGGTCGGTTCGTCGAGGATCAGCAGTTGCGGCTCGCTCATCAGCGCGCGGCCGATTGCGAGCTGTTGCTGCTGGCCGCCCGACAGATCGCCGCCGCGACGGTTGCGCATATCCTTCAGGACTGGGAACAATTGGTAGATGCGCTCAGGTATCTTTTTGGGCGCTTTCTTGCTGGCGGCGCCGACCAGCAGATTTTCCTCGACGCTCAGCCGCGGGAAGATATCGCGGCCTTGCGGCACATAGGCGAGCCCGTGCTCGACGCGAGCATAGGTGGGCAGCTTCGTGAGCGGCGTGCCGCGCCAGGCGATCGCTCCGCTTCGCGTCGGCACCACGCCCATCAGGCAGCGCAGCAGCGTGGTCTTGCCCACGCCGTTGCGGCCCAGCAGAACCGTGAGCTTGCCGGCGGGCACGCTGAGCTTCACGTCACGCAGGATGTGGCTGCCGCCGTAGTACTGATTCAGTTTGTCTACTTCCAGCATGTCCGTTATGTCCGTTCGAATCCTTGATTCACCGACCCAGGTAAGACTCGATCACCGTCTCGTCCCGCTTGACTTCGTCGAGCGTGCCGTGCGCGAGCACGCGTCCTTCGGCCATCACCGTCACCTTACCGGCCGCCCCCGACAACGCCGCGACGAACTCCATGTCATGTTCGACGACCATCATCGAACAGGTGCCGCGCAGATGATTGAGCAAGTCGGCCAGCTGCATGATTTCGTCGTCGGTCATGCCGGCGGCCGGCTCGTCGAGCAGCAGCAGCGCCGGTTGCTGCATCAACAGCATGCCGATTTCGAGGCGCTGCTTCTGGCCATGCGAAAGCTCGCCGGCCAGCCGCCGCGCTTCGCTTTCGAGGCCGATCAGCGCGAGCGTCTCCTCGATGCGCGCCTGCGCCGCGCGATCCAGGCGCGCACGCAGCGAAGCCCACCAGCCCTTGTCGGTCTTCATCGCCAGTTCGAGGTTTTCCCACACGGGATGCTGCTCGAACACCGTCGGCTTCTGAAACTTGCGCCCGATGCCAGAGCGCGCGATCGACGGCTCGTTCATCCGCGTGAGATCGATCGACTGGCCCAGAAACACCTTGCCTGAATCCGGCGCCGTCTTGCCGGTGATGACGTCCATCATGGTCGTCTTGCCGGCGCCGTTCGGACCGATGATGCAGCGCAGTTCGCCGGCGTCGATCGCGAGCGACAGCGCATTCAACGCGCGAAAACCGTCGAAGCTCACCGTCACGTCTTCGAGGTACAGGATCGTGCCGTGCGAAACATCGATCTCGCCCGGCACCACCACATGCCCCATGTTCGCGACGCCGCTCAAGGAGCGCTCAGCGGGCGCTTCCGGTAACGCGAGATCAGGAACCATCGGATTTTCGTTCATGAGCGGTTCCTCTTGCGCGTCACGAGTTCGACCAGCCCCATGATGCCGTTGGGCAGCAGCAGCGGGACCAGCACGAAGATCAGACCGAGAAAGAACAGCCAGTATTCAGGGAAGTTCGCCGTGAAGAAACTCTTCGCGCCGTTCACCGCGAAGGCGCCGACGATCGGCCCGATCAGCGTGCCGCGTCCGCCCACCGCGACCCAGATCGCCATTTCGATCGAATTGCCCGGCGACATCTCGCCGGGATTGATGATGCCGACCTGCGGCACGTACAACGCACCCGCAAGCCCGCACAACACGGCCGACACGGTCCACACGAACAGCTTGTACGCGAGCGGGCTGTAGCCGAGGAACATCAGGCGCGTTTCGCCGTCGCGCACGGCGGTGACGACGCGGCCGAGCTTCGACGTGACGATCGCACGCGCGCCGAGGAACGCGGCGATCAGCACTGCGAACGTGATCAGCAGCAGCGCGGTACGCGTGCCTGGATGCGTGATCGGAAAGCCGCCGATACGCTTGAAGTCGGTGAAGCCGTTGTTGCCGCCGAAGCCCGTTTCGTTGCGATAGAACAGCAGCATCGCGGCGAAGGTCATCGCCTGCGTGATGATCGACAGGTACACACCCTTCACGCGTGAGCGGAACGTGAAGAAGCCGAACACCCAGGCGACTACCGCCGGCACCAGCACCACCAGCAGCAGCGCGTAGCCGAGGTGCTGGGTGCCTTGCCAGTACCACGGCAACTGGTGCCAGTCGAGGAACACCATGAAGTCGGGCAGGTCGCTGCCGTACTTGCCGTCGTGGCCGATCGCGCGCATCAGGTACATGCCGATCGCGTAGCCGCCGAGCGCGAAGAACAACGCGTGCCCGAGGCTCAGAATGCCGCAGTAGCCCCACACGAGGTCGAGCGCGAGCGCCGCGATCGCGTAGCACATGAACTTGCCGGCGATCGTCATCGCGTACGCGGACAGATGCAGCGCGCTCGTTTCAGGCACCACTAGCGTGGCAAACGGCACGCCGAGCCCGAACCCGATGATCAGCGCGATCAGCGCGAGCCACGCGCGGCGCGACAGCAGCGCGGGACGCGGCGGCAAGCCGAGTGCGAAGCCGCCATGCAGGTCGCGGCTGGGGATCGTGCCGCCGCTCGTCGCGCCGACGGGAGAGGTGGAAGCCGACGAAGCCGGCGAGTTTGAGGATGAGGTGGCCGATGTCATCTCATGCCTCCGCGCTGCGGCCCTTGAGGGCGAACATGCCCTGCGGACGCTTCTGGATGAACAGCACGATCAGCACCAGCACCGCGATCTTCGCGAGCACCGCGCCCCAGAACGGTTCGATCGCCTTGCTGACGAGCCCGAGCCCGAAGCCGCCGATCACCGTGCCGGCCAGCTGGCCGACGCCGCCCAGCACGACCGCCATGAACGAGTCGATGATGTAGCTCTGGCCGAGGTCCGGCCCGACGTTACCGATCTGCGACAGCGCGCAACCGCCCAGACCGGCGATGCCCGCACCGAACGCGAACGCATACGAGTCGACCCGCGCGGTCTTCACGCCGACGCAAGCGGCCATGCGGCGGTTCTGCGTGACAGCGCGCACGAACAGACCGAGACGTGTCCTTGTCAGCACCGCCCACGCGATCCCGACCACGATCAGCGAGAACGCCAGAATCGCCAGCCGGTTGTACGGCAGGATCAGATTCGGCAGCACGGTCACGCCGCCGCTCATCCACGACGGGTTGACCACCTGCACGTTCTGCGCGCCGAACAGCATGCGCGTCGCCTGAATCAGGATCAGGCTGATGCCGAAGGTGGTCAGCAGCGTTTCGAGCGGACGGCCATACAGATGCTTGAGCACCAGCCGTTCGAGCACGATGCCGACCAGCCCGGCCGCCACGAACGATGCCGGCACCGCGCACAGCGGATACCAGTCGAACGCGCCGGGCGCGAAGCGTTGAAAGAGGTTCTGCACGACATAGGTCGCGTACGCGCCGATCATCAGGAACTCGCCGTGCGCCATGTTGATCACGCCGATCAGCCCATACGTGATCGCGAGACCCAGCGCGGCGAGCAGCAGCACGCTGCCGAGCGACAGGCCCGCGAACAGCGTGCCGGCGATCTGGCTGCGGCGCTGGATCGCGTCGAGTTCGTCGATGCCGCTCTGTGCGGCGCTGCGCACGCGATCATCGGCTTCGATGAAGGTGCCGTCCGCTTTCTTCGCGACCAGCGGCCGCAACAGTTCGTTCATGTCGAGATCGTGCCGCGCGGCGACGAGCTGCACGGCTTCGAGGCGCTTCGCCGGATCGGCGTCGTGCAGCGCGGTCATCGCCCACACCGTGTCGAGGCGCTTCTTCAGCGTCGAATCGGTCTCTTTCGCGCGGGCCGCGTCGATCAGCGGCTTGAGCGCCGGATCGGGGTTTTGCAGCAGCGCGCCGATCGCGGCCGCGCGGGTGGTCTGGTCGGGCGAGTCGAGTTGCAGGCCCGCGAGTGCGCCCGCTACCTTCGAGCGCAGCAGGTTGTTCAGCGTGACCGGCTGCGCGTCGCCCGCGGCGACGGTCTGGCCGGTGACGGCATCGCGCGTGGTGTCGCCGTCCTGCAGCAGCACGGCGCCCGCGTCGGTGGCGAGCGCGCTGTCGTCGGACAGCGCTTTGAGCACCGCCAGCGACGCCTTGTCGTGGTTGGCGATGAGCTTGTCGATGGCGGCGGATTTCGCTTCGAAGTCGTCGCCGGCGAGCGGCGCGACATCGGCCGGGCTCAGCGCAAACGCGGCGAGCGGCGCGCCGCCCAACGCAAACGCGACGAGCACGAGCGCCGCGCTGCCGATACTACGTCGTGCGAAGCATGCGAGTCGCTGTGCGAAGCGTGCGCAATGGAGGAATGAAAACGCCATGGTGGCCTTTGCAGATAAACCGGGGCGACCGTGCGGCAGGGACGCGGGCGCCTCTGCCGCGCGGTCGGTTGCTGTGTGCGCAACTTCATTCTCGGTACGAACTCACGGCGCGCTCGACGCGCTTGCCGTGAGATCACGTCGGCTCGCTACGCGGCTAGACGCGCGGTCGTAGCGAACGGGCCGCTCAGGCGACGCGCGAGCGTTTCAGAAACGCCGGGATCGAGCTGACCACGTCCGGCTTGCTCGCATTGCCGGCGATGAACGGACTCCACGGCTGCGCACGAACTGCCGTTTTGGTGCGCCACACCACGTTGAACTGGCCGTCGGCGCGCACTTCGCCGATCATCACCGGTTTGTGCAGATGGTGATTGCCGTCCATCTCCAGCGTGAAGCCCGACGGCGCGGCGAAAGTCTGGCCGACCATCGCGACGCGCACCTTGTCGACCTCGGTGCTCTTCGCTTTCTCGACCGCCTGCTTCCACATGTGGATGCCGACGAAGGTCGCTTCCATCGGGTCGTTGGTCACGCGCTTCGCGCCGCCCGGCAGATTGTTGTCCTTGACCCACGTGGCCCATTGTTTCTTGAACTTCTCGTTGGCCGGGTTGCGCACCGACATGAAGTAGTTCCATGCCGCGAGGTTGCCCACCAGCGGCTTGGTATCGATGCCGCGCAGTTCCTCTTCGCCGACCGAGAACGCGACCACCGGCACATCCGACGCCTTCAGCCCCTGGTTGCCGAGTTCCTTGTAGAACGGCACGTTCGAGTCGCCGTTTACGGTCGAGATCACCGCGGTCTTGCCGCCTTGCGAGAAGGTCTTGATGTTGGCGACGATGGTCTGATAGTCGCTATGGCCGAACGGTGTGTAGACCTCCTGAATATCGGCTTCCTGGACGCCCTTGGACTTGAGGAACGCGCGCAGGATCTTGTTGGTCGTGCGCGGATACACGTAGTCGGTGCCGAGCAGGAAGAAGCGCTTCGCGCCGCCGCCTTCCGCGCTCATCAGGTATTCGGTCGCCGGAATCGCCTGCTGGTTCGGCGCTGCGCCTGTGTAGAACACATTGCGCGACATTTCTTCGCCTTCGTACTGCACCGGATAGAACAGCAGGCCGTTCAGTTCCTCGAACACCGGCAGCACCGATTTGCGCGACACCGAGGTCCAGCAGCCGAACACCACGGCGCACTTTTCCTGGGTGATCAGCTGGCGCGCTTTTTCGGCGAACAGCGGCCAGTTCGACGCGGGGTCGACCACCACCGGCTGCAGTTGGCGGCCCATCACGCCGCCGTTCTTGTTGATGTCCGCGATGGTCATCAACGCGGTGTCCTTGAGCGACGTTTCGGAGATGGCCATCGTGCCCGACAGCGAATGCAGCACCCCCACCTTGATCGGGCCGCTAGCGGACTGCGCATGCGCGAACGGAACCCGGCCAGCAAGCGCCAGCGCGCCGGACATCGAACCGTACTTCAACAGACTGCGACGTTTCATGTATATCCCCTTGCCATTTGATGGTGACTGTTTATGGGCGTCGATTTCGGTCAGCAGGGCTGATGCCGCATGACTTGCCGCTCGGGTACTGCAAGCCACATGCCATGCGGCAAATCTGGCGCGAACACCATGTCTCGCACGCTGCTGCGCGGTTGCCGCCCGGCTGGTGATGCGCGTTGCGGCGCGAAACTGGTGCACGATCGCCCGGTGCGCCTCGTTCGGGTGCGTGCCGCGCTGCAACGAAGCGCGCTCATTCGCCAAGGGCTACGAGCGGTGCATGACTGCCGCGCCTTTGTGCATGCACCGCGCTCTGCCTACACTGAAAGACCACACACGCGAGGAGACACGACATGAACGAACCCGCCGGCGTCAGCCCACCCGACATGTCCGCTTTCTGGATGCCCTTCACCGCGAACCGGCAGTTCAAGAGCGCGCCGCGTCTGCTCGCGAGCGCGAAGGGCATGTACTACACGTCACACGATGGCCGGCGCATTCTCGACGGCACCGCGGGCCTCTGGTGCGTCAACGCGGGCCATTGCCGCGACGAGATCGTTGCGGCGGTGCAGGCGCAGGCGGCTGAAATGGATTTCGCGCCGACCTTCCAGATGGGCCACCCAAAGGCATTCGAGGCCGCGACCAAAATCGCCCGCCATACGCCCGGCGATCTGAAACACATCTTCTTTGCGAACTCGGGCTCCGAGGCCGTCGATACCGCGTTGAAGATCGCGCTCGCTTATCACCTCGCGCAGGGCGAAGGGCAGCGCACCAGGATGATCGGCCGCGAGCGCGGTTATCACGGCGTCGGCTTCGGCGGCATTTCAGTGGGCGGCATCGCGCCGAATCGCAAGGCGTTTTCGGGTGGCCTGCTGCCTGCGGTCGATCACTTGCCGCATACGCTGAACCTCAAGGAGGCGGCGTTTTCGAAAGGGCAGCCGGCGTGGGGCGCGCATCTCGCCGATGAACTGGAACGGCTCGTCGCGCTGCACGATGCATCGACGATTGCCGCGGTGATCGTCGAGCCGGTGGCTGGTTCGACGGGCGTGCTGATTCCGCCGCAAGGCTATTTGCAGCGGCTGCGCGACATCTGCGACCGGCACGGCATCCTGCTGATCTTCGACGAAGTGATCACCGGCTGGGGCCGCCTCGGCGCGCCGTTCGCCGCGCAATACTTCGGCGTCACGCCCGACCTGCTGACGATGGCCAAGGGCACCAACAACGCCGCCGCGCCGATGGGTGCGGTCGCGGCGAGCGCGAAGATCCACGACGCGATCGTGAACGGCGCGCCGGCCGGCATCGAACTGTTTCACGGCTACACATACTCAGGGCATCCGATCGCGGCGGCGGCGGCGTGCGCGACGATCGATCTGTACGAGCGCGAGCAACTGTTCGAGCGGGCCGCGCGGATGGCGCCGCTGTTCGAGAAGGCGATCCACAAGCTTAACGGCGAACCGCATGTGATCGACGTGCGCAACCTGGGACTGGTGGGCGGCGTGGAGCTCGCGTCGCGTGCGGACGCGCCTGGCGCGCGTGCTTATGAGGTGTTCGTGCGCTGCTTCGAGAAGGGTGTGTTGACGCGCTATACGGGGGACATTCTGGCGTTTTCGCCGCCGTTGATCGTCGAGGAGGCGCAGATCGAGGAGATCTTTGGGACGGTGGCCGAGGTGTTGAGGGAGACGGAGTAGGGCGCGCGTCGCGTCGTCAGGCGCGCATTGCATTGATCGCGGGCTGTGCGGACCGCGCAAGGCCGCCTCGTTTTCGAGGCGGCCTTTTCAATCCCGGCATGCGGCGGCGACGCACGATCAGAACGCGATAAACGGCCCGGTCTGTGTGCCGATCCGCGCGTTGCTGAGGGCGGTGTAGACGCTGCGCCCATAGAAGAACGGCAGCCCCCAGATGAACATGCCGGACGATGGCGAGCCGAGGCTGTCGTAGGCCGCGTACTGGTTGGCCAGCAGCGACGCGGCATTCGCGAGTGAGAACGACACGGTGGCGGGCGTGGAGCCGTTGCTGATGCCCGTGAGGATCGCGGACAGGCTAAGGGTGGTGATCGGCACGTACCAGTAGTTGCTCGTGTAGGGCACGGTGGAGTCCGCGAAGATGTTCGCATTGGAGCCGCTGTCGATCGCGCTCGTATAGGGTCTGCTCTTGTATGTGGTCGTGAAATAGCCGTACTGGTTGAGCGAGAGGATGTTCGGAGCCGATGGCAGCGCATTGTTCGTCTGCGTGCCGATGCCGAAGATCAGCTCGCCCGTCGCGGTTGCCTGTCCGCCCGCGGGCAACGCGGGCAGGCGGATGATCGTGCCGTTGTTGTCCGATGTGAAGTTGGCGACCGGATTCATGACCTGGGTGTCGAGCGGAACACGTGTGCTGGTGCATGACGTCGCGGACGTGCAGTAGTAGTACGCGGCCGGCAGGGACGTGCTCGCCGCCGCCGGGTTATCGCGTTGTGGCGGCGCGATGCCGACCACGCCATTCGCGCCCATATCGGTTACCGAGCCGAGGTTCGTGCCGCCGCGCGACATGCAGTCCGATGGGGTCGAGTACTTGCCGTCGGCGATCACCTGGATCGGCATATTGCTTGCCATCTTGCTGCCGATCGTGACGTCGGCGCGTTTGATGGACCCCCACGTATAGCCGGAGCCGAACACCGCGCACTCGGCGATCGACGCGTTACCTGTCGGATCGTCGGTGGCGCCGCTTTGCGCGGGCAGCCTGGCGCCGAGCGCCGAACCCAGCGCGCTGCCGAGCACGCGCACCCCGACCGAGCCGGTGTCGAGCTGCATATGGTCGATCGTTGCGCATTGAGTGGCGCCTTGACCCCCTGGGACGCATATCGTGACGCTTACGTACGGCATGTTGACGTAGCTTGTCCATCGTTCCACGGTGATGGGGACGGTGTTGGTGGGGGGTGTTGGTGTTGGTGTT
>NZ_CYGX02000043.1 GCF_900019265.1 Paraburkholderia ribeironis
TGGACAACCCGCGATTCAACCTTATCGGGAGGTGCCACCCCGCACTAGACTCAACTGCAAATCTATCCGTCGAACCGGGTCAACCTCAAACGTCATGAAGTCTTTTGAGGTGTCCCAGCCACTTCTCAGTCAATGGCACCGGGCTGTACTCCTAGTGCGGGTAATGGGAGCCACATAACGTATCACCGAGACACTACTTGACATTCCTGGTGGTTGTCGTTAGCTTTTCAACCTGAGCTTGAGCCAAGAACCGCTGGTCGCGGGCCGTTCGAGAGGTAGCAGGCAAAAAGACCGATTCACTTGGCTTGAGCTGCATTTGTCCAACGAGACGCATCGCAATTTGAACGCGAGCGGGCTAGTCGACCGGACGAATCATCCATTAATTTTGGAGGATTCGTTATGTCGATTGGCAGTTGGAACACTTCTCTTTTCCGCTCTTCCCTGTTTGTCCATGGGGCGCTCGATAGCCGACCGTCACGTTGCCGTGCTCTCGAAACCCGGCCTCACGACACTCCTTCCCGTTTAGGTAACAGCTGTCCATGCGCGCTGCAGCGCTCAGCGCAGTGTTGCCTTGGTTCACACATCTCGACCGACAGGCTCCGGACCATCAGCTTGTCGTGCATCGTCGTGGCTTGGGCATCGCGACGTCAGTTCTTACCTCATAGTCTGAATGCGGTGGGTCCGTCAGCCACGCAACGGGCCCGCCACGCCGTATCCCATTCTTTTGCTGCCCGGAACTCCGAACCTACCGGAGTCGGTACTGCGTCGCTATCTCACGCCGGTCGTCCCGATATCGTGCCCTCGCAAATTCACTTTGGTTTTGGCGGAGGGGCGTGAATATGACCGGAAAAGTGTCGAAGGGAGCATCCGCACATGCGGCCGCATCGGAACATTGGGAATCTGACCGCGATGGTCAGCTATCGGTGCTGTCGAAAGCTGGAGAACGTATCGACACCAGCGGCGAGATTTGGCTGTTAGCGGCAGCGAAGCGAGTCAATTGGGCATGCATGCCGCTCGCTAAAGGGCCAGTCTTGCATGCTGTTCAGGAGCATGTGCGGAATCTGATTCGGACAGGAAGCGCGGATTATGTGTTCGCGCAATTTCAAAATTTGCGAAGACTGTTTGCTGCCGGCAAATCGGCGAAATTCAGCATCGATGTTCCTGAGGCGTATGACGAAACCTTCTTCGTCAAAATCAGGCAGGCCTTGAGTGATGTTCTTAAGAGGCAGCCTGCTGCCGGCAACAGGAAAGCGCGTGATGTGGACGGCGGGCGAACAACTGCGAAACCGAAAAACTCGCGTAAAGCCTTCTCGAAGGGGACGATTGCCAATACGTTGGATGCCTATCGGCGATGGTTCGTCTTTTGTGCCGACGAGGAGTACGAGGGGTTCGACCAGGAGCTGGCAACAGTTCTCGAGAATCAGGTCATCGGGGGTAATCCGAAAGGGCGTGCTGTGCTCAGCGACGACCCCAATGAGGGCCCGCTTCGACATGTCGAAACACTTGCACTACAGGTCCGGCTCCTGGCGGAAATGCAAACGCCTCCAGATTCGCTCGATGAGCTCCTCGTTATGTGGACTTGCATGTCGTTCGGGATATACCCCAAGGCGATGCAGTATCTGAACGAGGAGGACCTCATTCGTACTGACCTGCCAGACGGAGGAGTGAGATACGAGCTACGTATTCCGAGGCTGAAAAAACGAGGGGTGAATCCGCGCGACGAATTTCACGTGCGGCCGGTCGACCCTCGAATCGGCAAATTGTTCGAACAGAAGAAGCTCGAAAACCAAGCTATCTGGAAGTACGCGTTTATGGGGCGTGACAGCCGTTATATGCAGCGGCCGATGTTTCCCGCCTCAAGCCGAGATTTGTCACTCGTGGGTACGCCTTTTGAGGCGCACGCAATGCGCTCGAGGAAGGCCTGGTTCGCCAAGCAGCTTGAGCACTTTGTCGAAAGAGCGGCCATTCGAGCGGAAGATGGTTCGCCATTGCGCGTCACTGCGCGCCGCCTTCGGTATACGTTTGCAACCCGGCTCGTAAAGGAAGGGGCAAGTCCGACGGAACTGGCGCAGGCTTTAGACCACTCTGACCTGCAGCATGTCATGGTCTACTTCAACAACCGGTCCGACATGGTTGTCAGCCTCGACAAGGCCTTTGCGCTTCGCCTTGCTCCAGTTGCCCAGATTTTCATGGGCGTGGTCATCAAAAACGAAACAGAGGCGTTGCGTGGCGACGACCCCGCGAGTCGAATCCACTTCGCTGACTCTACAGAGCAGAAAAAGACGTTGCGCCCGGTCGGCTCCTGCGGGTCATTCGGATTCTGTGGTTTGCATGCTCATATAGCCTGCTACACATGTTTTAAATTTCAACCCTGGTTGGAAGGGCCTCACGAAAAGGTGCTGGAGGAGCTTTTGCGGGAGCGCGAGGACCTACTTAATCGCGGAGCAGACTTGAAGATTGTGGAGGCGAACGACCTTCCTATCCTCGCCGTTGCGCAGGTGGTACGGCGATGCCAGGAGATTATCCAATACGAGTCGCAGACGCAAGCATGAAACTTCAAACGAAACTTCAATCGGCGGTCGCTGAGGTCGTTGGCGCATTCATCAACAAAGCGCGTGCTTCTAACCCATTTGGCGATATCGAGTGGGATGACATTGTTTGGGAGGTCCCCAACAAGGCACGTGCGTCAGACGGCAGAACAGTCGAGCGGATTTGGTTCACCGCAGCGTTCGTGGCGAAAAGTACCCGTGCGAACGCAGTGGCGTTTCCTGGCCCGTTTGGAGATTTTGTGAAAGCCTATGCGTGTCACATCGAAAGGCAAAATCCGGAAGGCCTCTCAACGCTCTACCACAACATCCAGGTTCGGGCGTTCCGTTACCTGTACGCGGCGTTCGGAAATACTCGCCAGAATCCTTGGGAAGTGCGGCCGGCGCATTTTGACGTGGCCATAGGAGAGTGTCAGAAGCGAGAGGAACGCAGTTCGGCATATCGGATTGGTGTTGCGCTAGCGGCAATTGCCAACACCATGGACGAATATCGCCTCTGCGAGGTGAGGCTGAATTGGGTAAACCCGATTCGACGAGACACGACCGACGGCGGGATACAGCAGTGGAAAGTAGGTCAAGAGGCGAAGGAGAGGCGCAACAAGAAGCTTCCCACTTCGGCACTGGTAGAGACCGTCGGAGCCATATCAAACAGGGATGACCTGAGCGACTCTGACCTGGTGAGGCAGCGAGCAATGGAGCTATGCGTTTGCTGCGGATTCCGGCCGTGCGAGTTGCTTACGCTTCACGTCAAGTGCTGGATAGAAGAGCCGCAACTCGATGAATATGGACAGCCAATGCTCGGTCCCGGTGGCAAACCGGCGATTCGCTACGGAATCAGAAATGTACCCGCGAAGCGGGGATTCGAGAATACGCAAATCAAATGGCTGCCAACGGTGATGGTCGACGTAGCAAAGCGGGCGTTAAGTGATATCAAGAAGGTATCGGAGCCGTTCCGGAAAATAGCCCGGTTCATGGCCAACCGCCCGGGTCGGACACTCCTTCCCGAGCCGTGGCACTCGGCGTCAGGTGAAGAGTTGCTGAGCCTTGCGGACGTATATCAGGTGGTCGGACTCAGTGCGGCGGACGCTTTAGGAAGCGCCAGAGAATTTGTACAGGATGCCGGAATAACAGTTGTCAGCCTAGTTCAGGACCGGATGAAGGTCACGGCTGTTTCCAAGTGGGAACTTGAGCAGCACCTTGTAGAAAGGTCCGGCGGGGAGACAGTCTTTCCTGCAGAGCAGGCACATCACGAACTTAAGGACTGCCTGTTTGTATTTCCAATTAACTTCTTTCATTCGATACGCGCAAGCCTTAATGGCACTGCAACGCTGATGAAGTACGGGCAATTCAGGGATTGCTTCGTCGGGAGGGCAACGTCCAAATCGATTTTTGAACGATTGGGCTATCGTGATGAAGCGGGTCGCCCACTGAAGGTGACCGCTTACCAGTTTCGCCACTGGCTCGACACCATGGCTGAGGACGGCGGCATGTCACAGATTGAGATTGCCAGGCATTTTGGCAGGAAGGATATCGGGCATAACGCTGCATACAACCAAATGACAGGGTTGGAGCTGGCCGAGAGCATTCATAAGAAGCGTACTAAAGGCAAGGTGCAGGGGCCGGTCACTGAGGCAGCGCTAAAAATCAAGGACCCTAAACGGAGAAGCGAATTCATCATTTCGTCCACAGTGACGGCGCATCCGAGCGATATCGGCATATGCGAGCACAACTGGTCGGCAACACCATGTCCGAACGGTCGCAAGTGTATCGCATGCGATACACATACTCTCGAAAAGGGAAATCCGGACCACATTGCTCGGACGCAAAAACTCAAGAGTGAAGCGGAGGAATATGTCGAGTTGGCGCGGCAAGAAACAGAGGACGGTACGACTGGCGCCAACAATTGGCTTGAGTTTCAAAAGCTTACCGTTGAGCGCTGCGATGCAGCGCTTGCCGTTCATAACGATGCATCTATTCCCGACGGAACACTGGTCGAACTTCCCTCACTCAGGAGATTTGAAGATGTCAACGACAACGGCAACCAAAGTTCGTCGGAGAGTGAAACGCAGGCTGACGAAGAATGAGGTCACACTCTTGGCAAAGCTAATAACGGGTCTCCCGTCGAACCAGGCTGTTTCCTGGGAGAGTATTGTTGCCTTGGCCAAGCGCCAGTTTGACCACGTGTGGACAAGGCAAGCACTTCAAGCTCATCCTGACATCAAGAACGCCTACAGCGAACATGGCAAGCTACATTCTCAGTTTTGCAAGACTGGGAAAACGCCTCGCGCGACAGCTCCCGAAATCGATGTGCTCCAGCAGAAGCTCGACAAGGAACAGGCGGAGAACGCCCAAAATCGTGAGACCTTGCGTCAGTACGACGAATTGTTGTGCACGTATGTGACCAACGCTCTCAAGCACGGCATTTCGCCGGAGCAACTTGCTGCACCGCTTGTTCGGCCCTATCGTGCCCAGAGCGACAGTCCTCGTCCTCGTACGAAGAAGGCTCGACAATCGAGGAACTCGTAGATGCGACACTCTCTTCGTTCGTTTGACGCGCACCAAAGGCACTTTATGCGAAATCTTCAATCAAAAAACGTTCTGAATTTCGATGGGCGTCGGGTGCTCGATGACGACGGCAAACAAGAGATTGATGGCGTAACATCGATGGGGGGCAGCACTGAGGTGCCTGTCGGGCTCATTGCGGAGCGCCTCTTTGATGCACTGCCCATGGCTTGATGACCGGCAACTGGACGACCTTGTCAGACGGACTTCGATGTACAAGCCAATGTTGTGGTTCGGCTGAACTGCTGAGGTTGCTTGTCCCTCGTCGGTGGTCTTCCGCTGTGCGGTTGACGTTCGTGATGAGCGTCAACCTGGCGCCGACGGCGGCGGCTGGTCATCCTTGCTGCTATTTGCGTCCTGGAAAAGGTCCGATATCGAGGCGTCGAGCGCAGCTGCCAATTCCAGCAGGTCAACAACCATCGGATTCGCACTTCCGTTCTCCAGCCGGCCGACATAGGTGCGGAACCGGTGTGCCTTGAGCGAAAGCGCTTCTTGACTGAGACTTGCTTCACTGCGTAGCCGTTTTACATTCGCTATCACTCTGGTTGTAGCGTCCGTGTCTGACGGCTGCTGCCGGTCGGTGGCTCGGTCACAGAAGAAATCGACCACGTCTACTTCCAGTGCCTCTGCTAACCGCAAAAGAGTCGAAAGGCGGGGGTTCACGCGCCGTCCCTGTTCGATGTCCGCAAGGTTCGTGCGAACCAGTGACGCCCGCGCCGCGAGTTGGTCTTGCGACAGGCCCTTACGTTTTCGAATCGTTTGTAGTCGTTCGGACAGCCCGACGGTGGCGGCTTCATGGAGCTTCGGCATAGCCCGAAAGCATCCCTTGCAGCCAAAAAATATTCTACTATATTGCAAGAGTACGCTTGAAAAGAGTACTCTCGAAACGATACAATCGCTGTCACTCTTTGACTCGGCGGTGTGTCGAGCGTACCTATCTTTCGCGCCTTGGCTAACGTTCACGCGGTGAAACACGCGAGCAACGAGTGTGCGCAATTGATAAGTCCATGACGCTCAGTCGCACATGCCGACGGGTGAATTGAAAAATTGCGGTCAGACGAACCGGTAGCTTCTTCCGAATGGGACACACACATGGTCTTGGTTTTCTTCTGTATCAGTGGAGTACTGGGGGCGATTGAGCGGCATCCGTCCATAACGACGCGGGACACTGAGGCTGAGGCGACTCATTCTTTGGACACCGACTCCCGGCTGTTCGCAGAGACCATTGACCCGTTTCCGGGCGCGGTCGTCGTTGTCGCTAACGATTGGCCCCTCATCTATGGCCTCAACACCCTGAAGCAGGAGTGTGTTCCATTCGGACATCGCATCGTGAACTCAGTGAAGCTCGTTGGCGGAACAAAGCAGGACGCCATACTGACATATATGGCCTCCCGGTCCGAACCGTACGTCGTGGTCGCGTCGTCGGATTTCGAGTTCAGCGAGATGACTGCCGAAAGGCGTGTCAACGTTGATTCGGAGGCGGGTTTTGACGCCGACGCTGCGAACCGCCTGCGAGAGATTCTTGAAGGATACGGCGAGGAAGCCAAAAGGCCTCTGTCTGCTGATGAGGCTCTGAGTGCAGCCGTCAACAATCCGATGTTACGACATATGCAAAAGTACGTGACTGCGTCATAGGCACATCACAGTTGGTGAGGGAACTGAACCCTGCGACTACTACGAGTCTTGTTTCCTGAATATTCGCATCGGTAGCTGGCTAGGCCAGACTTCCGATTCCCGTGTGCGAATTGATTGGTACAGGAGACCAAAGGCGCTCCTAGGTAGACCATGAACGTACTTTTTCTCGACATCGACGGCGTCTTGCATCGAGGCAACTCGTATGTTGCAGGAAGCCGCATCGCCAGCAGTGCGCCCGGGCGCATCGAGTTGTTCGAGTACGCTCATATTCTCGATGACCTGCTGTCTCTGTATCCGTCCTTGAACATTGTCCTTTCTTCTGACTGGGCTTATCGATTCGGTGTCGACTACACGCGCTCGCAGTTGCCGTCTCCGTCATTGCGGGCAAGGGTCATAGGCGCGACGTATCAAGGTTGCGAATTCGACGAACGGCTATGGCCGCTATTATCGCGCGGCGCACAGGTCTTGGATTTTGTTCGGCGTCAGGCTCCTGTCTCATGGATTGCGATTGACGACAGGAAAGACGGATTTGAGAGCTGCATGGAAAAGCTCGTGCTTTGTCAGTCCGAGTGCGGATTAGGGGACTCGGCCGTTGTCGAGCTTTTGAGAAGCAGGTTGCGGCAGGAGTTTTCGTAAGCGGCAAGAGGCATTGTAGACATATGGAGCCGCTGTTGATAACACCAGAACTTGAGGTTGAGTGATGCGAAAGAAATTTCGTCGCGCGAAATCACGAGTCGATTCGAAGAGCCGCCTAAAGACGGTTCTCGATGACGCTTTCGACCAAAGTATCCGAGAGTATCTCGATGCAGTGCCCCCTCGCGTGTACGTTGAGTTGAGGACAATGTCGTCATTCGAACTAGGATTGCGGTTTAAACGGGCGCTGCGAGATGCGCTGTACGACAGACATCACGGTGGAAGACGGCGGATGGCTGAGCCGTGCTGAACCGGGTGAGCGAGGACCGCGAGCATCTTGGGACGCACCGGCTTGCACACTTTGCTCCCCCGGGCCACGAAGGAAGTACAGGCTCTCAATCTAATGCAAGCACCGTAACAAAGCCGTTGCTGCCACTTTCAATATCACTTTTTAAGGCAACCGGATTGTGGAGAGTGTGTTCAGTGTTCCAGATGACGCATACAAGGTGATTCGCATCTTGATGTTTTTGGTAGCGTGCAATATCGACAATTAATTCGTCGGCAATTTTTCTTTGAGAGTGAGATTTTTTGGCATATTTGACTTCGACTGCAATTTTCTCTGGCCATATTAGGAAGTCGACGCGGGAACTGGTGGCGGCGTAGCTGGGGCAGTATTCTTCAGCTCGGACATCGTCGAACTCGAGATGCAGAAATGCCCTCATCAAATCTTGCACGTCATATTCGTCGCGAACGTCCAGCGTGTCTCTCTTTTCGTGACGTCTCTCTTTGACAAGGTTGCGACTTACCTCGGGTAGGCGCTCTACGAGGCGAACGAGGCGCTTGAGCGCCGGTTCGGTTACGCTGACATTTCCAAGCTCAAGCGCATGGTCTATGGCGTCTCTGACCTCGGTGCACATGGTGTAGGCATTTTCGACTTCGTCAAACCACGCATCACCATGCCCTTTGTTTATCTTGAGCAACTTTGCCGCGTGCATGTCAGCCATGTTGCGAAATGCAGTCGCTTCATCAATGAAACGGGCAGGAGTAGGAAATCCATCTGGAATCCTTAGATTGCTGAAGTTGGTCTCGGCGTTAAGAACGATATCCCTGATATATCCGACTACCTCATTGAAGTTAGCGTACGGCTCTCCGTCGCGCCCGTATCGGGCGCCTCCAGCTTCCGTCATCGCGACGCGATACGTTTTGTGATGAGTGTCGAGAAACTGCCTAAGGTATTTAAGCGTTGGTTTGAGCGTCTCTACAGTTGTGGTCATAGACTTTCGTGCTGTCACGTATTTGGTGAGGATACGGCTATTTTCGCTCAAGAAGTCGGAGTTCGCATCCCATTGCATCCCGCGCAGAAGAGTTAGAAAGACAGCAACGCTAGAAATGACACGTCCGTGGGAATCGGTCGCTCGTGCTGGATTCCAGTTGAATCATAGAGGCTCTGCCGGGCGATTCAATTGTTGAAATTAAAGGGCGACATGGTGTTTTTTGCCAATGTCGCCGATGTGGCGCGCAGGAATGCGCGCAATTTCGCGACTTGTGCATCACACCCTCCGAGTCGCTACCGTCACATTAACCAATCTGGCCTGCGGCGACCCACGCTTGGTGTCACGGGCAGGCCTCCGGCTGGCAATAGGGGGGGGCGCCCCGAAACCTCTAGTGGTCGGCTTCCCAAAGCGCTGTACTTTTTGAGTTTTGTACAGTACCGCGAACGCCTTGTCCGACAAGGGTTTTCGGCATGTACGCGTGCATGCGTACAGCCTGTTTTTTTGCACACGAACAGGTATCAAAGCACCTAAGAAAACGTGCGAGAACGTTGTGAGCAGACGCATATCAGTCCTTCGAAGTGTTTTTGCGCAGCCGCGCTTCGGCCGAAGCCCGCGCCCTTGCGCGCCCCAGGTCGATGGCCTTGCGGACGTCCCTCTCAATGGCGCCCTTGTCATGCTCCGGGGCCGCCAGATTGCCAAGCTCACCATCCCGTTGAATAAGCCAGAGCGCGGTCGCAACGATGCCGATGCCCACTGAGGGGTCACCCGCCTCAAGGCGCTGCAACGTGGGAACAGAAACCCCCATCCTCTTGGCCCAGGTTTTCAGCGACTCCTTGCGCCGCAGGCGTGCCACCGCAAGGTCGGCCCCCAGCTTTTCAAGAGCGCTGACAGTAGCGGGTGGGAGTTGCAGGAGGGCACGGGAGGTCTTTGGCATACAAATAGATAATAGTGCGCATGGTCATTTCGTCAATATCTATGTGTATGTTCATGCTGGTCGCAGTGGAGTTGGCTTGCTCCCTCAATAGACAGACAATACCTTTACGAGGAACATGAAGGCCCGTGCTCCAACGCGCCAAGGTGCCAAACGAGTGGAGGCAAACATGGGACGGGTCGAATGCCCAGACGCGGGCCGCGCTGGCATCGATTGAACAGGCAGTCGCGCACGACGCACAGGCGTATCGGAACGATGCCGGGGAACTGCGGATTCCCATGCGCTGTGTCCTGGCTTACGCACTCAAAGCATAGCGCTGGCTGCTTTAGACCCTCACGATGTGATTCTGCAACTCGGTACCGAATGGCAACTAGGCATGTCATCATGCCGATGTTCGCGAATCCCCAAAAACACCGGATTGATATCCGCCAAGCGATTAAAATTCCCGCAGTATATGTGTTTTGTGCGGCGCAACAATATGGGGCGCGGCCGACTGTGCACCGTCAGTCACAGACTAGAAATCGCGAACGCCAGCGGGGGCAAATGTGAACGTGTTTGAGTTTCGTCAGAATCTCGTCAACGAATACGCGGACTTCACCAGAAGCTTCACGCGTATCAAAGCCGGCGACATTCGGGCGTTCGTTGACGCCGAATATGCATCGCAGAAATATTGGCCAGAGCCGCTCATTCAGGTCAACCCTAATTTTCAACCCGGAGGGACGGTTGAGGCATTGTGTCAGGCTGGTCTACTCGATGCGCATTGTGCCGAAATTTTTCGCTTTGGCAAGACGAAGACATCGGCCGGACAATCGCTGCCTCTATATAAGCATCAGGTCGAAGCTATCAGCCTAGCTGCGGCTGGCGAAAGCTACGTCTTGACCACAGGCACCGGCTCGGGCAAGTCACTTTCCTACTTCATCCCTATCATCGATGCCTGTCTCAAGGCCAAGGCGGTCGACAACGCGCGGCGTACACGTGCCATCGTTGTCTATCCCATGAACGCGTTGGCCAACAGCCAACTCGAGGAACTAAAGAAGTTCTTGGGCTCGGAGCCGGGCATGCAGCCGGTGACGTTTGGCCGCTTTACGGGGCAGGAAGGGCCCGACGAACGCGAGCTGATGAAGGACAATCCGCCTGATATTTTGTTGACCAACTTCATGATGCTCGAACTGCTGCTGACGCGGCAGACCGCGATTGACCAAGAGGTCATCGCCAATGCGAAGGGATTGAAGTTTTTGGTTCTCGATGAGTTGCACACGTATCGCGGGCGTCAGGGGGCGGACGTCGCTTTACTGGTTCGTCGCGTTCGAGAGGCATTGTCCGAAAATCTTGTTTGCATCGGGACTTCGGCCACGATGGCCACCGATGGCACCGAAGTGGAACGCAATGCAAAGGTGGCTGAGGTCGCCTCACGGTTGTTCGGCACACGGATTCCCGTGACCAACATCATTACCGAAACACTCCGTCGTACCACGCCTGAAGTGGAGACGGAAAAAACCATTTCGAAGGCTCTGGCCGCTGCTATCCAGGCTGAAGTTCCAATGGACCTGAGCTTCGATGAGATGGCCAAACACCCGGTGTCGGTGTGGGTCGAACTGACGTTGGGGCTTACCTACGAGAGCGGCAAGCCGAGACGAGCGAAGCCAAAGACGCTGAAGGACGCTGTCAAGCTACTAGCGGAAGCGACTGGTTTGCCCGAGGAGCGCTGTGGCGAGTACTTGAAAAAGTTCCTTTTGCGCGCCTACAACACTACCGACGTCACCGGCAAGTCACTGTTTGCATTCAAGCTGCATCAATTTATCTCCGCAGGCGGAAAGGTCTTCGCGACCTTAGAGTCACCAGGCAAGCGCGCACTGACGTTGGAGGGTCAACAGTTCGTCTCTGGAGACCGCTCGCGACACTTGTATAACGTCCATTTCTGCCGGGATTGTGGCCAGGAATATATTCCCGTATGGGACCAAAACGAGACAGAAGGCCGCACATTCAAAGTTCGCAACATCGACGAGCGCGACCTCGAGGATGACGGTGTCAGGTCGGGTTATCTGATGCCTGACGTTGATGGCACATGGAGCAGTACTGAAGCCGAAAACCTTCCGGAAACATGGGTCGAGGAAAGAGCAGACGGCGAATGGCGAATCAAATCCACGTATAAAAAATTTGTCCCACAAGCGGTCAGAGTGGGAACTGATGGCGTCGTCGCAACTGACGGCGGAATGGCGGCGTGGTTCGTTCCAGGAAGCTTCCGCTTCTGCCTTGGTTGTGGCGTGGTGCAGACCACGAGTGGAAAGGATTCGTTGCGACTTACATCTCTGTCTGGAGAAGGGCGGAGCTCGGCAACGACCATGCTCACCCTTTCTTCCTTACGCTACCTCTACGAGCAGGACAATGAGCTTTCGCCCGAAGCAAAAAAGGTTTTGGGCTTTTCAGATAACCGGCAGGACGCGGCGCTGCAAGCCGGTCATTTCAATGATTTTTTGCAGGTTCTGCTTACGCGAGCGGCCTTGTACTCTGCGCTTGAATCAGCGCCTGAGAAAACTCTTGCGGAGAGGGATATTGCAAACGCAGTATTCGAGGCGCTTGGCTTCCATCGCGATGACTACAGCGTCCGTGCCGAATACATGCAGCAGCCCGGTGTCAAAGGCGCGGCGCGTCGGCAGGTCCAAGATGCCATGCGTGCCATCCTCGGTTATCGAGCATTTTCCGACCTGCGTCGAGGTTGGCGCTACAACAATCCCAACCTCGAACAGCTGGGTCTATTGGAAATCCAGTACCAGGATATTGATGATTGCGCGGCCGACCAGGATGAATGGACGGAGGCGCCTCGGGTGCTCCAGGCTGCGAGTCCTGCCGAACGTGCGTTTGTGCTGCGGAAGCTGCTCAACTTCATGCGCGAAGGCCTGTGCATTGCATCGCGCTACCTTGACCGCTCTGAACTTGACCAGATGCGCACTCTCAGCTTTGCCAACCTCTCCGAACCTTGGGGATTTACAGAAGACGAGCGACCTACCACTGCCAGATGGTTTGTCACCGCACGCCCAACAGATGAAGAGAGCGCGCGTCTGAAACGTCAGAGGCTCGAAGAGTACTTGCTCATCGGGTCCAGTCGTTCGCGGCTTGGGCGCGAACTCCGAAGGAGTAGTACATGGGGCGGTCACAACCCGTTCTACAAGGACATCAACGACAAGACATACGGCGCAGTCATTGAAGCGTTACTGAAAGCAGCGAAACAGTATGGCCTGGTCCAAGACGAACAGACCGACTTTAGTCTAACTGGATGGCAGCTAAAAGGCAGCCAAATGTTGTGGACAGCTGGAAGCGGAGTCAGCGCACGGCTGTCTCAGGACAATGCATTTTTTCGCAATCTCTACCGTAACATCGCGAAGCTCCTGACCGAGCCGGCACATCGATTGTTCGATTTTGAGGCGCGAGAGCACACTGCCCAGGTTGAACAGGAAGACCGGCTTGAACGTGAAGCGCGTTTCCGCTATACGGAGAAGGACCGTGATGCGTGGCGTGAGCGGTATGGGCATGAGCTGGAATGGCTGCCCGTACTCTTTTGCTCACCGACCATGGAGCTTGGCGTCGACATTTCTTCCCTCAATACCGTCTACATGCGCAATGTACCGCCGACGCCGGCAAACTATGCGCAGCGAAGCGGTCGAGCCGGACGCGCCGGACAGCCGGCGCTCGTCATTACATATTGCGCGAGCCAAAGCCCGCATGACCAGTACTACTTCCGGGAGCCCGTCCGCATGGTTCACGGTCAGGTTAACCCGCCATCGCTGGACCTTGCCAACCGTGAGTTGGTGCAAAGCCACTTGCAGGCAATCTGGCTAGCTGAGACGGGGAAAAAGCTTGGCAACAGTATCCGCGACCTGCTTGATATGGAAAAACCTGCGGAGCTACCGTTGTCTGGTGACTTGGCCGACGACCTTGGGCAGCCTGCCGCGCGGCAAAGGGCTCAACAACGAGGACTGGCAGTTCTTCAGATGCTGCAGGACGAGCTCACACCAGAGCGAGCAACATGGTTCACGCCTTCGTGGCCGGAAGAGGTGTTCCAGCGCGCATTCAACGAATTCGATTTATCGTTGAACCGTTGGCGAGACCTCTATCGTGCGACAGTGCGCCAGATTGAGCTCAACTACCGCATTGAAAACAATCCTGCGGCGAGCGAGCGCGAGCGTCGCGAGGCTCAGCAGCGGCACAATGAGGCACGCAAACAGCGCGACCTGTTGCTGGCGGGCGACAGTGCATTCAATAGCGATTTCTACACATACCGTTATCTTGCAAGCCAGGGGTTCTTGCCTGGTTATAACTTCCCGCGCCTGCCGCTCCTGGCGTACATCCCGGCTCGGCGCGGCAACATCGGACGCGAAAGTTTTCTTTCGCGTCCGCGCTTTCTTGCTCTGAGCGAATTCGGACCCTATAGCCTTATTTACCACGAAGGCAGTCAGTACCGCGTGACCAAAGCGTTACTCACTATAAGCGGACAGGACCAAGTCGCCGAGGGCGCCAATTTGCCGACCGAGGTGGCTCGCCTCTGTCCAGTATGTGGCTATGGTCACTTCCGCACGCAGCGCGATGCCGACCGATGCATTTCGTGTGGTGCGTCGCTGGACGAAGCGAAGATTGTGAAAAATCTGTATCGCATCGAAAACGTCGCCACAAGGCGTGTCGAGCGCATTACCGCCAACGAGGAAGAGCGGGTCCGACAAGGTTACGAAATGCAGACCACATTGCAGTTCGCGGAAGCGGACGGCAAGCTGCAAAGAATGAGGGCTACTGTCAAGGATGAACAGGGTCCGCTGCTTGAGTTGCAATACGGGCCAGCTGCAACTATCTGGCGAATGAACTACGGCTGGAAGCGTCGCAAAAATAAATCGGAGCAGGGATTTCTTATTAATCCCGTTACTGGCCAATGGAAGGGCGGAGAAAATGGAGCAGGCGACGATGATAGTGACGATGCGTCGCCCGACAAGACCACGCCACAGACCATTGTCCCATTTGTGGAAGACCGCAGGAACATCCTGGTGGTCATGCCGCATCCGCGACTGGGCGTCCTATCGCCAATCACAATGACCACGCTGCAGTACGCTTTGAAGCGGGGTATAGAGTCGGTTTATCAGCTTGAAGAAAGCGAGTTGATGGCTGAGCCCTTGCCAGGACGCGACTTGCGACAATCCATCCTGTTCTTTGAGGCAGCCGAAGGCGGTGCAGGCGTGTTGACCCGTATTGCGACAGAGACCGAAGCGTTACGGTCGGTCGCTGCCGAGGCGCTCGAAATTATGCACTTCAATCGTCCGGTGGAAGGCCATTCATGGAAAAAGACGGAATTGACGCAAGAGACGGACGACCACGGTCATCCCCTTTGTGAAGCCGGCTGCTATAAGTGCCTGCTGTCATATTACAACCAGCCCGACCATCTTCTTATTGACCGCCAAGACCATGATGCAGATGGTCTTGTGCTCGACATATTGTGCCGATTGACCCGCTCCAGTTCTGAAAGGGAAAACCCCGAACGAGCTATCGACGCGCACGTTTCCAACCTCGAGTTGACGTCGAACAGTAGCCTCGCAAATAGATGGCTAACTCACGTTGACGAACGTGGCTATCTGAAACCGGACCGTGCCCACCATCAGCTCGCGACGGTCGGTGTAGCTGCCGATTTTTTCTACGACGACTACAACCTAGTCGTTTTTGTCGACGACACGCATCACGAGAGCGATAACACGCGCGCGAAGGACGCCGAAATCGACAGACGCCTAGAGGACCTAGGGTACATCGTCGTGCGATTCGCCAACGAACCCCATTCGTGGCCCGCTGTGTTCGCGGCCAATGTGGACCTGTTTGGTCCTGGTAATAAAGACTGAAAATGAATAGTCCAGCCGTTGAGTTTTACCCTGGCGCCCTTGTCTCGGCCAGAGGCCGCGAATGGATAGTGCTACCCGAGTCCGACACCGAGACGCTGCGCTTGCGGCCCTTGGGCGGCAGCGAAAAGGATGAGTCTCTGATTTACTTGCCCTTGGAACGTCAACCTGTCTGCCCGTCAATTTTCCCGTGGCCGACAGTAAGCCAGGCGCGCACTCATTCAGCCAGCCAGCTGCTGTTGGACGCGTTGCAGCTCAAGCTGCGAAGCGGAGCTGGGCCATTTCGGAGCTTCGGCAACATCGCGGTCGAGCCGCGCGCCTACCAGCTCGTACCGCTGTTGATGGCGTTGAAGCTGCCAATCGTTCGGCTGTTGATTGCAGATGACGTCGGCATCGGAAAGACAATCGAAGGCGCCCTGATTGCGAGAGAACTGCTCGACAGAGGTGAAATTCAACGGTTCGCGGTCCTATGTCCGCCGCATCTCTGCGAGCAGTGGCAGCACGAGCTGGCCGAGCGCTTCCATATCCAGGCCGTGATAGTGCGCACTGCGACGGCTAACCGGCTGGAGCGCAACTTGCCGCCGGGTACATCGCTATTTGATGCACACCCATTCACGGTGGTCAGTCTGGACTACATCAAGTCCGAGCGGCGACGCGAAGCTTTTCATCGCTTTTGTCCTGAGTTCGTTATCGTGGACGAAGCTCATACCTGCACACAGGGTGGACAAGCTCGTCAGCAGCGCTACCAACTGCTCAAGGGCCTTGCTGAAAGTGAAAATCGTCACATCGTGTTGCTGACGGCTACGCCGCACAGCGGCGACGAGGATGCATTTTTCAACCTGCTTGGCCTGTTGCGCCCAGATTTTACTCAGCTCAAGGATTTGCCGCAGGAAGCGCGCGCCGACTTGCGTGAGGACCTCTCACGACATTTTGTGCAACGCCGTCGCCCCGACATCTCCGAATGGCAAGATGCATCGATGTTTCCGGAGCGGAAGACCAAGGAAGAAACATATCGATTGACCGGTGCTTGGGGACGATTGTTCAACGACGTAATGGACTATGCGCGTGAGCTGGTAGAGCGCTCCGAAGGACAAGGGCTGCGCGAACAGCGCATGAATTGGTGGGCCGCTCTGGCTTTGCTGCGTTGCATATCGTCGTCGCCAGCGGCAGCGGTCAACGCGCTACGCACCCGATTGGATGGTGGCGCAGGAGCCGAGGGAGCTGTTGAGCTGACTCTTGAGGAGGTGGAAGCGCAGGTCAGCGAGCGGGTGCTGGACGGCGTGGACGATGCACTGTCTGCTGATGACATCGAGCCGGCTGCGAAAACGGAAGATACCTCTCGACTGCAAGAACTGATTGCTGCTGCGGAAAACCTGGCCGGTGCTGCCAATGACCCCAAACTCGCGAAGCTGCATGAGCACTTGATTGCACTGGTTAAGGAAGGATTCCAGCCTGTAGTTTTTTGCCGATACATTGCCACGGCGCATTATCTGGCTGACTTCCTGCGCAACAAATTCAAGGACGCGGCCGTAAAAGCCGTCACTGGAGAGCTTACTCCTGGGGAGCGTGAAGCTGCGGTCGCAGAATTGGGTGATACCGAAACACGTATTCTGGTCGCCACAGACTGCCTGTCGGAAGGGATTAACCTTCAAAACTTGTTCACGGCTGTCGTCCATTACGATTTGAGCTGGAACCCGACACGTCACGAACAGCGCGAAGGTCGCGTCGACCGATTTGGCCAAAAGGCGCACGAGGTACGCTGCACGATGCTTTACGGCGAGGACAATCCGGTCGATGGCGCGGTGTTGCAGGTCATCCTGCGAAAGGCTGAAAGCATTCGCAAGGAGCTCGGTGTCCTTGTCCCCATGCCAGACGACCAAGGAAAGCTCACTCAGGCTTTGCTTAACGCGGTATTGCTGCGCAAGAACCGCCAGTTTGGGGCTCACGCGCAAGCTGCCTTTGACTTCGGAGAGCCTGCCCAACAGATTGAAGCGGCTTGGCAAAGTGCGCGTGAAAAAGCTGCTAAAAATCGTTCAATTTTCGCCCAGCGCCGACTGAAACCTGATGATGTACTGCCCGAATGGCGCAAGTCGGCAGCCGTATTAGGCGGCGAGGAGGACGTGCAGCGTTTTGTTTCACGCGCGATGTCCCGGCTTGGTGCTGCGCTCGAACCGTACAAGCAACATTTCAAGGCGCACCTCGATACCCTACCAACTTCCCTTTGCGAGCGCCTAGCGGCGGAAGGCCTGACCGGCACGTTGCGCATCGATTTCAAGCAACCCGCTGCGCAGGGAGCCGTCTTTATTCAGCGTACACACCCGCTCGTATCGGCGCTTGCCGATACTTTGCTGGAGCAAGCGTTGGATAACGACATGAACGACGCAGACGGTATTGCTCGCGCCGGTGCTGCGTTTGTTGGCAACGTTAGTCTGAAAACCACCGTATTGCTTCTGCGTCTGCGGTACCAGCTTAGCGCCACTCGTGATAACCAAACCAGACTCATGTTGTGTGAAGAGACCGTCGCGGTTAGTGCCGTGGGAAGTGCTCCTTTGACCGAAGTGAGCTCGTCAGATGTCCGCGAGCTTTTGGGTGCTCAAGCTGTACGCAACATGCCTCCGGTTGTCCGAGACAGGCATATCCAACAAGCGCTCGACGCACTACCGAGATGGAAAGAGGCGCTGGAGGCTATCGCAGAGACGCGAGCCAATGGTTTGCTTGCCGACCATCGGCGCGTGCGAGAGGCATCGGAGGCTCGTGGTAGCTATCAGGTCACAGCGAGCTTGCCGGTCGATGTAATGGGGGTGTATGTGCTGGCCCCTGCGCCTGCGGGAGTATGAGCATGGCACGCACGAACGTCCACCAACTCGCCTACACCGCCATCCGTATCGAGGGTGGCCTAATTCCGGCGGACGAACTGACTCGGCTGACTGCGCTCAATGCGCCGGAAAAGACCGAACAGACGGAAGCTTATTACAACATTCCGAAGGGCCTGAAGTTGCGCGATGAAGTCGCCCGCAACTTCAAAATTGCCCAGAACCTTTGGCAAGATTTTCAGCAGTTACGCCAACGGCAGGACGTGGACGCCTACGACGCGACGACACGAGACTTCCTTGTCCCGCTATTTCGCCACGCGCTCGGCTATACGGACCTTGCGCCCGTGACCAGCTTGCAAGCCACGAATAATGCGTACCACAGCTATCAAATCGGGCATGCGGCGTTGAACAGGCGGTTGCCCGTCGTTATAGCGGCGCACAACCAATCGCTGGACTATTCGACCGAGCGATTTGGCGAGACCAACTCGGAGACTGGTCGCATTCGTCGCCGCAGTCCGTTCATGCTTGCGCAAGAGGCTCTCAACGCCACCGATGCTTCTTTGTGGGCAGTTGTTAGCAACGGCTTGACCCTGCGTATTCTTCGTGACAACCCGAGCCTAACGCGTCCCGCCTACGTTGAGGTGGACCTTGAGGCCATCTTCAATGAAGAGCTGTACTCCGACTTCACCGCCTTCTGGCTCTTGGTACACGTCAGTCGCTTCGGTCAGCCGGACACTGAGCCTGCAGATTGTCCATGGGAGCGTTGGTATGGCGCTGGTCAGCAGGCGGGCGTTACGGTACGGCAGAACCTCCGCTACCAGGTAGCAGATGCGTTGCGTTCGCTGGGAACTGGGTTCTTGAGAAACCCCGCCAACGCTACACTGCGTTCGCTCTTGCATGACCCGGAGCTCGGCAGCAACGCAAAGCAGGCCTTTTTTGAAGAGCTGTTGAGTCTCGTGTACCGACTCATCTTCCTCGCTACCGTGGAAGACCGTACCGACCCGAGCACCGGCCGCTCACTTATCTTCACGCCAGATGCCACGGAACAAGCTCAACAGCTATATCGGGCAGGCTACAGTCTGACTTGGTTACGCGAACGCGCGGCGCGGCGCAGCAGCCACGACACACACAGCGACCTCTGGCAGGCCCTTTCCATTACCTTTGATGGACTGGCATCCGGTCAACCTGCGCTGGGTCTGCCTGCTTTGGGGGGCTTGTTCCAAACCGAGCAGTGTCCCCTGCTCAATACTGCGCACATAGACAACCGCTACCTGTTGACGGCCGTTTTCCAGCTCGGATACTTCCGTCACCCTTCCGGTCTCACGCGTGTGAACTACCGCGATATGGGGGCCGAGGAACTAGGCAGTGTCTACGAGAGCCTGCTGGAGTTAGTCCCCGACATCCAAAGTCTCAGCCAGCCGCACGCGGCCAAGCTAGGTTTTGTAGGAGATGACGACGACGCCTCGAACAAGGGTAACGCGCGCAAGCTTACTGGCAGCTACTACACGCCTGACAGCCTGGTGCAGGAACTCATCAAGAGCGCACTGGAGCCCGTCATTGAACAGACGGTCAAAAACAACGCCAGCCGTCCAGTAGAGGCGCTGCTGCAGCTGACGGTGTGCGACCCGGCGTGCGGCAGTGGTCACTTCTTGCTGGCCGCCGCTCGTCGGATGGCCGACGAGGTAGCAAAGCTTCGCGCTGCACAGCACGGTGGCGCTCCCACGCCAACAGACTACCGCCACGCATTACGTGATGTGGTTGGTCATTGCATCTATGGCGTTGACAAAAACCCAATGGCTATCGCCTTGGCGAAAACCGCGCTATGGCTGGAGGCCTATAGTCCGGACCGACCTCTCACCTTCATTGACCATCACCTGCAGGTGGGCGATGCGTTACTGGGTGTGCTTGACCCGAAGATTCTCGAATACGGTATCCCAGATGAGGCCTATAGCGTACTCAGTGGCGACGACAAGGCGACTGCCGGCGCACTAAAGAAGCAAAACAAGGCCGACCTGAAAAGTTGGAAACAGGTGGTGGCTAACGACCTCTTTGCGGCGAGCTCGTTGGCCACTGTCGCCGATGCGGTGGAGCACCTGGCCGACGACACGCTGGAAGGCATTGCAACCAAGCGCAATGCATGGCACCAAGCGCATGTTTATGCCCTAGAGTCGACGCTGGCCAAGCTGGCAGACACCTATGTCGCCGCTTTCCTTGCACCTAAGGTGCCCGGAAACGCTGGTTTTGTCCCCTTGTCTGGATACTTGTGGGGCCTGTTACACAGCGATAGCCACAGCGGTCAGAACGCCGCTCTGGGCCAAGCCGTCTATGACCTGTGCCGCACTAATAGCGTGTTCCATTGGTGGCTGGCGTTTCCGCAAATTGCAGCGCAGGGCGGATTTTCAGTCATGCTCGGCAATCCGCCATGGGAGCGGATAAAGCTGCAGGAAGAAGAGTTTTTTGCTACTCGCAGTCCCTTGGTGGCCGGCGCCAAAAACAAGGCTGAGCGAGCCCAGCGCATCGATTTGTTGCGCCGGGGGATGTTGCTCCATACCTTGTACCCAGACCTGGAAGCAGCGGAAGGCCTGAGCCCGCCAAACTCTGCGGAAATGCAGCTCTATACCACATTCATTGCATCCCGCCGTGGTGCAGAGGCGGCAAGCCTCTATGCTCACGATGGCGGGCGCTACCCTTTGACCGGTGTAGGCGATGTCAATACCTACGCGCTGTTTGCCGAAACTTTTTTCCAACTGACAAGAATCGATGGCAGAGCGGGCTTCGTCGTGCCATCTGGCATAGCGACAGACGATTCCACCAAAGCGTTTTTTGGGACATTGGTGAAAAATCGTCGCCTGTATTCACTCTTGAGTTGCTATGAAATTAGACGATGGTTTCCTGGAACTGATGACAGGAAACCTTTTTGTATGTTGACGATTGGCGCTTCCGAGATGGCTAGGTTTGTCTGTGACCTAGAGAGAATTGATGATTTGAGCAAGTTGGATAAGTGGTACACGCTCAAGGCCAGTGAGTTCAAACTGCTCAATCCCAACACTCTGACGCTACCGATATTTCGCAGCCAGCGCGACGCTGAGCTGACCAAAAAACTCTATAGTGCCGCGCCCGTGCTCATTCGTGAGGCTGTGGTCGATGGGGACGGCAAAGACGTCTGCGTTTTGGAGACTGAGGTGAATCCATGGGGCATCACCTTCCAGCGAATGATGGATATGTCGAACGACAGTTATTTGTTCTCCGACCGCGCTACCGATTCCAATGGCACTGTTGTCCGAGTTCCGTTGTACGAAGCGAAGATGGTTCATCAATTCGACCACCGTTGGGCCACTTACGTGGACAGTCCTGAAAAGCCCGGCGGGCTGGATACCGAAGACGTGAGCATCGAAAATAAAGGTTCACCTGTCTATGCGGCGCGCCCGCGTTACTGGGTGGACGAGCGCGAGGTCTTGGCGCGCATCGCCCGCGTGCCGAGTCGAGTAGCCAATGCGTGGCTTATCTGGCGCTATGCCACCGACGCGGTTCTGCCAAACGAGGGTGGTGCTGACGAATTTTCCAAGTTGAACGAGCGACGCCAAGCGCTTACCTTGGTCTTGGCGGGCTGGGTGGCCGGAGCCATGTTCCGCCGTACTGTGACTTCAGACGCTACGTCGCGTCAGTCAGCCGCCAAGACGGCCGACCTATTCGATGAACCGCCTACCGTTGATGCAACCCCACGTAAGCTTGCGCAGGCATCGATGTGGAGCGACAAAGCCGCCGTAGTGGCCTCGCAGGCTGTGGAGCGGGAGCTGGCGGGGCGATTCGCGGAGTTGGCAGATGCCCTGAAAGGTGACGGCATCGCGGGAAAAAAAGCACTGGCCGCCTTCCAGAAATGGGCGCTTCAAGACGACCCGGCCGGAGGCCTGAGCGTCAGCGACGCAGAGCTGAATGAGCTGGAAGCGTTGCAAACGCCCAGAGCCAGCGGGTCTGCAACGCTGCCCTTGGAGTTCCTGGATGCCTGGATGGACCGGCGCAGTCCAAAGTGGTTGATGGGGTGGCGGGACATCTGCCGTTCGACCGATGAGCGCACCGTAATTGCATCCATCGTGCGGCGAGTCGGGGTGGGGCACAAAATGCCGGTCATCCGGTTCCCATTGTCACTGTCGGCAGCTCACGCGGCGGCGTTATATGGCAACCTCTGTGCTTTAGTGCTGGACTACGCTGCTCGCCAGAAGGTCGGCGGTACGTCTCTAACGTATCACTATCTCAAGCAGTTTCCCATTCTGCCTCCTGAACGCTACACCGCAGACGACCTGGTCTACATAGTCGCGCGCGTGTTGGAACTCACTCACACGACATGCGATATGCAGGGTTGGGCCGACGAACTAACGGACGCGCTTCCTGACTGTGACCCACGCCCCGCCGAGTTGCGCCACACACCGTTGCCTCCGTTCACATGGAACCCAGAGCGACGGGCTCAATTGCGCGCCGAACTCGACGCATACTACGCCCATCTGTACGGTCTAGACCGCGACGAACTGCGCTACATTCTCGACCCGGCTGACGTCATGGGCGAAGACTACCCCAGTGAAACCTTCCGCGTGCTTAAAACCAACGAGATGCGCGCTTTTGGCGAATATCGCACTGGTCGTCTTGTCTTGGAGGCTTGGGACCGACTGGAAAGCATGGGATGGCGTGAAGTTCCCGCACCGTCACCCATCGACGTGCGGTATTCGAGTATCGGCATGATTCAAAGCGCCGAAGACGCGAAGCTCGCAGGGTTCATCGCGGCAGCCATTGGACAACGTGCGGACGGCATCACAACCGGCGAGTTACAGTCGACAGTGGCGCACGCTTCCCTTGCAGCAGAACTACTTGACGCCACGGAGGCGGAGCGACTCAGCCATATACTCGATTCTATCGATTGGCTCGAACCACCTGAGTCGCTTAGCCGCGTGCCAATCCTTGTTCAACGGCTGGAGGCGGCGGGAACTGTCGTCCGGAAGCGTGCCGGCTCCGAGTCAAGATTTGTTCGGGGAGACGCCGCTTTGCCAAACGACGTCGTCCACTTGCACGAACACGACGAACTAGCATGCCTGCTGTTGGAAGCGGAAGCTCGACGGCTCGCCGGCCAAACGAATAGCTCAGCAGTGCAAGAGCCTTCGAGAAAGGCTCAAGGCACGAGTTAGGAAATCACATGACTCCTTGGCTCTCGGATTTTCCTGCTGTTCGTCGCTTGCCTCGGCTTTGGGTCGAGACTGTCTGGCTGCTCGAATCGCGAGAGCCACTCGTGGTTACGAGGAACATAGAGCTTCACCCCGGCCTCAATATTGTTTGGGCGCGGGAACCGGATTCTGCGCAAGCGTCGGGGCTTGCCAGTGCAGGCCATGGGGTCGGCAAGACGTCGCTGTGCCTTCTTTTGCGCTACGTACTCGGCGACGATGCCGGCGCCATTACTGCGTTGCGCGAGAAGGCCGTCGCCGCTTTTCCCAAAGGCGGCATAGCAGCTAGGGTGCACATCGACGGAGTGGCATGGCTGGTCTTTCGGCCGTACGGCGCGTATAGCCATTCGATTGCAAAGGAATGCGAGTTATTTGAAATGCTATTCGACGCTAACACGTCGAATGACTTCCAAGGCTACGTTTCCAGCCTGGAGATTGCCTCTATCGGCAGACTGACCGCCAAAACGCTACCCGGAACGAACCAACCTTTAGAGTGGCGACATCTCCTGGCCTGGTGCGTTAGAGACCAGAAGACGCGCTTCGACGGCTTCTTTCACTGGCGCGACGGGGAAGGGCTCGGATTTCGCCGGCCGCGAAGAGACCCTCCTCTGTTCGTGAATTCCGTACTCGGCCTCCTTGACTCCAGTCTCGACCAGTTGATTCGGGAGGTCGAGGCAACTCAGGCTGCGCTTGACCAACTGGAGAGCCGGATACCGGACCTGGAAAAGGAGCCCGAATTTGTGCTCGCACAGGTGGAGCGTCAGATAAGGCGGCTTGTGCAGGCAGGCGAAGACGAACCCGTATACGAGACCACGGTTGGTGCATCCCTGGAAGGCCGTTTCAAAGAAATGCTGGAAACGGCTCTTTTGAGAGAGGAAGAATTTGACCAGCAGTATCAGCAAGCGGAGGAAGAGTTGCTACAAGAGCAGCTGAAGCTTGCGTCGTTTAAAGGGGCAGCTGAGCGAGCTCGCCGCGAGCGCGACATTGCACGGTCAATCGTTGACGCCAACGAGCACGAATACAATCGCTTGACGACGATGCGAAACCGCCTCGAAGGACTAAGCGGTCAGATGTGTGAGCACGGTCATATCGATTTCGCCGATTGCGAACACATAAGGCGACGAACGGCGTCGCAGAGCTTGCCTTGGCACATGGACGCGTTGGCAGCAAAGCGGAATGCCCCGCGAGTAGCCGCAGAGCTAAAGCAAGCGGAGAACGCTCTCGCGCAAGCAGAGACAACCGAACAAAATCAGCAGCAAATCGTCTCAGACGCGCGGGCCAACCTGCGTCGGCTGCAGGTTCGAATCGCTACTAGCGAAACAGCAAGGTCTCAGCTAAAGCAGCGCTGGGACGAATTCTTAGCTCTGGAATCGCAGCGAAAACAAGGCACGGACAGCCTGGAGCTGACCCGGGCGCGAACGAGGCAGAGGACTCTCAACGAGGACGTAAGCAGATTGTTGTCGTCCCTCACGGTGCGCAGGTCTGAGCAGTCGTCGAGAGCCGAATCGATAAAGGCACTGACTCGTTGTGTTGCAGCCAGACTCTTGGGTGAGTCGGGCTATGGCCGGTTTATGCCGGACTCGGAGACTCGGCCTTTTGATGTATCTAAGGGCGGAGAGGCTTATCAGGTGCTTGAGGTTTTGCTCGGTGACATTGTCTGTCTCCTGGACGCAGCAACGTCGGAATCGAGCAATCATCCAGGGCTTCTCGTTCACGATTGTCCCCGTGAAGCAGACATGAGCGAGCGACTGTATCGGGACTTCTTCTTGACGGTCGCGGAAGCAGCTGACGAACTTGCAACGGGGGACGATGTGTCGTTTCAATATATCGTGACGACCACTTCTGCGCCGCCCCCCGAATTGCAGAAGCCGGAATTCTTGGTTCTGGAGCTATTGCCGGGCAGACCCGAGACGATGCTGTTCAAGCGCGAGCTCATGCCGGTCCTTAACGGTCTCGAGGAGAGCACCTAGCATGGGGCGCAGAGCTGTCCCAGAAGGGCAACGAGCGACGTTCACGGCCTGTCGGGTCAATCTTAACGTTTCCGCGTCTGTCATTTCTTGCTGGTTTTCAGGAGCGATTCGATACTCTGATGGTCGCTTACGTTAAACGTGAATGGAACCACCGGTTGGTCGGAAAAAGAGTATGACGACATTGCAACGAACGCGTTTGGAAAAAGCCGCTGCCGATTGTGGCTTTGATTTGTCGCCCCAGTGGGAAGACGATGCGCTTCGGATGCGCTCGAATCAGTTTCCTGAAACAGTTCTCGTCCGCAGCTTGTCGGATGACGAATTCGAGGTGCTCGCGTCAAATCCAGTGCTGCTGCCCCGCGAGGCGACAAAGGATAAGGCGCTCACTGTTTTTGGATGGAAGAGCTTGTACGGCGTACTCGACGCAGCCAACGCGTGTGCTCGAACGCTCCCGAACAGGGTTGCGCAGCAATTCAAAACCATGACTGCCGAATTGCCAAAGACTACCGAGGCCGAGAGGCTTGTGGTCCAACGAGTCGGCCAAAACCTGTTCCGCGAGGCGCTACTTGAGTTTTGGGGCGGCAGGTGCTGCGTAACTGGTCTTGCAGTTCCGGCGCTTTTACGCGCTTCGCATATTCGTCCGTGGGCGAAGTGCGAGTCTGACGAGCAGCGATTGGACGTGTTTAACGGATTGCTGCTCTGTCCCAATCTTGACGCGATGTTCGACGATGGTTGGATAACATTTCAAGACGACGGCGGAATGGTGATGTCGCAAGCCTTGAATGAACACGCGCAAAAGGCGTTGGGCATCGCGTTGCCGCTTTGTGCACAGGGTATGCGACCAGAACATGCACCGTATCTAGCGTTTCACCGGTCGAACGTCTTCCGAGCCGCGACATAACGACGTTGCGAGGTTGCAGCGCATCCTCTGCGTTACGGGACTGGGTGCTTGCTGTGCCATGGATACCGTCGAAATAGCCGTCGCTGCCGCCAACAACGCCATAAATGAGAGAGATTCCGATGCGTCAAACTCCGACGCTTCTTACCGACGAACCGTCAAATGTTGACGAATTGGGCGGAGCGCACGCGAAGATTGCAACGACCATAGTCAGACTGATTCAGACGTCTCCCGGCGGCCAGACGATACGGCTCGACGGCACTTGGGGAGCTGGAAAGTCGACAGTCGTAAAGATGGTCGCTGAGCACTTCGACAATCTTGGTCCAACAGTAGTGGACAAGGTGATATCCGAGCCGACTGATGTCACTGTATTCCAGTACGACGCATGGGTTCACGTCGGAGACCCGCTTCGCCGCGCATTCCTTTCTGCGCTTGTCGGAAGGATTGCTGATAGGGGCTGGCTAGCGCAATCAGACGGGCCAGCGAGCGCCTCGTTCTGGAGACGAAGGCTGGATGAGCTGAGTCGGCGACTGAAAACGACGTCTCGAAAGACAACGCCATTTTTCTCCACCTCAGCGAAGGTGATTTTATCGGCACTTGCGGCACTGGCCATCGCTGCGCCGATGATATCCGAGGTCGAAAAACGTCTCGTCGAGCCGCTCGGTACGGCTCCGCTCTTTGCCTCGACAATACTGGTGGGGCTTGTCGCCTTCGCGTTGATTCACTTGATGTCCAATGAAGCCATGGGCTTTATCGTCCGGCGTAACTCGGACGAGGAAGCCATGGAGGTACGAGACGAACCGGAGCCGACATCTATTGAGTTCCAGGAGGCGTTTAGCGAGCTAATGCAGGGCGTGCTTAGTCGTGACACACGTCGCTTAGTCATCGTTGTGGATAACCTCGACCGCATCGACCAGGTCGACACGAAAGCAGTATGGGCGCTCCTGCGTTCCTTCCTGGACAATCCGCAGTTCAAGGCTCGAGACTGGTTTCGTCGATTGTGGGTCATCGTCCCAGTGGTAGACGAACGCCGAGTGCTGCAGTCATCGGTCTCGGACCCGATTCTGGGCTCTGCAGGTCAAGACGTTGCTCGCCCGTCGTTTCTGGAAAAGGTATTCCAGGTTCGCTTCTCGTTACCACCACCGATGCTTCATTCGTGGAAGAGCTACTTTAGCGCCAAACTTTCTCAAGCATTCGGGGAAGACCTGCTGGGCGACTACGATGAGATTTTGCGGCTCTATGAAGATGGAGAACTCCGCCAAAATGGCAATTTGACCCCGCGAGGAATCGTATCTTTCATAAACGAACTCGTGGTACTTAAGCTGGAGTGGGGTGGCGAAGTTCCGCTTTCAAGCTTGGCGGCATATGGTCTTTCGAAGGACGGGTTTGTCGGCGACAACTGCTCGCCTCCGCTGGCTGCGAGTCGAATTTTGCATGATGACTCTCTAGTCGATACATTCGCCATGCTGCACCATTGCGCCTCGACCAAAGAGGAGGCATCCTATATTTCGGTTCGTCCCCGGCTCGAAGCCGCGATGGACGGTGCCGATAGCGAAACCATCAGCAAGCTTTTCAAAGAAAGCCCGGCTTTCCAATACGTTCTCGACCGATACATCCGACAGGACGTCGCAAGCCTGGGCGGACAACAGGAGCGGCTGTTGCAAGCGGTTCGGGCACTTCGTCCGTATGTTGTCGGCGAAAGCTTGCTTTCGCCCGGGACCGCATCGCATTTCCGGCGAATTGTCTTCTCGACTATGACCGAGACGAAAAGCTTGCGTTTCTTTAATACAAATCTGATACCAGGCTTGGAGGCCCTGCTGGATGTCTCAGTTTCTCGCGACGAGACCGCTTCGGCGATTGTTGAAATGCTGAGGAATATCGACCGGTCAGCGGCAGAGCAATCGAGTGCATTGGACAAGCAAATTTCTGATGGATGGCAATCGTGGGTGTCCGCTCTTACAGGTGTACTCTCACTCGAAGATGTGCGCCTGACTATGATGGTCGAAGGGTTCGAGAAAGTTGTGTTACCAATTGGTCCCGAGCTTTGGGCGCGATTGTGCGTTGAGTTGACCGGAACCGCGCGTGCAAGGACGTTGAACTCGTGTACGTGCAGAGGTGGTGACGATGCGAAGCTCGCGTGGCTAACGGAGCGATTCGGCTCTGACGGTCTCGGAGCTGCGGAAATAGCGCTGCTCGAGCGGGCCATAGAAGACGGCCACGAGGGTTTCTTCGACATCATTGCAGAATCCCTTGTTAGGAAATGCACCGGCCCTGCCCAGATATTGTCTCAAGGGAGCGACGACCACGTACTGCCATCGTTAATAGCACTGTTCAAAATCGACCGTATGCGCTTCAAGCCATATCTACGGAAATTGTCAGATAACGGTGTTTTGTGTAAAGAATTCGGCTTATCTAACGCGCCGAACATGTGGGGATTGGCTGCCCTCACCTATCTAATGGCTTTTGCAACCGATGGTGCGTTGGAACTACGGGACCAAGCCTATGACGAGGTGACAACTAAGGGGCTACACGTCGTACGTGGGACAGCGGAAGGTAAGCTCGGACTCAATTCCAATCAGGCACAAATATACGCAGAGGCCCTTGCAGACCTAGAAGCCTATGAGGTGTTGCCGCTGATTGCAAATCGGTGGGGCAGCAAGGGGCTGCTAAGCTCGATAGTGCTCGCGCTGGCGGAAAACAAGCGGTTCCTTCGATTCGTTCAAGCGCGTGGCGACTTTAAGACTAGTTTGATAGCTTTTGCCGGCGAGTACCTTTTTGACCTGACGTTACGTGAGCAGTTTGTTGATGCAGCGCTGCATGCAGAAACACGCACGGACGCGAATACATCGTTTGACAAGCAACGTAGCTTGAGCGAACGGCTACAGGAAACGCAAATTCCCTCGTGAAACGCTCGTCAGTGGGCAGAGAGAGCGAACGAACTTCTCAAGTGCACCATTTCCGACGCAGAAGACAATCGCTACGAGGCTGAAAGCAGCGCCGGCGAAGATGAAGATATCGACTTGCTGTTCAGCAGGTTACTGAGCCGGTAGGCTCTTCGATTGATACAACCACCAGCCCCATATCTTTGGTTCTGGGTCGATTCAGACACAAGTTGTCGCTAGAGGACAGTCTGTCGCAGGTCCATACTCGACAAGGCGTGCACCTCTTGGTTTAAGTGTGAAGTGCTGAGAGTACGCAATCTCACGATGCATCCTTCGAGCTTCTAGCTATCTCTTGTCAGTTCGTGTGTCCGAAAATCATCGCCGAGAAACGAGAATTTGTGCGAGAACAGTGCAGCGAGCTTGTCGTCGGCGGTAGCGAAGAATATCTGACACGAGCCTGCTACAACGATATCACGTAAGTAGTCCAAAAATGAAAGAGTATTCATATCGTCGATGTGCGCGACCGGGTCGTCAATTAGCATTATCGGCGGAGCGGTGACGGCCGAAAGATTCATTCCCAAAAAAATCGAAAGCGCAAACGCGGCGCGTTGGCCTGTGCTTACCTGAGACAGACTTACTCGTGCGGTTCCCTCACGTCTACGCAGAAACGCGTCGCCACCAATCTGAACTGCGAACTCCTGGGGAGTGTGGATGCGGTGAAAGATGTCACCAATCTCGGTGATTCGAGCCACAAGCGCTTCATTCGTGAACGATGTCAACGACGACGTCTCTTTTAGCGTCGCGATTGCTCCCAATGCTGACTGCAACCTGACCAATACGTCGCGAGCTGTGTCACGTTCGCTTGCCGCCGAACGCGACTCGCCTTCGAGGCGAGTGACAACGTCTACGGCGTGCTTTTCCCGCGCAAACGCTTCCATTAGCTTGAGCTGCGCCTGCTGCGCCGCGCGAAACGCTGGGAGCATCTCAGCCACAGTCATATCAGACCGCTCTTCGATAAGGGGCACTATCTGGCTCAACGTGTCCGACAGTAACTTGAGCGCAACCTCGTACTTGGTCAGCTTCTGTTTCGCCTCTTGCCAATCGCCAAGAGGAGTATGTTTGAATGTCGCCGCGAAGGATTGCCACGACGCATTTAGTTTGGTCTGCTCTACATCGATATCTACCAAATCTGCCGAGAGACGCTCGTTATCCTCCTCGAGACGCGTCTCAAGGGCTTCGATAGCAGGCAAATTCACCGCACCTGAAACGGCCTCAGCGAGCTTCTCTACGATGAGGGCAAATTCATCAGCGGTCAGCCTGAGCGGTTCCAGTTCGCTTAGTGTCCGACCGACAGCCTCAAGCTGACTTTTACGCGCGTCGAGCGTGGCTCGTTTGGATGCCACCGCTTCGAGAGCCTCCTTGAGCGAGACTGCCTGAGGGCGACCAAGCACGTGTTCGGAAAACTCAGCCAATTTTCCCAACGCTGACAGCCGTGATGCCAGGGTTGCGGCCTGCTCGCTATTCTCCCGGAGAGACGCGGAAAGACGCCCCGTGTCAGGGTCGTCGGACGTAGTCCCGCTAGCTGCAATGCGCGCTTGCAGCTCGTCGCCCTCGAAGACCGTCGCGCACAGCGGACAAGTATGTGGGTCTGCTCCGTCGGCAAACATGCTGCCCGCGAGTGAATGCAACTGTTCCTGAAGAGCTTGCATTCGGTGAATGGATTGTCGATGAGACTCAAGTAGACGGTGGGAAGCATCCCGTGAGCGCTCCAGACTTTCCTGGCGAGTCTTGAGTGATTTGCCCAGTTCGGCGAGAGAAAGTGTTGGATTAACGTCATCCATTCCAAGCAATGGGGTGGCATCGACACCATTCAGCACGCTAACCAGCTCGGCGAGCTCGTCCCTGAGCCTCCGTTCATCGATGTGTAAGCCCTCGAACTTACTCTTATCGTACAGTCGATAGCGCTCGGCGCACGACATCAGCACCTTACACGCCTCCGTAGCGGCTAAGTGTTCTCGTCGTCGTTTCTCGAGTGCAGCGTGGGAGCCTTGAAACGACTCGATGCGCTCGATTGCGGTTCGCACCTCCTCGATACGCTCGCCAATTTCGCTTCTTCTAATGTCTACCAGTCCTTCGGGCCCGAACGCACTGGACTCCAGAAGAACGGTCAGCTTGCCAAGCGGGTTCAGAGTCGTGTCCACCGCGTCCGACACTGACGTCGGAACGTGTCGCCAGTCAATAAGAACAAGATAGCTGTTGAATAGAGCCGCAAGCTCGTCCGAGCTTCGCGGCACCGCTCTCGCTTCGGCGATTCGCTCCTGAGCTTGGCGGACGGACTCAGAAAAACGACGATGCCTTTCCTGCAACACTGGCCGCTGACTAAGCAGTTCTTTCTCCACACGCTCGAGCCTTCCCCAGATGCGCGCGGCCTCGGGTCCAACGAGCAGGTTAGCGAGGTCGTCCCTCAACCGAGTCGAGTCTTTTTCCTGCGAAAGACTTACGGCCGCGTCGGTGTTGAGAAAGTTGAATGTAGAAAAGCTCTCATGTAACGTGCTCTTTTTGAGGTCTAGATTTCCGTACCAGCGCATATTCCGCTCTCGTAGCTCGGCCGCCGGCGTGGAATCCGTCGTCACAAGCGATATGCGTTCCGCCCCGAAAGTTCCCTCAAGTCGCGCCGCGCCAGCGTGCCGCGACCGTGCATTCGCGCCGCAATACAGGTACTCAATGGCCTCCAGCATCGATGTCTTTCCGACGCCGTTTGAACCTCGGATGAGGTTCACGGCTCCAAATTCAAAGTCGCGTATAGTGGGAAAGCTCCGGAAGTGTTGAATGCGAAGGGACCTCAGGAAGAGGCGCTCCCAGACTGTCGGGACGCTTCGCACAACCTCGGAGTCTGGACTGTCAGTAAGCTGATTGCCCTCAAAAATGCGGCGCACTAGAGGAGCAATATCAGAGTCGCCCATGACTTCTTGCAAGCCGGCGGCAGCCAACAGTGTTCGCCATACGGTGACGGGGTCCCTGCTTGGAACCGCTCGTCCATGGGTCGCGCGCTCCTGCTCTGACAATGAGGTATTGAGTTCGTCTTCTGCTACTACGAATTTTCGGGCGTAGTTTCGGTCGCCTTCGAGGACCGACTTGGCACGACGAAAAGGCTCTTCCGCGAATCGCTCTCTTTCTGCAAGGAAATAAAGGTAGCTATTCCAACGAAGGTTCTGCGGCGCGTCGAAATACCGACCTCCGATGACGCGGTCTTGGAATTCTTTTAAAGTCTCCGCACGCGCCTCGATGTCGCCCGTTGTGTCGACATAAAAGGCAGCGTAGGGTTGTTCACGGTGATACTTGTAACCACAAAATATTCCCGGTTCTAGTTCTTCAAGATTTGTCAGCAAATGTCCCATGGTGTCACGGGCACGGATGGTATCAATCATATTCAGGCTCCCGTAATGCTTGTCGGAGAGTCAGACTGTGGGCGGTCAAACCGGGTCGAGTCGGGATGAGACCAGGTCTTAAGTTGTCCATTTCGGCGAAAAACAACGCAACATCTGTCAACCGTAGGTTTGCCAACCAGCGATTGCCGAACCTTATTTCCGACTGCTGCGACGTCCGAATCTCTCGGCTCGTCCCCCAGATAAATCAAGGTGGCTCGTTTGCCTGCGTTTGAAATTATATTGTGATGGGGTTCGGCCGGAGCCCAATCGAAGGTCAGGCCGTCAGCTAGGTCCCGCAACGCAGGCGGCCAATGTGATATCAGCGGTATTTGTCCGCTGAGGCCGATGAATCTGCTGACCAACGCGGCGCGATATTGAGCCGATTGCGGTGCGGTATCTTGGGCGTAGCTGATGCGATAGATGATTTCGTCGCTCTGAATGCAAAATGGTCGCATTTGCTCTAGTGCGTACCACTTGCCGGGATTCGAAATTTCGCCCGCCGTGAGAACTAGCAGGCCGCGGAAATACTC
>NZ_CYGX02000046.1:0-12412 GCF_900019265.1 Paraburkholderia ribeironis
CCGTTTACGCGGCCAATTCACCGAGTTCAGCTTCGAGTCGCTTCGTCATCCGGAAAATTCGACGCCCTCTCGGCTGCAACTCGGTCAGTTGGTCCATTAATCAGCGCTTCCCTAGACGCTATATGCGCCTGCTACAAGGCTGCATCCTTCCATGTTTTAGCCTGAACTCGGGAATGCCAGCCATTGGTAAATATATTCAATGTGCATAGTTGGTGACTAATTTTCAGATTTGGATGATTGTATTTCGCAAAGCTCTGGTGAACGATCAAAGGAGATGGGGCGGATTCATTGCTGCCATTCGTAAGAATCGAATGACTCGCGCCGAACGGCGCGTTTTTTACTTAGGTCGCACTGCAAATGCCGGACACGCAACAACGCAATAGCAAGTTCTATAGCTTCGTTACCGTGGGTGCACTCACCCGTGCGCTTCCCGATATGTTCTATACGGTCCGCTTCCCATCGGGCGAGCTGAAGCATTGCGTCACCGATGACGCGGGACGTACAGCCCGCTGCGGAACAGACGGCGAGCAGCGTCTAGCTATATACCTTGGTCACAGGGAGGCTTGATGTCGGGCATCTACTACGCAGCGGTCGAAGGCGATCCGCTTGACAGCGGCGAAGGCGGCTATGTCTATGGGACAAAGAAAACCATTGGAACCATCGAAGATCAAAACGGCAAGCCTCGTAATATGGTGTTCATCGGGGACGAGGCTTATTGCGCGAAATGCAATAGCACTGGCTTTATTAGATATGGCGCAGAGGTAAGTGAGCGAAAGCGAATGGTTGATCTTGTCAACGGTGGTCGGCTCCAGGCTGTCGGTGGTGACATTGTTTGTCGGTGGTGACATTGTTCTCTGCAAGTGCAGCGCCCCTGCGCGAATCATCGCTGTATATGGTCAGCGCTGGAAAATTCACGACAATGGCGATACGCAGCGACAGGTTGTGCGCGCCAGTACGCCCGCTTCGCAAGCCACTTACGACGAACAGTTCACGCTAACCGATGCGGCAGGTAAGGCGCTCCGCGATACGTACTACACCGTTCGATTGCCTTCCGGGGAACTGATACACGGTATTACCGATGCGCAGGGACGAACGTCCCGCCATACGACTGACGGCGCGTAGCGGGTTGGGGTCTATCTTGGGCACAGGGAGGCATAGATGCCAACTACGTATTACGCAGTCGTTCGGCGATCCCCTCACAAGCGGTCCAAAGAGCCGCGTATATGCGTGAGTCCGTCGTGCTCTATTGACGATCCAGACGACCGACAAAGGAGTATGGCGTTTATCGGCGACAAGGCATACTGCGAGAAGTACGATAGCACGGGCACAATCATGGGCGGTGCGCGGGTTAGCAACGAACACCGCATGATTGACGAGGAAAACGGAGGGAGGCGGCAGGCGGTTGGCGGTGATTATGTCCTCTGCAAGTGTTCCGAGCGGCCCCAGGTTATTGCGCGCTACGGGCGGAACTGGTTTATTGAGGATGAAGGCGATGTAACGCAACGGGCTGGACGCATGAACGTGCCGACTCCCCCACTTATCTACGACGAGCAATTCACGTTGCTCGGTATCACAGGCAAAACGCTTAGTGACACCTATTACACGGTCCGCATGCCTTCTGGCCGTCTGCTGCACGGTATTACCGATTCGCAGGGACGCACCGGGCGCTATGAGACAGACGGCGCGCAATCCATTCACATCTATCCTGGTCATAAGGAGACGTAATGCCTGATGCACTTGGGACGGCAGTAACAAACACAAACCCGAATTCATGCGTGACCGTCCAATCGGGCAGGCTCTGCAAGCCTTGGCGTCTTTCGACAGACGGCTATACATTCATGGCTGTTCTCGAAAGCGGTGTACTAAACGGAACCTATCAAGGCAAACCAGTCGTAGACGGCTTTATTGTAAAGGTCTATGACGACGGTTATGGGATTCCAACTGTCGGATTGGGACATAAGGTTCTTCCACAGGACAATCTCAGCGTTGGTGACATAATACCTGTCGAACGTGCACGATCTTTTTTTGATTTAAATTTGCGACCGATTGAGACAGCTATCAATCGAGACGTTCGGGTGCCACTCTATCAATATGAATATGATGCCCTTGTATCAATTCTTTATAATACAGGCCCGTTTTCACATAACGGCGATCCGTGGTATCCGGCATCTCGTTCAAAGTATCTCGCGGATTATTTAAATCATGGTGAATACGACAGAATGTGCGATGTAATTCGTTCATTTATCGCGCATAGAGTGCCTGGGCGTCGCCGTCTGGAAGCGCAACTTTTCGTAACGGGGGTTTATGATGCGCGCCATTAGCGTATTCATGTTGCTCTGCTTGACGGCGCAGACTGTTTATGCTTCTACATCGATCTATGGATCGGCATTCGACTATAAAAAAGCGCAGTCCACAAGCGCATATTTCACTGGAAAGAGTCCGGCAGAAATTGCATTGTATTGCAAGGGGGAATATCTTGGGACGATGGATATATCGGCTTGCTCGCAATTCAGATACGAGGGCGCAATTAAGACCCTAAACAAGAAGGTTGCCGAAATAGAGAAAATCACCAGGAATTATGACCGTGAGCATCGAGCTAACGGGGAACCTGAGGCACTTCCTTTTTTTGAAAAGGCGCAAGCGAACTGGCAACTTTACAGGGACAACTATTGTTATTCAGAGGTATATCAGGTTGGGCAAGCGTCATTACACTTTGTCTATTTTTGGGACTGCATGACCCGAATGACAAAAAACAGGCTTGATGAGCTGACCAAACCCGACACTGACGAATAACGGAAAGCTGTATGATTTCATACTGACGTACCGAGTTGGAACGAATCGTGGCGTTAAAAATCGCCGCTTCGGCGAAGCTCGCTTATTTGTGTCAGGAGTTTACGATGCATCGCACCAGGATGCAGATTGTTTGTTTGATCTTATGCATGTTCTTTTCTACCCTTGTGGCGGCGAAGTCGACCTCCGATTGCCTGCAACATTTGGGCGGCGGCTACGGCGACGCTGAGTGCTATTCGGGGTTACAGCGAAGCCTGGTGGCTGACAGCAAAAGAATCTATAACAAACTTCGTGCAACCATACCAAATAGCAACATGCATGCGAAGTTGCTAGACGAATACATGGCAACGCAAGATGCATCTGTGAAGTACTGCGAATTGCCGCGTAATGCAGGCGCAAGGTGGAAAACGGAACACGATGGCTCCATGTTTCCAGCCTTGCAAGAGGAGTGCATTTACAACCTGCGCAAGGCACAAAACAAGTTCTTAAAAGACTTGCTTGATATGGCAAAGTGGTAGAGGGGTACAGTTCACTGCTCAATGGGAGGCATTCCGGCCACATCTTTACGATCACGATGGAGCAGGAGGTGGTGGCAATGCCACGATCGGATATGGGCATCTGGTCCATATGGGGCCGATATCCGGCGCACCTTCCGAAGCGCCTTATGTAAATTGAATCACCGAACCGCAGGCGATGGAATTACTTCATCACGATTTGCGTGAAGCCAAGCGAGTTGTCAATAACAGGGTTTTTGTTCCCCTATTTCAGTTTGAATATGACGCTATTGTTGATTTTGTCTACAACCATAGAGGTCATAACGATGAGTTTTTCGCGCTCATTAATACCGGGCACTATGACCGGGTGCCGCGAAAAATTATGGAGTACACAGCGGCGCATGGACAGCATCCATTAGGGTTGATCAGGCGTCGTCGTGCTGAAGGTCGGCTGTTTGCTACCGGGAATTATGATGCAGCTCAGTAAAATTACGCTTGCTCTGGTATTAATATGCGCCAATGCGGCTGCTTTAGCGGATGGCAGTTGCGAAGCAAAGGAGACCACTCGCGATGACTATCTGGCGTGTACAAACGCAGACACAAAGAAAATTTTAAGTGATGCTGAAAGACTTTATCAAAATATCCGGGATAATTAAAGGGCGAAAAGCTAAGAGAACTCGAACAGAATCATAAATTATGGGGTGAGAAGCTACAGTCTGATTGCAAGATTTTTGGAGTGGCATTCAATGATTGGACTGGTAATTACATGCCTGACACCGATTTTCAGGTGGCGGCCTGTCGAGAAGATGCGGCTAAACAGAAGCTTGAATTTTATAAATGGTTGTCCTGCCCGGGAGACATGGAATCGTCGGAGCATCCTGAGTGCTCAACGGTGAAAAGGATTCTCGGGCGCGAACTGACCAAGCCTGACACTGACGAATAAGAGAAAACGGCCCCGCCTTGACGGGGCTTTTTATTCTAAACACTGCGCGGAGTACATCACCGGCACTCCACGAGGTACTCCCGGACACCAGGCCGTGAAAAGCCTTCCTGCCGTGCGTGATCGCTTGATTCGACCTCACCCGAGCCGACCTCACCCGAGCTGCCCCGTCGCCGGTCCGGTATAGTGTCGGCGAGTCCCTTCATCCACTCTGGCGTGGCCGCGTGCCCGATCATGTCTCACCTGAAATACCTGACCGGCTACCCGGCGCCTTTGCAGGACAAGGTGCGAAAACTGATTGCCGTCGGCCAGCTCGGCCCCTATCTCGCCGCGAAGTATCCCGACACGCACGACGTGCAAACGGACCGCGCGCTATACGCGTACTGCGCCGAGCTGAAACGCGAACACCTGCGCAGCGCTGAACAGATCGACAAGGTCACCTACGACAGCAAGCTCGACGTCGTGCGCCACGCGCTGGGCCTGCACACGAGCATTTCGCGCGTGCAAGGCGGCAAGCTGAAGGCGAAGAAGGAAATCCGCATCGCGTCGCTATTCAAAGCGACGGCGCCGGAGTTTCTGAAGATGATCGTGGTGCACGAGCTCGCCCATCTGAAAGAGAGCGATCACAACAAGGCGTTCTACCGTCTGTGCGAGTTCATGCAGCCGGGCTACCATCAGATCGAATTCGATTTGCGCCTTTACCTGACGCAGCGCGATCTGATCAGGCAGCAGGCCTGACGTAGGGGCAGCGTGCGTCAGGCGCGCGCAGCAAGACCCTCAGGCCGTAACCGTAGCGACCGCCGACGCCGTCAACAACACCGGAATCGACTTCGACGTCGGCGTCCCCGCGCCGTCCGCCACCGAGGACAGCGGCACCAGCGGATTCGTCTCCGGGTAATAAGCGCCGAGGCACCCGCGTGGGATGTCGTATTCCACCAGCAGGAACCCGTCAGCGCGACGCTCGATACCATCGGCCCACACGCTCGTGATATCCACCCGTTGTCCCGCGACGAAACCCAGCATCACCAGATCGTCGCGGTTGGCGAACAGCACGCGCCTTTGTCCGTACACGCCGCGATAACGGTCGTCGAGACCGTAGATCGTTGTGTTGTACTGATCGTGCGAGCGCGTCGTCATCAGTGTCATCAGGCGCTCGCCATATTGCTTGCGCGCTTCGTGAATCGGCGTGTCGACAGCGATCGGATGCACGAGAAACTGGGCCTTGCCGCTCGGCGTTTCCCAGATGCGCTCGCGCGACGCCACGCCGAGATGGAAGCCGCCCGGATTCTTCAGCCGCTCGTTGTAATCATGGAAGCCGTCGATCACCTGCGCGATGCCGTCGCGAATCAGCGCGTAGTCCGCCGCCTGCGCGAGCCAGTCAACTTTGTCGCTGCCGAGCGTCGCGTGTGCCATCCGCGCGACGATCGCAATCTCCGACAGCAGGTTCTCCGAGGCCGGCTTATTCATCCCGTACGAGATGTGCACCATGCTCATCGAGTCCTCGACGCTCACGCCTTGCGGCACGCCGTTCTGCAGATCGATCTCGGTGCGCCCGAGAGTCGGCAGGATCAGCGCGTCGCGGCCGTGCACGAGGTGGCTGCGGTTCAGTTTGGTCGTGATGTGCACGGTCAGATCGCACGAGCGCAGCGCTTGCCATGTGCGCGGCGTGTCCGGCGTCGCGATCGAGAAGTTGCCGCCCAGGCCGATAAACACCTTCACCTTGCCGTCGAGCATCGCCTGAATCGTGTTGACCACGTCGAGTCCATGCTCGCGCGGCGGATCGAAATCGTAGACCTCGCCGAGCCGGTCGAGAAACGCCTGGGTCGGCTTTTCGTCGATGCCGACCGTGCGGTCGCCCTGCACGTTCGAGTGGCCGCGTACCGGGCACAGCCCCGCGCCGCGCCGGCCGATATTGCCGCGCATCATCATCAGGTTCGACAGCAGTTGCACCGTCGGCACCGAATTCTTGTGCTGCGTGAGGCCCATGCCCCACGTCGCAATCACCGCGCGCCCCTTCACGTAGATGTCGGCGAGCTTCAGCACGTCTTCGCGAGGCACGCCCGCTTCGGCGACGATGATGTCCCAGTCCTCGGCGCGCAGATCGTCGGCGAACGCGTCGAAGCCGACCGTGTGTTCGGCGATGAAGCCGACGTCGAGCACGCGTTCGAGACCGCGGGCGAGCGCTGCGTCGTCGAGTTCGATCACGCGCTTGGCCACGCCCTTGATGAGCGCGAAGTCGCCGCCGACCTTCGGCCGGATGAACACGGAGCTGATCCGGGTGCTGCCCATCGTCAACATTTCGACCGGGTGTTGCGGGCTCGCGAAACGTTCGAGGCCGCGCTCCTTCAGCGGATTGATCGACACGATGGTCGCGCCGCGCTTCGCGCACTCGCGCAGTTCGCCGAGCATGCGCGGATGGTTGGTGGCCGGGTTCTGGCCGAAGATCAGCAGCGTGTCGGCGTGTTCGAAGTCGTCGAGCGTCACCGTGCCCTTGCCGACGCCCACCGTATGCGGCAGGCCGCGGCTCGTCGCTTCGTGACACATGTTCGAGCAGTCGGGGAAGTTGTTGGTGCCGTACATGCGCACGAACAGCTGATATAGAAACGCGGCTTCGTTGCTGGCGCGGCCCGAGGTGTAGAAGGCGGCGCGCTCGGGTTCGTCGAGGCGCTTCAGGTGGCTCGCGATCAGCTCGAACGCTGCGTCCCAGTCGATCGGCACGTAACGGTCGCGCAGCGCGTCGTAGACCAGCGGGTCGGTCAGGCGGCCGTGCTGTTCGAGTTCGAAGTCCGACTGAACCATCAGTTCTTCGACCGTGTGCCGCTCGAAAAAGGCCGGCGTCACGCGCTTGCTGGTCGCCTCGGCGGCCACGGCCTTGACGCCGTTCTCGCAGAACTCGAAGGTGGACGCGTGCTCGCGATCCGGCCACGCGCAGCCGGGACAGTCGAAGCCGTCCGGCTGGTTCTGTTTGAGCAGCGTGCGGTAGTTGCCGCCGGTCACCTTCTCCTTGATCAGGTTGATGGCGACATATTTGAGCGCGCCCCAGCCTGCTGCCGGGTGCGTGTAGGGTTCGATGCGAGCTTCGGACTTCTTCATGTTGTCTGTGGCTGGGTATGGCCCTGTCGGGACTTTCAACTTGATGCCCGTCAGCCTACTGTGTTCCAAAACGAGCGCTGCATACAGAGAATCGGAAAGAAGAGGGATACAGTTTCCAGGGTTCTGTCATAGACTGGCGTTCCCAGCCACGCTCGCGTTCGACCCAAACCCTTGAAACTGTACGAAAAGCTCGCCGATGAAATGGCCGAAGCCGTGCGCCGCGGCGTGTTCGCGGCGGGCGAGCGGATTGCCTCGGTGCGGCAGGCAAGCCAGCAGCACGGCGTCAGCATCAAGACGGTGCTGCACGCGTACGCGTTGCTGGAAAACCGGGGGATCGTCGAGAGCCGGCCGCAGTCCGGCTATTTCGTGCGCGATGCCGCCGCCCGCGCGCTCGCACCGGCGGACTCGCCGCCGGGCCGCAAGCCCATGCGCGAGGCGCCGCCGGTGGCGGCCGAGGTCGACGTGAGCCGGCTGGTGCTGTCGACGTTGCGCAGCATCCGCGCGCACGACGCCGTGCCGTTCGGTTCGCCATATCCCGATCCGTCGCTGTTCCCATGGCGGCGCATCAATCAGTATGCGAACGCGATCGCCCGCCGCCAGGCGAGCTGGAATCTGATCGACGATCTGCCGCCTGGCAACCCCGAGCTGATCCGCCAGATCGCGCGACGCTACGCCGAAAACGGCATGCCGGTCGATCCCGGTGAAATCGTCATCACGCTCGGCGCGACCGAGGCGATCAACCTCAGCCTGCAGGCCGTCGCCAAACCCGGTGATACGGTGGCGGTCGAATCGCCGACCTACTATGCGATGCTGCACGCGATCGAGCGGCTCGGCATGCGCGCGATCGAGGTGGCGACGCATCCGGTTCACGGCATCGACATCGATGCACTCGCGCAGGTGATCGCGCAGCAGAAAATCGCCGCCTGCATGGTGATGCCGAACTTCCAGAATCCGCTCGGCTTCCAGATGCCCGACGCGCGCAAGCGGCAACTGGTCGAGCTGCTCGCTGCGCACGATATCCCGGCGATCGAAAACGACGTCTATCAGGAGCTGTATTTCGGCGAGACGCGGCCGTCGACGCTGAGGACCTTCGACACCCGCGGACTGGTGCTGCACTGCGCATCGTTCTCGAAGAGCCTGACGGCGTCGTACCGGATCGGTTGGGCGTTGCCGGGACGCTATCGCGCGCAGGTCGAGAAGCTCAAGTTTCTCTACACGCTGACCACGCCGTCGGTGCCGCAGATCGCCGTCGCCGATTACTTGCGGCATGACGGCTACGATCGCCATTTGCGCCACGTGCGCAAGGTGTACCGACAGCAGGCGAGCATCATGACGGCGCTGGTGCAGCGGTTTTTCCCGCTCGGCACGCGCGTGTCGAACCCGCAAGGCGGCTATGTGCTGTGGGTGGAGCTGCCGCAGCGCGTCGATTCGATGCGGCTTTACCGGGCGGCGCTCGCACGCGGCATCACGGTGGGGCCCGGCATGATGTTTTCGATGCGCAACCATTTTCGCCACTTCATCCGGCTCAACTACAGCTATCCGTGGACCGCGCAATCGGAAGCGGCGCTGAAGACGCTGGGCGAACTGGTCGCGCACATGGCGTGAGATCACGAGGAGACACGAATGGATGACGACGCTATCGACCCTGTGCTGGTCGCTGTGCTCGCGCAACTGTGGCGTGCGCATCGGGAGAAGCCGGGCGGCGCGTGGTCGCTCGCGAAGCTGTCGAAGCAGGCGGGCGTGCCGATGAGTGGCTTGCGGCGGCAGTTGACGGCGCTCGTCGACGGCGGTCTGGTGGAAACCACCTTCACCGAGGAGGGCACGGGCACGGCACGCCTGAGCGAGCTTGGCGAGGGCTTGTGCGCGGAGTTGTTCGACGACGACGACGCGCCTGATCAGAACGATCAGAGCGAAGTGCCGCCGCCGAGCCTTCACTGATGGAAGGGCGGCGCTGCATGCACGGCATGGCGCTGGCTAGCGTACCGGCGGCAGGAACGTCAGCAACGCATGGGTGACGGCGTCCCGGTGATTGACAGCGCTTGCGCCGGGCCGCGTTTGCGCAAGGACCGCTGGGTCGGCAGCAAGGTGATGAGGCGGGCGAACCGGCCGGCGAACCGGGCCGCAATCACGCGGCCGGTCGCCGGTCGTCCCGGCTATGCCGTGGCTTCGGCCCTCCCGAAGCAAGCCTTCAAAGTTGGCTCATGCCGCCATCGACGATGATTTCCGTGCCGACGATGAACGCCGACTCCGGCGCGGCCAGGTGCAACACGGTCGACGCGATTTCCTCCGGCTTGCCGAAGCGGCCCACCGGCACCTGGCCGAGAATCTGCGCGGCGGTCGCTTCGAGCGCGGCGGCGTCGAGCCCGAGCTTGCCGTACAGCGGCGTTTGCACCGGGCCGGGACTGACGACGTTGACCCGCACGCCTTGCGGCAGCAATTCCGCCGACAGCGTCTTCGTCAGCGAAATCAGCGCGGCTTTGCTGGCCGCATACACCGACGACGACGGCATGCCGATATGCGCATTGATCGACCCGTTGAGGACGATCGACGCGCCCTTGTTCAAGAGCGGCAGCAGCGCCTGGATCTGGAAGTACGCGCCTTTCACGTTGGTGTTGAAGGTCGCGTCCCAGAAGGCTTCGTCGACGTCCGGGAACGGCGCGAACTTTGCCGTGCCCGCGTTCACGAAGACGGCGTCGAGCCGGATGCCCGCGGCACCGATCGCCGCGGCCAGTTCGCGCGCCGCCGCGATCGAGCCGGCGTCGTTACGCACCGCCACCGCATCGGCGCCGAGCGCGGCGCGGGCGGTTTCGAGCGCATCGGCATCGCGCCCGGTGATGACGACGCGCGCACCTTCGCTGGCGAACGCTTTGGCCGTCGCGAAGCCGATACCGCTGCTGCCGCCGGTGACCAGAACCGAGGTGTTTTGGAAGCGAGTCATGTTGAATCTCCGAATGAGTGTTACGGGTTGGTGCTAAGGATATTGCGCCTGCACGAGCGGCTTGCCGTACCAATTTGCCGATGTACTCGTTCGAAAATTTCGAACGTCTCCAGGGTCACCAGAATACGGCTTCCGTTATGGGCGGGATAACGAATGGCCATTTTTTCCAGGAAATTGGCCTTTGAGTATGGCGAGGCTGGCGCCTTGCAGGGGAACCGCGACAAGCGGTGGGGGGCACTTTCAACCACCTTCGGAGAATTCATGAAAACAAAGCTGGTGCGAGCACTGACTCATTCATTGCGTATCAGGACCGTGCGTACTGTGCTTGCCGCCGCAGTCGGCGCCAGTGTGTGCGCAACCCTTGGATTCGGCGCCGGGGCGGCGGCAGCGGCGAGCCCGGAGCCGGTCGGCGTCGCGTTCGTCTACCTGGGCAATCCGGGCGACGCCGGCTGGACCTACGCACACGAGCAGGGCGTCAAGGAGGTCGAGGTTAAATTCGGCGACAAGATCAAGGTGACGCGGGTCGAGAACGTGCCCGAGTCGGCGGATTCGGAGCGCGTGTTTCGCGATCTGGCGTCCAAGGGCAACAGGATCGTGGTGGGATCGAGCTTCGGCTTCCAGGATTTCGAGCTGAAGGTCGCGAAGGACTTCCCGGACACCGTGTTCGAACATGCGACCGGTTACAAGAAAGCGGCCAACTTCGCCACTTACGACGTGCGCACCTATCAGAGCGCCTACCTCGCGGGACTGGTGGCGGGCTATACGACTAAATCGAACCTGCTGGGCTTCGTCGGTTCGGTGCCGGTGCCAGAAGTGGTGCGCAACATCAACGCATTCACGATGGGCGCGCGCTCGGTCAACCCGAACGCGCATGTGAAGGTGGTGTGGATCAATAGCTGGTTCGATCCGGGCCGTGAAAAGCAGGCGGCGGAGACGCTGATCGGCCAGGGCGCCGACGTGCTGATCCAGAACACCGACTCGACCGCGACGATGCAGACCGCGGAGCAGAAGAAGGTACATGCATTTGGTTGGGACTCCGACATGAAGAAGTTCGGCCCTAACGCGCAACTCGGCGCGTGCGTGAGCAACTGGGGCGTGTATTACACGCATCTGGTGCAGCAGGTGATGTCGAATACGTGGGACAACACGCCGGTATGGTGGGGCTTGAAAGAGAACGCGATCGATCTCGCCGACATCAATACCAACGCGGTGTCGCCGGCGACGCAAAAGGCGCTGAGCCAGAAGCGCGACGACATCATCTCCGGCAAGTTCAATCCGTTTGCCGGTCCGATCGCCGATCAGTCGGGCGTGGTGAAGGTTGCCGCCGGCAAGTCGCTGAGCGACGCGGAACTGCTGCGCTTGAACTGGTTCGTGCAGGGCGTGGATGGCTCGCTGCCGAAGTAGGTTGAGGCGGGTCGAAGCGGGTCGAAGCGGGTCGAAGTCGGCAATTGCCTGGCTTAACTAACTATTGTTGAAGGAGGCCGTCCGTGAGTCTGACCGTGCCGAACGAGGCCGCCGCTGCGGCGAACTATCCCCCGCAGGGCTTGACGCCCACGCACGAGCAGATCGTGCGGCATTTGCGGCGCGCGAACCGGGTGGCCGAGCGGGCGACGCTGCTGGGGCATCATCCGTTCGGCGCGGTGCTGGTTGGGCCGGATCAGGAAACCGTGTTGATGGAGCAGGGCAACGTCGATACGGTGAATCACGCCGAATCGGTGCTGGCGCGCGTAGCCGCACTGAACTTCACGCCTGGGTATCTGTGGAGCTGCACGTTGTATACGTCGGTCGAGCCTTGCTGCATGTGCGCGGGCACGATGTACTGGGCGAACATCGGCCGGGTCGTGTTCGGCATGACCGAGAAGCGCCTGCTGGAGGCAACCGGCGATCACGCGGAGAATCCGACCATGAGCGTGGATTGCCGCTATGTCTTCGATCGTTGCCAGAAGCGGGTCGAGGTGATCGGCCCGGTGGCCGACGTGGAAGCCGAAGTGATGGAGGTTCAGCGTCGGTTCTGGAGCAGCCGGTAGCGCCGCTGAGCGTTGAACGCTGAAGTTTGAAGTTTGAAGTTTGAACGCTGAACGTTGAACGCTGGTTGAAGGCTGAAGGCGGTGCGACACGCCCCTTGTCTGCGTGCGCTGCGCACTACCGAAGCACTAC
>NZ_CYGX02000046.1:12422-66067 GCF_900019265.1 Paraburkholderia ribeironis
CCACCGAAGCACCACCGACGCACTGCCAACTCACCACCTTATGGCGCGGCATCCGCCTGCATTTGCGGCGGAGCCAACATGGCGACACCACAGAACCAGTCGCTATCGCGCGGCTTGTCGTGCCACGGGTTGGGGCTCTGCCCGATCACGGTCGAGCACTGCTCACTGACGACGAGCCCAGGATTGGCGGCCGTGCATTGAAGCACGGCTGGTCCGGCGGCATGCGCTGCCGCCATCGATGGTCTGCGCCGGTCGTCTGCAAAGACCGGCGTGACTGGAGTAGCCGGCGCGCCCGGAGCAACGGACGGTTCGGGCGGCGGCCCCGTCCGCATGCTCTCGATCAGCCGTTGCAACTCGTCGATACGCGTCGCGTACCAGGTTCCCAGACACTCGAGATCGCGACAATTCGCTTCCCGCCATGCCCACTTGCTGTCGCTGTCGCTGTCGCTGTCGCTGTCGCTGAGAAACGCGCGCCGGTCGATAACTCGCCGACGCGCTTTCCAGTACAGTTGCCCCAACGTGTCGTCGAGTTTCGACAGCGCGGGATCGTTGCAGATCATTCTTTCAGTCAGCGAACGTCCCCGGTTGCAGTCGAAGCTCGTCGCGTGGGCAGGCAGATGCGTGAGCATCAGGCCGGCGATCAGAAGTGAGCGGAATACTTTCATGGCGGTCGCGGCAGTGCGTGGGTTGTTCATGCCGTGAATGATCGACCGGATGACCGGGATGCAGACCCCTGAAAAACGCCTGACTTGCTTCAGGTCCTTACCAGATCTTGCGTCGCATGAGGCAGGCGGCAACCTGCCAGGACGTTGGTTGCGGACTATGCGAACGGAGCGCTTGCGGGCACCCACAAGCCTGGCGTACACCGCGCCGCAACCCCGCCCCGAGCACCGCCAATCCATGCATCCCAAATATTCCACGTCGGATTCGCGTAAACCCCAGTGTGCCGCTTACACTAACGTGCCGATGTTGGGTTGGGGGGCGCATATATGAGCTGTGAAGCAACATCAGGTTGCACCATGGGAGCGACGCCACAGGGCACCCGCTACCAGCCGGATCTGGCCGAAGAGGTGTTGGCGTCGGAGCGTAGCGTGTTGCGGCTGATTACGCGCAATACGCCGCTGCCGGAATTACTCGACGAGGTGTGCCGCCGCGCGGAAGCGCTGCTCGGTGAAGGCGCGTCCTGTTCGATCCTGCTGCTGGACGCCGATGGCGTGCACGCGAGGTGCGGTGGCGCGCCGTCGCTGCCGCCGCATTTCAGCGCCGCGATCGACGGCGTCGCGATCGGTCCGCACGCAGGATCGTGCGGCACCGCGATGTACGAGCGGCGCCTCGTCGTCGTCGAAGATATCGAAACCGATCCGCTGTGGGCGGATTACCGGCATCTCGCGTTGCCGCTCGGCTTGCGCGCGTGCTGGTCCGTGCCGTTCGAAAACGACGCTGGCGCGGTGCTCGGCGCGTTCGCGGTGTACTACCGCACGTCGCGCCGTCCCAGCCGCGAGGAACAGGCGCTGCTGCGCGACATCGGCAACAGCGTCGGTCTTGCGGTCCATCAGGACACGATGGCGCAGCGTCTCGCCCATAGCGAAGAGCATCACCGGCTGGTGGTCGATCATCTGAGCGAGGGCATTCTCGTGCAGTCGCGCTCGGGCGTGGTGCTGGCCTGCAATCCGAGCGCGCAGCGCATGCTGCGCACGACGCCGCAGGTCATCGGCCGCAGCATCGAAACCGTGATGCTGCGCGCGTTCCACGAGGACGGCTCGATCGTCACCGATGCCCAGCGCCCGATCATCCAGGTGCTGGCGACCGGCAAACCCGTGCTCGGTGTCACGATCGGCGTGGAGCTGATCGACGGCGACATCGTCTGGATCACGGAGAACGTGGTGCCGATCGTCCGACCGGGCGACACCGAGCCGGACTCGGTGCTGATCTCGTTCACCGATCTCGGCCCGGTACGCGAGGCGCAACGGCAGCTCAAGTTCCTCGCCACCCGCGACTCGCTCACTGGCCTGTACAACCGCGCCTATCTCAGCGAGCGCATGCGCGATCTGCTCGCGCCTGTTGCGGCCGACGGCTCGGGCGGACTGGCGAGCCTCGCCGTGCTGTTCGTCGATCTGGACGGTTTCAAGAAGGTCAACGATACGGCGGGTCACGAGGCCGGCGACGCGCTGCTGTGCAGCGTGGCCGAGCGGCTGTCGGCGTGCATCGGGCGCAACGACACGCTGGCGCGCGTGGGCGGCGACGAGTTCGTGATCGTCGTCAGCGCCTACGAAACGACCGGGCGTCTGATCGGACTCGCGCACCGGGTCCTCGACATGATCGCGGTGCCGTTCGCGGTGGCGGGCAACGAGTACTACCTGGGGGCGTCGATCGGCATCAGCCAGTTTCCCGAAGACGGTCAGGACGCCGCCACGCTGATGCGCAACGCCGATTCGGCGATGTATCACGCCAAGCAGCGCGGCCGCAACAACTTCCAGTTCTTCACCGCCGAGCTGAATCAGCATCTGCAACGCCGCTTTACGATCGAGCAATCGTTGCGGCGCGCGCTCGCCGCCGAAGAACTGAGTCTGGTGTATCAACCGATCGTCGATAGCGAGAACGGCCGCACGATCGGCGCGGAAGCGCTGCTGCGCTGGTACAACAGCGATCTGGGCAATGTGTCGCCGGGGGAGTTCATCCCGGTGGCCGAAGACGCCGGGCTGATCGCCGAGATCGGCGACTGGGTGCTGGCGCGGGCCTGCGCGCAAGTCGCGCAATGGCGGCGCACGCTCGCGCCGGATCTGATCGTCGCGGTGAACCTGTCGCCACGGCAATTCAACGACGGGCTGCTGGAGCGCGTCCAGCGCTGTCTGTCGGAGTCGGGACTCGAGCCGGCGGCGCTCGAACTGGAGATCACCGAACGGCTGCTGATGCATGACAGCGACACCGTGCTGCCCATGCTGAGCGCGTTGAGCGAGATGGGCGTGCGGATCTCGGTCGACGACTTCGGCACCGGTTATTCGTCGCTGTCGTATCTGAAGCGCTTCCCGCTGCATAACCTGAAGATCGACCGCTCGTTCGTCGCGGGCTTGCCGGATCATCGCGACTCGGTCGCGATTACGCAGGCGGTGGTGGCGATGGCGCATTCGCTCGGCATGAACGTCACCGCGGAAGGCGTGGAGACCGCCGAGCAGGCCGCCTTCCTGCGCTCGATCAATTGCGATAAGCAGCAAGGCTATCTGTACAGCCGGCCGGTTGGCGCGAGCGCGTATGCACGCTGCCTGTGCGACGCGCAGATGAGCATGGCCAGCGCGCCCTGAACGAGCGGGTGGCTGCGGCCGCCCGCGCGCATTCATCAAACTGTCAGGCGCTCGCCGGTCGGCCCGCGAGGCGGGCGAGCGCGCCATCGATCCGTCAAGATAGACGGTCCGCTGGCGCGATTGTTCGGATTGGTCAACAAGTGACTTCGCGTTCGCGGTATTTATCCGTAGCTGTCCGCTTCATACAATCCTCCCATCGAAATGCATATTGAGCGCGGTGCCGAAGCGGCGCCGCGCGATGGGAGTCGTCATGCCAGCCTTGATCAGAAACCAGTTGTACCGACCGTCGGTGGTGCTGCCGATGGTCGCGCTCATGCAGGTGATGGTGGCGCAGGATTTCAATCTCGGCCAGGTCGGCTGGGTCGTGGCGGCGCGCGGCGCGCAGGCCGCGCTGCAACGCTCGCGCGAACTGATTTGCGCCGTGCACTGCCACGCCTGAATGCACCCCTGAACCCACCCCCACTGAAACAGATCCGCCGCAATCAGCGGCACCGCGTGGCGACGCGAGGCACTAAGGGTAAGATGCTACGACCTGCACCCAAGCCTCGGGAGAGTCGTCATGCCACAGCACTTCGACGCAGTCGTGATCGGTACCGGACAAGGCGGCTCGCCGCTTGCCGTGCGTCTCGCTCAAAGCGGGCGTAAAACCGCGGTGGTCGAACGCGCGGCCTTTGGCGGAACCTGCGTGAACGTCGGCTGCACACCCACCAAGTCGTATGTGGCTAGCGCGCGTGCCGCGCACGTGGCGCGCCATGCCGCGGAATTGGGCGTGCAGGTGAGCGGCCCGGTCAGCGTCGATCTCGCGGCGGTCAAGGCGCGCAAGGACAGGATCATCGGACAGTCGCGCGACGGGGTCGAGAAATGGCTGCGCGGCACCCAGAACATCACCGTATTCAACGGCCACGCGCGCTTCACCGGTGCGCATACGTTTGCGCTCAGCGGACCGGACGGCGAGGTGCTGACTGAATTCAGCGCCGACGAAATCTTCCTCAACACCGGCACACGCGCGATCGTGCCGCCGCTCGAAGGTCTCGAACGGATCCGCTACCACACCAACTCCAGTCTGCTCGAACTGACGGAATTGCCGAGTCATCTGGTGATCGTCGGCAGCAGTTATATCGCGCTCGAATTCGCGCAGGTGTTTCGCCGTTTCGGCAGCCGCGTGACGGTGCTGGTGCGTGGCGAACGCGTGCTCACGCGCGAGGACGCCGATTTCGCGGAGTCGGTGCGCAAGGTGCTGGCACGCGACGGTGTGGAGTTCCGCTTCGGCGTGCAGCCTGCGCGGGTCGAGCCACATCCGCATCGTGCGAATGACGTGTGCATCGGCTTCGAGCAGAACATGCCGGCGCTCGAGGCGTCGCATCTGCTATTCGCGACCGGCCGCGCGCCGAATACCGATGACCTCGGCCTAGCCACCGCGGGCATCGCGACCGACCGGCACGGCACGATTCCGGTCGACGGCCAGTTGCGCACCAATGTGCCGGGCATCTGGGCGATCGGCGACATCAACGGCCGCGGCGCGTTCACCCATACTTCCTACGACGACTTCCAGATCGTCGCGGCCAACCTGATCGACGGCGGCACGCGCAGCGTCGACACGCGGATCATGACCTACGCGGTGTTCGTCGATCCACCGCTCGCACGCGTCGGGCTCTCCGAGGACGAGGTGCGCAAGACCGGCCGCGACGCGCTGATCGCTACCATGCCGATGTCGCGCGTGGGTCGCGCCCGCGAACGCGGCGAGACCGACGGCTTCATGAAGGTGATGGTCGACGCGCAGAGCAGGCGCATTCTCGGGGCGGCGATCCACGGCATCGAAGGCGATGAGGCGATTCACACGTTCGTCGACATCATGACGGCGGGCGCGCCGTATCCGACCTTGCAATACGCGATGCACGTTCATCCGACCATCAGCGAGCTGGTGCCCACCTTGCTCGATGGGCTCAAACCGATGAAGTGAGCAGCAGGCGCGCACGACGCCCATGGCGCGGAATCAGCTCGGACACGATCGATGAAACACGTACTCGCCACCGGCAATCTGTTCGACTTCAACGCAGCCACATCCATACCCGCATGCGCCGGCGAGCGGGTCGACGCGCTCGTCGAGCAGCGCGGCGTCACGATCGAGCGCATCGTGTCGACCGGGCAGGCCAGTGCGCCGGGCTTCTGGTATGACAGTCCGCGCGCCGAATGGGTCGTGCTGCTGAGCGGCGCGGCGACGCTCGAGTTCGAAGGCAACGCGCAGCCGCATTCGATGAAGCCCGGCGACCATGTGCTGATCGACGCGCATTGCCGACACCGCGTGGCATGGACGAGCGATAGCGAACCGAGCGTGTGGCTCGCGGTGTACTACCCGGGCGACGTGTCGAGTTGAACGGCGCACGCGCGGCGGGTGTCAGTCCCGGCGTGCGCTGCCGGGCCGTCGCATGGTGGCGCACGCCACGCAGGGCCACGTAGCGGCACGTAGCGCCACGTAGCGCATCGCTCTCGCGCATCGACAAAGCGTCGCGGCATCGCGGATAATCGGCAGCGGCGCGGGTCGTCTGCGGGACACGGCCGAGCTGTGCGCCCAACCGCATTCGTCATCAGGAAACCCACCGATGGGCAAGGGACGTGTCGAGGCCTTCAGCGATGGCGTGATCGCCATCATCATCACGATCATGGTGCTCGAGCTGAAGGTGCCGCAAGGTTTCGATCTCGCCGCGCTGCGTCCGGTGGCGCCGGTGTTCTGCGCGTACGTGCTGAGCTTCGTCTACGTCGGCATCTACTGGAACAATCACCATCACCTGTTCCATGCCGTGCAGCGGGTCAACGGCGCGGTGTTGTGGGCCAACCTTCATCTGCTCTTCTGGCTTTCGCTGATGCCGGTCGTCACGCACTGGATCGGCGCAACGCATCTGGCCGCGTGGCCGACCGCGATGTACGGCGTCGTGCTCTTCATGGCCGCGATCGCCTATTTCATTCTGACGCGCATGCTGATCCGCGAACACGGCAAGGGGTCGACCATCGCCAAGGCGGTCGGCAGCGACTTCAAGGGCAAGGTGTCGGTCGTGTTGTATCTTGCCGGCATCGCGCTGGCCTTCGTCGTACCGTGGGGCTCGGCGGCGCTTTATACGTTCACCGCCGCTTGGTGGCTGGTGCCCGATCGGCGCATCGAACACGTGCTGGAAGCATAGGCATGCTGCTCGCGCTGAAGCTCGTGCTGGTGCCGGCTTTTCTCGCCGCGTTGACGGTGGCCGCACGCGTGTGGGGGCCGTCGGTGGCGGGATGGCTGGCGGGGCTGCCGGTCGTCGCCGGACCGATCGTGTTGCTGCTTGCGTTGGAGCGCGGGCCGTCGTTCGCGGCGCAGGCGTCGGTGGCCTCGATAGCGGCGATCGCCGCGTCGGAAGCATTCAATCTCGCCTATGCGTGGACCTGCCGACGCTTTGCATGGCCGCTCGCGACGGCTGCCGGCATGGCGGGATGGCTGGGTGCGGCGCTGTTGCTTGCGCATCTGTCCGCGCCTTTGCCAGGCTCGCTGGTGGCGGCGATGGCCGCGGCATGCGTGGCCGTGGCGGTCTCGCAAAGCTGCCTGCCACGGGTGACGGGCGCCGTGCCGGCGGCGCGTGGCGGGCGCGTCGATCTGGCCGTGCGCATGCTGGCCGGCGCGCTGCTGACCGTCATGGTGACGACCATGTCCGTGTCGATGGGCGCGACCTGGAGCGGGCTGCTGTCGGTGTTTCCATTGCTTGGCATCGTGCTCGCGGTGTCGGCGCAGCGCGCGCACGGCGTGGACTTCGTCGCGTTGCTGATGCGCGGCATGGTGATCGGGCGTGGCTCGTTCGCCGCGTTCTTCGCGGTGGCCGCGACGATGCTGCCGCGCTATGGTGTCTGGTTGAGTTTCGCGTGCGCGGCGGTGGTGTCGATCGTCGTGCAGGGCGCGACGCGGCGCATGCTCCGCGCGAGGCGGCCAGTGCCGGCCGCCTCGCGGGCAGCGGGCCGGGTCGGGCGGATGAGGCGGGATGATGCCGAAGGAGGCCGAATGACGCCAACTCGTCGGAACCCGACGCTATGACTTCGCGTCACTCACGCTCGCCGACGACCCGCATCGGTCTCATCTCCGATACGCACAATCTGATGCGGCCCGAAGCGCTCGTCTATCTGGCCGGCTGTGACTTGATCATTCATGCGGGCGATATCTGCAATCAGGCGGTGCTGGATGCGCTGAGGAAGATCGCGCCGGTCACGGCGGTGCGCGGCAACAATGACACCGGCGACTGGGCTGCGTCCTTGCCGACGCATGCGACACTGACCGTGCAGCAGGTGACGATACGCGTCGTGCACGACATCGCCGAGCTGGGCGCTGATCTGTGCAGCGAGGGTGTCGGCGTGGTGGTGAGCGGCCATTCGCACAAGCCGTCGATCAGTGAGCGCGATGGCGTGCTATTCGTCAATCCTGGCAGCGCGGGGCCGCGCCGTTTCAGGTTGCCGGTCTGCGCGGGAATGCTGCGGGTCGAAGGCGCGCAGGTGAGCGCGACTTTCGACACGCTGCTCATGTAACAGAACGGGCCGGCAGAAATCTGCCGGCCGGTTTGCGGGCCACTTGCACGGCTCGCCGGTAATGCGCGTTTCAGGCACGCGCCGTTGCGCGCGGCGGCCATCCATCCATGCGAAAAAGGTGAAAAGCTGGGTATCCGTATTCGGCGGTTGAGTTGTCATTGTGCGGCGCAGTGAATGCGGCGGGATGCCAGTGGCTATAGAGGTGTCGCTGAACGACCACAATCGGCCGGTGGACGCGCCCTGCTAGATCGTCAACAATCTGCCGCATATTCAAGAATGGGCCAACGGTATGACTATGCATTTCGTAAAGATGCATGCGCACGGCGACGACTTCGTTATTTTGGATTTGCGCGGCAAAGCCGATCCGATAACGAGTGAGGTAGCTCGCAGTATGGGTGATCGACATAGAGGAATCGGGTTCAATCAGCTTGCCGTCATGCTTGACTGCGATGATGCGGCAGTACGCTTACGGTTCTGGAATGCCGACGGGTCCATGCTTGATACCTGTGGGAGCGCAACCCGAGGCGTCGCGGATATGCTCATGCACGAAATCAATAAGCCTACCGTCGTGCTAAGAACTAATCGCGGCTTGCTTACCTGCACGCGGGACGCGGATCAACGCGTGTCGGTCGATATGGGAAAGCCTCTGCTTAACTGGCAAGACATTCCCCTCACCGAGGAAATGGACACCACTGCGCTCCCCCTGTCCGGCAACCCCACTGCCTGTAGCATGGGCAATCCGCATTGCACGTTTTTCGTTGAGGATTTGGGGTCCGTGGACGTGGCCGCTATTGGACCAATGATCGAAACCAACCCGCTTTTCCGCAATAGGACTAACGTGCACTTCGTACAGGTTATCGATCGTGGTCGAATCCGCTTGCGCATTTGGGAACGTGGAGGCGGTATACCGCTCGGATCGGGCTCCTGTTGTTGTGGAGCAGCCATTGGAGGAATTCGACGCGGCCTTTTGGATGACACGGTCGAAGTCCAGTGCGACGGGGGGACGGTAAAGGTGCAATGGGACGGCATCGGCAGCGTTTTTCTGACGGGATCGGTCAAACCAGTCTTTTACGGAAAGATTGTTCTTTAGGTTTGCCCAGCAGACGTATGCGGAGAGCGCAATCGATTCGCAATCGACGACAGAAGCGATGGTAGATTAGGCCACTTGAATTGAAGAGGGGCCTTTATGAGTGCACATACCTACATGCTGTTCATTGGCGCCAGCGTGGTGCTCTGTCTCGTACCAGGACCGGACATGCTCTTTCTGCTGGGACGGTCGATTGCCCAAGGTCGATCCGCTGGGTTGAGTGCAGCGTTTGGCATTAACCTTGGCGCGTATGTACATTTGCTTGCCGCTGCCAGCGGGTTATCAGCGTTGGTTTTAGCATCAGCAACAGCATTTTCTGTGGTGAAGTGTGCTGGTGCGGCATACCTCATCTATCTTGGATGGGGCGCTCTGCGGACCAAAGGCGGGCTCGTTTTCCCGGAGGGTGGTGGCGCAAAAGAGGTCGCTTTGCGGCGTATCTTCTGGCAGGGATTTCTGAGCGACGTATTGAACCCCAAGGTCGCGTTGTTTTACCTTGCACTGCTTCCTCAGTTTTTGAGCGCACACGACTCGGACCCAATGAAGCATCTCCTTGCTCTTGGCGTGACTGGCAACATGGTCGGGATAGCGACCAGTGTCATCTATGTTTTTATCGCGTCCCAGTTGACCAATGTTCTTCGGCGTAGCCCCACCGTCTCGACCTGGATCACCAAGGCGATGGGCGCGTTGTTCGCCGGGTTGGGCGTGAGACTCGCTACGGAGAAGCTGTAACGAAATTCCACCGAAATGCTCACTTTCGAAAACGGCCTTGCGATGGCCGATGGCGAATGGTCGCTTGGGAGAAAACTGAGTGACAGCTTCGGGTCCGAAATGCCTCCCCCGTGCGACGGACGGTCGGCGCCCGATTTTTGCGATGCTGCGGAGAACGCCTGTATCAACCGCAAAATACGGACACCCAAAAAACCCCAAAAAAATCCGCGCTCGCGGCGCGGATTTTCTGTCTATACGAGAGGGTGTTGCCCGAACGCCTGCTCAGGCCGACGGCGGCACGTAACCCGACGCGGTATCCGCGCCCTCACCGAAGAAGAACTTTTCGGTCTGCTTCATCAGGTATTGACGTGCGCGGGGATCCGCCATGTTCAGACGGTTTTCGTTGATCAGCATGGTCTGTTGCTTCAACCAGGCCTGCCACGCTTCCTTCGAAATGCTTTCGTAGATCCGCTTGCCGAGTTCGCCCGGCAGCGGCGGGAAATCGAGGCCTTCGGCTTCCTTGCCGAGCTTCGCGCATTGAACCAAACGAGTCATGCTGTGCTTCTCCTGTAATCGATGTGGGGCGGCCAGACGCTTGATTGAGCGCCGCTCAGAGCTGTTTCATCAGCACCAGCGACTTGCGCTGCCAGTTATAGAGTCTGCGGCGGTCTTCAGGCAAGTCGTCGACCGTGACCTTGACGAAACCGCGTTTGAGGAACCAGTGTTCGGTGCGCGTGGTGAGCACGAAAATGCGCGTCAGGCCGCGCGCCCGAGCGCGCTGCTCGACGCGCTTGAGCAGGCGCTCGCCGTCGCCGGTGCCTTGCGCTTCGGGCGCGACCGTCAGGCACGCCATTTCGCCGATGCGCTCCTGCGTATACGGATACAGCGCCGCGCAGCCGAACAGCACGCCATCGTGCTCGATCACCGAGAAATGGTCGATGTCGCGTTCGATCTGGTGGCGGCCGCGCCGCACCAGCGTGCCGTCCGCTTCCAGCGGCTCGATCAGCGCGAGAATGCCGCCGACGTCGTCCGGCGTGGCTTCGCGCAGGCTTTCGAGGTTCTCGTACGAGATCATCGTGCCCACGCCGTCGTGCAGGAATAGTTCGAGCAGCAGGCTGCCGTCGAGCGCGTACGGGATGATGTGCGCCCGTGCGACGCCGCCCCGGCACGCGCGGATCGAATGCTTCAGGTAGAAGCCCGCGTCGCCGGTGACTTCGCCGCTTTCGTGCAGCTTGTACGCGTCGTCGAGCGACAGTTCGCGGATCAGTTCCGCGCCGTTTTCGCCGGCCTGCATCAGCCCCGGCGTTTCGGTCAGGAACACGATCTTGTCGGCGCGCAGCGCGATCGCCGCGGCCGAGGCCACGTCTTCCATCGAAAGATTGAACGCCTCGCCGGTGGGCGAGAAGCCGAGCGGCGATAGCAGCACGAGCTTGCGGCTCGCGAGCGAGTGGCGGATCGAATCGGCGTCGATCTTGCGTACCACGCCGGTGTGCTGGAAATCGACGCCATCCAGAATGCCGACCGGCCGCGCCGTCACGAAGTTGCCCGACACCACGCTGATGTGCGCGTGTGCCATCGGCGTGTTCGGCAAGCCCTGGCTGATCGCGGCCTCGATGTCCAGACGCACTTCGCCGGCCGCTTCTTTGGCGGACTCGAGCGCGCGGGCATCGGTAATGCGCATGCCATGCGAAAACTCGGATTCCACCCCATGCAAGCTCATCTGCTCTTCGACCTGCGGTCGCGAGCCATGCACCAGCACGATCTGGATGCCCATTGCCTGAAGCAGCGCGATATCGGACACCAGCGCGTTCAGGAGCCCTTGATGTACCACCTCGCCACCGAAACCGACCACGAACGTCTTGTTTCGGAACGCATGGATGTAAGGTGCGACTGAGCGCATCCAGTCGACGAATTGCGCATGCTGTGCGAGGTCTTCCGCTGCTCCGGCGGGGGCCGGAACGCTCGCGGGCGCGGGGACGAGGTCGGTTTGGGAATTCATGCCGGGGATTATAATGCGCCCCCATGTCGAATGTACCCAAAAGTCCCGCTGCGGCGAACGAGAATCCGGCGCCGGCCGCCGATCAGAAGAACGCCGGCGCCACGCGGCGCCGCGCGGCACACGATGCTGAGCCCAACGCGCCGCACACGGCGCGCGAGCCGCGTCGCGAATCTGGCGCGCCTGCCCGAAAATCGTCGCAAGCGGGCGGCGCTGAACGCACGGCCGCCGGCCCCGAGCAGCGGGAGGCCAGTAAGCCGAGCGGTGAAGCGCGTGAACCGCGGGAAGCGCGTGAGCCGCGGGAACCCCGCGCGCCGCTTGCGCCGCGTGCGCCGCGTGCGCCTCGTGCGCCGCGCGTCGTCGAACCGAATCCGATCCCGCCGATCACGTTCCCCGAAGCGCTGCCGGTGTCCGGCCGCCGCGATGAGATCGCGAAGGCGATCGCCGGAAATCAGGTGGTGATCGTGTCGGGCGAAACCGGCTCCGGCAAAACCACCCAGTTGCCGAAAATCTGTCTCGCGCTGGGACGCGGCCTCGGCGCAGGCGGCACGGGTCTGATCGGCCACACGCAGCCGCGCCGCATCGCGGCGTCGGCGACGGGGCGCCGGATCGCCGAAGAGCTCGGCACGCCGTTCGGCGAAGTGGTCGGCTACAAGGTGCGCTTCACGGACAACCTGGCGCCGGGTGCGTCGGTCAAGCTGATGACCGACGGAATCCTGCTGGCCGAAACGCAGACCGATCCGCTGCTCAAAGCGTATGACACGCTGATCATCGACGAAGCGCACGAGCGCAGCCTGAATATCGATTTCCTGCTCGGCTATCTGAAGGAAATCCTCGTCAAGCGTCCCGATCTGAAGCTGATCGTGACCTCGGCGACCATCGACGCCGATCGTTTCGCGCGCCACTTTGGCAGCGAAGAGAAACCCGCGCCGGTGATCGAGGTGAGCGGGCGGCTTTATCCGGTTGAAGTGCGTTACCGGCCGGTCGTGGAAGACAGCCCGGCGATGAAAGCGGCCCAGGGCACGTCAGGCACCTCGCCTGCGTCGTCGCGCGAGCGCCCGAAGACCCAGCGCGAAGCCGATCGCGATCTGATGGAGGCCATCGTCGATGCGGTCGACGAACTCTGCCGCGAAGGTCCCGGCGACGTACTGGTGTTCCTGCCCGGCGAGCGCGAGATTCGCGATGCCGCCGAGGCGCTGCGCAAGCATCACCCGCCGCATACAGAAATTCTGCCGCTGTTCGCGCGGCTATCCGCGGCCGAACAGGAGCGTGTGTTTCGTGTTTCGAACGCGCGCCGCATCGTGCTCGCGACCAACGTCGCTGAAACTTCGCTGACGGTGCCCGGCATCCGCTATGTGGTCGATACGGGGCTAGCGCGCGTGAAGCGTTACTCGTACCGCAACAAGGTCGAGCAACTGCAGATCGAGTCGATTTCGCAGGCCGCCGCGAATCAGCGGGCAGGGCGTTGCGGCCGGGTCGCTGATGGCGTGTGCATCCGGCTGTACGAGGAGAGCGATTTCCAGGGCCGCGTGCGCTTCACCGATCCGGAAATTTTGCGTTCGTCGCTGGCATCGGTGATTCTGCGGATGAAGTCGCTGCATCTGACGGCGATCGAAACCTTCCCGTTCATCGAACCACCGCCCGGCCGCGCGATCGCCGATGGCTACCAGCTGCTCAACGAGCTCGGCGCCGTCGACGACGACAACCGGCTCACGCCGCTTGGCCGTGAACTGGCGCGCCTGCCGCTCGATCCGCGCGTCGGCCGGATGATTCTGGCCGCCCGCGATCAGCAGGCGTTGAAAGAAGTGCTGATCATCGCTAGCGCGTTGTCCGTGCAGGACCCGCGCGACCGGCCGATCGACGCGCAGGAGCAGGCTGACCAGGCGCATCGCCGGTTCGCCGACGAGCGTTCCGAATTCCTGCAATGGCTGAAAATCTGGAACTGGTTCGACGAGGCGGTCGCGCACAAGAAGTCGAACAAACAGCTGCACGAGGAATGCCGCAAGAACTTTCTGTCGCAGCTGCGGCTGCGCGAATGGCGCGACGTGCACTCGCAGTTGCTGACGGTGGTGCGCGAGCATGGCTGGCGGTTGAATGAAGCGGAGGCTACCTTCGAGCAGATCCATCTCGCTCTCCTGACCGGTCTGCTCGGCAACATCGGTCTCAAGGCGGACGACGAACCGTATTACCTCGGTGCGCGTGGCATCAAGTTCTATCTGTGGCCGGGCTCGGCGCTCGTGAAGAAGGCGGGCAAGTGGGTGATGGCAGCCGAACTGGTCGAGACGAGTCGTCTGTACGCGCGTTGCATCGCGAAGATCGAGCCGGAGTGGGTCGAGAAGATCGGCGCGCATTTGCTGAAGAAGTCGCTCTCCGAGCCGCATTGGGAGAAGCGGGCGGCACAGGTGTCGGCGTTCGAGCGCGCGATGCTGTACGGTCTGCCGATCTACCACCGGCGGCGCGTGAGTTTCGGCAACCAGGACCCGGCGCGTGCGCGCGAGCTGTTCATTCGCGGTGCGCTGGTCGAAGGCGAGTTCGAGACGAAGCTCGCGTTCTTCGCGCATAACCGCAAGCTGCTCGCCGAGATCGAGCAGCTGGAACACAAGTCGCGCCGCCAGGACGTGCTGGTCGACGACGAACTGATTTTCGCGTTCTACGACGAGGCGCTGCCGGACGGCATCTACACCGGCGCGGCGTTCGAGCGCTGGTATCGCGACGAGGTGAAAAAGAGCGGTCAGCCGGAAGACAAATTGCGGCTGCTGTATCTGTCGCGTGACGATCTGATGCGGCACGAAGCCGCTGGTGTGACGACCGATCTGTTCCCGAAACGGATGACGATGGCGGGCGTCGACATGGCGCTCACCTATCACTTCGAGCCGGGAGCGCCGCGCGACGGTGTCACGCTCGCCGTGCCGCTGTATGCACTGAATCAGGTCGACGCGCGCCGCTGCGAGTGGCTCGTGCCCGGCATGCTGAAAGAGAAGACGCAACTGTTGCTGAAGTCTTTGCCGCAGAAGTTGCGGCGTCATTGCGTGCCGCTGCCGGACTACGCGGCGGGTTTCGTCGACCGGCACGCAGGGCCGCGCTTCGGCGCGGGCGGTTTGCTCGAGTCGTTGATCGTCGATGTTCGCGAGCAAACCCAGGTCGCGACGAAGCAGTCGGACTTCAAGCTGGAGACCGTGCCGCCGCATCTGTTCATGAACTTCAAGGTCATCGACGAACACGGGCGGCAGCTTGCGATGGGGCGCAATCTGTCGCAACTGCGTGCCGAACTCGGCGGCCAGGCGCAGCAGCATTTCCAGAAGATCGCGTCGAGCGCGGCGGGCGCGGCGTTGGCGGATGCCGGGGGCGGCGTGGCGACGCCGTCGCAGACTGCCGGTGCAGGTGGTGCCGCGGCGCGCGGCAAGGGCGCGGCCGCGTCCGGTCCGCAAACCGCGTCGCAGGATGGCACGGCGGGCGCGGCGGGCACGGCGTTGTACGAAAAGCTGACCACGTGGAATTTCGGCAAGCTTCCCGAATTGCTCGAGATTCGCCGTGGCGGGCAGACGCTGTTCGGCTATCCGGCGCTGGTGGATCGCGGCACGCATTGCGACGTCGAAGTGTTCGATTCGCCGGATGAAGCCGCGCGGATTCATCGCGCGGGACTGCGCAGGCTGTTCGCGTTGCAGTTGAAGGAGCCGATCAGGTATCTGGAGAAGAACCTGCCGGGTCTGCGTGAAATGGCGATGCAGTACATGCCGCGCGGCACGCAGGAAGAGCTGCGCGATCAATTGGTCGACACCGCGCTCGACCGCGCCTGTCTGCAGGATCCGCTGCCGGATGATGACGTCAGTTTTCATGCGCGACGGGACGAGGGTCGCAGCCGTCTGACGCTGCTCGCGCAGGAAATCGCCCGGCTGGTCGGGCAGATTCTCAGCGAATACGCGAGCGTAACCAAGAAGCTGGTGCAGGCGAAGTCGTTCACCGCTGCGCATGCCGACATGCAGAATCAGCTCGATGCGCTGATTGGCAAGCGCTTCGTGGTCGATACGCCGTATGCCCAGTTGACGCACTTCCCCCGCTATCTGAAGGGGATCGCGCTGCGCGTCGACAAGCTGAGGGCGGACCCCGCACGCGACGCCCGACAATTCGCCGAGTATCAGCCGCTGTTGCAGCACTATCAGCGTGCGGTGGCGCAGCGCGGCGGCGTGCTGGACCCGCGTTTGTCGGAGTTTCGCTGGCTGCTGGAGGAGTTGCGCATCTCGCTGTTCGCTCAGGAGTTGCGTACGCCGATGCCGGTTTCGGTGAAGCGGTTGTACAAGGTGTGGGAGTCGATGCAGCGCTGAGCGGTGGGTTGGCCGCTAATGTGGCGGTGTGAGCGTGTGACCGTGTGACCTTGCGACCTTGCGACCGTGTGACCGTGTGACCGTGTGACCGTGTGACCGTGTGACCGTGTGACCGTGTGACCGAGCGACTGTGACCGCGTGACCGCGTGACCACGTGACCGCGTGACCGCGTGACCGCGTGACCGCGTGACCGCGTGACCGCGTGACCGCGTGACCGCGTGACCGCGTGACCGCGTGACCGCGTGCGTGAGATGGCGAGAACGAAAGTTCCGATGTTGCGCCTGCGCGCGGACCATGGGCGCGCGCAACTCCAACCCTTGTGGGAATGAAGTCGCGCGCAACCGACGCCGGCCTTCTTCCAACCCGCGCGCTTTGCCGCCGCCACGATGCGCGGGCCATTGCGGCGGCGGCTCTAAAGCGGATCGCTCCGTAATTTCGACCTACCAATGCACGCCGGCGCCGATTGACGCGCCGAACTGGCCGCGTGAATCGGTGGCGCCTTGCACCTTGTAGACCCACTTGCCGGTATCGGATAACTGCGACACGCCGATTGCCAAAGCCGACTGGCCGCCATACGTGCCGCCGGCCATCGCGACCATCCCACGACCCGGTAGAACCGCCTGCGGCAATCCCGCCATCGCCAACGCGGTGGCCGTGCCGCCGTATCCATCCCGGCGGGCCGAGCGGATCTGGTCGTCGGTATAGTGGTTCGCCTGACCGACCGCGCCGCCGATACTCTGCTGCAATTGATCGACGTTGACCGCGTCGGTGCCTCGCACGCCGGCGGCAACGTTGGAGACCTGCCGCTCCTGACCGACGCTGCCCACCGATACCGTGTTCGGCCGGTCCGCGATCGAGCCTTGGCCCAATGCGACCGAATTGTCGGCGCTCGCGTTCGCTGCCGTGCCAAGCGCGATGGCGTTGTTGCCGCCGGCAATCGCATTCGCCCCGAAGGCCGCCGCGTTCGCGCCGGTGGCCTGCGCGTTCGCGCCCGCCGCGACCGCGTGTGGGCCTGACGACACGGCGCCTTCGGTAGCGTGATCGCCTTGCGCACTGAGGAACGTGTTGTCCGCGCTAACCGCATCGAGCACGGCATGGTTGACGGCGCCAGTGACGGCCGCGTTCAACTGACCGAGATTGACCGCATCAGAGGCGCTCACGCCGTCGGCGACGTTGTGAATGACGGTGCCGCTGCTTGCTGCGTCGCCAAGCGTGACGCTCGCGCGGTTGACACTGCCATCGGCGTTCAGGTCGTACATGAGCGCGCCGTCGAGCTTCGCGGCGGTGGCCGCGCCCTGTGCGTTCACCGCTTTCAACTGGGCGAGGTTGACCGCGTCGGTATCGGCGGTGCCCGCGGCGAGGTTCGTTAGCTGGCGTTCGTTGCCAGCGGAGCCGATCGAAACGGTGCCCGCGCGATCGGCGATCGAGCCTTGACCGAGTGCGACCGCGCCGACGGCAACGGCGCTCGCGTCATTGCCGAGCGCGACGGTGTTTGCGACCGAGGAATTCGCGTGGTAGCCGAGCGCGGTCGAGCCGTCGCCTGAAGCCGCGGAGAGCCCGCCGATGGCTGTGCTGAACTCGCCGCGCGCCAGCGAACCCATGCCAGCGGCGACGCCGGCCTCGCCAGAGGCGAGCGCCGCGCTGCCGATAGCGACCGCGTCACTGCCAACAGCCAATGCGTTGTCGCTGCCATCGTTGAGGCCGTTGCCATTCGCGTTGAAGTAGCGCGATGCGTTTGCGCTCGCGGCCTGCAATTGGCTCAGGTTGACCGCGTCGGTCGGCTGGGTGCCGGCCGCGACGTTCGTGAGCTGGCGTTCCTGTCCAGCTGTGCCGAACGACACCGTGTTCGCGCGGTCAGCCACCGAGTTCTGGCCGAGCGCGACGGCGTTGTCAGCGCTGGCAGACCCCGCGTAGCCGAGCGCGACACTACCGTCGCCGGTCACCGCCGAATACGCGCCGATCGCGGTCGCGTTCGCAGCGCTTGCTGAGGCCGATGTGCCGACTGAAGTGGCGTTCAGCGCGCCAGCCGCGGCACTTGCTCCGAGCGCCGTCGAGCCGGTTGCTCCGGCGACTGCGGCGGCACCGAGCGCGGCCGCATCGGTACCAGTCGCGCTCGCGCCGGCACCTGCCGCGAGCGCGTGCGTTCCGCTGGCGACGGCGTCGTCGGAGCTGTCGGCTGGACCATTGGCTTTGAAGTAATGCTGGGTACCGCTTTCGACAATCGCCTCGACCTTGCCGTCGAGCGCGCTCAACTGGCTGACGTTGACGGCATCGGTCGGCGCCGCGCCCGCGGCGACATTCGTCAGGCGGCGCTCGTTGTGCGGTGAGCCTAGCGAGACTTCGCCGGTCGGGTCGGGAGCCGCGATCAAGGTGAAGTCCGAATCCATCGGAGCAAAAGCGGGTTGAGTCAGATCCGCGGTGGTCGCGGAGTTCGCGCCCAACGCGACGCCATTGGCGGCACTGGCGTTGGCATGGTCGCCGATTGCCACGGCGCCGAGGCCCGCCGCCATGGCCCCGTAGCCGAACGCGCTCGCATTGGCGCCGCTCGCTTGCGCGAATGCGCCGACTGCGATCCCGCCCACGCCGCTGACGGCGGCCTGGTTGCCGATCGCAATGCTGTAGTCGGCCGCTGCCAGGGCCGACATGCCGCCAGCGAAGGCCGCACTGCCGCTGGTTTGCGCGTGGTAGCCGACTGCGGTGGACCCAAAGCCGCTAGCCGTTGCCAGTGCGCCGAAAGCGGACGACGCCGCGTCTGCCGCCGTCGTACCCGCACCTGACGCGATGGAATGGACGCCCTGTGCGTTGGCGTTCAAGCCTGCCGCGATAGCGCCCTCGCTCTGGGCGGTGGCGTTCACGCCTGCTGCGATCGCGCCGTTGCCCTGCGCGCTCGCGTTCGGGCCGACGGCGATCGCGCCGCTGCCCTGCGCGTTGGCTTGCGTGCCGAGCGCGACCGAACTGTCGTCCAGCGCAGCCGCCTGCTCGCCAATCGCAATCGAATAGTCGCCGGATGCGCTCGCTGTCGTACCCAACTCGATGGGATCGAGGGCCGCCAGTGTGATAACTCCATTCGCGCCGACACCAGCCGGGGCCGGCGTGAGAAAGCCGGCGGCGTGGGCCGCTGGCGCTGCGGACGCGAACGCCGCCGCGGTCAGCACGCCCTGCACGATGGCCTTCTTTCGCGCCGCCGCACGGTTTTCCCTTAAGTTTGCCGGTCCGGATACGGCCAGCCACGCGTGCGCCGCTCCATACCAGGCGACCGAAGTATTTTTATTCATTGCGTTATTGCCTCCACTTTATTTGCGCGCGTGGACGATACGTGATTCAAGGTGGTTAGTCGGATTCCATCGCCCTGATAAACCGTAAAAACATGAAAGCCAATAGCTGGCGATTCCATCCGCACTCGCGCTTTCGTGTCTCTTGCACGTCCGGAACACCCGCGTCACGCCATCGATCCACAGAAACGAGTGTCAGGGTGATGAGGGTTGGATTATCGAGTCCGTCAGCGTCGCGCGGATATCAGCGAACTCTTAAATGAATAAAGATGATGGGTTATCTGAATTAATAAGTAGGGAATTCTCAGAGTGATATATAAATTACAGGGCGGTCTGATCCACTCCTAAAAGTATTTGTCGAGATTTGCGAGTATTTAAATGTTTGGCCGAATGGGATAGGGGCGCGCATGACGAGAGTGATGCGCACATTGTTTCCTCGGCCAGATAAGCGTCGATTGCCGTGTCTGAACCGTCGTCCCCGGAACGCGGCTGAATTTAATCGTGCCTTTCATTTCCAACGCACCGTGCACCGACCTACGTCAACCTCTGGCGCTGGCAAACGTTCTACAATGACGGTCGTTCTCCGAAGCGAGTTTTCATGCGTAAATATTTTCTTCCCGGCTTGACTGCCACGTTCGCCGCAAGCGCGGCGCTGGTTGCCGCCGCAGGCGTTTTTTCTCCCGCGGCTCACGCCAATGACGTGATCGTGCTCAATTCCGGCGAAGCCACGCTGAGCCTGATCGACGAGACCAGCCGCCAGGTCGTCGCCACGGTGCCGACGGGCAAGGAACCGCATCACCTGATGGCCACGCCGGACAATTCGTCATTGATCGTCGCCAATTCGGTGTCGAACAATCTGATGTTCGTCGATCCGAAGTCCGGCCAGGTGCAGCGTTGGGTCGAGAACATCGAGGACCCGTATCAGATCGGCTTCTCGCCTGACCGCAAGTGGCTCGTTACCACCGGCCTGCGTCTGGACCGCCTCGACATTTATCACTACGACGGCCAGAAGAACCAGATGTCGCTCGCCTCGCGCCTGCCGCTCGCGGTGATGCCGAGCCACATGGCGTTCACGAACGACAGCAAGACGGTGTTCGTCACGCTGCAGGTCTCCGGCGAACTCGCCGCGATCGATCTCGCCACGCAAACCGTGAAGTGGAAGATGAAGGTCGGCAAGGTGCCGGCCGGCCTGTGGATGACGCCGGGTGAGAAATATCTGCTGGTCGGCATGACCGGCGCGGACTACGTCGCGGTGGTCGACTGGCACAACCAGAAGATCGTCAAGACCATCCAGACGGGCAACGGCGCGCACAACTTCCGTTCGCTCGCGGACGGCAAGCACGTCGCGGTATCAAACCGCGTCGCAAGCACCATCAGCATCATCGACGAAGACACGCTCACCAACGTCGGCGACATCACCGGTTTGATGCCCGGACCGGACGACATGGAACTTTCCGCCGACAAACGCTATCTGTGGGTGACGTTCCGCTTCGCGAAGCACATCGGCATCATCGACCTGAACACGCGCAAGCTGATCCAGACCATTGCCGTCGGCCGATCGCCGCACGGCATCTATTTCTTCGATCGCGCGCCGGTGACGGCGCCGAACGGCGCTTAGTGCTGTTCGGATGCCGCATCGAGCCGAGCCATCACGGATGAAGTAACCAGGCGAGCACCATGTTCCATCTGATTTTCTCTTCGCTCGACAACTTCGTTTCAGCCGTGCAGACGCTGCTGTACGTCGACGTGGTGCAGCCGCTGCTGTTTCGCTTCAACCTGATGGACTACGACGAAGACACCTACAACAGCCTGTACTGGGTGATCGTGGGTGTGCTCGAAGTGCTGGCGATGTACGCGATCCTGCGCCCGCTCGAGGCGCTGCGTCCGGTGGAACGGTGGGAGAACCGCAAGGCGGTGCGCGTCGACGTGCTGTACACGTGGATCGTCAAGCTCGGCATTCTCAACCTGTTCTTTTTCTTCGCGTTGCAGCCGTTTTTCGACAACGTGCAGGCCTGGCTGCGGCTGCACAACATCGCGAATATCGACTTCGACAATCTGTGGCCCGGCGTGACCACGCAGCCGCTCGTCACGTTCGTGATGTATCTGCTGGTGCTCGATTTCGCCGGTTACTGGTATCACCGCTGGGAACACCGGTTCGGCGTGTGGTGGGAATTGCACGCGGTGCATCACAGCCAGCGGCAGATGTCGCTGTGGTCCGACGACCGCAACCATCTGCTCGACAATCTGCTGCAGGCGTCGTTCTTCGCAGCGATCGCGCTGGTGATCGGCGTGCCGCCGTCGCAGTTCGTCGTGCTGGTTGCCATCACGAACCTCGCGCAGAGCGTGCAGCACGCGAACATCCGGCTGTACTTCGGCTGGCTCGGCGAGCGGCTGCTCGTCAGCCCGACCTTCCATCGCCGTCACCATGCAATCGGCTACGGCCACGAAGGGCTGAAGTACGGTTGCAACTTCGGCGTGCTTTTCCCGTGGTGGGACATGCTGTTTCGCAGCGTGTCCTGGAGCCGCGACATGGAACCGACCGGTATCAGCGATCAGCTCGAAGGCCGTCGCTATGGCGACGGATTCTGGGCGCAGCACTGGCTCGCGTTCGTGCGCATCGCCGCGCGCCTGGCGCCGAAGCGCGCAGCCGGTCCCGGCGAAAGCAACGACGCCGCGGCCGTTTGAGCCTCTTTCCTCCCACGCCGCCGGTTTGCCCGGCGGCGCGTCACGTGGTTTATCCTGTTCACACTTGCGCGCGTGTTCCCGGCTTTCCCGGTATTGCGGCCGGTTCGCCGCGCGCTTTCCTTCCTTCCATCGTTTCGTTCACCGGCACTGGCTCGCATGAATGATCTGTTGCGCTCGTTCGGACGCGCGCTCGCAAGCGCGCTCCACCCGCGCATGCTCTGGCTGACCTTCATGCCGTTTTGCGCGGCTGCGGTCGGGTGGGGCGTGATGCTGTGGTTTTTCTGGCAGACCCTGATCGGCATGACTCGCGAATGGCTCGAAAGCTGGTCGTTTACGGTCACGCTTTACCATCTGTTTGACTGGCTGGGTTTTTCGGCGCTGCATGCGGCGATCGCGCCGTTTATCGTGATTGCGATGGCGATCCCGCTGATCGTCGTCACGGTGTTGCTGCTGATCGCCTCGCTGTCGATGCCGTCCGTGATCCGCTTCCTGTCGACGCGGCACTTCCCTGGCCTCGAAATGCGGCGCGGTGGAACGTGGTACGGTAGTCTTGGCCAGGCGCTATGGACCACGCTGCTGTGTCTCGTCTTGCTGATCGTCACCTTGCCGCTCTGGCTGGTGCCGCCGTTCTTCGCGCTGATTCCGCCGCTGCTGTGGGGCTGGCTCACCTATCGCGTGATGAGCTACGACGCCCTCGCGCTGCATGCGACACGCGACGAGCGGCGCGTGCTGGTGCGCCGTTTCCGGCTGCCGTTGCTGTTGATCGGGATTGCGAGCGGCTTGCTGGGTTCGCTGCCTACGCTGCTGTGGGCGTCGTCGGTCTGGCTGATCGTGCTGTTCCCGGTGATCACGGCGGTGACCATCTGGATCTACGCGTTCATTCTCGTGTTTTCGGCGCTGTGGTTTGGCTACTACTGTTTGCGTGCGCTGCAACGCATGCGCGCGGAAGCGCCCGGCGGCGTGCATCACGCGGCGCCGGTTCCCTACTGATCAAACGAAAGAGGCCGCAATGGCATTTGGCGTCATTATCATCGGCGACGAAATCCTGTCGGGCAGGCGAGTCGACAAGCATCTGCCGAAGGTCATCGAATTGCTGCGCGCGCGTGGGCTGTCGCTCGGCTGGGCGGAGTACATCGGCGACGATCCGGAGCGCATCACGGCGACGCTGCGGCGCACGTTCATGTCGGGCGACATCGTCTTTTCAACCGGCGGCATCGGCGCGACACCGGACGACCACACGCGCCAATGCGCGGCGGCTGCGCTCGGTGTGTCGCTCGAACTGCATCCGGAGGCCGCGAAGCTGATCCAGGAACGCATCCGCGAGACGTATCCGGGGAACGCGGCGGCGCCGCTCGATCTCGACTCGCCGGAAAACCGCCACCGTTTGAACATGGGCACGTACCCGCAAGGCGCGTCGATCATTCCGAACGGCTACAACAAGATTCCCGGATTCTCGATCCGGCATCACCATTTCGTGCCGGGGTTCCCGGTGATGGCGTGGCCGATGATCGAATGGGTGCTGGATTCGCAGTACGTGCATCTGCATCATGCGATGCCGCATGCGGAGAAATCATTGCTGGTGTTTGAATTGCCGGAATCGCGCGTAACGCCGCTGATGGAAAAAATCGAACGCGATTTTCCGGGCGTGCGGGTCTTCAGTCTGCCGAGTGTCGGCGATGCGGAGCGCGGCGGCGTGTATGCGCGGCATCACATCGATCTCGGCGTGAAGGGCGAGCCGGAAGCGGTGGCGGCTGCGTTCGTCAAGCTGCGCGAAGGTGTGCATCTATTGGGCGGCGATATCGTCGAGCCCGAGCCGATCGCGACGGCGAAGCCGCGCAACTGACGGGGCGCGGCGCTGACGGGACGCGGCGCTCGCTCATCATCGGCCTGTCACATCTGGCGCCGACGATGGGCCTGTGATCGCGCGGGAGGCCTGAAGGTGCGGCGTCCACGCACGTAGGGACGAGCGGGGCACACAGAAAAGCAGCCGGGACGGCGGCAAGCGCAGCCGCCCGCAGCCGTCATCAGGCATCAGGCATCAGGCATCAGGCATCAGGCATCAGGCATCAGGCATCAGGCATCAGGCATCAGGCCGCGCTCAGGCAGTCACCCGCTTGGTTCACGCGCCGATCCACGGCAATCCGCGAAAGCACCAGCCCGATACCGTCTTACGATGTCCCTGGCCGTCCTTGTCGCCTTCGAAGCCTTCCAGCAGGTCGTACGCCTTGTCGAAGCCGGCCTGGGTGGCGGCGATCGCGGCGAGTTTGGAGCGTGCGGCGCTGCGGCACAGAAACAGTACCGGCGTATCGGGCGACGCCACCTGACTCAGTTGCTGCAAGAACTCCTGATTCGGCACTGCGCCCGGATAGCGCGCCCATTCGACGTGCGCGTATTGCCCATCGCCCACGACCGGCCGGCCGACCCAATCGAGTTCGGCACGGGTGCGCACGTCGACCAGACGCGTGCGCGGATCGAGTTGTAGCAGTTCGAAGGCCTCGGCGGGCGATACCGCGCCCGCGTAGGGCAGTTGATTCTCGGTGCGGCGTGCTTCCGCCTTGGCATACAGCTGTTCGAGCGTGCTCATGAGGCTCACTCTCCTTGGGATCAAAAGATTATTCTAGCGCTTGGCGCACGCCGCGCACACGTGACCTCCCGGCCGGCCCGTTGCCCGCGTTGCAGTCCGAATGCGCCAATGCGGTGCATTCGGAGCCGCACGCACCAGAATGAGGATTGTCGAGGCCTTCAGTCCGATGAATGCGCGAATATGGTGCGTAAAGCCGCCCGCGGATTTGAGCGTGGCCCACCAAACGGTGCGCTGATTCCCCGCAAACGCGCGCACAGCATGGTTTTGCGCCGGCTTGGCGCATACGTGGCACGGAAGCTGCTTTATTGGTATCGATCGACTCACCGGCAAATTTATGTTCCTTCCCGATAATTGAGGGTGGACGCGCCGGGACGGGTCAGCTAGATTGGGCGGCGGCTGAAATCCGCCGAATTCGTTAATCAGGAGATAGGTTATGAGTAAATCCGTGGCCGACGTCGTGCAACTCGTCAAAGACGAGGACGTCAAGTTTGTCGACTTCCGTTTCACCGACACGCGCGGCAAGGAACAACACGTTTCGGTGCCGGTGTCGGCATTCGATGAAGACAAGTTCGAAAGCGGCCATGCGTTTGACGGTTCGTCGATTGCCGGCTGGAAGGGCATCGAAGCATCGGATATGTTGCTGGTCCCGGACGCGAACACGGCCTTCATCGACCCGTTCTACGAAGAATCCACCCTCGTGCTGACCTGCGACGTCGTCGAACCGGCGGACGGCAAGGGCTACGAGCGCGACCCGCGTTCGCTCGCGAAGCGCGCTGAAGCGTACCTGAAGAGCACGGGTCTGGGCGACACCGCCTTCTTCGGTCCGGAACCCGAATTCTTCATTTTCGACTCGGTCCAGTGGAACACGGACCAGTCGGGCTGCTTCATCAAGATCGGTTCGGAAGAAGCACCGTGGTCGTCGGCGAAGGAATTCGAAGGCGGCAACACCGGCCACCGTCCGGGCACGAAGGGCGGCTACTTCCCGGTCGCGCCGGTCGACACGTTCCAGGACATCCGTTCGGAAATGTGCCTGCTGCTCGAACAGATCGGCATTCCGGTCGAAGTGCACCACCACGAAGTCGCAGGCCAGGGCCAGAATGAAATCGGCACCAAGTTCTCGACGCTGGTGCAACGCGCTGACTGGCTGCAGCAGATGAAGTACATCATCCACAACGTCGCGCACACGTACGGCAAGACGGCCACGTTCATGCCGAAGCCGGTCGTCGGCGACAACGGTTCGGGCATGCACGTTCACCAGTCGATCTGGAAGGACGGCACGAACCTGTTCGCAGGCAACGGTTACGCAGGTCTGTCGGAATTCGCGCTGTTCTACATCGGCGGCATCATCAAGCATGCTCGCGCGCTGAACGCGATCACGAACCCGGGTACGAACTCGTACAAGCGTCTCGTGCCGCACTTCGAAGCACCGGTCAAGCTGGCTTACTCGGCTCGCAACCGTTCGGCATCGATCCGTATTCCGCACGTGTCGAACCCGAAGGGCCGCCGCATCGAAACGCGCTTCCCGGATCCGCTGGCGAATCCGTACCTGTGCTTCTCCGCGCTGATGATGGCGGGTCTGGACGGCGTGCAGAACAAGATTCACCCGGGCGAAGCCGCCGACAAGAACCTGTATGACCTGCCGCCGGAAGAGGACGCAAAGATCCCGACCGTGTGCGCCGGCCTCGACCAGGCTCTGGACGCGCTGGATGCGGACCGCGAATTCCTGACGCGCGGTGGCGTGTTTACGGACTCGATGCTCGACGCGTACATCGAACTGAAGACGGGCGAGCTGCAACGCTATCGTCAGTCGGTGCACCCGATCGAATTCGAAATGTACTACTCGCTGTAAGCGGCCATGGCGCTTCGCCCTTCACGTGGCGAAGCGCTTTGCCCGACGCTCGCGATCGGTCACAAAGGGACGGCGGCGCCGTCCCTTTTTCGTTGGACCATGCACAACGCGTACGAGGCCCGGGTAGCGGGCGACACCCGGAAGCGGCACACTGATTTATCACCATCTCCTATCGGCCAGACTGCAAGATGGTTCTCAAGAATCTGATCAAGGCAAGGAAAGGGCACGAGCAGACGCTGTCGGACGATGCGCAGCTCGTCAGCTCCGGTTTGCTGCCCGGCTTCGAGACGTTGCCGACCGTCGTGCTGGTGCTCGACAAGCGCACGCTGCGCGTCGCGTTCGCGAACCCGTCGGCGGAGTCGATGCTGGAGATGTCGCGTCGGCAACTGACACAGATGGCGTGGCAGGAGATTTTCTCGAATGGGGACGAACTGGTCGCGACCATCACGTCGATCGCCGACCACCGTTTTCACGCGACCCATCTGGACGCCGTGCTCGAGCGTCCCGGCCACGAGCCGCTGCATGTGCATGCGATCGTCGGCTTCCTCGAGGGGGCGCAGGATTACGTGCTGCTCGAACTGTTCGAGAACGAGCGCCATTTGCGCACCGACCGCGAGGAGCGCATCAACGACCTCACGGCGGTCAACAAGCAACTGATCCGCAATCTCGCGCATGAGATCAAGAATCCGCTCGGCGGGATTCGCGGCGCGGCGCAACTGCTCGAGTTCGAACTCGGCGAGCGTCAGCGCGACGAGTTGCGCGAGTATACGCAGGTCATCATCAAGGAATCGGACCGGCTGCAAACGCTGGTCGACCGTTTGCTGGAGCCGCACCGTCATCCGCATATCGTCGGCGACGTGAACATTCACGAGGTGTGCGAACGCGTGCGCCAGGTGATTCTCGCGGAGTTTCCGCGCGGCCTCACGATCGAACGCGACTACGACGTGAGCGTGCCGGACCTGCGCGGCGACAAGGAGCAACTGATTCAGGCGTTGCTGAACATCGTGCGCAATGCCGCCGAAGCATTGCGCGAACGCATTTCGCAAGGCGATGCGCGGATCGAATTGCGCACTCGCGTCGCGCGCAAGATCACCGTGTCGAAACGCTTATGTAAGCTGGCACTGGACTTGCACATCATCGACAACGGCCCGGGCATCCCGGAAGACATTCGTGACCGCATTTTCTATCCGCTCGTGTCGGGACGCGAGGACGGCAGCGGTCTCGGTCTGACGCTCGCACAGACCTTCGTGCAACAGCACGAAGGTCTGATCGAAGTGGACAGCCGACCGGGCCACACCGAGTTTCAGATTTTGCTGCCGCTCGACTGCTAACCCCACACGCATCTCAAGACTTCTGACCGACCCATATGAAGCCGATCTGGATAGTAGACGACGATCAATCGATTCGCTGGGTGCTTGAAAAAGCGCTCGCTCGCGAAAACTTCGCGACTCGCAGCTTCGCGAACGTGCGTGAGGCTTCGGCCGCGCTCGATCACGACAGCCCGCAGGTGCTGGTGTCCGACATCAGGATGCCGGGCGGCTCCGGCCTCGAACTGCTGCAAACCGTGCGCGACAAGGTGCCGGGCTTGCCCGTCATCATCATGACGGCGTTCTCGGATCTGGATAGCGCGGTCGCCGCATTCCAGGGCGGCGCGTTCGAGTACCTGGCCAAGCCGTTCGACATCGACAAGGCGGTCGAGTTGATCCGCCGCGCAGTGGACGAAAGCATGCGCGGCGAGCAGACATGGGACGAGCGCGTCGCCGAAGCGCCCGAAATGCTCGGCCAGGCGCCGGCGATGCAGGACATGTTTCGCGCGATCGGCCGCCTGTCCCATTCGGCGGCCACCGTGCTCATTACCGGCGAATCAGGCACCGGAAAGGAACTGGTCGCGCGTGCGTTGCACCGACATAGCCCACGCGCGAACGGTCCCTTCATCGCGCTCAACACGGCCGCGATTCCGAAAGATCTGTTGGAGTCCGAACTATTCGGTCACGAGCGCGGCGCGTTCACCGGCGCACAGGCGATGCGTCAGGGGCGCTTCGAGCAGGCCGAGAACGGCACGTTGTTTCTCGACGAGATCGGCGACATGCCGTTCGATCTGCAGACGCGCCTGTTGCGTGTGCTGTCGGACGGGCAGTTCTATCGCGTCGGCGGGCACAATCCGTTGCGCGCCAATGTGCGGGTGATCGCGGCGACGCACCAGAATCTCGAATCGCGCGTGCGTCAGGGGCTGTTTCGCGAGGACCTGTATCACCGCCTCAATGTGATCCGCCTGCGCTTGCCGGCGTTGCGCGAACGCAGCGAAGACATTCCACTGCTCACGCGGCACTTCCTGCAAAAGAGCGCACGCGACCTCGGCGTCGAACCGAAGCGGGTGTCCGAGGAAGCGCTTGCCTATCTGGCGTCCCTGCCGTTTCCGGGCAACGTGCGGCAGTTGGAGAATCTCGCCAACTGGCTCACGGTGATGGCGCCCGCGCAGACCATCGAGATCAAGGACTTGCCGCCCGACCTCGGCCCTGCGCAAACCGGCGTGAGTGATCTTGCGGGCGGCGGTGCCGCGAGCGGTGTGGGTGATGCAGGGCTTGCCGGCAGTGCGCCGATCAACGGCGTGAGCTCCGCAGGTCAGCCGGCCGGCACGGCCAGCATGCCGGTCGCGAGCGTCGCGAGCGCCTGGGAAGGCGGCTTGCGCATCGAAGTCGCGCGGATGTTGCGCGAGAACGCGGCGGACGTGATGGACGAACTCGCACGCCGTTTCGAAGCGGCGGTGATCCGCGAGGCGCTGGACTTCACGCGCGGACGCAAGGTCGAGGCGGCCGAGCGGCTCGGCATCGGCCGTAACACGATTACGCGCAAGATTCAGGAACTCAATCTCGAGCCCTGATTCGCGTGGCATGACAGGGCATGACAGGGCGTGACTGGGCGTGACAGGCCGGCGGGGCGCAAGCAACGCTGGCTTGCCGCGTTCCGTGTTTCGCGTGTCGCCTTTCGGGCGTCGTGTCAAAGTGGGCAGCAGGCAGTGGGCTGCAGGCGCCCACAAGGCATAATCAATGCTGTTCTGATTCGACAGCTGACGATGCCCGCTCCTCCCACTTCTCCCGCTCCTTTCTGCTGGCCGCTTTCCCCCGATCCCTTCCTGTCGCTCGAAGCGCTCGATGACCCTGATGCGCTCGCGTGGGTCGAGCGGCAGAACGCCCGCACGCGCGCCGCGTGGTGCAGCGGCGCACCATTCGAGTCGCTCAGGCAGCGGCTCGCCGAGGCATATCTGCCGCGCGAGCGTCCGGTGATTCCCGATCGCTGGATGGATTGGGCCTACGATCTGTGGCAGGACGAGCGCAATCCGCGCGGCATCTGGCGACGCACGACGTGGGCGGCATGGCGCGCTGGCGCGCCGGTCTGGCAGAACCTGCTCGACTTCGATGCGCTCGGTGCCGCCGAAGGCACGCCATGGGTGTGCGTCGAACTCGACATTCTCTATCCGGACGGCGACCGCGCATTGATCACGATGTCACCGGGCGGTTCGGATGCACAGGTGGTGCGCGAGTTCGACATCGATGCGCAACGTTTCGTCGACGACGGCTTCGTGATCGCGAAGGCCGGCAAGCATACGGCGTCGTGGATCGATCGCGACACGTTGTACGTGGGCTGGGACAACGGCCGCAAGACCTTGACGCGCTCCGGTTATCCGCGCGATGTACGGCGCTGGACGCGCGGCGGTGCGCTGGCGGATGCGCCAGTGGTCTTCAGGGGCGCGTTCGGCGATATCGGCGTGGAAGCGCACTACGATCCGGTCGAGCGGCGGCATACCATCGTGAGCAGCGTCGATTTTTTCGACTCGCACACGTATTACCTCGACAGCGACCTCGACAGCGCCGCGGCTGCCATCGACGCGTGGCGCCGGTACGATGTGCCGGCGCACGTGGCGGTCGGCGGCTGGCAGGGCTGGCTGCTGCTCGAGCCGCGCCTCGACTGGGACTGCGATGGCGTGCGCTATCCGGGCGGCGCGTTGCTGGCGATTCGCGAAGCCGCTTTTCTGCGTGGCGAGCGCGACGTGCTGGCGCTGTTCACGCCGACGCCGCTGACCTCGGCCTGCGAGTGGACGCATACGCGTCACCACCTGATCGTGTCGTACCTCGAGGACGTGCAGAACCGGACCGTGCTGTGGACACCGTCGCAAGATGTGGATCAGACGTGGCATTGGCAGCAGCGCGTTTTTCCATCGCACGATGATGGGCACGTCGACGTTTCGGCGGTCGAGCCGACGCTGAACGACGAAGTGTTCGTCGATACCGACGACTATCTGCAACCGCCCGCATACTGGCTTGCCGACCTCGCGGGCGACCTGAACAAGTGGGAATTGCTCGACCGCTGGCCGACCCAGTTCGACGCGACGCGATTCGCCGTGACGCGTGGGCACGCCGTGTCCGCGGATGGCACGCGGGTGCCTTATACCGTGATCGCGCCGCATGCGACGCACGCCGCTGCGCAGGAGCAGGCGTCGCAGCACGGCACAGTGCAAAGCGAACGGCCCTGTCTGCTGAATGGCTACGGTGGTTTCGCGATTCCTCTGCTGCCGGGTTATCTGACGGGGCAGGGTATCGGCTGGCTGGAGCATGGCGGCGTCTACGTGGTCGCGCATATTCGCGGCGGCGGCGAATTCGGCACGCGGTGGCACACGGCGGCGCAGGGCGAGCAACGTCAGCGCGCGTTCGACGATTTCATCGCGGTGGCTGAAGCGCTCATCGACACCGGCGTGACGCACGCCGCGCAGCTCGGCATTCAGGGCGGCAGCAATGGCGGTCTGCTGGTGGCGGCGTGCATGGTGCAGCGCCCCGAGTTGTTCGGCGCCGTGGTGTGCGAGGTGCCGCTGCTCGATATGAGCCGCTATCACCTGCTGCACGCAGGCGCATCATGGATCGACGAATACGGCGATCCGGACGAACCGGACGAAGCACGCGCGCTGGCTGCTTACTCGCCGTATCACCGCGTGTCGGCGGGCATCGCGTATCCGCCCGTGCTGTTCACCACGTCGAGCGCCGACGATCGCGTGCATCCCGGCCACGCGCGCAAGATGGCCGCGCGCATGCAGGCGCTGGGCGCGGACAAGGTCTGGTATCGGGAGAACACCGAAGGCGGGCATGGCGGCTCCGACGAGTTGGAGCAGGCCGAGCATGATGCGATGGTGTTCGGGTTCTTGTGGCGCGTGTTGAGTGGTGACGTGCTGCCTGAAACGACGGCATAGGGACCAACGGCATAGGGACGCGCAAGGAGGGTGTGGTGCGGGGCATCGTTTGTGCCCCGCACCGTCGACGACTCAACCGAGAAGCGCGACGACCGGTGCGTGGTCCGATGGCTGGTCCCATTTGCGCGGCACCTTGTCGATATCGCACGAGGTGCACACGTCAGCCAGCGCTTTCGACAGCAGGATGTGGTCGATACGCATTCCCGCATTACGGCGGAACGCCATCATCCGGTAGTCCCACCAGGAGTAGAGCTTTTCCGGCTGCTCGAACTGGCGGAACGCATCGAGCAGTCCGAGTTCGATCAGCCGCACGAACGCCGCGCGTTCTTCGGGCGACACCAGATTCTGACCTTCCCACGCTTTGGGATCATGCACATCGCGATCTTCCGGCGCGATGTTGTAGTCGCCGAGCAGCGCGAGCTTCGGATGCTGCGCCATTTCGTTCGCGATCCAGTCATGCAGTGCGGCGAGCCAGCGCAACTTGTACGCGAACTTGTCGGTGCCCGGCGCCTGGCCGTTCGGGAAGTAGGCGGAGATGATGCGCACGCCGTCGATGGTCGCCGCGATCACGCGTTGCTGCGGATCGTCGAAGCCGGGAATGTTGCGCACGATGCTGGCTTCGTCGACGCTCAGACCGTCGCGCACGAGAATGCCGACGCCGTTATAGGTTTTCTGACCGGCATACCAGCTCCGGTAGCCTTTCTCCGCGAGTTCGGCGCGCGGAAATTTTTCGTCGGGCAGTTTCAGTTCCTGGAGACACAGTACGTCGGCGCGGCTGGCTTCGAGCCAGTCGATCACGTGTTGCTGGCGGACTTTGAGGGAGTTGACGTTCCAGGTGGCAATTTTCATGACATTCTCACATTCTTGCTGGGCAAGGTTTTGTCGGGGCATCGGCCCTCGTTCTGCTCGATCGCCCAGGCTTGTCGCGCCGTCATTCGACCCGACGCGCGGATCATTGTGCAGCTGTTTATGCGGGCGATTCCGATAGTCCCGCATCTTATCTCGCGCGAGCGGGGACGGCGAATATTGCTGCCGAGGCCTAACGAAAATAAGAAAATAAAAATGCGATCCGCGGACGCCGCGGCGTATAGTGGGATCACACCCATACATTCGCAGGCGTGCGAGCTGGAGAATCATCATGGCCGAACTTCACCCGGACCTTTATAAGGACTTCGAAGTGCATCCGCTGGTGTTTTCACATGTGTTCGAAAAATTCGACGGTCACAGTCGTGACGCCGAGGGTTACGACGTCGCGGTGCGTGTGTGTCGGCCGGGCGCGCTTAGCGGTTCGAAAGCAAGCCGCGTGTTCCGCCTCGTGCTGTCCAACCCGATTTCCGATTTCGGTGTGGCCAAGCGCAGTGCGAGTCAGTACGGCGTGGACATCATCGACGGCAAGGTGGAAGGCGCCACGGTCCAGGATCTTTGAGGCGCCACGCGAGTACGCTCGTCGTTTGGGAAACAGTTCACGCAATGGTTTGACGTTTTGCCAACATCCCTATACAATCTCTTTTCTCTGACGCGGGGTGGAGCAGTCTGGCAGCTCGTCGGGCTCATAACCCGAAGGTCGTAGGTTCAAATCCTACCCCCGCAACCAAGCATTTGAAGGGTTACACGCTTTGGCGTGTAACCCTTTTTGCTTTTGGGCATTCGTGCAACTGGTGCGCAACTCTGGTGTGGAACCGGGTGCAATCGTCCTTTGCCATCCGCGAGCTGCGAGCGTTGGCTATCAGCCTCTGGTCAATGCTTCTCACGATCATGTTGCGGTTCACGCCTATAGCCGATACTGCCTTTGCGATGAATCGCACACGCATCCCATTGCCTCAACCCTCACTTTGATCCGATCGCCCACTCCACCGCCGCTTGCGCATGCAACGCGGTTGTGTCGAACACCGGCAGCACGGAATCTTCCGGTTTGATCAGCAACGTAATCTCGGTGCAACCAAGAATCACCGCCTGCGCGCCGCGTGTGGCCAACGTGCCGATCACATCCTGATACAGCGCGCGTGAAGCGTCATTCACGTGGCCATGGCACAACTCGTCGTAAATGATGCGATGCACGTCTGCGCGTTGCGCCTCGTCGGGGACTAGCGCCTCGAGGCCGTAGCGCTCGCGCAAGCGGCCCGTGTAGAACGTCTGCTCCATCGTGTAGCGCGTGCCGAGCAAACCAACCCGCTCGACGCCCGCCGCGCGCAGCGCGTGGCCGGTCGGATCGGCGATATGCAGGAACGGCACCGCGATCGCCTGCTCGATCGCTTCATACACGCGATGCATGGTGTTGGTCGCGAGCATCACCAGATCGGCGCCGCCACGTTCGAGCTGGCGCGCGGCATCGGCCATCTGCTGGCCGAGCGCGGTCCAGTCGCCCGCACGCTGATGCGCCTCGATCGGCGCGAAGTCGACGGTGAGCATCAGACTGCGTGCGTTGTGGTGACCGCCGAGGCGCGCCTTCGCATAGCGGTTGATGAGCTTGTAGTACTCGGTGGACGACTCCCAGCTCATCCCGCCGATCACGCCAATCGTTTTCATATGTCTGCTCCGTGAATGGACGACGGCATCCGGAACGCCCCCGGACCACCGTTCTGAAGGCCGAGTATAGGCGCGCTGTATTGTGCGTAGCCGGTACGCATTTCGCGCCGCGCGCCAGTACGGGCATCCCGATAAAACACCGCACGACCTTTCTGACGCCGATAGAATCGTACGCATCAGAAGCGGGCAAGCGACTGTCTTGCATGGGACCGGAGTAAGTGCTAAAGCACTAACTCCCATCGACAAATGGAGCGATTCATGGAGATGATCATCCGCCGCGCGATGCTGCCGCCGAGCGCCTCGCCTCAGCCCAGGCAGCACAGGCAACCGGTCGACATCGGCATCGATGCGGGCCGCATCGTCGCCGTCGAGCCGAATCTGGCCGCGAGCGCGGGCGAGGAAATCGATGCGGCGGGCTCGCTCGTCACCCCACCGTTCGTCGATCCGCATTTCCACATGGACGCGACGCTGTCGTATGGTTTGCCGCGCGTGAATGCGTCGGGCACGCTGCTCGAAGGCATTGCGCTGTGGGGCGAGCTGAAGCCGGAACTGACGCAGGCGGCGTTGGTCGAGCGCGCGTTGCAGTATTGCGACTGGGCCGTCGCGCGTGGCTTGCTGGCGATCCGTAGCCACGTGGACGTGTGCGATCCGCGCCTGCTCGCGGTCGAAGCGCTGATCGAAGTGAAACGCCGGGTCGCGCCATATCTCGATCTGCAACTGGTGGCGTTTCCGCAAGACGGCGTGCTGCGCAGCGCCGGCGCGTTCGAGAACCTCAAGCGGGCGATCGCGATGGGTGTCGATGTGGTCGGCGGCATTCCGCATTTCGAACGCACGATGGCCGATGGCGCGCAGTCGGTGCGCATGCTGTGCGAGTACGCGGCGCAGCAGGGCTTGCGCGTCGATATGCATTGCGACGAATCGGACGATCCGCTGTCGCGTCACATCGAAACGCTCGCGGCTGAAACGCATCGGCTCGGCTTGCAGGGGCGCGTCGCCGGCTCGCATCTGACCTCGATGCATTCGATGGATAACTACTACGTCAGCAAGCTCTTGCCGCTGATGCGCGAGGCGGGCGTCGCGGCGATCGCGAACCCGCTGATCAACATCACGCTGCAGGGCCGCAGCGATACGTATCCGAAGCGACGCGGCATGACGCGCGTGCCGGAGATGATGGCGGCCGGCATCAACGTCGCGTTCGGCCACGACTGCGTGATGGACCCGTGGTACAGCCTGGGTTCTGGCGACATGCTCGAAGTCGCGCACATGGGTCTGCACGTCGCGCAGATGACGGGCGTCGACGGGATGCACGCGTGTTTCGACGCGGTCACGGTGAATGCCGCGCGTATCCTCGGTCTGGAAGGCTATGGTGTCGCGCCTGGATGCGCGGCCAATCTCGTGCTGCTCGACGCACGCGATCCGGTCGAAGCGATCCGCTTGCGTGCCGCCAGGCTCGCGGTGGTGAGCCGCGGCAAGGTGGTGAGCCGTGCGCCGGCGGCACGCGCGGCGCTATCGCTCGACGGTCGTCCGGCGCAGGTGGACTTCAAGCTGCATCGCGCCTCGCGGTCTGGCTAGCCGCGGCGGCGTAGTGGCGTGTTGGCGTAATGGTGTGTTGGCGTGTTGGCGTGTTGGCGTAATGGCGTAACGGCGCGTGCATGAAAAAGCCGGCGCCTGCTCGCGCAGGTCGCCGGCTTTTTATCGGCGCAATGCTACCGGCGCGATCCCACGCGCCGACGAAGGCTTCAATTGCTCAATGCGCGGCGCCCGGCGTCATGCCGTTATGGCGCAACAACGCATCGATAGTCGGCTCGCGGCCACGGAACGCCTTGAACGATTCCATCGCCGGACGGCTGCCACCGACCTCCAGAATCTCCTTGCGGTAACGCATGCCGGTCGCCTGATCGAGCACGCTGCCGCTCGCGGCTTGCGCCGCTTCTTCGAACGCGGCGTACGCATCGGCGGACAGCACCTCGGCCCATTTGTAGCTGTAGTAACCCGCGGCATAGCCGCCCGCGAAAATATGGCTGAAGGTGTTCGGCCAACGCGAGAACGCAGCCTGCGGCACCACATGGAAGCGCTCGTTGATTTCGCGCGCTAGTTCGTTGGCGTTGTTGGTGCCGCTCGCATCGAAGCCGGTATGCAGCTGCATGTCGAACATCGAGAATACGATCTGCCGCAGCGTTCCGAGACCGCTCTGGAAATTCTTCGCAGCGAGCATCTTGTCGAACAGATCGCGCGGCAACGGTTGCGCGGTTTCGACGTGTGACGTCATGTCGCTCAGCACGTCCCACTCCCAGCAGAAGTTCTCCATGAATTGCGACGGCAGCTCGACCGCGTCCCACTCGACGCCGTTGATACCCGACACGCCGAGTTCATCGACGCGCGTGAGCATGTGATGCAGACCGTGGCCGAACTCGTGGAACAGCGTGATGACTTCGTCGTGCGTGAAGCAGGCGGGCTTGCCGCCGACCGGCGCCGAGAAGTTGCAGGTCAGATACGCGACCGGCGTCTGCACGCTGCCGTGCGCGAGCTTGTGGCGGCCGCGCGCATCGTCCATCCACGCGCCGCCGCGTTTGCCTTGGCGCGCGTACAGGTCGAGGTAGAACTGGGCGACCAGACCGCCGTCCTGATTCTCGACGCGAAAGAAGCGCACGTCCGGATGCCATACGGCCGCTTCGTCGCGACGGATGCGCACGCCGAACAGCGTTTCGGTGACCTTGAAAAGACCCTTGAACACGGCGTCTTCAGGGAAGTACTGTTTGACCTCGTTCTCGGAGAACGAATAGCGCTTCTGACGCAGACGTTCGGCGGCGAACGTCATGTCCCACAGTTGCAGGTCGCTCATGCCGAGTTCGTTCGTGGCGAATTCGCGCAGCTCTTTCCAGTCCTGCTCGGCATGCGGACGGGCGCGCGTGGCGAGGTCTTCGAGGAAGGTCATCACCTGAGCGGGCGACTCGGCCATCTTCGGCGTGAGCGAGACTTCGGCGAAATTGTTGAAGCCGAGCATGCGCGCTTCTTCGGCGCGCAGCTTCAACTGCTCGGCGAGCACCGACGTGTTGTCCCACTCGGCACGGCCGTCGCCGTATTGCGGGCCAAGCTCGGATGCGCGCGTCACATACGCGCGATACATCGCTTCGCGCATCGGACGATTTTCCGAGTACTGCATCACCGGAAAATACGACGGGAAGTGGAGCGTGAATTTGTAGCCAGTCTTGCCTTCGCGCTCGGCCGCTTCCTTCGCGGCTTCAATCACGTCTTCGGGCAGGCCGGCCAGTAGCGCTTCGTCGCCAGCCTCGACGACGTACGCGTACGCGTTGGTTGCGTCGAGCACATGATCCGAGAATGCTTTCGACAGCGACGCCTGGCGCTCCTGCAATTCGGCGAAGTGCGGCTTTTGCTCTTCGGGCAATTCGGCGCCGGACAGCCGGAAATCGCGCAGTGCATTGCCGAGAATCTTCTGGCGCTCGCCAGTCAGCGACGCGAAATCGCTGCTCGCATGCAGCGCCTTGTACTTCTCGTACAGCGCGAGATTCTGTCCGACGCTCGACCAGAATTCGGTGACGCGCGGCAGATTCTCGCCATGCACGGCGCGCAGCTCGGGCGTATCGGCGACGGCGTTCAGATGGCCGACCACGCTCCACGCACGCGACAGCGGTTCGGTGGCGCGCTCGACCGGCTCGACCACGTCGGCCCACGACGCGGGCGTGATCGGCAGCGCGGCGCGCTCGACGGCGGCGGCTGCATCGGCAAGCAGTACATCGAGAGCGGGCGTGACGTGTTCGGGGCGGATCTCGCCAAAGCGCGGCAGGTCGGAGAAATCGAGGAGCGGATTGTCGTGATTCGAGGCAGTGGTGGACATAAGGCTTCCTGTCTGACGCGGGTGAACGGGTAGTCGGTGCAGCGACGGGCGCGAGGTCGCTCCGTGGCACCGGATACGGACATTATTGGGGCGCGGTGCGCGGATTCCAATCGGTTGGCAGACAAATTATCAGATGTCGCGGCCGCATGTGCGGAATCGGGCGTGCCGGTGACCCGGCCGCATGACGCATAAGGGTATGAGGGCCGCGGCGTCTTTGTGCGAAAGCGAACGGTGCGAATTGTTGCCTTGCCGCAATCTGCCGTGTCGCTGTCGATCGTGTTGGTAGTGTCGATATCGGTCGGCGGCGTTCTCTGTCAGAGGTATTGATGAACCCGCTTTCGCACGCTCTATCGCGCAACCGCAACAATTTCGACCTCGTGCGGCTGCTGGCTGCCTTTGCTGTTGTGTATGGCCACTCCTGGCTGCTGCAGGCGCCGGACGGCACCACGGACTGGGTGCGGAACGCGCTCGGCTTCGACGGGTTCGGTCCGCTCGGCGTCTACGCGTTCTTCCTGCTGAGCGGCATGCTGGTGACCGCCAGCTACGATCGGCAACGCTCGGGGCCACGCTTCGTTGCGTTGCGGATCGCGCGGCTGTGGCCAGCCGTGGCGGTGGGATCGGTGGTGATGGTGTTCATCGTCGGGCCGCTCTTCACGACGCTGCCGCTGCATGAGTATTTCGCCGCCGGCATGACGTGGGCCAACCTCGACAACTTCTCTACGATCGTGCTGAAAAGCCGCTGGACGCTGCCGGGCGTGTTCGAGCACAACCGTTTTCCAGTCGACATCTGCTGGCCGCTGTGGACGCTGCCGGTCGCAGTGCGCTGCTATCTGATCGTGCTCGTGACCGGCACGCTGGGTCTGTTGTCGAGCCGGCGCGGCGTGATGCTGGCGGCGGCGCTCGGTTGCATCGCGGTCGCACTGCGCTGGCATCTGCCGCATCTGCAGATCGGCGTGCGCGATTTCAGCGAGCCTCCCGGCGGCTATTCGTTCTGGCCGGAGCCGTTCTTCATGCTGGGGATGCTGCTGTATGGCTGGCGTGAACGGATCGACATCAACGGCCTCACGGCGCTGGCCTTCGCGATGGTGTTTCTGGTTTTCCGCGATATGGCCGCAGCGCGGCCGCTGTTCTATCTGGCCTTCGTGTACGGCGTGCTGTGGGTGGGGACGACGCCGCTGTTGCGACGCTTCGTGCCGCACCACGATTACTCGTACGGCATCTATCTGTACGGCTTCATGGTGCAGCAGTGCATCGCGAGTCTTGCGCCGCAGTTGAGCCACGTGATGTCGCTGCTGATCGCCGCACCGTTGATTCTGGTGTGCGCAGCGTTGTCGTGGCACTTCGTCGAGCGGCCCGTGCTGACGTGGTGCCGCTCGCGCCTCGCGCCGCAGCGGCGGCCGCTGGCGACGGGCATCGCGGCGGGGGATCAGGCAGTGCGTTGAGACAATTACGCGTTCGCGTTTGCTGCGCGCTCGGCGGCTTCGATCGTATTGACGAGCAGCATCGTGATGGTCATCGGGCCGACGCCACCCGGTACCGGCGTGATGTAGCCGGCCACTTCCTTGACGCCCGCGAAATCGACGTCGCCGCAGAGCTTGCCGGCTTCGTCGCGATTCATGCCGACGTCGATCACTGCCGCACCCGATTTGACCATGTCGGCCGTCAGGATGTTGCGCATGCCGGTGGCGGCGACCACCACGTCGGCGTTGCGCGTATGCGCGGCGAGATCGCGCGTCTTGCTATGGCAGATCGTCACGGTGGCGCCCGCTTCGAGCAGCAGCAGTGCCATCGGCTTGCCGACGATGTTCGAGCGGCCGATCACCACCGCGTTCGCGCCCTTCAACGCAATCTCGTACGCGGCGAACATTTTCATCACGCCGTACGGCGTGCAGGGGCGAAACAGCGGCTGGCCGGTCATCAGCGCGCCGGCATTGGCGACGTGAAAGCCGTCGACGTCCTTTTCCGGCGCGATCGCCTCGATCACCTTGTGGCTGTCGATATGCGGCGGCAGCGGCAGTTGCACCAGAATGCCGTGGATGCGCGGATCGCGGTTCAGTTCGTCGATGCGCGCAAGCAGGTCGGCTTCTGGCAAATCGGCCGGATAGCGGTCGAATGACGAGCCGAGACCGTTGTCGTGACACGCCTTGACCTTGTTGCGCACATACACTTCGCTGGCCGGATTGTCGCCGACCAGCACCACCGCGAGGCCCGGCTGATGGCCGCGGGCGGTCAGGGCGGCGGCGCGTGCGGCGACGTCGGCGCGCAGGGTCTTGGAGAGGGCTAGGCCGTCGATCAGTTTGGCAGTCATGGTCGGGTCGAGAAAGGCAGTTTGGAAAGCGGGGCAGGAGACGGATGCTCGGGCGCTCGGGCGCTTTGCCGCACCCTGCGCATTGGCGCTTTTCGACGGGAACGCGTCGGCCCATGAAAAGCATGGCGTGCCGATCGGAGCCAGGCACCGCTGCAAAGTGCGACATTATACCGGCGCCGGAGGGGCGTCACATCGTTCGCGCATCAGCGATCCGCGTTAAGGAGTCCCGCATAAATTGGGGGTGTCGTTGCGCTTGCCAATCTGGTCGGAAAAGTGAGCTGGTTGAAATGCAGCGAGCGATGGCTATGTCGCGTGTGTCGATCGATGTGCGCCGACGTGTTGTGGCCCGAGCGGATCGTCTTCATTGCAGTGAAGGAGCAGCGGGGAGAAGCAGGAGCAGGGGAGAAGCGGCGGGCAAACAGAAGCGGCGGATGAAACGCCGCACGTGAACAGCAGGAACAGCAGGAACAGCAGGAACAGCAGGAACAGCAGGAACAGCAGGAACAGCAGGAGCACAGATGCGGGCCGGACTCTTCTGCAGTCCGGCCGTCGAACCCTCGATAACCTCTAGCGGGGAATGCCGCCGGTCGTTTTTATTGCGCCGCTTGCGGCTTGTTCGACAACGCCAGTCGCAGCAGATCGGCAACCGTGTTGACGTTGAGCTTTTCCATGATGTTCGCGCGGTGCGCTTCGACCGTCTTGATGCTGATGCCGAGGTCGTCAGCGATCTGCTTGTTCAGGCGGCCGGCGATGATGCGTTCGAGCACCTGATGCTCACGCGCGGTCAGCTTGCCCAGACGCTCGGCGGCGGCGCGCTGCTGCTGCACGCTGGTGCTCTCGCTGCGCGCTTTGTCGAGCATGCGCTCGACCAGTTTGCGCAGCTCGGCTTCGTCGAACGGCTTTTCGATGAAGTCCATCGCGCCTTTTTTCATCGTCGACACTGCCATCGGCACGTCGCCGTGACCGGTCACGAAGATGATCGGCAGCGACGCGTTGTCGGCGATCAGGCGTTCCTGCAACTCGAGTCCGCTCATGCCGGACATCCGCACATCGAGGATCAGGCAGGCGATCTGGCCCGGATGCTGATGTGGCTGCCATGCGTCGATGAACTGCTCGGCGCTGGAGAAGCATTGCACGCGGTAGCCGTTCGCCTCAAGCAGCCAGCGCAGCGAATCTCGCACGGCCTCGTCGTCGTCGACGACAAAGACGGTTTCCTGTGTGGTGACTGGGCTGTTCATAGCTCTCCCGTAACGGTTTGTGGTGTCGGCGCCTCTGACCCGCCGTTGCTCGGGCCGTCCGGCTCTCCAATAGGCAGACTGCAATGAAACGTGGCGCCTGTGATGTGGCCGTCGGACTCGACATTGTTCACCACCCACAGACGGCCGCGATGCGATTCGATAATCGAACGGCAAATGTTCAGCCCCATGCCCATGCCGTCGGACTTGGTGCTGTAAAACGGTTCGAACAGCCGCTCGGCCGTCGCTTCGTCGACGCCCGGTCCCTGGTCGACGACGCTGATGCAGACAAACCCGCCGTCCAGCCGCACGACCACGCGGATCACCGGATCGACCGCAAGCGGGCGTGCTTCGGCCATCGCTTCGGCGCCGTTCTTCAGCAGGTTGACCAGCACCTGCTCGATCAGCACCGGGTCGACATAGATCACCGGCAGGCGCGAGCGCAGATCGGTGACGATGCGGATGCGCCGCTTGCGCGCCTCGAGCTCGGCCAGACCCACCGCGTCCGCGACGATATCGGCGACGCGCGTGGCTTGCCGCTTGGGCTCGCTGCGCTTCACGAACTCGCGGATGCGCTTGATGATCATGCCAGCCCGCACTGCCTGCTGGGCCGTTTTTTCGAGCACCGGCAGCAGATTGTCGGGCGTCGTTCGACCGGATTTAACCAGTGCGACGGTTCCGGAGCAATAGTTATTGATTGCGGCGAGCGGCTGATTGAGCTCGTGCGCGAGCGACGAGGCCATTTCGCCCATCGTCATCAGGCGGCTGGTGAACTGCAGCTTTTCGTCCTGCTGCCGCGACAGTTCCTGGGCCTGCTTGCGGGTCGTGATGTCGGTCGCAATCTGCATTTGCGCGAGGTGGCCGTCCACCCACTGGATGTACTGGCGGCGCACTTCGAACCACTTCTGGATGCCCTGCACGTAGACTTCCTGCGCATCGGCGGTGCTTTCGGTCAATGCGGCGGCGGGCAGGCCGGCGTAAGTGTCCACCATATCGATCGAATCGGACGACGCCTGTGCGCTATCGAACCCGCCGCCCGCCAATTCCAGATGGCCGTCCGGGCGAATGCCGAACAGGTGCCGATAGTAGCGGTTGGCGAACAGCAGCTCGGCTTCGTCGGCGGCCAGCACGGACACCGCGGCGTCGAGGCTTTCGAGCACGGTGGTGAAGCGTTCGTGGGCGGCGGCGAGTTCTTCGCGAGCGCGTTTCGGCTCGGTGATGTCGGTCATCGACGACATCCAGCCGGTCTGGCGGCCCGAGCTGTCGATCAACGGCGACACGTAGAGGCGCGCATGGAACAGCGAGCCGTCCTTGCGGCGCACCCGCAATTCGAAGCCCGACGACGGCGCCTTGCCGCGCAGCGTCATGTCGAGCTGGCGCTGCATCTCGGGATAGGCGTCGCGCGGCCAGTAGGCGAACGGCGCGTTCTTGCCGACCAGGTCGCTCTCGTCCCAGCCGGTCATCCGGCAGAACGCCGGATTCACGTGGGTGATGCGGCCGTGCATGTCGAGCACGCGCATGCCGATCAGCACCGAGTTTTCCATCGCGCGGCGGAAGAACGCTTCCGCGTACAGCGCCTGCTGAGCCTCGAAGCGTTGCCGGGTGTGTTTCCACAGACTCCACAGGCTCCACAGCACGAAGCACGACAGTCCGGCCACCAGCCACACCAACGTGTTGTTGGTGAAGTTGGTCATCTGCGGGAACGCGTATACACGCACCGACATGCCCTGGCCCGGCGGATCGAGCGGCAGGTCGTAGAACATGTCGCGCGGCAGGCGCGGGCGGGTCGACGTGGTGGTCAACTCGCGGTTGTTCACGTCGATGATCGAGATCTTGTACTTGGCCGACAGCTCGGGCGGGATGTCGCGCTTGAGGATGCCTTCCACCGAGAACACCGCGGCGATCGTGCCGAGGAACTCGCGGTCGCGGAACACTGGCGTCTGCAGCGTGATATAGCCATTGCCGAGGTCGTCGTAGATCAGCGGCGAGTACACCTGGCGGCGCGTGTTGCGCGCCTCGGCGAAGGCGGCCTTGACGGCTTCGTCCATCTGCGTGTCGTTCGGCCTCGCCAGACGCTGGCCTAGCACGGGCAGCGCGGTATTGGGCCAGCGCGGCTGCTGCTGGCTCGTGTACCAGTTCATATAGAGGATCTCGGGATGCCCCTGCATGATGTCCGTAGTCGACACCTGGAACGAATGCGGATCGGCGTGGCCGGCGGCCAGATCGCGCGCAAGCGCCTGAATCTGTTCCTGCGCGCCGGTCATGGACAGGCGGATCTGCTGCTGCGCCCACGCGACGTTACGGTACAGCGTGTCTTCCTGCTGCTGCTGCTCGCGCCGGTTCAGGCTCCACAGGATCAGGCTCATGACGACCAGAAAGACCAGGATCGACAGGAGCGGCGTCAGCAAATAGGAGTTCGACCACCATGGTCCATGGTGCCAGCGGGAGGACGGCGTCGAATCCGCCGACGAACCGGCGGTGCGCGCCGATCGTGCGAAAAGCCGTTCGGTCAACATGCGTGGCATTGTAGCTCAGCGCGTGCCTGACAAAAGGCGCAAAAAGGCACGGACAGTACCACTAATCGGCGCAAACTAGCCGACGTATCCGTCGATCGGCAGTCAAACCAGGGTGCGCCGCAACAAATTTTCGCATTATGAGATTTGATCTCGTAATTTGAAAATTTTGTTGCGTGGACGTCGGGACCCTTATTACAATCGGCCGAAGCTGCCGCGGCCGTGCTTCGTCCGCGCCGTCTGTTCACAGAGCGTTCCTCTATACCCAGGAGACGAGCATGTCCGCTGTACCCGACGAAGTCATGAAATATGTCGCCGCCGAAAAAGACGACGATCCCCAGGAAACCGGCGAATGGCTGGAAGCGCTGGATGGCGTGATTTCTGCGGTGGGCCCTGACCGTGCCCACTACCTGATCGAGAAACAGATCGAATTCGCGCGTGTGCATGGCGAACATCTGCCGTTCTCGGCCAACACCCCGTACATCAACACGATTCCGGTCGCGCGCCAGGACAAGATCCCCGGCGACCAGGACGTCGAACACCGTATCCGCTCGTACACGCGCTGGAACGCCATCGCGATGGTGCTGCGCGCCGGCAAGGAAACCAACGTCGGCGGCCACATCGCGTCGTTCGCGTCGGCCGCCACGCTGTACGACGTCGGCTTCAATCACTTCTGGCACGCACCGTCGCCCGAGCATGGTGGCGATCTCGTGTTCGTGCAGGGCCACTCGTCGCCGGGCGTGTACTCGCGCGCGTTCCTGCTCGGCCGCCTGACCGAGCAGCAGCTCGACAACTTCCGCCAGGAAGTGGGCGGCGAGGGCATCTCGTCGTACCCGCACCCGTGGCTGATGCCGGACTTCTGGCAATTCCCGACCGTCTCGATGGGCCTCGGCCCGATCATGGCGATCTACCAGGCGCGCTTCATGAAGTATCTGCAGGCGCGCGGCATTGCGAAGACCGACGGCCGCAAGGTCTGGGCCTTCCTCGGCGACGGTGAAACGGACGAACCGGAATCGCTCGGCGCGATCGGCATGGCCGGCCGCGAACGGCTCGACAACCTGGTGTTCGTGATCAACTGCAACCTGCAGCGCCTCGACGGTCCGGTGCGCGGCAACGGCAAGATCATCCAGGAACTCGAAAGCGAATTCCGCGGCGCCGGCTGGAACGTCATCAAGGTCATCTGGGGCAGCCGCTGGGATGCGCTGTTCCAGCGCGACAAGTCGGGCGCGCTGATGCGCCGGATGATGGAAGTCGTCGACGGCGAATACCAGACGTACAAGTCGGAGTCGGGCGCGTTCGTGCGCGAACACTTCTTCAACACGCCGGAACTGAAGGCGCTCGTCGCCGACTGGTCCGACGAGGACGTCTGGAACCTGAATCGTGGTGGCCACGATCCGCACAAGATTTACGCCGCATTCACTCAGGCCACCCAGGCCAAGGGCCAGCCGACCGTCATCCTCGCGAAGACGATCAAGGGCTACGGCATGGGCGAAGCCGGTCAGGCGATGAACATCACCCACCAGCAGAAGAAGATGCAGGTGGAGCAGCTGAAGAAATTCCGCGATCAGTTCCGTCTGCCGATCTCCGACGAAGACATCGTCCACGTGCCGTACCTCAAGTTCGAGGAAGGTTCGAAGGAGCTCGAGTACATGCGCACTCGCCGCCAGGACCTCGGCGGCTATCTGCCGGCGCGTCGTCAGAAGGCCGAGTCGCTGCCGGTGCCGGAACTGTCGGCATTCGAGCCGCTCCTGAAGGGCACGGGCGAAGGCCGCGAGATCTCCACGACGATGGCGTTCGTGCGGATCCTGAACATCCTGCTCAAGGACAAGGCGCTCGGCAAGCGCGTCGTGCCGATCGTGCCGGATGAGTCGCGTACCTTCGGCATGGAGGGCCTCTTCCGTCAGATCGGTATCTGGAATCAGGAAGGCCAGAAGTACGTGCCGGAAGATTCCGACCAGCTGATGTTCTACCGTGAGTCGGAAACCGGTCAGATCCTGCAGGAAGGCATCAACGAAGCCGGCGGCATGTCGGACTGGATCGCGGCCGCGACGTCGTACTCGACGCACGGCGAGATCATGATCCCGTTCTACATCTTCTATTCGATGTTCGGCTTCCAGCGCATCGGCGACCTGGCATGGGCGGCGGGCGACATGCGCTCGCGCGGCTTCCTGCTGGGCGGCACCGCGGGCCGCACGACGCTGAACGGCGAAGGTCTGCAACACGAAGACGGTCACTCGCTGCTGTGGGCCGCATCGGTGCCGAACTGCATCAGCTACGACCCGACGTTCGGCTACGAACTCGCGGTCATCATGCAGGACGGCTTGCGTCGCATGGTGGCTGAGCAGGAAGACGTGTACTACTACGTCACGGTGATGAACGAGAACTACGAGCACCCGGCGATACCGCAGGGCGATACCGTGGCGGCCGACATCATCAAGGGCATGTACTCGTTCAGCAAGGCCGAAGCCGACAAGAAGGCGCCGCGCGTGCAACTGATGGGCGCGGGCACGATCTTCAACGAAGTGATCGCCGCCGCCGACCTGCTGAAGAACGACTGGGGCGTCGCCGCCGACCTGTGGAGCGTGCCGAGCTTCACCGAACTCGCGCGCGAAGGCCACGAAGTGCAGCGCTGGAACCTGCTGCATCCGACCGAAGAGAAGAAGCTCTCGCACGTCGAGAAGCTGCTGAAGGACGCACAAGGTCCGGTGATCGCCTCGACCGACTACGTGCGTGCGCTGACCGAGCAGATCCGCGCGTTCGTGCCGCAGAAGTTCGTCGTGCTGGGCACGGATGGCTACGGCCGTTCGGACACGCGTGAAAAGCTGCGCCACTTCTTCGAAATCGACCGCTACTGGGTCACGGTTGCCGCGTTGAATGCATTGGCAGATGAAGGCACGATCGAACGCAAGGTCGTCGCCGAGGCGCTCAGGAAGTACAACCTTGATCCCGCCAAACCCAACCCGATGGCCGTCTAAGGCATCCTTCCCCGTGTGCCACGGCGCACGCGCCTGCCCCACCAGGGGCGGGTTGCGTGCGCGGCCCAGGAGACACTAACAATGAGTCAAGCGATCGAAGTCAAGGTGCCGGACATCGGCGATTACAAGGACATCCCTGTGATCGAGGTGCTGGTGAAGGCGGGTGACACCGTCGAGAAAGAGCAATCGCTCGTTACGCTGGAGTCCGACAAGGCGACCATGGACGTGCCGAGTTCGGCGGCCGGCGTGGTCAAGGAAGTGAAGGTCAAGGTCGGCGACAACGTCTCGGAAGGTTCGCTGATCGTCGTGCTGGATGGTGCCGCTGGCGGCGCGGCTGCAGCTGCTCCGGCTGCTGCACCTGCTCCGGCGCCTGCCGCTGCACCGGCTGCTGCACCCGCACCGGCACCAGCTGCGGCGCCTGCTGCGAGCGGCGGTGGTCTGCAAGAAGTCAAAGTGCCGGATATCGGCGACTACAAAGACATTCCCGTGATCGAAGTCGCGGTGAAGGTCGGCGATCGCGTCGAGAAAGAGCAGTCGCTGGTGACGCTCGAATCCGACAAGGCGACCATGGACGTGCCGAGCTCGGCGGCCGGCGTCGTCAAGGAAGTGAAGGTCAAGGTTGGCGACACCGTATCGGAAGGCTCGGTGATCGTCGTCGTGGAAGCGGAAGGCGCCGCTGCCGCTGCGCCGGCTGCCGCGCCGGCCGCGAAGAAGGAAGCGCTCGAGAAGCCGTCCGACGCGCCGGTGGCACCGTCGCTCGCGCCGGCAGGCGCGCCGTCGGCGCTCGCGCAGGCGCCGCTGATCCCGGCTGGCGAAGGCGGCTCGCGCCGTCCGAGTCATGCGTCGCCGTCGGTGCGCAAGTTCGCGCGTGAACTCGGCGTGGACGTGACCCAGGTGCAGGGCACCGGACCGAAGGGCCGCATTACGCAAGCCGACGTGACCGCGTTCATCAAGGGTGTGATGACCGGTCAGCGTGCTGCGCCGGCTGGCGCGGCGGCACCGGCTGCCGGTGGTGGCGAGCTGAATCTGCTGCCGTGGCCGAAGGTCGACTTCACGAAGTTCGGACCGATCGATCCGAAGCCGCTGTCGCGCATCAAGAAGATTTCCGGCGCGAACCTGCATCGCAACTGGGTGATGATTCCGCATGTCACGAACAACGACGAAGCGGACATCACCGAACTCGAAGCGCTGCGCGTGCAGTTGAACAAGGAAAACGAAAAGGCCGGCGTGAAGATCACGATGCTGGCGTTCGTGATCAAGGCGGTGGTGTCGGCCCTGAAGAAATTCCCGACCTTCAACGCGAGCCTCGACGGCGACAACCTCGTGTTCAAGCAGTACTACCACGTGGGCTTCGCCGCCGATACGCCGAACGGTCTGATGGTGCCGGTGATTCGCGATGCGGACAAGAAAGGTCTGGTCGAGATCGCGAAGGAAATGGCCGAGCTGTCGAAGGCCGCACGCGAGGGCAAGCTCAAGCCGGACCAGATGCAGGGTGGCTGCTTCTCGATCTCGTCGCTGGGCGGGATTGGTGGCACGCATTTCACGCCGATCATCAACGCGCCTGAAGTCGCCATTCTCGGTCTGTCGCGTGGTGCGATGAAGCCGGTGTGGGACGGCAAGCAGTTCGTGCCGCGCCTGACACTGCCGCTGTCCCTGTCGTACGACCATCGTGTGATCGACGGGGCGGAAGCGGCGCGCTTCAATGCCTATCTGGGTGCGATTCTTGCCGATTTCCGGCGTGTGATTCTTTGACCGGTTGCTGAGGTTTCTGCTGGAGACGCGGGTCGCCTGGGTTATCCGCGTCTTCCTGTTTGCGCTCTTTGCGCGCAGCTCATCGCCGATCAATAAGAGAAGGGGACACCATGAGTCTCGTCGAAGTAAAAGTACCGGATATCGGTGACTTCAAGGACGTCGATGTCATCGAAGTCAACATCAAGCCGGGCGATGTCATCGAAAAAGAACAGTCGCTGATGACGCTCGAGTCCGATAAGGCCTCGATGGAAGTGCCGAGCGATACCGCAGGCACGGTCAAGGAAGTACGCATCAAAGCCGGCGACAAGGTTTCGCAAGGCACGGTGATCGCGCTCGTCGAGGCATCGGCGGAAGCGGCTCCCGCGAAAGCCGCGCCTCAGCAAGCCGAGAAGGTGCCGGCGCAAGCCGCGCCCGCTCCGGCGCCGCAGGCTGCCGAAGGTTCGAAAGCCGCTGCTCCGCAAGCCGGCAGCTTCTCCGGCAGCGCGGATATCGAGTGCGACATGCTCGTGCTCGGCTCGGGCCCCGGCGGCTATTCGGCCGCGTTCCGTTCGGCCGATCTCGGCATGAAGACGGTGCTGGTCGAGCGTTATTCGACGCTCGGCGGCGTCTGTCTGAACGTTGGCTGCATTCCGTCGAAAGCGCTGCTGCACACGGCGCTCGTCATCGACGAAGCCGAAGAACTCGCCGCGCACGGCATCTCGTTCGGCAAGCCGCAGATCGATCTCGACAAACTGCGCGACTTCAAGTCGGGTGTCGTCAAGAAGCTGACCGGCGGTCTCGCGGGCATGGCCAAGATGCGCAAGGTCGAAGTGGTGACGGGTACCGGCTCGTTCGTCGACCCGCATCACATGGAAGTGCAGACCGAAGGCGGCAAGAAGGTCGTCAAGTTCAAACAGGCGATCATCGCCGCGGGCTCGGAAGCGGTGAAGCTGCCGTTCATTCCGGAAGACCCGCGGGTGGTCGATTCGACCGGCGCGCTGGAACTGCGGCAGATTCCGCAACGCATGCTGGTGATCGGCGGCGGCATCATCGGTCTGGAAATGGCGACGGTGTACGCGACGCTCGGCGCGAAGATCGACGTGGTCGAAATGCTCGACGTTCTGATGGCCGGCGCGGACCGCGATCTGGTCAAGGTCTGGGAGAAGTACAACAGCAAGCGTTTCGCGAACGTCATGCTGAAGACCAAAAGCGCCGCGGCCGAAGCCAAAGAAGACGGCATCTACGTGTCGTTCGAAGGCGAACAGGCACCGGCCGAAGCGCAGCGCTACGACCTCGTGCTGGTGGCGGTCGGCCGCACGCCGAACGGCAACAGAATCGGCGCGGACAAGGCCGGCGTCGCGGTCACGCAGCGCGGCTTCATCGACGTCGACAAGCAGATGCGCACCAACGTGCCGCATATTTTCGCGATCGGCGATATCGTCGGCCAGCCGATGCTCGCGCACAAGGCGGTGCACGAAGGCCACGTTGCCGCCGAAGCCGCACACGGCGAGAAGGCGTACTTCGACGCGCTGCAGATTCCGTCGGTGGCTTATACCGATCCGGAAGTGGCGTGGGCCGGCAAGACGGAAGACGAGTTGAAGGCGGGCGGCATCAAGTACGGCAAAGCAGTGTTCCCGTGGGCCGCGTCGGGCCGCGCGATCGCCAATGGCCGCGAAGAAGGCTTCACGAAGCTGCTGTTCGACGAGGAGACGCATCGCGTGATCGGCGGCGGGATCGTCGGTCTGAATGCGGGCGACCTGATCAGCGAAATCTGTCTCGCGGTAGAGATGGGCGCGGATGCAACGGACATCGGCAAGACGATCCATCCGCATCCGACGCTCGGCGAATCGATCGGCATGGCCGCCGAGTTGTATGAAGGCGTCTGTACCGACTTGCCGCCGCAGAAGAAGAAGTAATGCTATTCGGCCCGTCTGCATGCAGGCGGGCTCGAAGAGCCTGAGGCAAAGGCAAAAAAACGGCGCGCCCTGTGAGGGGCGCGCCGTTTTTTTGTGTGGTCGCGAGAAGCAGCGCAGGGCGCTGAGCTTGCGTCGATGCACGACGCCACACACAGCCTCACCACGCGTTAGCCGACCGAAAGAAGATCGGCCGCAAAAAAATCCCGGCCTTGCGCCGGGCAAACGATACGTTATTCAACGTATCGGAGCGTTGGGCCAATCAAACCGTGCGAGCGGCAACGGCACGACGCTATTGCTTGCGGTAACGCCGGCACAGCGCGTGAGCTGTGCCGGCGCGAGGTGATGCCTGCAGTGATATTCGAGGTGCTGCTTGCCTGTAGCTTAGACTGCCTTCTTGGCCGAGCGCGATGCTTGCGCAGCGGCTTGCGAAGCTGCCTTCGATGCGGCGGTAGCGGCTGCATTGAAGTTGCTTTCGGCGATTTCGACGGCTTGCTTGGTCGCCTTGTGGACCGTTTCGTACGTGGTGTTGGCGGCGGTGATGGCCGACTTCATCACGGCGACAGCGGTTTCCGAACCGGCCGGCGCATTCTTCGCGACGTTTTCGACGAGCGACTGGACCTTGCGGTTCTGCTCTTCGAATTGTGCTTCGGCGACGCGGGTGAATTCGCCGTGCGTTGCCGAGACGATTTCGTACACGTGACGGCCGTACGACAGCGCCTTTTCAGCCACCGGCTGTGCGAGGTTTGCCTGCAGCGCCAGCAGTTCTTGCGCGTCCTTCACCGACAGCGCGCGTTGGGTATTTTCCTGGCTTTCGGCGAGCGTCGACTTCACGACTTGCAGGTTCAGCTCAACCAGCTTTTCGAGGCCTTCAAATGCTTTGGTCGTCAGGCCGAACAGCGTGTCGAAGTTGGCTTTCTGGGCTGCGGCGAATTGCTCAGGGGTCAGCAGAGTCATGGTTTACGCTCCTGGATCGCGGTCTGTCTGTGCGGACCGCATTGGGTGGGTGGGGAGGCGCGGTGAAGCGCCCCTCCGGACCGCGATGTATTGTGCATCGCAGCAATAGTTCCTATTTTAGGATGGTCGCGATGAATGTCAAGTGTTTTTTGTGCGTTGCACAAGTTTAAGAAACTGTTGATAAAACAATACGTTATGCAGTAGGCATGACATTAATATGACGCCATCGAATTTTGACGTCCCGATCGCGTCGGTGCAGCAAAAAATGCCAGGCATTGCCGGTCTGTCAGGACAATTTTTACCGCCTGAACCGGTGCCAGCGGCCAGAGCACGATACGTGGTAAAAAGCTAGGTGATTGGCGGATTTCATGTAAACCAGAAACTGTCACGGAACGTTAATGCCGCATGGCGGTCGAACGCGCGCTGGTTTGCAGCAGGTTTTTAACAGGCTGGTCGCGGCACTCCGGCGACTTCCTGTTGCAGTGGCGGACGCACCGGCCGCTGTCGCTCTAACAGTATTTCCCCTCATCAAGGTTGTCTCGAAATTGCCGTTATGCTGCAAGAATCTCCTCGATTCCTCGCGCGCGCGGCGGCAATGGTGAGGCCTGACGCGCTGACGATCGTTTTTTTCGATCGGCGCGCGGCACTTATTCGCGTTTTTGCGATCGGAGCTTATAAGCTGGTTTAAAGAGCGCTCATAAGTGCTTCAAATTGCTAATTTTTCGTTGTTTTACTACACTTGCGGAAAAACTCTCGCCGCTCCCTATCGAACACCCATGAAAACCGACATGTTTTCGTCGCTAAAAGTGCTCCACGGCGCGGCCCGCAGCACCGCCCTGTCGATGGCCGTCTCGCTGGCCGTCGCGGCGGCGATTGCCACGCCTGTCAGCACTTTTGCCGCCACGCCTGCCGCAACTGCAAAAACCTCGAAACACACCAAAGCCACGCACAAGCCGGCCGCCGCTGATACCGCCAAGGTGTCGGACAAGTCGGCGAAGGCCGTCAAGGGCGCGGCTGCGAAGACCGTGGCCGCCGCGGAAGACGATGCGCCGCGCGCCAGTGTCAAGCGCAAGCGCGTGAGCTTCACGTCGAACGGCCGTCACCACGCGGTGATGCGCCGAGTCGCGTTCGAGCCGCGTCAACCGAGCGTTGGACAGGCTTTTGGCCTGCACGAAACGCCGGATGCATTGATGCTGCGCTCGAGCGTCGCGTATGTGATCGATCAGAACACCGGTGAGCCGCTGTTCGACAAGAACTCGCGAGCAGTGGTACCGATCGCGTCGATCACCAAGCTGATGACGGCGATGGTGGTGCTCGATTCGAAAGAGCAGATGACCGACCAGATCGAAGTCACCGACGAAGACCGCGACTACGAGAAGAACACCCACTCGCGGCTGTCGGTGGGCTCGGTGCTCTCGCGTGAAGACATGCTGCATATCGCGCTGATGGCGTCGGAAAACCGTGCCGCCGCGGCACTGTCGCGTTACTACCCGGGCGGCCGGCCGGCGTTCCTTGCGGCGATGAACGCGAAGGCGAGGCAGCTCGGCATGACCGACACGCACTTCGAAAACTCGACGGGTCTGACGAGCCAGAACGTGTCGAGCGCGCGTGACCTCGTGAAGATGGTCAACGCGGCGTATCAATATCCGCTGATCCGCAAGTTCTCGACCGATCACAGCTATGAGGTGTACACCGGCAAGCGCACGCTGGCTTACAACAGCACCAACGCGCTGGTGCGCAACCCGACGTGGGACATCGGTCTGCAGAAGACCGGTTTCATCAACGAAGCGGGTGAGTGCCTCGTGATGCAAGCGACCATCCATGGCCGCCCGATGGTCCTGGTTCTGCTCGATTCGTCGGGCAAGTACTCGCGCTTCGCGGACGCGACGCGCCTGCGCACGTGGCTGGACAACGGCGGCGACCAGCCGCGCATTACCAGCGCGGACGCCAGCGATCCGGGCACCTGACGTGTTGCGGCGGCCAGTCGGCAAGGCCGGCCGTCTCCAAAGCAAAAAGCCTCGCAATTGCGAGGCTCAGACTGCTGACGAACC
>NZ_CYGX02000051.1 GCF_900019265.1 Paraburkholderia ribeironis
TCGTCACCTATACCATGAACGTGTGGGCGCCCCATACGTTCGCTGCAACATTCTTGGCACAAGCAGCGGTGGCCGCCTTATCCGCATTTATCCTGTTTGGTGTGCGTCTTCCAAAGACTTCGACAGCGGCAGCGGCAGGAGGCCGTCCGATCGGCATCATCGCTCGCCAGCCCGGGTTCGTGACCGCAGTTGTCTGCGCAACTGTCTAATACCTGATGATGACCTTTCTCATGACGGCGGCACCACTTGCGATGCAAATGTGCGGCCTGCCGCAGACGTCGTCCAACCTTGGCATTCAATGACACATCGTCACGATGTATCGTCCCAGCTTCTCTACCGGGCGTTTGATCACGCGCTTCGGGGCACAAAGAGTCGTTATGACGGGCCTGACGCTCATTGCTCTTTCCGCCCGTCGGGTTGACGGGCGTCGATGTCGCGCATTTCTGGCTCACATTGATTCTGCGCGGCGTGGGGTGAAACTTCGACTTCGTGGGCGCGCCGGCTCTCGTACTCGAATGTCATCGACCGGACGAAAAAGCCCGAGTACAGTCGCTCAACGACTTCATCGTGTTCGGGATGATGACCTTCGGCTCCTTGCTCTCGGGCGGTCGTCTGACCTCCTATGGTTGCAACACGGTGCTCTCGTCGTCATTCATTCCCCTTGCCATCGCGATCTTCGCTCTGCTCGTTTCGGCAACGGCACGCCGGCCCGCCATCGTCAGTTAATCGGGCTCGACACGCGAGGGGCGGTGACCCGTTACGGAGCCGATGCCGACGCCGCCTCCTGGAACAACCATTCGCGGAACGCGACAAGTTTGGGCAGAGACGCGCACTCTCCCCGGTAAACGATGTAGTAAGCCAGTTCAGACGTCCATTTTACTTTTGGGAACAATTGGACCAGCCGGCCGGCGGTCAGATCGTCGCGGGCCAAGACGCTCCGCGCCAGCGCTACGCCGTGACCGTCCACCACTGCTTGCAACACCGCAGCCGAGTTATTGATCCGCATCCCCCGCCTCGCATCGACATTCTCTACTCCAGCCCGCTTAAGCCAATCGCTCCACGATGCGAACCCGAGGCGGGTGTCTACCGACAGATCGTGTATCAGCGCTTTGCCGGCGAGGTCAGTGGGTGTCCTGAGCTTGCCGTTTTTGGCAAGCCATGCGGGAGAGCAAACGACGTAGACTTGCTCGTCCATCAGCTTTTCCGCCACGAGGCCTGGCCAGGAGCCGCGTCCATACCGCACACCAATATCGATGCCCTGAGCGGAGAAGTCGACCAGCTTGAGGTTCGTGTCGAGCCGAACGTCCGTCTCTGGCCACATTTCGTGAAACCGCTCGATCCGCGGCATCAGCCACTTCCCCGCAAACGATGGACTAACCGTGACCGTCAACACACCGTTCCTGGAGCCTTCGCGCAAGCGATCCAATCCGAGTGAAAGTCGATCAAACCCTGCGCGAATATCCGGCAACGCACGCTCCGCCGTCTCGGTCGGAATGAGGCGGGAACGGCCGCTTGTTCCTCTATGAAATAATGGTGTACCGAGCCACTCTTCAAGCGAGCGAACCAATTGACCCACTGCCGCAGGCGTCACGTTCAGTTCCGCTGCCGCAGACGAGAAGCTTTGGTGCCGGGCGCTCGCTTCAAACGCACGAAGCGCATTGAGATGTACGGGACCCTTCATACAAAGATAAACTTCATTGAGAGTTCAACGCTAAAAGGGCCGAGGACTATCCCAAGGCCCGTCTCTACTGACGTTTCCGTGCGGGACCAGTGCAGGTAGTGCTCGCAGTACGGAGGCACTTCAGAGCCGACGTTGCAGTCCGAGCACAGGATATCGCTTTCTGTGGCGACCGCGATAGAAAGTTTTTCTATCAATTCGGCACACTTTATCTCATTTGCCCACAAGGACAAATCAGCGAAGAATCCGCACTGGGTCGAAGATGGTGAGGCCTGTTTCCAGGGCGCCGTCCGATGTACGACTGGGACCAGTTTTGCTTCTAGTCGTTGCTGGCTTCGACGGTGTCCTTGCCACAGCGAGAAAACAGGTAGCGGTTGTCCGAACGTTGCGGTCCACCGCATCGGCGCAACTGAGATCCGTTTCTTCCCGCCGTAAGCGCGGCCCAATTCATTCAAACTTGAGCCTGCCAGGTAGCGGGCGGAGGGATTTCAAATGAGCAATCAATTCAAGGGCAAGAAACTGCTGGTCGTCGGCGGCACCAGCGGAATGGGGCTGGAGACGGCCCGTATGGTCCTCGCCGAAGGCGGCAGTGCGCTAATCGTGGGCCACCGCGCAGACAAGGCCGAACAGGCGCGCAAGGAACTGGCCACACTGGGCCAGGCAACTGCATTGACGGCAGACCTATCGAGCAACGACGGGCTGGCCGCGCTGCTCAAGACCATCGACGAGCAGTATCCGGATATCGACCTGCTCGTCAATGCGGCCGGCATTTTCTTTCCCAAGCCGTTCCTGGAGCACGAGGATGCAGACTACGATCAGTACATGAAGCTGAACAAGGCGTTTTTCTTTATCACGCAGAAAGTCGCCGCCAACCTGGTCGCCAAGGCTCGCCCCGGTGCGATCGTCAATATCGGCTCGATGTGGGCCAAGCAAGCCATCGCAGCAACCCCGTCGTCCGCATACTCCATGGCCAAGGCGGGTCTGCATTCGCTGACTCAGCACCTCGCAATGGAACTGGCTCCCAAGCACATCCGGGTCAACGCGGTGTCGCCAGCGGTAGTCCAAACCCCGATCTACGAAGGCTTCATCCCGAAGGCAGAAGTGCACAGCGCGCTGCAGGGCTTCAATAGCTTCCATCCCATCGGCCGCGTGGGCACGCCGCAGGATGTCGCCGAAGTGGTCACCTTCCTGCTCTCGGAAAAGGCAAGCTGGGTAACCGGCGCAATTTGGGACGTCGACGGCGGTGTGATGGCTGGCCGCAACTGATATCCACCGAGCCAACGCGCTGCTTTCTCGGTTGTCCTCCCGGCAACCCGACGACATTGCTCAGCTACTGCTGGCTCACCGACAGTGCCCGCTACGGTTTCAACAGCAGTTCCCCCAGGGCGCCCCAGCCTGGCGCCTGTCCCCGCATCGGTCCGGGCGGTGCCTTCGTTCCGAAGGCGCATAACGCTCGACCGGCTAGTATTCGCCAACCACGCCGGCCTGCACGCGCCCCTTCATGTGCCGTGCGCTCAGCCTTCTGTTCGCACCGGAATGCCACCGAGGCCGCCAAGCACCCTGCCACGCAAGATTTGATGTCGTCAACATGTCGATCGGTTCGCTTGCCTTTCCCGTCCCTCCGCTGATTTTCATGTTTAGCATCGCTGTCGCATTGCTGTTCGGTTGGTTGGCTGTGAAACGTCACGGCTCGATCGAGACGGACATCTTCGCGATTGTGTCCGGCGGTCTACTCGCTGCGCGCGTCGCGTTCGTTCTCCGATTCCTGCCTCAGTACCGGCACGACTGGATAGCGATGTTCAATATCCGCGATTTGGGCTTCGACCCGCTCGTCGGCATCGTCGTGGGCTCTCTCGTCGCCGTCTGGCGGCTATTGTGGAACAAAGGATCGCGAACGCCACTCGCACTAGGTCTCGCCGCCGGCCTGATCTCCTTCACGTCTGCCCGCTCGTTAATCGACGAGTGGCGTGCGTCGTCGGCCATCCCGCCGGTCGTACTGCAATCTCTCGACAGTACGCCGGGCATGCTGGAAACCGACGGCATGCCGACCGTCGTGAACCTTTGGGCAACGTGGTGCCCACCGTGTCAAGCAGAATTGCCGGCATTCGCCCAAGCTCAGGCGGAGAATCCGGGCATACGTTTTCTGTTCGTCGATGAAGGCGAAACGGCGGAGACGGTTCGGCGTTATTTCGAGCAGCGCTCGCTCTTGCTCGGCAATACGTGGTTAGATCCAGATTCGACGCTCGCCGAGCGCGTTCGCACAGCAGGTTTCCCGACGACTTTGTTTTACGATCGCAATGGCCGATTGCTGGCGACGCATCTCGGCCAGTTTTCAGCCGCGACGTTGCGCGACGCGCTAGAGCAGCATTTCGAATCGGCAATCGCACGATAGCGCTATCAAGTCGCTTAGCCTCCAGGAATCTAAGGCTCATACCGTGCTCTCAACGTGCAGTCTTCCCTCCGGAAACGAGCATTCGCAAGACGTTCATTTCCGGTTGTTTCAACGACGCCGAGATGCGGGGAAATCCTGGAGGATGCCGATCCGACTCAGTAGCCTGTCTTCGCTGGTTTGGCATCGATCTGCCACGTTTCGCTGACGATCCGTGCATCGCGGTACGTCAGCATATAACGCACACGGATCGGCTGCTTGCCCTCGAACACGACATTGGCCGTCACGCTCGCGCCTTTGGGATTCGCAGCCTCCTCGACTTGGTCGACCGAAACCCTCATCTGCCCTTGGGCCTTCGTAAATTTTTCCCACGCGCCGCGAATGGCGTCGGTACCCATGTACGTGCCGTCCAGCGGGCCACCGACCCAATTGAATTGCGCGTTGTCGGCATAGCCACGCATTAACTGCTCGACGTCACCGGACGCGATGGTCGCGAAATGTTGTCGAGCGTCGGATGACGGTACGTCGGCCAGCGCGGCGACCGATGCGATCGCGAGCGCGGCGGCGAGTGCGAGTTTCTTGATCACCAGAACTCCAAAAAATGAAATTGAGTGGACTGCGCAATGGTAGACACTTTCGGTCTCGTCTTTATTCCGTCAGGACTGGCATTGTGTTGGGATATGCGGAATATCTTGGCCAGCGCCGAGGTATACGAGGCAACACGCTGTCATCGGTGGAAATTGCCATCCTTCGTTAAACAAAGTAATTTCGTCACCAAAAACGAAGTAAATGTGTCACCCACTGGAGGGAGCGTTAAAAACCTTGGGGTTTCGAGCGTGGGCGCCTAGGCTTTCGACAGTCATGGCCGCCGGAGGTGGAAATGAAAGTCACAATTCGCATCGACGTCACCACGGACTATGGCGAAACAGAGACTTTCGAAATCTGCCAGTTCGAACGCCCCTATCGCGAACTTGAACCGGCTAAGGTCGGCCTGTCACTGGATGAAGGAAAAGATTTGCTGCACAGGCTGCAGAGATTAGTGGTGGCAGCGCAGGCTGAAGACGTTTGCACGCTGCGACGTTATTGTACGCGCTGTCACCGCTTCCTCGAGCTCAAGGACCGCCGGATTCGCAAGGTGGATACAGTCTTTGGCACGGTGCCGTTTCGCAGTGCGCGGATCATTTGCTGTCCATGCGAGACGCCTTTCCACATGGAATATCCGTATAGTCCGATGACCGAATACGTCCCGCAGCGAGCGACTGCGGAGCCGCTCGCGCTCGAAGCCAGGCTCTCAGCACAGATGCCGTATCGACAGGTCGTCACCATGATGCGTGAGTTCCTGCCTGTGCGGGAAACATTGAACCATGTGACGGTCCGAAACAGGGCGCTACGGGCGGGTGCGCGAATCGAGGCCGTTCAGCCGGCTGCATGTCGCGCCCCGAGCGATGATACTGAGTGGACGCTGACGATCGACGGTGGATTCGTTCGGGGGCGACGCAAATCAGAATGTTCCAGCTTTGAGGTTCTAACGGGGCGACTGTCCGCCACAGACCAGACGTCCCGCGTATTTGCGTTTGTGAGAAACAGGTTGCCGGATATTGCGGAGCGCCTCACCCCCCTTGTGAAAGCCGCATCGGGAAGCGATCGACCGAAACTGTAGATCATCACTGATGGCGCCAACGGACTACAGTCAATCGCTGAACGACTGCCGTTTTCATCTACACCTGTGCTGGACTGGTTCCATATATCGATGCGCGTGAGGTATCTTGAGCAGATCATCAAGGGCATGCGTGCAAGAACGGAAACGGAAAAGGCCGCTCGACGTGCGCTGATCTCCTGCGTTGACAAGCTGCGCTGGTGCTTCTGGCATGCCGAGCTGGAGAAGGCGAAAACCCGGATGGAGGGCATTCTGACCATCTGTCGGGTGATCGTGCCTGAAACGCCGGGCATTGCACAAGGTCTGGCGCAGCTTGACTGCCGGACTTGAGAGCTTGTTGAATACGTCGAGGCGAATGGCGGGTCGACGATCAACTACGGCGCACGACATCGTCGTGGCAAACCCATCTCGCCTGCAACGGCCGAGTCTGCGGTCGATCAGGTGCTGAATCAGCGCATGTCCAAACGCCAACAAATGCGCTGGTCGCCGATCGGAGTTCATCTGCTTGCCCAGGTCCGGTGTGCTGTCATCAACGGTGACCTTGTCGAAAGACTTGCGAGATACGTGCCGCAAAGGAAACCATTGTCACGGGAAGCTGCCGAGTTCTTGGAGCAGTTCGGGCTAGCCTCGGAGTTACAACCCCAAGGTTTTTAACGCTCCCGTATTTGATGCTGCGAAGCGCCTTCAGTCGCGCTGGATCAACCAGCTTGTTGAGAGGCTCGAGGTGGAGGAAATCGAGGCGGCCGACCGCTTCCTGATGAGGCTCAAGGGTAATCTTGATGCGATGGCGGGTACCGATCCCGACCGACCTGCGATTGTCTATGCGCTCGCTCTGGGGCCAGACGCCGGGTGCGGTATCGGCTGAAACACGTTGAAGTTCTGCAGACAGCTCAATCCCGTTTCCCTCGGGATCGGTGATCCATAAAGAACAGGTTGTTGCCCGGGCCATGTCGACCCGGTCCGAAAAAGATCGGAATCTCGGCGGCAGCAAACCGGTCGCCCCAGTCCCGTATGTCATTCCACTCGTTCGTCTCGTAGCAGTGGTGATCCCATTCGTTCCTGCTGCCGCGGAAGAAGGCAAGCGTGTGGTGCTCATCATCCGAGCGCAGGAAGACAACGGTGAACCTCTCATCGGCGTCGATCACTTCATCGGAGATCGTGAAGCCGATCTTTTCGACGAAAAACTGCACCATCCCCTCCAGTTCCGTGGTCTGGAAAACGGTGTGTTGAAGCCTTGCCGGCGCGCCCGCACCCGTCGCACGCGCAGCAACGCCGAAGACGTCCTCTCTGTCCGCAACACCACAGCTCCCTTTCCCCTTTCAATTCTGCACAGGCGCCTCCTCGTCGAGCAGCATCTTGAAAAAAGTGCGCCGCAGATTCCGAACGTATGTCATCGGCCACATTTTTTATCCCAAAAAGGACGGCGTTTGTCTAAAGCAGACTTCGCGTTGCGCCCCTCCGCGACAACATGTGTTCGCCGATTTATGGCTCGGCAATGATGAGTGCCGACGATGTTGTGACTGGAAAGCAAATCACGCAATCGATGTCGACAACATCGCCGCAAGAACATTAGGAATCCGGGTCGGCTTGAATGCCAACGGTTAGGGTTGTTAGACGAAAGGGGAAAAATAGGATGAAATCAGGACTTCTGATGGCCACCGCAATTAGCACCGCGGCAATTTCCGTATTAACGCAAAGTGTTTACGCAGACGAAACGGTGACGATTGGCCATGTCGCGCCACTTACCGGTGCGATTGCCCACCTCGGAAAAGACAACGAAAACGGTGCACGCCTTGCCATCGAGGAAATCAACGCGAAGGGGCTGGTAGTTGCTGGTCGGAAGGTTAGTTTGCGACTTGACGCACAGGATGACGCAGCTGACCCGAAGACTGCAACCCAAGTCGCGCAGAAGCTTGTCGACGACAAGGTCGTTGCTGTGGTGGGACACCTTAACTCCGGAACATCCATTCCGGCTTCCCGTATCTACAGCGACGCGGGCATCACTCAAATTTCCCCATCGTCGACCAATCCCGCTTTCACGCAACAGGGATTCAAGACAACGTTTCGTGTGGTTGCGACCGATGCGCAGCAAGGTCCAGCGCTGGCCGAATATGCAGTCAAGCAGTTGCACATCAAATCTGTGGCAATTGTTGACGACTCAACAGCCTACGGCCAGGGTCTCGCAAATGAGTTCGAGAAAACGGTCAGGAGTCTGGGCGTTAATGTGACATCCCGGAACGCCACCAACGATAAGGCGGTCGACTTCCGCGCGATTCTGACGAAAATCAAGGGCGAGAACCCTGACGCCATCATGTACAGCGGCGAAGACGCGACAGGCGGACCATTCAGCAAGCAGGCGGTACAGCTCGGATTGCGTTCAAAAATCCTTGCCGGCGATGGCGTATGTTCCGACAAGCTGCCTGACCTGGCGGGTAGCGGTGCGGAGCGAGTAGTCTGTTCACAGCCGGGAACCGCGTCGGAAAAGATGCCGGGGGGAAGTGCGTTCAAGGCGAAGTACCAGAAGCGCTTTAATCAGGGAATGGAAATCTACGCGCCGTTCACATATGACGCGGTTTATATTCTGGTCGACGCGATGCGTCGTGCGAACTCCACCGATCCGGCGAAAATCCTCGCGGCCATGCCCGCCACGGACTATCAAGGCGTCACGGGAGAAACGACCTTCGACCCAAAGGGTGACCTGAAGCACGGCGTCATCTCGATTTACAGCTACCGCAACGGGAAGAAGACGTTCATCGACGAAGTCAAGATGTGAACGCGGTCGGGCGCCCCCAAAGAAACACGGGGGTCGCCCGGTCTCCGCTCAGCACCCTCGAATTCGACACCCGTCGGGTGTAGCCTCGCAATCCTTACCATGTCTATTCCCCTGATTTCTGTCGAAGCGCTCACTCCGGATGCCTTCGCCCCCTATGGCTGGGTGCTGGGAAGGCGAACTACGACCTCGAGCGACGACCCGTACTTCCAGAGTCAAACTTTATCGATATGGCGCGAGCATCTTTTCGACGCCGGCGAGGCAAATGAAACGGAGATTCTGTGGACCAGTTTCGGTGACGATAGCGAGCTGGTTCAACGACTCGAAGCTCGGCATTTGACGCAACAGGTGACTGTACCGCTGACGGCACCGCTGATTCAGATTGTCGCGACTTCGGAGCCCACGCAGGTTCCGAATATGACTTCACTCAGGGCGTTCGAGATTCCAGTGGGCATGGGAACCTGCATTCGCCCATGGTGCTGGCACACTACACGGGCGCTTGCCGGCCCAGCGACGGCCCTCTTGCTTTCCAGGCGTTCTACCTCTTTTGACCTGATTGTCCATCTGCATACGGGCTCACCGATGAGCGAAAGCACACGGATACCAATCTGTCCACGCAAGGTCGTTCACGGCAGGGTTGGCACAACAAGCGATAGCGCCCCGTCACGTCTCCTTTAGAATGGGCTATTGAGCAGTTTCGTCACAGAAGACAAATGCAAAGGCTGGTAGAAAATTTCGGAAGTTTGGTATGGCTTTAAGCGGAGTATCGGCTATCTCATTCGACCTTGACGACACCCTGTGGCCCTTCAGGACTGTCGTTGAGCGGGCAGAGGCCACGCTACACTCATGGCTACTTGAACAGGCCCCGAAAGTCGCTGCACTTCTGTCGACGCCGCAGGCGCTTGGCCGTTTGAGAGACGACTACGAGCGCTCGCAGCCAGGACTCGCCGGCGACTTTCGGGCGTTGAGAATTGGCTCGATTCGGCTCGCCCTGGAAATGTCGAGCGAAGACGTTTCGCTGACCGATGAGGCGTATAGAATCTTCGTCGCTGCGCGGCACGAAGTGCAGTTTTACGACGATGTCATGCCTGCCCTTCAATGGCTCAGCGCCCGATTTCCCTTGATTGCAGTGACCAACGGCAATGCTGACCTGCGCATGACGGGAGGAAGCGAATTCCTCCGACTAACTTTAAGCGCTAGTTCACTCGGTATCGCGAAGCCGGCCGCTGGGATATTCCATGCGGCTGCGCGCGCCGCGGGCGTAGCGCCGGCCGAGATGCTCCACGTCGGCGACGACTACGACCTCGATGTTGTAGGAGCCTTGGACGCCGGGCTCCAGGCAGCATGGCTGCGGCGGGACGAACACAACGTTGCCGTCCCGTCGCAGCCAATTGCACAGGGGCGCCATCTAGTCATCAACGATTTGTCGATGCTCTGTCTCGCCATCGGGGGACCGGACAAATTGTGATGGTGTGGTCGCTCGGGGACACTCACCCTGTCCCCTCATGCTCGGTGACGTTATGTGCGACGTGTTTGCGGCACCTTTGAGCATTTGGCTTTGATGGGCACGCGCCACGGTGAGAGCTAGTCGATGCTAAGTTGAGGAGCCGCGGTCGCAGCGGGCGTGCCACCCCGCGCTTTCCTGACCCGGTACATCACTGCGAGTCCCAGGAACCAAGCAGGCATCACACGAAGTGCCTGTGCAGTGTCGGGCTCCAGCGTCAGAAGCCAAATCATCGCGACAAAGAACGCGAGACCCACCCAGGCGGCCAACCGCCCCCCAGGCATCTTATAGGCCGACTTCCGGTGAAGTTCAGGGTCGCGACGGCGATAACGCAGATACGCGACGAGAATCATTCCCCACACAAAGATGTAGAGGATTGCCGACACCGTGGTCAAGATGGTAAAGGCGCCCATCACTTCGGGTATGAAATGCAGCACCGAAAGACCCGCGAACATACAGGCACTCGAGAACAGAAGACCGCGCATCGGAACTGCCGAACGCGACAGTTTCAGAAAAAATTTGGAGCCATGTCCGCTCGCTGCGAGGCCAAACAACATTCGACTCGTGGCGAATACACCGCTGTTGGCAGCGGACATAGCCGACGTGATGACAACAAAGTTGATGACGCCAGCTGTCGCAGGGAATCCGGCCAGCATGAACAACTGTACGAACGGACTCTTGTTCGCAGCAATCTCCGGCCACGACGATACCGAGATGATGCAGGCGAGCGCCAGCACGTAAAACAGGAGGACGCGTATCGGAGCCGCATTGATTGCACGCGGCAGATTGCGATGAGGGTCACGGGTCTCCGCGGCCGTCGTCCCGATAAGTTCGATGCCGCCAAACGAAAAGATTGCAATCTGGAAGCCCGCAAAGAATCCAGAGACGCCGAACGGAAACATAACGCCACGTTCGACAAGATGGCTGAAGGAGGCTCGAACACCGGTAGGCGCGATGTAGCCGCCAAAAATCATGACCAGCCCAACGATGATGAGGGCACCGATTGCGACTACCTTCACCAAGGCGAACCAGAATTCGAGTTCACCGAATATCTGGACAGCGACGAGATTGAGGACCAGAAGTGTCGTCAGAACGGCTATCGCGGGTATCCAGAGCGGCAACGTCGGAAACCAGAAGCGAAGGTAGCCTCCGATGACGGTACAGTCCGCCACTGCAACCACAATCCAGGTGAGCCAGTACGACCAGCTGATGAAGTACCCCGCCCACGGACCAATATAGTGGCGACAGAAGTCCGAGAACGACTTGAATTGAAGGTTCGAAAGCAGAATTTCGCCCATCGCTCTCATCGTGAGAAACAGGACGAATCCAATCGTCATGTACGTCAGAAGTATTGACGTTCCCGAAACACTGATTGTCTTTCCCTAGCCCATGAACAGGCCCGTTCCGATTGCACCACCAATCGACATCGTTGAATCTGACGGTTCCCAAGACCGCGATGCAGTGCATCGCCTGCCCCTTTTTCAGCGCTTTTCATGGCAGATCTGTCTCCAGTTTATTTCTTCGTTTGCAGCCGTTGCAGTCTGCGCCATTTCGTTTCAAGCAATCAGTACTGCTTTAGATTTGAAACTAGCGCTGTGAACCATAGCGCTAGCGTGAGAACTGGCTAAACCGCTAGCGCGACGTCGCAGCCTGTTCCGCCTCGTTACGCCTGGCGACAATTCGAAGCGCACGCTGCAATACCGGCAAGTCAATCATCGCTCCGTTCACCGTCGTCGCCGCGCCCTCACTGGCCTTCGAGGCGGCAACCACGTCCGATGCCCATGCGAACTCTTCGTCTGACACGTTAAACGCGGCAGTGACTGCCGCAATCTGCTTCGGGTGAATACAGAGCTTGGCTGCAAAGCCGAAGGAACGTGCACGCTCCGCGTCCACTTTTACGCGTTCAAGGTCGGATATAGACGTACAGACGCCATCGACCGGTGCCGCGACGCCTGCGGAAGCCGATGCCAAAACAAGCATCGAACGGCTCGCATCAAGCGGCTCTCGGTCAGTCGTAACACCAAGGTTCAGCATCAGGTCGACCGAACCGAGCACAAGGCGTGCGACATTAGGCGCAGTCGCAATCGTGCTTGCCTCGAGAACGCCAGTCGCGGTTTCGATGAGCGCCAGCACGCGTGCGTCCGGAACTTCCCTTGCGATGACGCTCAAGTCATCACGAGATTCGACCTTGGGCACCATAACCAGGGACGGTCTGAGGAGGTGGCATAGGGCAACGTCATGTCTCGCGACTTCGTCGCGCAACGCGTTAATGCGAATACACAGAGTTACGTTCGTTTCGTTTGCAATCGCGCTTAACGACTCCCACTCTTCGAGAACCGCGCTGCGCGCCGCGCCTTTGTTCGCCGGCGATACCGCGTCTTCAAGGTCAACGATAACTACGTCTGCGCCCGAGCGAACGGCCTTCTCAAAGCGCTCTGGACGGTCGCCCGGAACGAACAAGTAGCTGATCGCATTGTTAAGGTCCTTCATCTCTATCCCTCCCGTCATACGCAGCCAGTTTCCCGAAGCTCGTCAATGCGCGACTGCGTAAAGCCAAGTTCGGAGAGGATGCCAGCTGTGTGCTGGCCGACAGCAGGAATCGGGTCCATACGCGTTTCGGGTAAGACGCCGCCAGGAGGAATCAGCGCCGGAATTTTCCCAACAGGCGAATCGACCGTGCGCCAGCGTTCGCGAGCCTTGAACTGCGGATGCTCCCACACGCCCGCCATGTCATTCACGCGAGCGTTCGCAATATCCGCGGCATCCAGGCGGGCAACCAGTTCATCACTGTTCATACCTGCGAATACCTGGTCGATGATTGCGCGCAATTCTGCGCGGTTCTTGCTCCGCTTTGCATTTGTCTCGAAGCGCTCATCCGTCGCCAGGCCTGGTGCCTTAATGACAAGCTCGCAGAACTTGACCCATTCACGTTCGTTCTGCAGCCCGAGGATGACCGTCTTGCCATCGTTCGCTTCAAACGGGCCGTAGGGATAAATGGTGGCGTGGGAAGCGCCGGCGCGCGGGGGCGGCGATGCCCCATCGAAAGCGTAATAAAGCGGGAAGCTCATCCACTCGGCCATCGACTCCAACATCGAGACGTCGATACGGCAACCACCGCCCGTCTTGCCTCGTTGAATGAGCGCAGCCAGGATGTTCGTGTATGCGTACATCCCTGCCGCGATGTCTGCAATGGAGCAGCCTGCCTTGACCATATCGTCCGGCGTCCCAGTCACTGACAGGAAACCCGCCTCTGCCTGCACGAGCAGGTCGTAAGCTTTCTTGTTCGTATACGGCCCGTTGCTCCCATATCCCGAGATGTCACACACAATCAGGCCAGGGTATCGGTCCTTCAGCGACGCGTAGTCGAGGCCGATACGACCTGTCGCACCCGGTGCGAGGTTTTGCACGAAGACGTCGGCTTTTGCGAGCAGCGCGTGGAGGATTTCGTCAGCGCCATCGTGTTTCGTGTTGAGAGTAAGGCTTTCCTTCGAGCGATTGGTCCACGCGAAGTGCGACGACATACCGTTGGCCCTGTCGTCGTAGGCCCGCGCAAAATCGCCCACTCCCGGGCGTTCAATTTTGATAACGCGGGCGCCAAGGTCTGCCAATTGCCGTGTTGCAAAGGGAGCTGCAATTGCCTGCTCCAGAGAGACGACCGTAATTCCGGCGAGCGGACCTGTCATTTTCAATCTTCCTACTGTCTGGTGCAATCTACGGGAGGGTCGCGAATGGCCGCCTACGCAGCCGGTCCGCGCTGGTTATCGCGGACCGTTGACGTACGGCGTCAGCGAAGCAGTTCTGCGATGCGAAGTGCGCGATTCATCTCGTTGAAGACGATATTGAAACCTTCGTCGAAACCCATCCCCGGCTTCGCAAGCATCTGCGTAACGCCAGTCGCCACACCGATGTTGGTGGTGGCACGTGCAGAGACATCGGTTTCGGCGCACGTCCCGCCGAGCACAGGCCCGACGCCGTGCTTGTGGCAGTCGAGGATTGCGTCGATGGAGTTGTGCAGCGAACCGAGGTCCGGGGTCTTGATTTGAATCATGTCCACGGCACCCGCTGACGCAAACAGATGGATGTCCTCAGCCGTATTTGCCCACTCGTCAGCCATGATTGCCGCCTTGCTGCCACGCGACTTGAGCAGGCGGCGCAGGCTCCCGAGCGTCTCAATCTGGGCATCGCGACCGCCTGCATCCATGGGATGCTCGATACGAAGTTCGTGCGGACCGGCTGCACGCTCGAGGCGCTGGATGATGTCGGCCGTGGTTTCGACCGAGCCACCCGCAACTGCACCGATAAGTCCATAGACGTCGATATGAATGACCGGCTGGTAGTCTTCGGATGCACGCAGTTGTTCGATGCGAGCACGCAGCCAGTTGATGTACGCCTCCAGCGCCGCGCCGTCTGCACCGACGAGGTCGGGCGTGTTGATCAAACCATGCGGCATGACCGGCACACGCTTCAGAATCATCTTGTCGACGTTCGTGTAGCGTTCGTCGCCCGACTGGCCGTAGATAGGCACAGCGGCGAGCGGTCGCTCGATTTTCCACTCGTCCTTGATGACTTGCGCCATCAGATGGTGGCCAGCAGTATGTGCCGCCGCGTCGAGGAGTGCTTGAGAGACCCCATACGCGGCTGCCCGCTTGGCAGCGAACACCTGGCCGATGGCGTTCTCGGCGAAGACTGCAGTTTCGCGAAACGAACGAACGTCGAGACCGACGAGCTTCGGAGCGAGTTCCTGTTCAATCTGCGCAGCGAGCTGGTCTGCGTGGAAGCGCGGCTCGCGACCTCCAACACCGGTGTACTGGACACTCGCGCAGTCGCCCTTCGCGATGTAGCCGTCGCTGAGCAGGAACATGACTGAAACGGACTCGGACGGCTCACGGACAGCCTTGAAGCCCGGGGTTTGCGCCTTGCCGATGTATGCGGCGCCGTCGCGCTTGGCGCCAGCCTTGATTGCCGCCTGGTCGTCGAAGAAGAACGAGCCGACACCGGGGCTCGCGAGGACCTTCTGAATGGTAACGCTGGACATAGTGATTTCTGACCGTCGAGAAAGTTGTGAATGCGCCGTTGCTTCTTAGGCCGCCGACTGGCTGACCAGGCGAAGATGCATGTACGCCAGTACGCCTTCGGTCCCGCCTTCGTATCCGTAACCGCTGTTTCCGAGGCCGCCAAGCGCGACGTCAGGCAGCGACGGAGCGGTTTGATTCACACCGATATTCGAAGCATGCAGACCTGCCACGAGCTTGTCTCGCACGGCGATCGAGTCGGTAAAGACATACGCCGCGAAGGAATACAGGCCGGCATTCGCCAACTGGATGGCTTCGTCCACCGAGTTGATAGATTGAACGGTGGCAACGGGTCCGAACGGCTCTTCTGCCAGAATCTCCGCGTCGCTCGTCACCGACGAAAGCACGGTCGGCTCGACGAAAAAGCCGCGACGGTCGATCTGCTTTCCGCCGGTTCGGATCACGGCGCCCTTTGCGACTGCATCGTCAACCAGCTGAAGGAACGACGCCACGCGGCCGGCATGCGCAACGGAACCCAGCGTCGTGCCCTCTTCGTTGCCATGACCAAGCTTGTAGGTCTGCGCTTTTGCCGCGAGAGCCTCGACGAGTGCGTCATGAATCGAATGGTGTGCGAGATAGCGCGTCGGCGCTACGCACGACTGCCCAGCCGAGCCAAACTTGGCAGGCGCCGTAACCTGAATGACCTTCTCGATGTCCGCGTCGCTCCAGACGATGACTGGTGCATGTCCGCCAAGTTCGAAAATCGGCCGAATCAGGTTCGGCGCTGCGAGTGCTGCCAGACGCTTTCCTACTTGCGTCGAGCCAGTGAAGGACACAGCCTTCACGACAGGCGATGCAAGCAGCTGTTCGCTCACTGCAGCTGGGTCACCGTAGATGAGATTCACAACGCCATCCGGCAGACCTGCGTCGACCAGCGTCTGCACGATGGCACGCGCGCTGTACGGCGTAAATTCCGAAGCTTTAAGCACCACCGTGCAACCCGCGGCCAACGCCGCACCGAGCTTGCGGCCGACGAGCACCGCGGGAAAATTCCACGGGGTGATTGCGACGACGACACCGAGAGGCGTCGGCACCGACAGGCGCGTACTGCCGGCGACGATACCCTGATGAACCTTGCCGCTGATACGGCTGGCTTCTTCACCATTCCACGCAAGCGTTTCAACCGTACGACGAAGCTCGCCAGTTGCATCCGCTTTCGTCTTGCCCGACTCCAGCAGCAGTCCCACGGCGACCTCTTCTAGGCACTCGGCGAGCAGTGCAGACGCCTTCTTGAGGATGGCGCCACGGGCTTGACCTGTCAGCGCGCTCCATGCGGGAAATGCGCGTTGCGCTGCGTCGAGCGCGGCTTGCACCTGAGCTGCATCAGCAAGGGTGACAAGGCCTATTGCGTCGCCGGTGCCCGGGTCAATATTGGGCTGCGAGCCCGAATTACCCTCTTCCCAGCGTCCGTCAATGAACAAATGTGCGTCAAGATTCTGTGCGGCCATGGCCATCTCCTGCAAAAAGATTGAGTTGAGTCGGCTTATGCGCGCACGCCGCGGACAAGGTCAGCACCCTTTTCGGCAATCATCAGCGTCGCCGCGTAGGTGTTACCTGACGTGATTGCCGGCATGACGGAGGCGTCAATTACGCGAAGGCCTTCGAGGCCATGCACGCGCAGCGAATCGTCGACCACGGACATTGGGTCGCTCTTCGGGCCCATACGCGCAGTGCCGACAAGGTGGAATCCGGTCGACCCGTGAGCCTTGCAGAAATCGAGCATCTGCTCATCGGTACGAATGCTGGTCCCGGGGACGGTTTCCTCAACGAGATATTTCGAAAGCGTCGGTGAGTGCAGCAAGTCGCGGATGATTTTCATACCCGCCACCATGACTTCCTGGTCCACCGTATGCGCGAGATAGTTCGGCTGAATGACCGGGTCTTCGAACACATTCGTCGAGCGCGCACGTACGTAACCGCGGCTCAACGGACGGTGCTGCCACCAGCCCCCGGTCACGCCTGGATAGTCGTCCAGCACGTAGTGCTTGCCTTCCCTGTAACTTCCAGGCACGAAAACACACTGCAAGTCCGGAGTCTCGACATTCGGCGCCGACTTGCAGAACAAGTGCGCTTGCGAGGGTGTAAGCGTGAGCACGCTAGGCTTCTTTGCGAGCCAACGCATGACTTGCCACCCCAGGCTCACGCCTCGCGCCATTTGATTCAGCGTAACGGTGCCGGGCTTCGCACGCATCACCATGCGCGCGGAGTAGTGGTCACCAAGGTTCTCGCCGACGCCTGGCAGCGCGTGCACAACTTGAACACCGAGCGACTTAAGCAGGTTCGCGGGACCAACGCCCGAAATCTGTAGCAATCGCGCGGTGTTCGCGGTGCCGGCTGAGACGATGACCTCGCGGCGCGCACGCACCACCGACTCTTCGCCTCCTTCGCTGTGCACAAATGCGACGCCAACAGCTCGCTTCCCGTTGAACAGGATGCGCTTCGCGCGGACGCCCGAAATCAATTCGACATTGCCACGCTTGAGCGCCGGCGCGAGGAACGCGACTGAGGCGCTGACCCGGAAACCATTTTCAATGGTGCGCTGGAAATAGCCGACACCTTCCTGGTCGCCCGAGTTGTAGTCGGGGTTTCGCTTGTGGCCCGCAGCGACGGCCGCCTCGATGAACGTTTCGGAAACCGGGTGGAACCAGTCCATTGGGGTGACAGGAATCTCACCCGTACGACCGCGAACGCTACCGTTTCCCTTGCCCGTGTACCGTTCCGAACGCGCGAAGTACGGCAGCACATCGCCGTAGCCCCAACCGCGATTCCCAAGGGACGCCCAGTGGTCGAAGTCGCCCGGTTGCCCGCGCACTATCATCATGCCGTTGATGGAACTGGAGCCGCCGATGACCCGCCCCTGAGTCGTCGAAATCCTGCGTCCACCGCTACCCTCCGAAGGCTCCGTTTTGAATTGCCAGGTAATTTCCGGTTGGGTCAGCGTTTTGACGAAGCCAGAAGGAATGCGAACGTAAGGGCGCAGGTCGCTGCGACCAGCCTCGAGGATACAGACCTTCACGTTCGGATCCTCAGACAGACGGGCGGCGAGAACCGACCCGGCCGAGCCGGCGCCTACGATGACGTAGTCGTATGTGGCGTTTTCACTATTTGCGTTCACTCTTCTTCCCTCTGTTTCCATCGTCCTGCCGCCAACAACTATGCGAGACCGCGCATTGAACGGCGGCCACCCGCACGGCAGTGGTTGAGACTCATCTGCCATGGACGAGATGGTAGGGAAGTCGACACCCCGGAAAAAGAGATTTATATTTACTTTTAGATGCAAATTCTTCATCTAACGAGAGGCTACAGACAAACCCTAATCTTCGCCTCGCATTGAAACGACCTCGCCCTCCAGTAGCAGGAAGGAAGTGCAACGTATTGGGAGAGCTGGATGACGCGACGAGGACATGCAACGATTCGATTTACTGCATCTATGAGTGCAAATATTTCATGTAAAGGTCTCCTGTGTCACTGAACGCCTACGAGGTTTTCGTCGCCATTGTCGAACGGGGCAGCTTTGCTGCTGCAGCCCATCAGCTGAACCTTTCGCCATCTGCGGTAAGCCATGCACTAGCCTCGTTCGAGCAGCAACTTGGCTTCGCGCTCTTCATGCGCAACCGCACCGGCGTGCGTTTGACCGTGGGGGGCGAAGCTCTCTTGCCAACCGTGCGGGAAGTCCTGCAGAGCAACGAGAAGTTGGGACAACAGGCGTCGAAGCTTCTGGGGCTTGAGGCAGGTACCGTCCGCATCGGCGCATTTAGCAGCGTCAGCGTCGCGTGGCTTCCCAATATCATTCGCTCGTTTGCCGACCTGTACCCCAAAATCGACGTCATCATCGAGCAGGGTGGCTATGACGACGTTGCCGAATGGATAGCGAAGAGTCAGGTCGATTTGGGCTTCATTACGCTGCCTGCGGCGCCTGGGTTGGATGTGACGCCGCTGTATGCAGACCCACTTGTTTGCATCGCCCCACCTGGATTTGCGCCCAGGAGCACGGCGTACATGACTGTCGAAGAGTTGGCAGAACACAATGTCGTTCTGCAAGGCGAAGGGTATGGCAAGGAAACCCAGCAGCTGCTGGCTAGCCACAAGATCTCCGTCAAATCGAGCGCGCGTGCAATTGACGACGCCGCGATTATCGCGATTGTGGAGAGCGGATTGGGCATCGCTGTCATGCCTCAGCTGGCCCTGCACCACTACCAAAGCTCGGTCCAGGTCTTCCCGTTCTATCCCGCTGAGAGCCGGGCAATCGTCCTCGCGTCATTAAGCCGGGAGGCTCTGGCGCCGGCCGCGAAAGCCATGCACGAACACATCGTCGCGTCAGTGGGGGCGTGGTCCAAACGCACTGCCTAAGCAGAAGGGATTCATTCCCACTTTGTCGAATGGAACCAGCGCCGCGGCGTTTCGCCCGTGACCTGCCGAAAGACCCGGGTGAAGTGACTCTGGCTGGCAAACCCGCACGCGCTGGCGATTTCGGCAAGCGGCAAATTCCCTGCCTTCAGCATCGACATCGCGCGTTCGGCCCGCTGCGCCATTAGCCAGCGATGCGGCGTCTCCCCTACCTCTTCCTTGAAAGCACGTGAAAAGTGGCGAACGCTCAGGCCGGCCATCTCGGCTAAAGTCACTATGTCAATTTCCTCATGCAGACACGAGTCGACATATTCGACGATGCGCTTGAGCCTCCACGGCGGAAGTGCGACGTACTTCTCCGGTCGCTCCAGTGAACCAGCGCGCTGGAGGAGATGGGCAACAACTGTGGTGACTGCCCCGTCAACAAGCAGTCGGTCGGTCACATGCCCCCTCGCTGACGCTTCCCACAAGCGCGTCATCAACTGAGCAATAAACTCATCCTCCCACGTCGCTTGTGCAAGTGGCAGAAACGCTTCAGTCAACCGGTCTGGTGCCGTAGGTCCGAGGATTCGGCGAACTGTCGGCGAGGGAATCGTCAGCAACAGGAGGCGACGGTTCCCTCGGACCTTCCAGCGACTGGCGTTATCCGCGGGCAAGACCAGCATGCGGCCCGGCGCGGCGGCATCACTGTGCCATCCGTTCCCCATATCCCAAGACCAGGTGTTGTCCGGCGAAGCGGCGAGCGGAAGCGCGACCACCGTTTCAGGGACGCTCGGGTCCACGAATTCGTGGTCGCCTTGCTCCACCGTAATCATGTGGAAGTTGAGGCGACCAGGGGAGTCGCGATGTTCTTGCGGAAAAATCGAATACGGGGACTTGCGATAGAAGTCCGCATACCGTACCCAGTCGTTCAATTGCCTCATGACGCCATTCCTATGCGGCACTGCACGCGCATGCACCGTCTGTGAATCGGAGCACACTCAAAAGACGCTGTCAACCAGGCGTCACCAATCCAGAACCCCTGCGGTTTTCATGCGTCTTTAAGCGTCCTCCTAAATATCTTCCCCTTGTTCGCCGCGCGACCTTACAACTGTCTGTCTGATTTGTACAGGCAATTCATGGTATTCCCGGAGTTCTTTTTGGCACGAATCGGACGTCATTTTCACGTTTAGGCCATCGCGAATTTCAAACCGCTGAAATCCGTTTTGGCTCATTGACGCTCTTAATGCCCATCGACTAACTTCCAATCCACTGGACAAGCAACCGCGATATCTGCAACCCGAAAGCAGACGGCCGGTGTCAATTCAGACAGGGCACGTGTGACGCTTATGTTCTCGCGAGTCGATATTCGAAGCGCTCGACCCGCCACCTGAGTACAAGGAAATGAGCGTACGGCATAACAATATATTTATAAGTATTCCTACGTAAATAAACAAACTGGACAGAGTCTTCAAGGACTCGTGATGCATTTTCATAACTGAACTCTCGGAGACATCGATGGGACATACCACTGCTACTGAAGTGCTCGCATTGCTCGGAAATAACCCGCTCTGGACGCTTCATGAAATACTCAAAACCGGCCGATGGGTCGACCTCACACACTGCGGACGAAACGTCACCGCTGTGGTCCGGCTTCACCAAGATGAGCCGCGATGCGCTCTTCAATCTCGACCAGCACGGGTTCCAGGCTCATGTATTCACCCACGTCGGACAATGGGGTACGCACGTTGACCCTCCCTCCCACTTTCACGGTGGCCTGCGTCCGCTTGACCAACTTGAAGTAAGGGAACAGCTTCTTCCTCTCGTGGTTATCAATATCCACGAGAAGGTTGCAGTGAATCACGACTACACCGTGTCGATGGACGACGTTATCGACTGGGAAAAGAGAAACGGCTCCATCCCTCGCGGTGCATTCGTCGCGCTTCGCACGGACTGGTCCACGCGGTGGCCAGACCACGCCAGCATGCTCAACCGCGATGCTGCGGGCATCTCGCACACCCCAGGCTGGAGCCGCGAAGTCATTGACTACCTCTTCGACGAGCGCGCGGTCACCGCGTGCGGTCACGAGACGCTCGATACAGACCCCGGCTCTGCGACGTCGCGTTCCGACTTCTCACTCGAAGGTCTGGTCCTGTCCAAGGATCGGTATCAAATCGAGCTGCTCGCAAATCTCAGCGAGGTCCCTGAAGTAGGCGCGCTCGTCGTGGCGGCCTTCCCGAAAATCGGCGGCGCCTCCGGCTTCCCCGTCCGCGTTTTCGCTATCGCGCCGGTGTAAGTCCAGCCGCCGCCACAAATTCTCCGACTCCGTCGCTTTCCGGGAAGGAATTGCATCATGTCTACTGATTCTTTCGGCTACAAGCAAGAGCTTAAGCGTAGCCTGACGTTCGCCGACCTCGTGATATACGGCATCGTCTTCATGATTCCTATCGCGCCATTCGCAATCTATGGCTACGTTTCCGATGCCTCGGGCGGGGATGGTCCCGCTTGCCTACATCATCGGCATGGTCGCGATGTTCTTCACCGCGCTGAGTTAGGGGTGATCGTACTTTTCGTGCAAAATCTGGCGATTTGGTCTGAAAGCCTTGTCTGATAAGGCTCTGCAGGGCATGTCTGCACGCGAAAATGGGCTTGGGGAACGGCTGCGATAATATATTCGCCCGCGATCTGGATCGCGCCGTCACACGGGGGCAGAAACGTGCCGGGCCTGGAATTTCGCTATGTGGGACAGGGTCGGTTGCCTTCGCGACTATCCGAATTCGACGTCGAGCGCTATTTCGCGCTGACCGACAGCGACATCGCAGCGATCAACGAGCGGTTCCGGCGTGATCGCCGCGCAGGCGTTGCCATCCAGCTGGTTTTTCTGCGCGCGAGCGGCCACACGCTCGACCATGTGGGCACCGTGCCGCGGCAGTTGTTGCGCTATGTTGGTGACCGGCTCGGTCTGGCAACGCCGACGATCGCCTCGCTCAGGACGCTCTACCTCCGTTACAAAACGCTCTACGATCATCAGGTCTGGGCCTGCGAGTACCTGGGTCTGACTTCGATCGTGGCGGACCAGTGGTCGGGGCTTGAAGCATGGATGCGCGAGGACGCGCACGAATCGCTGACGATTGACGACCTGCTGCAGCACGCACACTACTGGCTGTATGAACGCAGGATCCTGATTCCTGCGGAACGGACACTGAAAGATCTCGGCCGCTCGATCTGGGCGGACATCGAGCGCGACGTGCTCGCGATGATCAAGGCGACTGTCCCCGATGCGCAACTTGAACGTGCGGATGCGGTTCTGTCGACCCGGCACGACACCTCCGGCATGACCGTTCTCGAATGGTTGAAGACACCGCCAGCCCGGCACAGTCCAACGACGATGACCGAGACGCTCGAGAAAGTTCGCTTTCTGAAAGAGCTTGGTGCCCACATGTGGGTGCTCGATGCGGTCCCGCTCGAGAAGCAGCGGGCATGGGCACAACGCATTCAGGCACGTCGTCCTGTCAAAACACGCGGGCTGAAAGAGTCGACGCGGATGCTGGAGCTGGTTTTCTTCCTGCGCGTCACCCTGCTGGAATTGACGGATTCGCTGCTGTATCAGACCGGCCGTCGTGTCTCCGATCTGGTCCGGCATGCGTACGAGAAGACCCGGACGAAGCAGGCCCGCTCGGCTGTCGGATACCGGCAGCAGTTGATCGCGATCAAGGCCATCGTCCAGGACAAAGAGCAGTCGGCCGAAGAAAAAATCGTCGAGATAGGCAAGCTGCTCGATGCCCTCCCGGACAAACCCACCGCCAGTCATGCGGCCAGCGTACGCGAAACGTTGACTGACGATCACCATCGTATCCGTAACCTGCTGGTGCCCTTGCGAGAACTGGGGTTCGAGGGACGGGACGGCGAGATGAGCCTGCGGCAACTCGAACTCGTTGGCAAGTTACACGACAGTGACGCAACTGAACTGCCCGGCGATTGCGATGTGGCGGTTAGTGCCAGCTGGCGCGACATGGTCGAGGGTGACGACCGGAAACGGGCGCTCCGGGCGCTGGAGGCATCAGCGATTACGGGATTGCGCAAAGGATTGCGCGGCGGCTCGATATGGATCAACCACAGCCTGTCTTTCCGCGAGCGCGACCTGCTGCTGATTTCACCCGCGCAATGGGAAGGCGAGCGTGAGCGGCACCTGTCGTCGCTGGGTTTGCCGCCGACGGCGGACCCCTTTCTCGAAAGGCTGACGGGGCACCTGACGGCGGGTCTTGCCGCCCTGGAGGAGGTTCGCGAAGCAGGACGGGTGACGATCGGCACCGACGGCGCGTTGCATCTGTCGGCGCTCGAAGCGTTGCCGACCGACGGCACACCGAAGCGCACGCGCGATCTGATGTTCAAGGAGATTGGCAACGCCCAGTTTGCCGATATGGTGATGGAAATGGATGCCCGCACCGGTTTCAGCGAAGTGTTGCTGGCGCGCAAGGCGCGTGATGCGAACGAACTCGTCGCGCTGTACGCTGGCCTGATCGCGCACGGAACAGAACTCGATGCAAAGAGCGTCGCTGCGATGATTCCGCAACTGGACCCGGCGCAGATTTCGACCGCGATGCGCGCGCTCGAAATGCCGGGGCGGCTCCTTCGTGCCAATGACCGCGTGGTGGAATTCCAGCGCACGCATTCGATCACCGCGCTGTGGGGAACCGGACAGCATGCGTCCAGTGATTCGATGAGCCTTGATACATCACGGCATCTCTTTTACGCTCGCGTCGATCCGCGACGCCGCACCCACGCGGTGGGTATGTACACGCATGTGCTCGACCAGCACGGCATCGTCTATAACCATCCCATTGTGCTGAACGAGCGTCAGGCCGGCGTGGCGATTGAAGGCGTGATCCGGCACAACACTACGCGCGACGACGGTGGACTGCTCAGGCTTTCGGTCGATACGCATGGATATACGAACGTGGGGATGGCCGTGTCGAAACTGCTCGGGTTCGATCTCTGCCCGAACCTGCGCAACCTGGCGGAGCGCAAGCTGTATCTGCCGAGGACGATAGCCTCTCCGGAAGGTCTGGCGCAGGTGGTCGCCTGCGAAATATCGCTCAAGGCCATTCGCGACGGCTGGGATGAACTGCTGCGACTGGTCGCGTCGATCCGCTCGGGTCGCGTGAGCGCCATTGTCGCACTCCAGCGGTTCGGTAGTGCCGCGCAGGGTGACCGGGTGCATCGGGCTGCCGATCATCTTGGCAAGCTGCTGCGCACACTTTTCCTGTGCGACTATTTCAGCAACGCTGAGTTTCGCCGTGAACTACATACGCTGCTCAACCGTGGCGAGTCGGTGCACCAGCTCCAGCGCGCGATATACATCGGCAAGGTGGCGCCCGAGCGGGGACGCCGCCGTGACGAAATGATCGCGATATCCGGCTCGTTGACGTTGCTGACGAATCTCGTCATCGCGTGGAACACGCAGCGCATGCAGGCAACCGTCGACAACTGGCGCGACAAGGGACAGCGCATCGAGGATGACTGGCTGCGCCGCATGGGGCCAGCACACTTCGCGCATGTGAATTTCCGGGGAACGCTCAGCTTTCCGATCGACCGGTACCAGGAAATGCTGCTCGACGCGGCGCCATGGCAGAAGGCGAATCGTTCCTGAATATATCCCGCAGAGGAGAAGACGTTTTGAAGGCGATCACCCGAGAGCTTGCGCAGATCATCCCCACCATTCGTTGCCACGGAGATTTCTACGCATCCGGCAAATCCGAAATCGTCATGCCCAACCTGGAGGTAGAAGGTGTTGGCCGTATCGCGTTGCCGCTGCTTCCCGTACAGGCCGGACAGCTCGTCGCAGTTGCTGCACGCGCGCCGTATGGGCGCGGGGAGGAAACACGCGTCGATACCAATGTTCGCCGGACATGGCAGATTGCGGCTGACGATGTTCATCTTTCGGGGCGTAGCTGGGCGGAGACCCTCGATGGAATTATCGCTCAGGTGGCGATTGGCCTGGATGTAACAGGGACGGTGTCTGCCGAACTGTACAAACTCCTCGTCTACGACACGGGCAGCTTTTTCGTTGAACATCGTGATACCGAGAAGATCCCGGGGATGTTCGCGACCCTGGTGGTTGTTCTGCCTTCGGCGTGCGATGGGGGCGAACTGGTCGTTCGTCACCGGGGGCGTGAAGTCTGTCTTGACCTGAGCTGCTCCGACTCGGCGCAGGTGTCCTTCGCCGCCTTCTACGCTGACTGCGTGCATGAGGTTCGCCCGGTCACGTCGGGCTTCAGGCTGACGCTCGTCTTCAACCTCACACGCGGCGGTCGCCGGCAGCCTGCCGCTCCTCCCGAGTACGACAGGGAGCAGGCGGCCATCACGGCCCTGTTACGACGCTGGGCGGTGGACAAGGATTCGCCGGATGACAGCTCGCCCGAAAAACTCATCTACCCGCTGGAATATGCGTATACCCCGGCAGAACTGTCGTTCGATACATTGAAGAACGCCGATGCGGCCGCCGCCGCCGTGCTCGTTCGTGCTGCTGACGAAGCCGCATGCGACCTTCACCTTGCACTGGTGTCGATCGAGGAAACCGGGAGTGCTGAATATGGCAACTACGCCCCGCGCCGGCGCAGTGGCTGGCATCGTGCCCGCCATGATGACGATGATGAGCAATACGACGATGACTTCGAGGTCGTCGAAGTCATCGATCGAATACAGAGCGTATCGGACTGGCGACGGCCCGATGGCAGCCGGCCGGCCATCGCTGCCCTGCCTTTCGAGGAAAAGGAATTGTGCCCGCCCGGAAGCTTTGATGGTCTGAAGCCCGACGAGCAACATTTTCATGAGGCCACCGGCAATGAAGGGGCGTCGTTCGAGCGGACTTACCGGCGGGCGGCCTTTGTGCTGTGGCCCCGGTCGCGACGGCTTGCCGTGTTCAACCAGGCGGGTCTTGAGGTGACCTTGTCTTACCTGAAGGATCTGGCGGAACGCTGGACGAGCGGTGGTGAAGATCAGGCGTCGCCTGTATGGCGCGAGGCTCACGTGCTGGCCGATCATATGCTGCGCGGCTGGCCAGCGTCACACGGTTACTCCGGGAAGGGACCGGCGGACAAGGTCATCAGCATGTTGACCAGCCTGACGCAGTTGCACGACACCGTACACATCGACGCATTCCTGTCCGCTATTTCCGCTAAATGGCTCTATCACGGCAGTGAGAATGAAGCGTTGACGCGTGCCGCCAGGCTGTTGTCGCCAGAGCGTGCTGCCGGGCTCACGGAGCAGATCATCGCGACGAACGCGCAGATAATTCCGGGAGCGTGTGCCGGCCTGCTGGCGCAGATCAGTCGAGGGGCCGGCCATCCGGAGCACTTGCAATCCGCGGCAACGGCGCTGGTCGAAACGCTTCTGGGACAGCGCGCCAGATCTGATCCTGATTACCCGCGACGGCCAGAACCCATCGAGCCGCCCCTGATTGTCGACCTGCTGACGGCACTTGACCGGATCGATGTACCGTTACTCGCCGGCCATGTTGTCGAGCACGTCCTGGGTAATCCAGCCTCTTTCGGCATGGACGCCATCATCGTTCCAGCCGCGCTGGATCTGACTGGACGAGCATCGACAGCGAACATTGCGTCGGTCCAGCGTCTGCGTGCCGCCGGTCTGGATCATCTGCGCCGCCGCATCGCCGAGCCGCTGGAGCCGCCGGCTGATTTCGCACGGGCGAATCCGGTTGTCTGTCGTTGTGCCCATTGCGCCGGGCTCGGACAGTTTCTTGTCGACCCCGGACGCCGGGAGTGGGTGTTAAAGGCTGCCCAGCACGTTCGCAGTCACGTTGAAAGTATCATCAAGCAACGCAGTTGCGATGTGAATTGCACGACGCGCAGGACTGGAAGTCCACACAGCCTGGTATGCACAAAAAATCAGGCGAGCTATAAACGGCGCGTGCGGCAACGCAAGGATGATCTGCAAAACGTGGGGCGGCTTGATATCGGTGCGAAACGCGGGTGACAATCCTGCGATGCAGGGAGTTTGCGGCTGGATCGTGAAGCGGATATTGAGGTACTGGGGAAGGAAAGTTGCGATGAACATCGATACGGAGGCCATTGACGAAGTGGTGCTGGCGCTGCTCCACCTGAACCTGTGTGAGCGCAATCGTGCCTGGAAAGGTTTCGACTGGCCTACGATGAATCGTTTGCATGAGAAAGGATTCATCCACGATCCGGTCAGCCGCGCGAGGTCGGTGGGGCTGACCAACGAGGGGCTGCGGGAGGCCGAGCGGCTGTTCACGAAATATTTTGTGCGCGCGGCAGATTTGCCGCCAGTGCCGCCAGAGGGCAAACCAGCGTGATCAACGCCAGTACCGCTCTGCGATCGGGTCATGCAGTACCGCTTCAGCCATACAGTCGCACAGCTTGACCGCCGCGTGTATTTCACTGAGTAACGCCTCGATGGCGTCTTCCAGTTCCGGTCCGTGTGCGAACGGCATGACGATTTCGTATCGTGCATGACGCCCGTTGACACTGCGTATCTGATACTGGGACTGGCAGAACTGTTCGATCCACCGGCGCGCCTTCGACATGCCCCGGATGAACTTGCTGTTGCGCTCGATGGCCAGATGCAGGTTCAGGTGCGTTTCGTCTTTCGGCGATAACGACGTTTGCTCCACAGAGGGTGTCGTGTCTCGCGGACCGGCAAGCGACGGTGACGGTTGCGGCTGCGCCAACGCTGGCGTCGCCATGAGCGCGGATTCGATCCGGTGCTGTGCGAATGGGTCGGCGGCGTCGATGTAGCGCATCGCGGAACGAACGTCTTTCCAGCCGACGTACTCCATCAACATTTTGATATCCCAGCTGTTTGAGTTGGCCCAGCTTGCGAAGCCCCGCCGCAGCGAGTGGCTGCTGTAGCTGTCCGGTGCCGGTATGCCCGCCGCACGGAACAACTCGCGCAGCAGTGGCACGAAGCTGCCGGCATGCAGCCCATCGTCGCTGATGTTTCCCCAGCGGTCGATGCTGCGGAATACCGGGCCTGCGGTCAGGCCGGAGCTCGCGATCCACGCTTCATAGGCAGTCACGGGGCAAAGGCGTGAGAGCGCCGGTGCCTTGAAGGTCGTGCCGGTCTGCGCGCGGTCGCTCTTCGTGCGCGGCAGGAACATCGTCATGCCGCGTCCTGCTTCGACCGTGATGTGCTCGACCTGCAGGCGACCCAGTTCATCGGAACGGAAGCCTCGCCAGAAGCCGAGCAGCACAAGTGCCTTGCTGCGCGTGTGCGTCGCGCTGATTCGCATATCGCCCGAGCGGATCGCGTGCCCGATCTGCTCATCCAGCCATGCGACCAGTTGTTCGAGTTGCGCGATCTGCAGCGGTTTTGCGCGCTTTTCCGTCGCGGGGTGCAGTGCTGCGATGCCCTTGAGCATTTTCCTCACATGGGGCGTTTTCGTTGGGTCTGGAAAGCCCTGAGTCTGGTGCCACTGGGCCAGTGCGGCGAGTCGCGCTCGCAGCGTATTGACCGACAGTGACGGCGCGTGGTCAGCGAGATACTGTGCGATTGCATCAGCGCTTGCTGGCAGGAAGCCGCCCCATTCGACTTCGAAATGCCGGATCGCCGACTGGTAGCTGCGCCGTGTGTTGTCGCGCGTTGCCGCTTCGAGGTAGCGTTCGATGTCAGGCATGGCTCGTGGGTACAATCAGACAATCAACGTAACACGCAGCGATGATATCGGAAATCCCCGGAGCGTCGCGTGCATGACGGCTTGTCACGGAGTACTGGAGACGGGTAAAACGATGAGCGGTACGAAGCATACAGGGCGTGGTCATGACTGAGCTGACGAGGGAGGAGTTGCTCGCGGAAGTGACACGCCTGCAGACCGAAAACGCGAGGCTGGTTGCGGTACTCGATGGTCGCGATTCGCAGATTGCCCGGCCCGTGCAGATGGTTCAGCACGTGTCATCGCCAGCCGCACGCAGCACCGACGCGTCGGCCCTCTCGTCGAAGCAGAAGGTGCAGCTCTTTCGCCGGCTCTTCCGTGGACGCACGGACATCTACGCCTTGCGATGGGAAAGCAGGATCGCCGGAAAATCGGGCTATGCGCCGGCCTGCGCAAACGAGTGGCGAAGCGGGATCTGCCAGAAGCCGCGGATCAGGTGTTCGGACTGCAGCCATCGCGTGCTGTTGCCGCTGGACGATGCCGTTATCTATGCACACCTGACTGGCGATCGCACCGTGGGCATCTATCCGTTGATGACGGACGGCACCTGCTATTTTCTCGCGGTCGATTTCGACGAGGATGGCTGGCGTGAAGATGCCAGCGCCTTCCGGCAATCGTGCCGGGAGCTGGAAGTGCCGGTGTCGCTCGAGATTTCCAGGTCGGGCAATGGAGCACATGCGTGCATATTCTTTACGTCAGCTGTCGCTGCGCGTGATGCCCGGCGCCTGGGCTCCGCAATCATCAGTCACACCTGTGCACGAACCCGACAACTGGAACTGTCGTCCTACGACCGGTTGTTTCCGAATCAGGATGTGCTCCCAAAGGGTGGGTTCGGCAACCTGATCGCGTTGCCGCTGCAAAAGCAGCCGCGCGAGCGTGGCTGCAGCATATTCGTCGACGACGATTTCGCACCGTACGGTGACCAGTGGGCATATCTGGTGTCTGTCAGGATGATGGATGGCGCGGACATTGAAGGCGTGATTTTCCGTGCGACGGGTGGCGCCCATCCGCTTGACATTGCATTCATCGATGAAGAAGATCAGGCCGAACCGTGGAAGGCACCACCGGCATTGCCGAAACGGTTGAGCGGACCAATGCCGGCGTCGCTCACCCTGACGCTTGCAAACCAGCTCTATTTCGAAAAAGCACGACTGCCGCAAGCACTGCTTAACCGCCTTATCCGCCTGGCGGCATTCCAGAATCCGGAGTTTTACCCGGGCCCAGGCGCGAGGTTTCAGCGTCTGGGACACGCCACGCATTGTCGGTCGTGCCGAGAACTGTCCGCACCACATCGCGTTGCCGCGCGGTTGCCTCGACGACATCATGACGCTGCTGCGCGACAACGACATTGCATGCGAAACGCGCGACGAGCGTTGCGCAGGAGAGCGGGTCGAGGCATCGTTCGCCGGTACGTTGCGTGCCGACCAGGTGGCAGCAGTGGCGGACCTGTTGCGACACGACACCGGTATCCTCCATGCTCCGACGGCATTCGGGAAGACTGTCACTGCGGCCTCGATGATCGCCCGGCGCGGTGTTAACACGCTCATCCTTGTGCATCGCAGGGAACTGCTCGACCAGTGGCGTGAGCGTCTGCAGACGTTTCTTGCCCTTGATCGTCGATGCATCGGCTCGATAGGCGGCGGCAGGATGAAGGCAACGGGCCAGATCGATATCGCCATGCTGCAATCGGTGGCGCCCGGCGGCTCACGCGGCGAGGTACTGCGATGTTACGGCCATGTGATTGTCGACGAGTGCCACCACGTGTCCGCTGATTCGTTCGAGGCGGTCCTCAAGGCTGTCAACGCACGGTATGTCCTGGGCCTGACGGCGACACCGGTACGGCGCGACAGCCAGCAACCCGTGATGTTCATGTTGTGCGGCCCGATCCGGCACGTGGCGCGACCTGCGGCAAGCGCGCCACAGATCCTTGAGGTGTTCCCGCAAAGACTCACCACCGCGGTCGACGTACCGGACGCTGCGCCGATCCAGGACGTGTTCGCGCAGCTGGCAAAGGATACGCAACGCACGCGTGTGATCGCCGAGGACATCATAAAGCAATATCAGCAGCGACGGAATGTACTGGTGCTGACCGAACGCATAGACCATCTCGAAAGTCTTCGGCAGGCGTTGGGCGCGACCGTACCGTCACTGTTTGTCCTGCATGGTCGTCTGGCGAAAAAAGCTCGTGCCGGTCAGGTTGCCGCACTCGACGCGCTTGCCAATGACGCGCCGCGGGTCGTGCTGGCGACCGGCAAGCTTGTTGGCGAGGGATTTGATCATCCGGTGCTGGACACGCTGGTGCTGGCCATGCCGATCTCGTGGCAAGGCACCCTGCAGCAGTACGCTGGGCGATTGCATCGCGAACACGCGACCAAGACCAGCGTACGGGTGCTCGATTACGTCGATGGCGGCCATCTGAAGTTGCTGCGTATGTGGGAGAAGCGCCAGCGTGGCTACCGGGCGATGGGATACCGGGTACGTGCACCTGAGGAAGCGCTTCAGCTGGAACTCGCCTGAAATCCGGCAGCCCATCCGCCTTTTGTACGGGTTCCAGTTGCTGGAGACGGTTTCCGGGCGCTCACATTGGATAATCTACCTTTATCAAGCGTGAGAAATAGCGACACCTGTGTCGACTTGACTTGTCCGATTGGTATGTATATACATGGTATGTAATACAGTACGATATTCGAGGAGAGGCGATGGCCCGCGCCGGTCTCAGTCGCATGGACATCAAACGCGCCCGCGACGCGCTCATCGCGCAAGGGCAGCATCCGTCCATCGACTCAGTACGTATCGCGCTCGGCAACACCGGCTCGAAAACCACGATTCATCGCTACCTGAAGGAGCTGGAGGACGAGGAAGGGACATCGCTCACGCGTGCCGGATCGCTGTCCGACGCAATCCAGGATCTGGTTGCTCGACTCGCCGCACAGTTGCATGACGAGGCCGATGCGGCGATCGCGCAGCAGACGGTAGCGGCACTCACGCAGCGCCAGCAGGCCCAGGCCGAAGTCGCGAAGCTGACTGATGATCTCGCAGCGCTGCGCGCGCAGTTGTCCTCGGCCGACCTCGACGCCAGGCGCGAACGGGCCGCCCACGCCGATACGCAGGCCGCGTTGCAGCAGCGTGCACTCGATGTCGAACGTCTCACACAGCAGGTACGCGACCTGACCGGACATCTGGCGGAACACGACGGTTTTCGTCGCTCGCTCGAGGAAAAGCTCCAGCACGCGCACGACGCGCTTGAGCACTATCGCTCGGCCAGCAGGGAGCAGCGCGAACAGGACGCGCGCCGGCACGAGCAGCAGGTCCAGCAGTTCCAGGCCGAATTGCGCCAGGCGAACCAAGCGCTGATTGTGAGGCAGAACGAGATCACCCAGCTGAACAGGGACAACGCACGGCTCGTCGCCGAAGTGACCGCGGCCACGAAGCACTCGCGTGAGCAGCTGGCGCGCGGTGAGCAATTGCAGACCGCACTGAACCAGGCACTCGCCGACCATGCGCGCGCCGAAGCCGAACGCGATGCGCTGAACACGACGACCAGCATGCAGGCCGTGGAACTGGCACAGGCGCGCGAAGCGCGCGAGTTACTTGCCGCCGATCTGACAAAGCGCGCCGCGCAGTTCGACGCACAACAGCAACTGCTGACCGACTACCGGATGCGATTGGATCTCGCGGCCGCGACCCGCTGAAAGCGCCAGATTTCGCATCAAAAGGACACGGTTGCGAGAAATCGAAAATCCTCAAGTCTTTGATTTGAATTGATATTTCGAAACAAACCGCCAGATTTTGCACGAAAAGGACGATTGCCCCGATGAGCACGACACTTTTTCTATCGTCACTCGCCTCCAGACGCAGTGTTCGGCACAAGCGGCCGGTTTCCGCTTCGTGTTGCGTGAACAGGTCCATCTCGCCGACCGCACCCTTTACCGTCAACTGCACCATTTCTGCCCCCGCATAAGCTCACCTTTCAAACGCCGAAATTACTATTGATAACTTTTATCAATAGTAACGCACTTCGCATTGAGCTGCGCATCGATCCATCAATTTGATAAATAACATCTATCTGGGGTAATCGTACTTTTCGTGCAGAAAATGGCGGTCACCTGAAGTCGAGCCCTCTGTGTTAAAGCCTTGCGGGTTCGCACATTTCGCGTGATCGAATGATTTGCAAGTCGTTGATTAATCATCCCTTCTCGGCGCAAACCGCCAGAATTCGCACGAAGAGTACGATTGCCCCTCTATCGAGGTGTGGGAGTACCCGGACGGGCGGATCGAGATCCGTACGGATGGCGAGGCGATTCCGTGCCGCTCGTATGACCGGCTGGCAGAAGTCGATCAGGGGGCAGTCGTCGAGCACAAACGTCTGGGCCACGTGCTCCAGGTCTCGCCGGCGATTCAGGCGCAACGCGATAACAGCCGGATCGGCAAGGCTCCATCCCGAACCAACCGGGGTGCCTCGACCAGGACCGACCGAAACAGGCCTCAGCCGGGCACGAAGAAGCAGCGCGAGTTACGCAGGCCGACGTCGAGCATGTGGTCGTGGAACTCGCGCAACACAGAACAGCGCCGCCGCAACCCCGCAAACCGGACCGTAGGTCTGCCAGGGGCACAGGCGTAAGCGCCCTGCCCGCGCAGGACCCGCTCTTCGACACTGCGTGAGCTGTAACCCAGGAGAAACAAACCCTGAACCCCGTCAACCCGGACATTTCAACTTGGCTGGAAGACGGACATTTCAGAATGGCCTTGACAGAACGATCGTGCTTTTATTGTGGGCGCATTCAACGTCGCCCCGCCCCCAATCCCCGCTACCCAGCGACGGCTCACCGGGCCACGAAGTCGTTGACGGTTAGCGACAACCGCTCGTCGGCTCGAGCAAGCAACTTTCGCTGCGCGACCGCCATGATGCGGATGCGGCCGTTTGCGAACGCTTTCAGTGTGCGCGTGTCGTCGGCGCCGCGCGGTAGCCAGAAACATTTTTCAAGTGCGTCACGTGCCATGACGCCTTTGACCTCGCGGCCGCGGATCGACAGCGTAAAAACCACAGCGCGTCCGTCCGGCGAGACGGTCGGCGCGCGATCGAGAACTTCCATGGTGCACCTCGGCCGTTTCCTTCGCGGTCCTTGATCTGTCCTGCATTACGCCGCGCTGCGACAAATCTACCAGAAGTTGGAAGCGGCGCGAACACCACCTGACAGAACGATCCCGCGGGTGTCCGGCGCCATGGGGAACGGGTCACCCATGAGACATGCTTCCGGTCACCGGATGGCCACCTCCCCATTGCCAGCACAGGGTTTTCGATTGCGGTCAGGTTGACCTTCCCCGCCAGTTACCTGCGAATTTTCGATTGATATTCGACGGGACGGGTGAGCTTTTGCGGGAGCCGCTGGGATTAACGGGACGGGCGATGCTGCTGCGGGAAATAGCAGATTGCCGGCACCGTTTACGCCCCTCCGATCGGCGATTGCGCGCGTGCCGCGGTTACGGAGAAAAGGTCCGCTGGACGTCAAGTGATTTTGTCTACGAATTTCTAACTAAGAACACTAGGTTTCCTGCTTCAGTTCACATCGATATTCCGAACGATGACACCCGCTTCCTTTCCCGAGGATCTGGCACCTTGCACTGCATAGGTCCAAGGCTGCGCAAGATAGATGTCATAGACGGTCCGCGCGTATTGCGCGCTCAATGCCTCCCTATGCGAATGATAGGCGCCGACCGCCCGCCAACTGGAACCGAATTTGTCGATACTCTCGCGAAGCAGCGATGCACCTACATTGGCGTTTAGTTGAGGATCGATGAGCATGTTTGCATCGATCATCCTCGCGCGCAATCCGGCAAGGTGGATCGAATTTATCTGCATCAGGCCAATATCGACCGTGCCGTTGAGGTTGCGGTGATAGGCGTGCGGGTTGAGGTGCGATTCGTAGTAGGCAATGGCACGCAGCACATCTGCGTTGACCTGATATTGATGTGCCGCGTTGTCGATCACATCCGCCCGGGACGTACCCGCAGCAAGTACGAAGCCCGCCAGCATTGTCGAAAGGATGCGAGCCACCGCTACACCGATAATCGAAAATGTTTTTCCTTGCCGCATTAAATCCTGCATTATTGTTCCTTCGGATGAACATTCGACAGCCGCGAGGTCCCTTCACGCGCATAGCGCCTCACGCGAAGCGAGACACGTCACATCACATGTACTGCCCGATAAGTACCGCCACGTCGCGCACAGTCTCCAAACGAGGCAGGATCGTCTCATCGAGGGTGATGCCCCAGCGCTCTTCGAGCTTGATCGACAGTTCCAGTATCTCAAGCGAATCCATTGCCAACTCGTCAAGCAGGCGTTGATCCGCACTCACTCTCGCCTCCGGCATGCAAAGCAACTGCGCGATCAGCTTCCTGGCAGGCTCAATTGCTGCTGTGTCGTCAGGAGTTTTATCGACTTGCATGGCTTACTACTCGCTGTGATCGAATCGGGCATGTGTTTGCGGTTGCTGTGGCCGCAAGTCGTCGGTCGTCGCGAGTCTGTCCGGGTAAGCCACTGTCGACAATGCTTTGGCCGATGCCTCGGCGTGGACGGGCGCAGGCCTTTCCACCTCATCAGGCTCCGGAAGAAGACTCCTGCGCTTGAGTTGAGCTCGATTCGCATGGTCGGCTGTTGGGCGTAGCCTCAATATCCAGTTAAAACGATCAAAGGTGTCCTCGGTGGTCGAGACTGTCGGGTTCAGGCCAACGCGAACCCGCTTCCCGTCAGCGCCTTTCATCCACGGACCAGTTGCCGGCGAAACTGGTGACTGGGCTCGTGCATTCTCTCGCGAAGCCACCAAGGGCACCGACGCACGCGGCTCCTCTTTGTCCGCTAGCGTCGGGCGAGAAACCTGGTTGTCGGCGACGATCTCACAGGTATCGTCCACTTCGTGAACCTCGGGATAACAAATTGGCCCTTCGGTGCCGGTCGATGCGTCTCTATACTCCGGCACAGCCGGCGCCACGCGCACGCCATCGAGCTTGCTAGGTAATTCCGCCATCATGCGCTTGAGACCGCTCAGATTGAGCACGTATTCTGGCGGCTCGGCACGACGAGGATCTCTGAGCAGTTGATCCGCCTTCGCTTCATGACAAAGGGCTTGCACCAGGGTTTCAATAGCGACCCCCGGATATGTCGCGTTTCGGGACGTACGCGCGGCATGGACCGACATTCGCTGCTGCGCATAGGCCGCATGCCAATCCATCAGAGCTCGCGGATTGGCCAGGCTATGCTCGCCCAGGGCGCAATCGGTCATGGCCGCATTGACAACCTTTTCGCGGAAGTCCCTCACGACTTTCTCGGGCCCGATGCTCCTTGTCAGCGACACAAGCTTCTGGCGAAATTCGTTGTATTTCAAGTTTCTCTCATTGCAGAACGGCCCACCCCTCTTGCGAAGCTCGACCGCAGTGACGATGAACTTCGCGAACGCTTGCTTCACTCCTTCGAAATTCTGCTTCTGCACCGACGTTGCCGAGTCCGAAATTGACTGATCGAGCGCATGCACGACGCGCGCGAGATCATTCACTATGGAACGATCGGCATCTACGCTAGTGGCCAACAGCCGGTGATAGTCAATGCCTTTGTCGGCCACGAGCCCTTCCAGTTGTCGGTGAGCGTCGTCGAGGTTCTTGGTTGCAAAACTCCGGTCATCGGAAGCTCTCGTTGTTTCCTGATGAACTGCGCAGACTTTCGTTCCATCCTGGGAGCCGGCCTTCCCCGATCCCACGCTGGCTACAGCCTCTGCCATCCGCGCAGGCGTGCTAGCGATTCTGTCGCCGCGTGCTACCGCGTTAAGCATTGTGGTTCTCCTTTTTGCTTTCCCTGAAAAACCGGTCGCGTTTTCGCGGCAATGGACGACTACATCGCGAAGGGCAAACGGCTGCCCAGTTTCAGATATTCAAATACGATTTTGCCGTATCCAACATGGCGGAGATCGACGAACTGAGGATCTTTGACATGCTGTCAAAATTCGAATTCTGATGAGAGTACTTTTCAGCCAACATCTGAAGCGAGGTCTGCATCTGGTCCTTCATCGCCGTGAAGCCCGTCGACCATGCCTGGTATGCCGCGGAATTTACCCCGGGCGGCGTGCCGCCGCCGTTGTTGCCGAAGTCACGGACAGAATCGATAAGCTTATTTAAGCTGCTGGTGTCCATAGACACATTTCCCTTGCCATCGACGGTGAACAAGGGGGAGAGCTGTTTGTTCCACTCATCAACACTCGGGGGAATTTTGACTGCTACGCCAGTATCGATTGATCCCGCGGTGAAATGAGGCGGAGGGCCTTTGGAATAGCCGGCGTATTTCGAAAAAATACTATCAAAAGCAGCATATATCTTATCGATGTCTATATGCACAGAGGTATTATTGTCTTTATCAGTTCCTGAATGTGTCCAACCGCCTAATTCCCCAAAAATATCGTCCGTGATTTCACCAAGAAGTTTCGTCAGAAATTGGACAACTGCAGCAAAGTCCGTAAGGGCGTCCTCCCCGTTTTCGAGGGCTTGCAACAACGCCTCAAAAACCGGAGCGCTATTCATTCCTTGCGGTTCCGGCGACGCAGCATCATGCGAGCTGAGCAACGCCGGTGCAAGCGTTTCGTTCGATAAGCTGCTCGTCTCATCCTGTGTCACGCCTGTTCTCAAGGCCTCTTTCGTGCCATCAACCGGTGCGTCGTCGTAACCACCCACCGATGGAAGCTCACGGGCTTGCGTGACTACCAACTTTTGCGCATTAAGCAGGGGCTTGGTGGTACTGATATTCGTCACAATCATTTCATACCTTTAGCAGTCAGTCGATGTTGTTGTCACAACGATTGCGCATCGCCATCTTCACATGCAATCGATCAAAAAATCGGGATCGAGTGCGGCCCTCCATCAAGACGGGTTAGTCGCTCGTCCCTTCCAAGTCGCTCTCGTCCCGTGGTCTCAGTACTTGGCTCTTACCGGTGAACGCTGCGGCGCACCACCTCTTGAAGCGCGGCTGCGCCAACCGATCGTGCTCTTACCGTCGGTCGGCGATCGCGAACTTCCGCGCGGGCTTCGCCGCTGATCCTTCAGTTCGCGATCGTCAGCGCCATCCCAAATGCGTGCATGTTCCTTGCACGTGGTCGCAAACAACGTTTTACCGCCTTCCTGCGCCGTTTGCATGGATGGTAAAACGCTTTTTCGCGACGATGCTGCCAGCCCGGTTGCATCTCGCCGGCAAGTGCGGCTCCCTTAAACCTTTATGCCAGACGCTACCTGGCTAGCGACAGCAGCGTTATCATTCGCCGTATTCATCGCGATCTCGAGGATCTTCTGCGTCATGTCCTGCATTTTTTGAGCGTGCTGGCGATGGGCATCGGAGACCGAAGCCGTGACCCTCTCGTCGTGCTCGGCCAACGTCTGCTGAGCGCGGAGATTGTGCACCATCGTACCGGTCACCCCATCGGTCATGGTTTTTGATATTCCGCCCAGCGCATCCAACACCATGCCCTGCGCGCGCAGACGATCCCCGATGATTTCGTTCTTCTGGTGATTGATGCCGTGCATGTCGATGCGGTGTTGTCGCTCTGGGCTCTCCTGAGAAAGGACACTAGCGTGTTCATCCTTGAGTTTCGCGCCCCCCGCGCCGCGCAGTTCGAACGACTGTTCGCGATCAAACCGCCGCAGCTCGGCCTGCGGCTTGAGCTCATTCTCGATCGAATTGGCTTTGATTTTTAAACCGGAAAACTGCCGTTGGGCGCCCATTCCCACCAACGCGGTCTGCAGTCCGCTGCCGGCAGCGGCGCCGAGCAGAATCTCCCTGCCTTGCGCTTTCGTGGCCTGAGCGCTGGTCTCAGCGGCGGCGCGCATCATCACCGCCATCTTGCCCTCCAGTGTGGTCTCGGCCCTCCTCGACTCTTGTAGCGCGTTCGCCAGATCAAGCATGACCAAGAACGCCCGATCAAAGGCGCTCTCACCAAAGAGCGAGCCAACGCTGCTGGGCGAACTCTCCGCGCCGACGCGCGTAAGCGTTGCACGGCGCTCCGGTTGTCGCGATTCGTGCTTTACTTCGCCCCCCGTGGGCTGGGATGTGAACTGCATAATCGTCCCAATGACGCCAGCCATGCGCGGAATCTCGCTCAGGCAGCTCTGATTTCCGAGCTCACGTTTGATGCCTTCAGCGACACGCGCCAGGAACTGCGGCGCATCGGCCGGTATCTTCGGTGTCGAAAGTTTTACGGCATGTCCGGTCGAGTCGGACGGGAGCCTTCGGCAGGTGCTCCACACCGCAGACGTTGCCGGTGCCCGCCCTTCTGCAACAAGCTGCATCAAGTCGGCATCGGCCGCTGTGGCGACCTGCGACGCCTTCTGCTGGCTCTCGTGGATCGCTACCGCGCCCTTGTCCTTCTGCAACTGTGCTGCGCGGTGCAACTCATTGATTCCGGAGTGTCCGTGCTGCAAAATGGTGGTTTCCATGCGTTTCCCTCTATCGAAGATAGTTCGCTCGTACATTTAGACTGCGCGGGCGTTGCGCAGAATGAACGCGCCGGTCAGCGTTTCCGTTGCAAGCGCGTTAGACATGTTCTGGAGAATCTCGCTCAAGATGCGGTTGTGCCGCGCGAATGTTTCCACGGCCCGATCCAACGCATCGCCGATGATATTCAGATCGGCAAGCGCCTCCTTCACGGCGGCCAACGTATTCATGGCGCGTCGCTCCTCGACGCCAACCACGATGTTGCCTGCTGCCTGCAACATTTGGCCTCCCATGTACAGACCGACCCCGCCGCGCTGTATGCGATTCGTTAGGCCTTCTCCAATGGCGCGACGCAGGCGGCCCATGACCGTCGATATGGTAGAGCTGAGCGCATTCAGGCCTGACTTTTCCAAAGCGCTCTCGACGGTCTGTATAACTATGCGGCCGAGCCACGAGTCCATTAACTTCGCCAACTGACTGGCGACCACGCGCGTCAGGTTCGAGGCCCCCCCCTTGGCTAGCAAGAAGGAGGCAACCACCACTGCAACAACGGCAATGCTGGCCAGTACCGCCCCGACGATCGCGCCGGCCGTCTGCGCCTTATCGCTTTCCACGCCGCACGATTCGAGTGCGCGTGTGATCGCTCCCGCGATAAAGCTCATGATCGGCTTGAGAACCCTGTCCATGACCGGATTCACCAGCTCGCCCATGAACGAAAAGCCGGTCACTGCCTCTGTGACCTGATCAGCCACCACGAGCGCGAGACCCACTGCCGCGAGCGCGAGACTCGCACCGGACGTGAACGGCACCGCCACAACGGAGACGGCGACGACGACCCAACCGAGGATTTTGCCTACGCAGCCCATCACCTTTTGCATTGCTTCGGCTTTCTTGACCTGCTTCTCGTATTCCTCGGACTTCTTTTGTAACTGCTCCAGACGACGCGTCTGCATTTCCTGAAAGAGCTTTTGATTTGCGGTGAGCTCTTCAAGGTTGCCCTTCGAAATAAGCTCCTGCAGCTCGGCGAAAATCGCAGTGAGCGCGGCCGCCCCGCACAAGGGCGGCCTGGCGAGCCCGATGTGAGCCAATGAGCCGGAGCCCAATCGGGTCTGCGCATTGATCACCGCCGAATCGACGGCACTCTCGGCGTCGGCCGCGCTGTTCGACGCATCCACTGCCTGCTGCTTCGCAGCTTCGGCCCTGCTCGCGGCGGCGTGGGCGGTGTTGTCCGCCCGCTTCGCTACATCCCTGGCCTTCTCCCACTCAGCCTTCAGCCTGTCTAGCTCCGCCTGCGGAGCGTGATTATTTCCGGCCCGATCGAGCTGCTCTTTGGCCTCCTCAGCGGACTTGTCCGCTGCATCGGCCTCATGCCTGGCCCTTTCAGCAATGTCGGCGGCGTCCTTGGCCGCAGCCACAGCGTCGGCCGCGTCCTGCGCCGCCCGCTTATATGCGCGGCTGACGTTTTCAAGCTGCTCCTTCGCGGCATCGCTGAGCGCGTGCCACAACTTCGCGTTCTTTTCCAACTCGTCCAGACTGCCACGTCCGATCAATTTCATGAGATCGGAAACGATCTGCGTCAAACGGGCAGCACCGTTGGATCGCTGGACATCATCGCCGACGCGACCCCGACCGCCGTAACCTGCATTGGCGCCGTTAGACGACTCCATGCCCAGTGCGGTCGGCGCGGCAAGCTGCGGCATGTCGTCGAGCCGGTCGGAGCGACCGGCCAACTCGCTATTACTCTGTTCGGACGCAATCTGCGGGAGGCGTGCGAGAAACTGCTCCTGCGCCTTCGAGACAACATCGACATACCTCTCAGGTGCCATCGTTCCGAGCCCGCTGATTGCTTCACGCAACGGATGCGTCTGATAACGATTGGCAGTGGCTTTACTCTCGACTCCGATCATGATGTTTCGCCCTTCCGGCAGTCATGAGTGGCGGTTGTCGGCACCTCCTGCGGCGCGCCGACGCCCACCTCGTCCAAGCCGCACAGATACGAGGCGGCCCGCTCCTTTAAACGCTCGTCGCTCGAGCGCTCGACCACGACACTAAAGCAGTGACGCGCCAATCCGCCCTTCCCCGCCATCAGGTGACATTGACCCGTATGGAAGATCGGCCGGTAATCCTCTTTTGAAAGTGCGAATGCGAGCGCATAAAGATCGATGGCTCTCGCGTAGTTCTTTTTGAGCTGGAATACCGACGCCAGCCCAAGTGCGTATTCGGCATTATAAAAATCGTAGATGCAAAGGAAACGAAAGAATGTCTCGGCATCGTCGAGCCTTTCATGCTGATAGAACTGATAGGCAAATGCGTAAATGCCATCCATCAACTCCTGCGAAACGCCCTGCAAATCCTTGAGTGAGGCACCGCTTTGCACCGCCGCAATCACCGCCGCGTTCACGCGCTCAATTTCAGCATCGTCGAGCGCCGCAAAATTCGTGCTCGCATCTATATCTGTTTGGATCATGCTACGCACTTCCATGAGTGGCGAAATGTGGGGTTCAGCGCCCTCTCGATTGCAGCTGAAGCGCAGATATAACGATACGCGACGATCTCGCGAAGTTATTTCAATAATTACCTATCGCAGCTTGTCAAGCGGATTTAGAAGGGGCGACCGGATGCGACGATTGCGTCGCCCTCCTCGCTCCCGCTCAAATCTTCTTCATCCGTAGCATCGGTTCCAGATAACTCGATCGCGCGGTTCGCGGCTTCCACGTCCTTCAACCAACCCAGCACTCGCATGACCGCCTCGAAGTCTTGTCCGCTCACGAAGCTGTATCGCCGCGAGCTTCGGTAAACCGAACGCGCTAGCGCTATATCACGCACCACGGGCACCCCCACGCTTTCCGCGTATTGGATTACCGCCAGCGCACGCGCATTTGTCTCACGCACCGACACAAAGGGGAGCATCACGATGTTCGGATCCAGGTAAATGCCGATTGCGATATGGGTCGGATTTGCGAGCAGGAGGTTGGACTGCTCAATTGCCGCTTTGACGCCCTCCGAAAGCAGCTCCATATGAATCCAACGTCGTTTCGACTTGACCTCCGGATTGCCTTGACTTTCCCTATACTCTCGCTTGACTTCGTGCACCTCCATCTTCAAGTCCTTGACGTAAAGGAAATACTCGAGAAGCACATTGAGCAGCAGCACCGGAATTGAGCAAAGCAGAAAAATTACAACGAGCCGCACCGTCAGTTTGATCCAGAGATGTCCGAGCACAAAAGCATCGGCACGAAACGCTTGAAACAACTCTCGATGACTGTTGCGCACAAAAATCCAGACCGTTACAACGCATACCGCGACGTAAAGCAACGCCTTCACGACCTCTTTCACGGTACGCCAGTTGAAGAGCATCTTGAATCCCTTCGCCGGTGAGATCGCAGTGAGGTCGAACTTGACCGCTTGCACAGCAAGAGTGAAATGGCTTTGCACGAGGCTCGTCAGGGCACCCGCCGCGGCACACAGCAGAACGAACGGAGCAATCATGCGCAGAAACACCAACGTCCAGCCTCGCATGTATGTTTGTGGATCGGGCATCGAGCCGCTCGTCGCCATGCTGGCGAGCGCAACCATTACGTGACGCAAGTCGACCACTGAACTCACGGCCGTGGCGCCGACGGCAAGCATAATCGCCGCGACAATGTCTTTTGATTTGAACGTCTGTCCTTTCTTTGCCTCATCGCGCAGCTTTTTCTCTGTAGGCTTTTCCGTTTTCTCGGCCATCGTTCAATACACCAGACTTGAAAAGCGATCCAGCTGGAACAGCTCCGTCGAAACGAGCCGGCCGACCTGCAGGAAGTACAGATGGAACACGAGGAACGCCACAATGCTCTTGATGCTGAGCGACAACGAAAACGCATTGACCTGCGGGCAGAAGCGTGAGAACAAGCCGAGCATCGCGTCGGAGAGGAACATCGAAAGTAGCACAGGCGCCGCCAACACAATGCCTTTTCCCACGAGTTTTGACAACAGCGAGCCAAAATGCCAGATGTGCGCATGCGGTATCGCGCCCGCGGGGAGATATAGGTAGCTTTCCCGAATGGCCTGGACGATCAATAGCATCCCGCCCTGATGCAGAAAGAGAGCTGCATAAAACAGGCTGAGGAAGGGCGCGAGTACTGACGTCTCTACGCCCGTAGCCGGATCGATCGAGTCGCTGATCGTGGCGCCGCGCTGATTGTCGATGAACTCACCGATGGCAGCGGCGACCCAGAACGGTAAGGAAAGCGTGACGCCCAACACGAGCCCCGCCGTCGCCTCCTGCACTGCCAGCCAAAGCATAGGCGTGCTGCTTTCCAGCAGCGGGTGACGGACCGCATGCCAGAGTCCGGCGATGACCACGAAGATGATCGTGTTCTTCAGCACAGTATTGACGATCACCCGGTCGTTGAGAAACGGCAGGAGATAGAAGACCGGTGCTACGCGCGCATAGGCGATCGCCAACGCCCCGACTTCGCGGTAGAACAGTTGCTGAGTGAGCACGGTCACTTACCCTCCATCTTGCATCTCCAATAGCGTCATTTAAGAGCGATCGAGATCATCTCGACGCTGAACGCCATTAACTTTCCGCCAATCCATTGCGACATGATCAGTAGACAACCGAACACTGCGAGCATCTTCAGGCCGAACGGCAGTGTTTGCTCCTGTAGTTGCGTGACCGTCTGAAAGAGACCGACTACGAGGCCCACGGCCGTGGCTACGGCGATTGGCGCGACGCTTATCAAAATGACGAGAAGAATGGCCTTGTCACCGGCGTATCCGAGCTCACCCATAGCGCTCCCCTTTAGCGGTTGCCCAACGCTGCGCGCGTTACTTCATCAATTGGAGGTACTGCATGACCAGGTCCTTGCAGATGTGCGTCCACCCGTCAATCGCAACGAACAGGATGAGCTTTATGGGCACGGAAATCGACACCGGACTCATCATCATCATGCCAAGCGCCAGAAGCACACTCGAGACCACCATATCGACGACAACGAATGGCAGATAGAGATAGAATCCGACGCGGAACGCGCTCTTGATTTCGGTAAGCGCGTAGGCAGGCATCAGCGCAAAAAACGAGTTCTCGGACAGATCGCCGGCGGCGTGCGCAGTATCTCCATCATCCTCCTCTTTCGTGGTTCGCAGGCGCCCCGATTGGGCACTCTCGAAGAATTTGACAAGCTCCGGATCAGAGTAGCGCTGTAGATACCGCTTGTAGTCACCAAGACCATTTTCGACGAAGTCGTCTAGCGATTGGCGATCCATCACGTCAACCTGATGGTCCTGCAAAAAATGATAGGCTCTTTCCATCACAGGCTTCATCACGAACAGCGACATGATCAGTGCGATACTGTTTAGAGCGAGGTTTGAAGGCACCTGCTGAATACCGAGTGCATTGCGCACGAGCACGAGCACGATCGAAAACTTGAGGTAGCACGAACCCGAGGCGAGGATAAACGGCAGCAGCGCCGCTGCTGTCAGCACGCCAATGAGAGATATCTCGTTATTCGCCACGGCACGGCTCCGGCGAAGCAGAGAGCAGCGTCATGATCTCGACAGCCAACTGCTCACCCACCTGCACCAGCTCGCCCGTACCGAAAAGGTGGCCGTTGGCGCGCATCGCAATTTGCGTGACGGCATTCGATCTCAACGGCATCAAGGCGCCTGGATGGAGCCGCGCGATCTCCGCAACTGTCATTTTGCGTTCGTCCAACATGAAGTCGACGCGAACCCGCACCGCATCGACTGAAAACGGCTTTGCGTCGGTTCCTCGAACGACCACGCCAACCGATTCGGTATCCATATCCTCTAACGGTTCAAAACTTTCATTCAACATGATGTCCACTCCTTCATAGTTAAAGCCAGCGAGCTGCTCGCCTCCCACATAGAACAGGTTGCTAGCACATTGGACGATCAGAACGTCCCCCACATCGACGCTGCGCAGAAGGTTCAACGGAACGTACGTAGCGCCGATACAAAAGCGCGCACTGAGCGGCAACGCATCGACATGGGCGGCCGCATGCGACGCGTGCTCCGGCAGGGGGTATGGAAACGTTCGAAAGAGCGCTTTGGCACGCCCCGCATCATCAAGGCACAGTAGCGTCTGCTCCGGCAGCGCTTCCCGCACCACGCCCGTTAGTCGCACCTCGGACCAGCCACCCTCCGGCGCGCAAAGCGCATTTATCAGCTCTGTGCTGCCGAACAGCTCAAGCAGATAGCGCTCGTCGATTGCACACCACGCTAGTTGATCGAGTCCCGGATAGCGCGTCCGCGCGAGCGTCACGAGGTCAATCCATCCTTCGTACTCGTGGCCGTTATGGGTGGCGCGCAGCGACGCGTAGCCACGCGGCGGCGCAGCCGTGCGCAAAGCGGCAACCCGGCCGGCGCACTGCAACGCTCGCATGCTCATGTAGAGCTGCAGATCCTCCGTGCGCAGTATTCGCAGTTTCAGAGGCTGACTCATTGCTCGTCCGCCTCTTGCTGCTGTTGCGCCGACCATGGTGGGCGTTCGTCCTGACGGTCAAGCTGTTGGCGCTCGAACCGCAGCGTCAAATCCAACGGAAGCGCTTCGGCGTGACGCTGCATCGCGTCGGTCACGTGGGTGTGGTTCGTGCCAGCCGCTACGATCTTTTCAGCGCCCTGCCGCTCAAACCGAAGATCGACGCCAGGCTGTCCCTGCCAGCTCTTGAACCTATAGTGCAATGAAAAACCCATCGTTGGGTGGGCACGGTCAGATCCAGCGGCAAATGTCATACCGCTGGCCATCGCGCGAGCCGTCCGCGACGCCCCCTGATCGGTCTCACGCGACGGGTCGTGGGCGGGAACAGGCAACGGGGGAGTATGGGCCGTGGGAACCTGCGCTAGTTCACCGCCGGCACCAACCGCACTGGACTTCGCGCTGGCCCGAAGCATCACAGATTGTTCACGCCATTGCAGTGCGGCTGACATAAACAAATTGCCGGGTGCAGAATCGGGTGTCTTCTTTTTTCGTTCTGTCGAGGCTTTGCTTTCGTACAAGTGCGCGCAGTTATCATGATTTCGCGTATTGCCGTGAATCTTCCGATACGTCACAGCGTATGCAGTACTCACGTCCTGCGACGTCGATTCGGAGTCCGAAGGTACGGCGATGGCGCAGCCGTCATTTATAGAATTGATTGGCACGATTTCTTCCTTCCTGGAGTTCTGCATCGACCGTCGACTCGCGACGCAGAGCGTCCCGCAGACGCTCTCGCGCGATCCATTCCCTATGCTTGTTTTGACGTTGCTCAAGCATCAGCACCGCTTGCTTACTGGACCGGAACTCTTGATCGATCCGCTCACGGTGTTCGATGAGAGAGGCTTCCTGCAACTTCCTGCAAGCAACGTCAAACTTAATGACCGCCTGCTTGCCGCGTGCGCGCATGAGTCCGCCGCGGTCATATCGCACGCCGCCCGCGTGCTTTGAAATCTCCTGCCGAAGCCGGCTAATCTCGCTACGCACATCGACCAACTTCCTGTCGACGTCTGTGAGCGCTTCGCGCTGTTGTTGCATCCGCCTGTGCATGCCGCTCGATCGGCGCTGCAGCAAGCCGATGAGCTTTTCTGCGTCAACGAACCGTTTCATTTAGCTGCCCCAGCGTTTTTTCGAAAGCGGATAATTCCGCGAGAGGCTGCTGAAGGAAAGCTTCGAGCGCCGCACGCTTGTCGATGGCGTCATCGTTTTCCTTGTTCTCGCCTCGGCGGTACTCGCCTAGGTCCAGAAAGATCTGTATCTCGTCGAGGCGCGCCAAATGCTGACGAAACTGCTTGACCAACTGACGATGGGCTGGATCCGTGACTTCGTCGAAGAGCCGGCTCGCACTTTTGAGCACGTCGATGGCCGGAAAATGCCCCCTTTCGGCCAGCTTCTTGCTCAGACAAATATGGCCGTCGATGACCGAGCGGATCTCGTCGCCAATCGGATCGGGTTCCTCCTCGTTCTCGAGCAGCACGGTGTAAAAGGCCGTGATGCTACCCATCGCGGTCTGCCCCGGGCGCTCCAGCAAGCGCGGCATCCCTTCGAAAACCGAGGCCGGGTAACCGCGCCGCGCCGGCGCTTCTCCGGCGGCCAGCGCCACGTCACGCATCGCGCGCGCATAGCGTGTCACTGAATCCAGAAACAGCATGACTTCCTTGCCAAGATCACGGAAGTACTCGGCGATCGTCGTCGCAAGTAGCGCCGCGTTACACCGGTCCACGGACGAGCAATCTGACGTCGCGTAGACTATGATCGTCTTATTACATCGGCAGGAATGCTTGATTGTCTCGACGAATTCCGAGACCTCGCGGCCACGCTCGCCGATCAACGCGATCACATAAACCTCGGCCGCCGAATGCTCGATCATCATTTTCATCAGCGAAGTCTTGCCGCAGCCTGCGGATGCGAAAATGCCGACCCGCTGTCCAACACCACAGGTGAGTAGCCCGTCAATCACACGAATGCCAGTTTCCAGCGGTCGCGTGATCGGCCTGCGTTCTGAGTAGTTGGGTGGCGGCATGTCGACATCCATCCTGCGCTTTGGCGCGAGCGGCATGTTGACCTCATCCGAACCGAAAACCTCCGTGCACTGCCCCGCCGAGTCTATGACGGTACCAAGCATCCGCGGCGATACGTCAATCGTGAGGCGCTCGCCGGTCGGCACGAGCACCGCACGACGCGACAGCCCGGTCGTCCTGCCAAGCGTGCTTAGAATCGCCGCGTCGCGACCCAAGCCCACTACCTGTGCTCGGCCAACTACGTCGTCGTACTCGCTGGAAGAGCGGATCAGGCAAAGCTCACCAATCGACACGCCCCGCAGCGGAGCCTCGATAGTGTGCCCCTTGATGCGGCGCGGATGGGCCCACCGTTCGAGCAGATCCAAGAGGTCGCAGGGCATGGCTATCGCTCCGCTATTTCCCTAACAGGACACAAGCCCTCACCGAGCGCTTCTAGCGCCGCCGCGAAGCACCCGGCATCCTTCGGAAAGTGTTCATCGGCTCGGACATGCATCAACGCACTCTCGTCGACGAGCGGAAACTGTCGGCGGTGGCAGGCGAAGATTCCGGTTCGGCCCAGCGGCATGTAGCCAAACAAATTTTCAGCCGATCGGGAGGTCTGTGCGCTGCCTGAGTAATAGACTTTGCTTCGGGATAGTACTTTGCCGCCCTTGCTTCCCATGCATGTCGTCGGCATTTTGCTAAAGCTGATGCCTATGCGCGAGCGGACATCGTGTTTACCCACGGGGCCGCCGTAAACTGCCTCTCCCCTGCTCTCGTTGAGCAGTCCCAGGATAGAGATATCCATCACTTCACTCACTTTCTCAAATTGTCTCTAGTACGTCGATTGCAACTCCGTCGGCCACTTCGCCGAACGAAAGCACCTCGAGATCCGGAAATCGGCTTTCGACGAGCCGCTTGACGAAGCGCCGGATCTCCATGGAGGTCAGCAGCACGACATCGCGCGGCGAATACCCGACCCGCTGCAACTGGAGCGATAGCCAATCTAGCAATCGCTCACTGTCAGTAGGTTCAAGATTCAAATAGACGCCGGTCGACGTTTGCCGAACAGCTTTGTTCACCATCTCTTCAACGTCCGCGGAGAGCAGGAGCGTGTTAAGGCGGTGTCCCAACGCGAAGCGATTCGTAATATAGCGGGCAAGCGCGATACGAACGTGCTCAACGAGAATCAGCGTATCCTTTTCCTTCGGACCCCATTGCGCGAGCGCCTCAAGAATTAGCTTCATGTTGCGCACGGAGATGCGCTCCCCAAGGAGCCGCTGTAGCACTTCCGAGACGCACTGCGCAGATGCATGTCGGTAGGTTTCCTTAAGCAAATCGGGATACTTCTTCCCCATGTCGTCAAGCAGACGCTTGCTTTCCTGAATCCCAAAGAATTCCTTGACGTTGCGCAGAACCAGCGTGAGGAACTGTCCGTAGAGGTCGTCTATGGCCGACCGCACGTGCACATCCATCTTCTCGAGCCCCGACACGTCCTGCTGTCGCACCCACCTCGCGTGGCCGCCCGCCCCATCCGGCAGCATCACGACGTCGAGCGGCAAGCCGTCGAGCATAAGCGTCGATCCGATGACGCGCATGCGATTGAAATCGATCGAGAATGTGGCCGCGCGAATCTCGTTGATCATGACGGCGACGTCAGTCTCGCTCAGATCCGGGGAATAACTGACATGAATCTGTGGCAGACGCAGGCCCATGTCAATGAACGCGCGTCGGCGCATCGTGTCGATCACCCGTTCCTTTTCGAACAGCGGCTTCACTCGCTCGGACACCGTTATTATGAGCGGCACCGTTTCGGGAATGAGCTTGTCGATGTCGACCTGCTTGTGTGCGTCGCCCTCACCGTCCTTAACGCCGCACGAGAGCGCCCCAGCGAGTCCCCCGCCGGCCCCACCGCCTACCACGTCCTTGCCGCGGCCTTGCAGTCGCATGTGCACATGTATGCCAGCAAGCGCGGCCGCGATGACGCCGAATACGGGCAGCGGGAAGCCGGGCAGCAAACCGATGCAGATCGAGAGTGCGGCCGTCACCGTGAGCACAAACGGATTTGAAAATAGCTCGCCGACGATCCCGGCACCGAGGTTCTTGTCGCTTCCTCCCACTCGCGTCACGATAAAGCCGGCTGCAATCGCGATGAGAAGTGCAGGAATCTGCGCAACCAATCCGTCGCCGATCGTGAGAATGGTGTAGGTCCTCAATGCTTCGGACATCGACATCCCGTGCTGCGCGACACCCACCGAGATCCCGCCAATCAGGTTGACGAAGATCACTATGATGCCGGCTATGGCATCGCCCTTGATGAACTTCATCGCGCCATCGAATGAGCCGTACAACTGGCTCTCACGTTCGAGGTCAGTACGGCGCTTCTTTACGCCGTCGTTATCGATGATGCCGGCTTTCAGGTCCGCATCGACGCTCATCTGCTTGCCAGGCATGGCATCGAGCGAAAAACGCGCGGCCACTTCCGCGACACGCTCAGAGCCTTTTGTGATCACGATGAACTGCACGATCGTCACGATCGCGAACACGACGAAACCGACGACGGGGTTGTCGCCGATCACGAACTCGCCGAAGGTCGTGATGATCTTACCGCCCTGAGCTTCGAGCAGAATCAGGCGACTTGTGCTGATCGACAGTGCGAGCCGAAACATCGTCGTAATCAGCAAAATCGACGGGAAGGTCGAAAACTCGAGAATGTTGACGACGTAGAAAGAGCCCATGAACACGAGCAGCGCCATGACGATGTTGAACCCGATCAACAAGTCAAGCACGTACGCGGGCAGCGGTACGATCAGCATCCCGATGACGAGCACCATCACGAACAGCACGATGAGTTCAGGGCGGGGTTGGCTCCCAGCCAATATGGCCTTAAGCGTGGTTCGAAAAGTGATCCAAGGCATAAACTTGAAGCTGTTGGCAGCGTTTCATCCTGAGGCCGGTCAATGAGGGCGGTGGGTGCGATCACGAGGCGCTCGCCTGCGCTCCGATCTGTACAACCTGTCGTTCATGGCCTGCATGATCGAGATCAAAGCATGGCGGGCACTGACCTCCGAGTAAAGGCCGATCGGTACGCTGGCGAAGCCGCGCAAGACAAGCTGCATTAGTCGCGAGCGCGATGTTGGATCGAGCCGCACAATCACCGGGCCAAGAGCGTTGAGCAAGACGCACTCAATTTCGAGCGGATGCTTCAAGCCTTCTAGCATCAGTTGCAGCGCGCATTCCTCCGTTACCAGTCGGTCGCAAGAATCGGCGTCATCAATTACCTTATCGACGAAAAGTTCGTCCGCCGACGAGAGCATGCGCACGTTGCGCACCGTGGCGATCAGCGGGCCGAACTCGGCGGCACAGCCATAGCTGGGATCGAGCGACTGCATATCGTAGGCCAGCGCCGCGCTCACATATTCCATGATCCACTTGCGCTTGCCCGCCCCGAACTGTTCGATCCAGTCCTCGTAGACCACCAGGTAGCTGTCCTGGAAGTCGAGGAACTGACGATAGAGCTTTCGCAGTTGCGCGGGATCGAGCTGCATGCGCTTGCCGAACACCTTAGCCTTCAGCGCCGCGTTGATGCCGGCCTTAATCTGCTTGTGATTACCGCCGCGCATTATTTCGTCCAGCGCCTTGTCGACGATATGGACATTGTCGCCGCCAAGCGTTTTGCGGTGACGCAGCTCGTGAAACGCGAGCAGAAGATCGCTGTCGTCGCGAAAGCGCCCCCGTGCCTCGCGAATCAGCGTGGTTACGCTCACCTTGCTGCCCCTGAGCATCTGCACGAGATCGTCCAGTTTTTCCTCGACGTCCGAGTCCAAAATGCGCTCGAAGTCCTCGCTACGGCGAGCCTTGCGCTCGTATACACGCAGGCGCCCGAACTGAGCCATCATGTCGCCGGCGTTGTCCGCGACTTCGGCCATCTCGGCCTGGATGTCCGGCGCCGGCGTCATCGCGACGCCCTCCGGTCCGGTGTCGCGCAAGAGTTCCGTGTCGAACCGCGATTGCAATTCCTGGGTCGCGCGAAGAGCGCGTGCGAACGATGAACCGCCAATGATTGTGACCATCACTGCTTGTCCAGGTAGGATTGCAGAAGGTGGACGGTGGCGCGCAGCGTCTGATTGCTGGACACGTCGCCCGACTCCCAGCTCTGACCGTCGTTCCATCTCACACCGGGGCCAAGCGGCTTTGGCTGAATCAAGAACACGCGCACAACTTGCTCGTGCCGCACGGTGTGGCCGCGGAAAAGCGCGCCGATCAATGGAATGGAAGCGAGACCTGGAATGCGGTAGTCCTGACGATTGACGTTGTCGCGTGTGTTGCCGCCGATGAGCAAGCTCATCTCAACCGGCACGCGAGCCACCGTGTTGATCCTCGTTCTACTCACGAGCGGCAGCGTGGCATTAGTGTCGCCCGACGGCGAATTCGCGTTGCCGTCCTCTACATTGATGTCCATCTCCACCTGCGAGCCGTCCTTCGTCAGGCGGGGCAGCACGTTGATCATGGTACCGTAGGTCACGTGACTGAGCTGGGCCGTGCGCTCGCCGATCAGTTTCGCGTAAAAAGTCTGGTTGCTGTCGAATGTCGCCTTCACGTTCTCCTGCGTAAGCAACACTGGACGAGATACGACCATCGCATCACCCTTTTGGCTCAGCCCCGCCACAGAGGCGAGAAACTGCGCGCCGTCGAGCGTGGTAAAGTTTCGCGAATCGTTCAGGCCGACGGAAAAATTGCCCGCTCCCACCTTGCCCTGCCAATTCAAGCCCAGCTCGTTCAGGCAGCTTTTCTTGATGTCGATGATCCATAGGGATAGTTCAATCTGGCGCTTAGCCACATCCAGCGAATCGATGAGCACCTCCATGTTGACCACCTTGTCCATCGGTCCAGCCAGCACAATGCTGTTGGTGCCCGGAAACGCCACGGCCCGCACGCCGTCGGCCGCGCTGACCGCCATGCCGGGCGGAGCGCCCAGCGCAGCAATCTGCGGAACCGAGGCGTGTGGGGAACTCGAATCGGGGGGAGGCAACGCGGCACTCATCGAAAACGGCACATTCACCATTGGATTGACGTTGGTGTTCGCGTTTGCTATCGCAGCAGTCGGCGTCGTCGCAGCCGGCCGCTCGGCGGCACTTGATACGAGGCGCGGATTGCCTCCGCCTCCATAGATCTGCGTCAGGACCGTCGCCATGCCAGGGATATCCACTTGGCGGTCTCGCAGATCGTAGGTGCGGTCTTCGACGAAGCTGTTCTGCAGGCGGACAACCTTGACGACTTGTTTCTCCGTCTCGTTGTTCAGATGCAGTTGATCAAGGTACCTGGCCGCCGCCGTCACCAGGTTGACGTAGATCGGCGCGCCGGTTACGTAAAATGTGCCGCCCAGATCGGCCCCTCGAATCGGAAAGCGCGAATCATAAAGATCCGTCGCACGCGCGAAGGTACGAAGACTCTGTACCGTTGCCTGCTGCATCGACACCATGGCGTTTTTTATCTCGGAGTTGTCATAGAGGTAGATCGCGGAGCCGTCGTCGTACCAGAGAAGCGCCATGCGGTCGCTCAGTTGCCGTAGAAGCGCGCGCGGGTGCGCTAGGTCAAACTCGCCCGTGACCCGCTTTTTGCGCACCTTCTCACTCGCGACGATGGGCCGGTTCATCTGGCCAGACAGCGCGTTGAGCAGTGTTTCGCTGCTGACGTCGTTGGCTACGAAGTTCGACTCGGATTCGCTCTTATCGGTGACGGGCAAATCTCCGCGCTGGGCGCTACTTGATTCGGAGGGGGCGGGTTGCACGTTGCCCATTGCAACGGGCAACGTCTGCGCGCGGGACGTCGATTCTGCTTGGAGCACGGGCTGCAGCCGTGCCGCATCAGCCGCAGCGGACTGTGTCGCCGCAATGCCGTCGGCTGAGGAGTGTCCCATGGTACCGTTGCCAAGGGGCGCCAATCTTGACATTGCCACGCCCGAGGAAACCGCGTCGTCCCCGGCTCCAACAAACGCCTCTGGCCTCGCTTGTGCGGCGCGCAGCGTGAGCAATGACATCATCAGTACAGCAGACCACTTTGCCGCATGGTCATTCATCGTCACATTCCTCATGTTCTGCGCCTGACCTGGCGCGGTGAAAAGCCAAACAGATTCTTGATTTCTCTCGAAAAGTGGGACGACGACGAAAAGCCATGCCTGCTCGCGAGGTCAGTGAAGCTCTCGCTGCCCTCCACCACATCTAGCACGGCCATCGCCGCGCGCCATTGCCGCAGTTCAAGCTTGAGACCCTTGCCCAACGCCTGTCGGCACAGACGCCTGAAATGCGATGCTGAGACGCCGTATCGCTGGCTCAATGCGGCAATTGACGTAATGCCGGCACTCTCATCGAGTAAAAAACGCACCAGCCCGTATGTTTCCTGCGCGCGCAGAAAATCGAACAACGGTACGTCGCGAGGATCCCACCTGACGGCCCGACCGATCAGCCAGGGTTCGAAGTTCCATACAGTCAAATCGCCAGGAGTATCAATAACCACCTCACGCTGCCGGCTTTTCCCCGCAGTAAAGGGAAGGGCGGTTTGACGATTCCGTTCCAGAAAGACAAGGAGTTTCGCTGCTTCGCAAAGCGAAATCTTGTGAAATCTCCACGGGCCCTCTGTCGATACGACCTTTACGCCCGCCGTGGTGGCAACCAAAGTCGTTTGGCCTGCGGCGATCGTCAAAGGGTTACTCCTATCGCCGATTACCACCTCCATCGAAGTGCGGCCGACCACTGGTTTCAGCAACCAGATAGACGAGCCCGAAAGCGACTTGCATTCGCCCGGTGACACTACAGAAGACTCAGACGTTACAAATCCATTAGCCACCACACCGCCCTCGATGTGTACAACGACATAGTTGAACCAGACCAATCTCTACACTCTTTCATCCTATTCTTGTGACGCCTTTCGATCAATGAAAAGTCCTGGAAATCATGTGTTTTCAGAAATTGATCACGAGCGCACCGATTTGGAGCGCCAATTTCATAATTAAATCAGATTGACCAATGGAATTTTTCATGCCATGAAATACCCGCGGGCGGTATACTGAAAGCAGTCTATTCCCGTTACCGTCACGATATAAGGCGGCAGATCTCAATACATCGACAGCATAATTAGGCGATCATATAGATGAGTGAAATCGACTATTATGACCAGGCATATCATCTTCGAATATTGTTCGGCCCCCTATTTGGAACTGATATCGAATTACCTTGTGACGAAGTGTTCTTCTGCGTTGGGGGGGATGTCGGAGACAGCAAGAACGAAGCGATCTCGCATTCGCTCCACCGAGCGACAAATACGCTATATATACCTTATCGATCGGGCGCCCCCAATTTCCGATTGCGCATTACTTCGCGACGCAATCGGACCATCAAGCCGAACAACGAAGTTGATTGCCAAAACGACAACGCGGATTTTTCCGTCGATTTTGTCTCGCCTGATGGCGGCAAGGCACTGCGTCATAAGTTCAACCGTATTTGCCGACACGGCGATATCCACTTCGCGGTTAAACCGGCGTGCGACGCGTGGAGTGACGAGATAAATAATTTCACCGACCAGCCGGAATCCTTACGGTATCACCACCGAGCGAACGCAGGCAAAGGAAAGTGGTTTTCCCGTTTCAAGATCGGCGCTGTACTCATTGCGGGCGCCGCCGCGATGGCCGCGGTCTGCTGGCAGGTGAACGAGTATCTGAACACGCATAGGCTGGCACGCGCGAGCCGTCTTCTTGCAGACGCGCCGACACGCAACGACGTGCTGGCCGGACGCGACGGAAGAATTTATGTCGTAAGCGCCACGCTCGACGGTCTGGATTGGGACAGGCAGGCGGTTCGCAAGGCGGTGCCGTCGGAGCCCATCCGGATCGTTTCGGCGCCAGGCGAGCGGCTGCGTCTTGAGCATGCCCTTGATGCGCAAGGCGTCGATTTTGTCACCGTGCGGATGGATGAGCCGCAGTGTCCGGTGCTGTTGCTCGATGGGAACATCAGCCAGGCCGCACGTGACGAGGCCGTCGGCATATTGAAGAAGACCGCCCCTTACGTCCAGCAAGTGCAATTGCAGTACCCGAGCGTAGGCGCTATCGAGACGGATGCGCGCAATGAGTTGCAGAAAGCGGGGGTGCACTATCGCCAGCTGGGCCGTCCGCGCGGGAGCACGTTCGAAGTCGCCGGCGCAATCAACGACGGGGAACTCGCCGCTTTGCAAAACCTCATTTCCTCATTCAATGGTAGATGGGGCACGCGTCGCGTCGATTTCAAGATCGCGATGCGGACGGACTGGCTGAATGGCAAAACATACCGGGAAGGCGATGAGGGCTATGTGCTGGTCAATCACGCGTCCTGGTACTTCCCTCAACATCTGGATGGAGGTCGACGATGACCAGCTATATCCCCGGCACAAACTATTATGGCTATCTCGAAAACGTCAGCGCCGGCTTCGACACAGGCATCGATGACCTCGGCGATCAGTTGAAGACTGCGATGACTAATTTACAGCAGCACCCGTCCGATCCGACGTACCTCACGCAGTACCAAGCCGTGCTGTCCGAATATAACCTGTACCGCAATGCACAGAGCAGCGCGGTGAAGGCCCTCAAGGATATCGACTCAGCCATCATCGCCAACTACCGCTGACATGCACATCGAGGCGTTCAATCGCCTTCAAGCCCATGGACATCACCGACATTCAAGCCGCATCCAGGATGCGAACTCTCGGCGAGATTGAAGCGGATGGGGAGCCCCAGACGCTTGGCGATCTCTTGAGAAGTGCACTCGTCGAAGCAAACCGCAAGGCAAGTGCTGATAGCGCCCAGATCGACGCTCGTATCGCCGATTTTGGGACTTTCGGCGATCCGAAGCAGCTCTTCGCGCTGCAAACCGATCTCGCTAACTACAACATCTACGTATCTCTAGTCAGTACCCTCACTCGCAAGGCCGTATCTGCAGTAGAAACACTTGTAAAAGCGCAATCGTGATGAAATACCCCGTAGCTTTAAAGGTGTTACCGGCATTGCTTATTCTGTCGGCCTGCTATCAACCGGAGCTGCTTGCAGACCTGTCGGAGCAGCAGGCCAACGAAATCGTTGCTGTGCTTCAAGCGCACAACCTATCGGCCGATAAACAGGATCAGGGTAAAATGAAGTTCGCCGTGGCCGTCGGGCAGACGGATTTTCCGGCAGCCGTCGATCTGCTTCAAAAATACGCCCTGCCCACGGCGCCGCGCGTCGAAGTGGCTCATGCGTTTCCGGCCGACACGTTCGTCGGATCTCCCATGGCAGAGCAAGTCCGGCTGCTGTCGGCTGTCGAGCAGCGGCTCGAGCAGAATCTCGCTGCAATGAACAACGTCGCACGCGCCCACGTTCAGGTTAGCTATCCGCTAAAACCAAACGACGAGGACGGCAAGGGCGAACGTCCCGTGCACGTCGCCGTGCTGCTCACCTATCGCAACGCGGCGAACCGAGACTTGCTCGTGAGCGAAGTGAAGCGCTTCATCAAGAACAGTTTCGCGAATATCGATTACGACAACATCTCCGTCATTCTCTATGAGGCACCGTCCGTGTCCGGCATGCTGATCGCCCAGCCCGCGGCGAGCAGCCACAACACATGGCTCTATCCGCTGCTGGCGATCCCTGCCGTCATTGGGGCGGCAGGCGGCGGACTGATCCTCTTTCTGCGCAAGCGCCGTCAAGCTCCGGATGTGTCAGAGCCCGATTCCGACAGCCGTGCTCCCCAAGCCGACGATATGGAGCCGACGCTGTCAAACAAGGCATCGGCTCCTTTATGACAGCAAGCCGCGAAACCGCAAGCGACGGCGTCCTCAAGGAACAAGGAAGTTCGCGAGGTCACGCCGTGAATCACTCCGCGCTAATGGGGATCATGTATGGGCCGTACGACTATGTACACCCCGATCGTCGTCGTGCAGATGGCGTCGCACTAGATCAACTGCCGCGCAGCATCGCGAACCAGTTGCTGATCGAACGCCATGCGCTGGACACGCGCATCAATTTCGCGCTCCCAGACGATCCGTATTTGCAACGCTGCGTGGCGCACTGGTCCCGTCTGCCGCGCATCTGCTTTCTGATGGGCGTTCGGCGACTGCGAGCGACGCTTGTCGAACAACGGCGATATCTGCGCCTCGATCCGCTAGCGCAACGCTTTGCGTCTGTGCCGGTAGCCGTCGATGTGGCTATATCCGAGGATCCGGAGCCGGACGACACCGATGTCCTCGCCGCCGGAATGGCCACGATGTCTGTTGCGCTGCGACGCTTGCCGAAGCCGCTCCTGCCACGCCTGGCGCTGCTCTTCCCGCAAAGGTTCGAGCTCGAGCTTTGGAAGCGGCTTGAACACCAGGCAGAGTTGGCCGGCATTTGGAACCCTTCGCTCTTCATTTTCGCGGTAAGCCATGCCCTTCTCGAGCCTGCATCATTATCCTGACACTCTCGCCGCCGAGGCCGGCGTGCTGATCAAGCGCAAGCCGCTCGCGCAGGTGGCCCGCGCCGAAGGCCTGATGCGGGAGGCGAAGCGCCGCACGCAGGAACTTGTGCGCTCGGCCATCGATGAGGCCGAGGCCTGCCGCCAGCAAGCCGCCCGCGATGGCCACACCGCCGGATTCGTGCTGATGGCCGAGCAACTCGCCGACTACATCGCACAGTCGAGGCAACTGCAAATGACGTTGCGAGAACAGGTCGTCCGCGAAGTGCAGGCGTCACTGCAGCAACTTATCGGCGAACCGGAGTTCCTCCTGCGGCTTGCCGAGGCATTCGCGAACGGCAAGCGCGGCTGTGCCGATGTGCCAGTACGCGTATCCGTGCCCAACCATGCGAAGCGAATCGTGTCGGCCGTGCGGGAGCGCCTTGCCCGAAGCTATCCGGACGTGGAGGTGTCGTGCCGCGATATCGATGCCTTCACCGTCGAGTGGGGCGAGGAGATCCTGCGGTTCAACTCCTTCGACGTGGCGCAGCGGCTGAGCGCGGCCTCGCTCGCGTCATGCGCCTCAGCGGCCGATGCGATCAATCACGATGCACTTGCGCGCAAAGTGTTGGGCAACGCTTTGGGACGGCTCAGCTCGGATGGCGCCGATGATATGGCGCATAACGTTACACACGAGGACAACTTCGATGATTCAGAACATCACGTCCACAATTGACCTTCACGTCTTGCAACACGAAAACAAGATGGAGATGGAGTTGGCGTCGGCCGACTTGACCCTCGCCATGGGTCCAGACTACAACAAAGCCAAGGTGCGACAAGCGCTCGAGACGTTCGGGATCCAACAATTGAAGGACACGATATTGCAAGAAGCACTCTTTCCCGATCCGGACGATCCGAGCGCGTCACCGTCGCTTGATCCGATCGGCGACAACTGATAAGCGCTCACGCATATTGACGGTCGCGTCCTCGTTGACCTGCTGAAAGGCGTTTATGCAGCAGGCGATTTTCATGAAGGCTTCATGGATGAATGCAAGACGTTCGAAGCGGATGCGCAGTCGTCGAAAGTTGTGAAGCCATGAAATGGTGCGCTCGACAACCCAGCGTGTTTTGCCCAGTCCGCTGCCGTGTCGGTGGCCGCGTCGGGCGATTTCAGTCACGATGCCGGCTGCGTGTAACGGACGGCGGTATTTGTCGTGATCGTAGTCCCGGTCGCCCTGGACTATGCGGGGCTTCGAAAGCGGCCGGCTGCGCTTGCCAGCAATGGGCGGGATGGCGTCAACCAGTGAGTGAAGCTGGGTAGTCGGCCCTGAACAATTCGTTTTGTCGCCCCGATGAAGCTATGCCGCCGATGGCGCAGCGCTTTTGGCGTTGAGCAACGCGACGAGAATCAGGGCGCAAAAAAGCCGCAGTTTGCGCAGGATCATCCGCAGATTGTGGCCGGCGCCGCACAGTACCGCATGAATTGCATCGTCCAACGAGCCCTTGAGCCAATTCCGAGAGCTTGCCGTCGGCCTTAATGTGTCCGATGGCCGGCTCGATTGCGCTACGGCGCCTGATCATTGCTCCTAGGCCGCATGTGATACCGCGTCGCAGTCCTGGCTGATAGACCTTCGCGCATTCGAGCGCTACGCCCTTTTAGCCGCGATCGACGACGGCAATCTCCGGTTATACGTCGCTCAAGATCGCTGCTTGCTCCAACGCTTCGGCCAGCGTGTGCCCGTCGTACGGATTACCCGGCATCGAGCGCATGCCAACTACGAGTCCTTCCTTGTGGGTCGTCGTGATCGACACCTTCACGCCGAACTCGTACGGCTTGCGAGCCTTGCCTTTGGCCAGGCATTCGACTTCCGGCGCATGCAG
>NZ_CYGX02000013.1 GCF_900019265.1 Paraburkholderia ribeironis
CACGCCCGCGCGCCAGCCGCGACATCACCGTGCCGATCGGGAGATCAGCCACCGCCGCGATCTCGCGGTACCCCATCTCCTCGAGTTCGCGCAGGATCAGCACCTCGCGGTACTCGACCGGCAACTGCGCGAGCGCTTCATGGACCCGCTTCGTATCCTCGTCGCGGATCAGCAGCGCCTGCGGATCGGCGCCGCCCGCGCTCCAGCCGTCGAAAGTGGCATCGTCCATGGTGTCGTCGAACTCAAGCATGTCGTGCGACGGCCCGCGCCGCCGCCATTCGGTGTACCAGGTACGGCGCACGATCGCCAGCAGCCACGCTCGCGCCGAGTCGCCGCGAAATGTGTCGAAGAACCGGAACGCGCGCATGAAAGCTTCCTGAACCACGTCCTCGGCGTCGCTGGTATTGCCGCACAGCCAGCGCGCGAGGTTGTACGCGGCATCGAGATGCGGCAGCGCGAGCTGCTGGAATCGGCGGCTCCTCGCTGCATCGGTTTCGGCTCGGTCGCGCTCGGCGTCTGAATCGGTCTGGACCACCTCGGCCCTCCAGGGCATTGCGGCTCATTGCGGCTATACAGTGCGGCGCGTCGTGACGTGCCTGTCGTAACGTGCCTGTTACCGCATAACCGCCCACATGCCGAGTTTATTCCCGCTGCCGCTGTGAATCCGAAAAAAGAATCCGAAAAAAGAATCCGCGAACAAGACCGGCGCAAGCTCGGCACACAGATGTCCGCTAGTAAGCCGGACGGTTCCAGTAATCCTCGCTGGCGTAGACCTCTTTCAGATAATCGATGAAATAGCGCACCCTGGCCGGCACGTAGCGCTGCTGCGGGTAGACCGCGAGGATGTCGTAGTCGGGCAGCGCATAGTCGTCGAGCACCGTTTCAAGCTCGCCGCGCGCCAGTTGCTGCTGGATCTCCCAGGTGGAGCGCCAGCCGAGCCCTAATCCTTCGGACACCCAACGATGCAGCAGCTCGCCGTCGTTGCAGTCGAGCGAGCCGCCTACCCGCACGGTCACCAGCTTGCCGTTGCGGCGGAAGTACCAGCCGCGGTTCTGGCCGCCCTGCAGATTGAACGCGAGACAGTTGTGGCGCGGCAGGTCTTCAAGCGTTTTCGGCTTGCCGTGCCGGCGAAAGTAGTCGGGTGTGCCGCACACCACGCGCCGGTTCGACGCCAGCTTCACCGCGACGAAGTTCGGATCGACCGCGCCGCCGATGCGGATCGACAGGTCGTAGCCTTCGCGCACGAGGTCCACGACCCGGTCGGTCAGATTGAACGATAGCTGCAGCTCCGGCTTGTCGGCGAGAAAGGCCGGTGCGAGCGGCGCGACGTGCTTGCGGCCGAAGGCGGCCGGTGCCGACACGATCAGATGGCCGTTCACCGCGCGCCGTCCGGCGCTCAGTTCGTTTTCCGCCTGATCCCACTCGGTGAGCAGGCCGCGGCAGCGTTCCAGAAACGCCGCGCCGTCTTCACTGACCACCAGCCGCCGCGTCGAGCGGTATATCAGCTTCACGCCGAGGCGTTTTTCCAGCGCATCGATGCGGCGGCCGAGAATCACCGGCGACACGCCCTCTTCCAGCGCCGCCGCCGCGAGACTGCCCGCATCCGCGACGCGCACGAAGGTTTCGATCTGTTTGAAACGATCCATGGCTGTCTCCCATGCACACGCCGCCTGACGGGCCGCATGCCATTCCATACTTTTTGTTTCGAAATAAGCGACGCTGACTGATCTTATCAAACCTTTCGCTCAAGCCTAAAGTGCCCTCAACAGCCTGTGATTCGCCCATTTCCAGACATTGAGGAGACATTCATGGCCAGGATGAGAGCCGTCGACGCAGCCGTCCAGGTGCTCGAAAAAGAAGGCATCGATACCGCGTTCGGCGTACCGGGCGCAGCGATCAACCCGTTCTACTCGGCCATGCGCCGCGCGGGCAACATCAGCCACGTGCTGGCGCGTCACGTCGAAGGCGCGTCGCACATGGCCGAGGGCTATACGCGTGCACGGGCGGGCAACATCGGCGTGTGCATCGGCACGTCGGGGCCGGCCGGCACCGACATGATCACCGGTCTGTATTCCGCTCAGGCCGACTCGATCCCGATTCTCGCGATCACCGGTCAGGCGCCGCGCGCTCGTTTGTACAAGGAAGACTTCCAGGCCGTCGACATCGAATCGATCGCCAAGCCCGTCACCAAGTGGGCCGTGACCGTGCGCGAACCGGCGCAGGTGCCACGTGTGTTCCAGCAGGCGTTCCATCTGATGCGCTCGGGCCGTCCCGGTCCGGTGCTGATCGACCTGCCGATCGACGTGCAACTCGCCGAGATCGAATTCGACATCGACACGTATGAGCCGCTGCCGGTCTACAAGCCGAAGGCAACCAGGAAGCAGATCGAAGCCGCGCTGGCGATGCTCAACGATGCCCACCGGCCATTGATCGTCTCGGGCGGCGGCGTGTTGAACGCCGCCGCCGAAGACCTGCTGGTGATGTTCGCCGAAACCGTCGGCGTGCCGGTGATCCCGACGCTGATGTCGTGGGGCGCGATTGCCGACGACCATCCGCTGATGGCCGGCATGGTCGGCCTGCAGACGTCGCACCGCTATGGCAATGCGACGATGCTCGCATCGGACTTCGTGCTCGGCATCGGCAACCGCTGGGCGAACCGCCACACCGGCAGCATCGACGTCTATACGAAGGGCCGCAAGTTCGTCCACGTGGATATCGAGCCCACCCAGATCGGCCGCGTGTTCGGCCCGGATCTCGGCATCGTGTCGGATGCGAAGGCGGCGCTCGAACTGTTCGTCGAAGTGGCGCGCGAATGGCAAGCCGCCGGCAAGCTGAAGGATCGCGGTGCATGGGTCGCCGAGTGCCAGCAACGCAAGCGGACCATGCTGCGCAAGACGCACTTCGACAACGTCCCAATGAAGCCGCAACGCGTGTACGAGGAGATGAACCAGGTGTTCGGCCGCGATACGTGCTATGTGAGCACGATCGGTCTGTCGCAGATCGCCGGCGCGCAATTCCTGCACGTGTACAAGGCGCGCAACTGGATCAACTGCGGCCAGGCCGGCCCGCTCGGCTGGACCATTCCCGCGGCGCTCGGCGTGCGCGCCGCCGATCCGCAACGGCCGATCGTCGCGCTGTCGGGCGACTACGACTTCCAGTTCATGATCGAAGAACTCGCGGCGGGCGCGCAATTCAAGCTGCCGTATGTGCACGTGGTCGTGAACAACTCGTACCTCGGCCTGATCCGCCAGGCGCAGCGCGCCTTCGAGATGGACTATTGCGTGCAGCTCGGCTTCGAGAACATCAACTCGCCCGAGACCGACGGCTATGGCGTGGACCATGTCGCGGTCGCCGAGGGTTTGGGATGCAAGGCGATCCGCGTGTTCAAGCCGGAAGAACTGAAGCCCGCATTGCAGAAAGCGCAGTCGATGCTCGCCGAGTTCAACGTGCCGGTGATCGTCGAAGTGATTCTGGAGCGCGTGACCAACATCTCGATGGGCACCGAGATCGACGCGATCAACGAGTTCGAGGAACTGGCCGCGACGCGCCAGGACGCGCCGACCGCGATCAGCATGCTCGACTGATCCGCTGAGCTTGCAACACGTGTGAGCGATCGGGCCGCGCTGCAAGCGCTACAGGCGGCGCGGCCCGATCTTGGCGACAGCGCACCTCACGCCACGACGCAATTTCCCTGACCGACCAGAGAGACCCACGCACCATGCCGAAATTCGCAGCGAATCTCACGATGCTGTTCAACGAAGTCCCGTTCCTCGAACGCTTTGCGGCGGCGGCGGACGCAGGCTTTCACGCCGTCGAATTCCTGTTTCCGTATCCCTACGCGATCACGGAACTCAAGGAGCGTCTGCAGCAGAACCGCCTGAAGCTGGTGCTGCACAACCTGCCCGCGGGCAACTGGGAAGCCGGCGAGCGCGGCATCGCGTGTCTGCCGGATCGCGTCGGCGAGTTCCAGCAAGGCGTTGGCCGTGCGATCGACTATGCGAGCGCGCTGCAGGTGCCGCAACTGAATTGCCTCGTCGGCATTGCGCCGGCGGGCGTCGATGCCGACAAGGTGCGCGCGACGATCGTCGACAACCTGCGCTTTGCCGCGGCCGAATTGAAGAAGGCCGGCATCAAGTTGCTGGTCGAGCCGTGCAACGCATACGACCTTCCCGGTTTCGCGCTGAACCGTTCGAGCGAGGGCCTCGACGTGATTCGCGCGGTCGGCTCGGACAACCTGTTCCTGCAATACGACATTTATCACATGCAACGGATGGAGGGCGAACTCGCGGCGACCATCACCAGGCATCTGCCGCAGATCGCACACATCCAGCTCGCCGACAATCCCGGCCGCAACGAACCGGGCACCGGCGAAATCAACTACCCGTTCCTGTTCGCGCTGCTCGACGCGCTCGGCTACGACGGCTACGTCGGCTGCGAATACAAGCCGCGCACCACCACCACCGCCGGACTCGGCTGGGTGCAGAGCGTGGCCGGGCAGATCCGCGGCGCGGCGCACGCTGCCGCCTGAGCGCGGCATCGCGCACATCCGGCGCTGCGCGCGAATCACGCGCAAGAATCACGCGCAAGACCGCACGCAAGACCGCACGCAAGATCGAACGCAAGAGTCGCACGCAAAAATTGCACGCAAAATCGCGCACAGCGCCGCCAACCACTCTGGAGATTCAGACACATGGCAAAGATCGGCTTCATTGGCCTCGGCATCATGGGCGCGCACATGGCGCGCAACCTCGTCAAGGGCGGTCACTCGCTGTTCGTGAACGGCGCCCACCCGGTGCCCGAAGACCTCGCCAGAACCACCAGCGTGGTGGCCAGTTCGACCGCGGTCGCGCAGGCCGCCGACATCGTCATCATCATGGTGCCGGACACGCCTGACGTCGCCAACGTGCTGTTCGCGGACGACGGCGTCGCCGCCGGCCTGACGAAGGGCAAGCTGGTGATCGACATGAGTTCGATCTCGCCGCTCGACACCCAGGCCTTCGCGAAGAAGATCAACGCGCTGGGCGTCGACTACCTCGATGCGCCAGTGTCCGGCGGCGAAGTCGGCGCGCGTGAAGCGTCGTTGACGATCATGGTGGGTGGGCCGGAACAGGCCTTCGCAACGGCCAGGCCGCTGTTCGAGCTGATGGGCAAGAACATCTCGTTGATCGGCGAGAACGGCGCGGGGCAGACCTGCAAGGTGGCGAACCAGATCATCGTCGCGCTGAACATCGAGGCGGTGGCCGAAGCGTTGCTGTTCGCGTCGCGCTCGGGCGCCGATCCGGAGCGCGTGCGCCGCGCATTGATGGGCGGCTTCGCGTCGTCGCGGATTCTCGAGGTGCATGGCGAACGCATGACCAAACGCACGTTCGACCCGGGCTTCCGGATCGAACTGCATCAGAAGGACCTGAACCTCGCCCTCGACGGCGCGCGCAAGCTGGGCATCGCGTTGCCGCATACGGCCAGCGCGCAGCAACTGTTCAGCGTATGCGCGGCGAACGGCGGCAAGAAGTGGGATCACTCGGCAATGGTGCGCGCGCTGGAAATCATGGCGAACTACGAGGTCGCGCAAGCGCCGGAAAGCGAAACCAAGGCGGCTTGATGCGGTTCGTTGCGAGGAGGTGTCGCGGCGGGTGTCGCAGCGCCGCGCGACAGCGCGGGTTGCCTGTGCGAGTCCCATGCGTGCGCGGCGGCGATGCGCCATCAGTCAACGTCATGCAGCGACAGGTCAATCTGTGAGCGTGCTGCGAGCGTCATCGGCTGCACATGAGGAATGCGTCAGGCAGTCATCAAGCTTGCCGTGAGCGTCGCGTCGTCGACGTCATCGCAGGCGCAGGTGGGGCGCCCGTTGGTCGCGCGGTACGCGCGGCCAACAGGCAAATCGTGCCGCTCTGGGCTGAGAGCGGCAAGTGGGGTCCGCAGCGGCACCCGGCGACGCCGGGGAAGCCTTGGTCGGTCAGACGTCGTCGTCGGGTGTCCGGCTGTCGGATTCATCGTTGTGCCGGCTTCGCCACGCGATGGCGTGCGAACCACCCGGTGCCGCGTCAGTATGTATCGAAGACCTTCTGCAACGCGACCGGCCCGGTGCCGCCCGCGGCCAGCGCGAGCATCAACAGCACCCGCGACTTGTACGGATTCAGCGAGCCTGCGCTGATGAAACCGAGCGCATCGTCGGGGGCCGCGCCGTTGCGCATCACATGGCCCGAACCCACGCGCGACGAGCGCACCACCGCGACGCCCTGCGAAGCGGCATCGGCGAGCGCCTGCTGCATCGATGCGTGAATCGAACCGTTGCCAGTGCCCGCCACGACGATACCGCGCACGCCGCCGGCCACCAACGCATCCACGGTGCTACGCGAAACGCCCGCATAGCTCACGACGATTTCGACCAGCGGCCAGTTCGGGCCGATCACGAATTCGGTCGCGAGCGTGTGCGCACGCACCACGCCGCGCTGGAATTCGACACGGCCGTCCTGCACCCAGCCGAGCGCGCCGATCTCGGGCGACTGGAACGCATCGACCGCATAGGTGCTCGTCTTGACCACGTCGCGTGCGCTGTGAATCCGGTTGTTGAAGGCCACCAGCACGCCCTGCCCGTGCGAGCGCGAATGCGCCGCGACCGTCACCGCGTTCAGCAGGTTCAGCGGACCGTCGGCGGACAGCGCCGACGCCGGGCGCATCGCGGCGGTCAGCACGACCGGCTTGTCGGACTTGATCGTCAGATGCAGCAGGTAGGCGGTTTCTTCCAGCGTGTCGGTGCCGTGCGTGACGACCACGCCGTCGATGTCGTCGCTCGCGAGCAGCGTATTGATGCGCTGCGCGAGCGTGGTCCACAGCGCCATCGCCATGTCCTTGCTGTCGACGCTCGCAATCTGCTCGGGCGCGATCCGCGCCACCGTGGACAACGCCGGCACCGCGTCCAGCAATTGATCGACGCCGACCACGCCCGCCTGATAGCCGGACGTGTTGGTCGCGTCCGCAGCCGCACCGGCGATCGTGCCGCCGGTCGCGAGCACGGCGATGCGCGGCAGCACCGACGTGGAGCCCTGGCCCGAAGGCAGCGCGGAAGAAGAGGAAGTCTGAGTATTCATGGCGGCGATTGTAAGCGATGCGCCGCGCGGCCACACGACTCACGCGCCGGACCTCGACGGCCCGGCGCAGCCGTCAGGCCGCCTCGCGCAATTGCGCGGCGATGTCCGCCTCGCTCAACTGCGGTGCGAACATCTCGATCAGCCGGTAAGCATAGGCGCGCAGGAACGCGCCCTTGCGCAGGCCAACGCGCGTCGTGCTCGCTTCGAACAGATGCTGCGTGTCGAGCGCGACCAGCTCCGTATCGCGTTTGGGGTCGTAGGCCATCGCCGCGACCACGCCGATGCCCATGCCGAGTTCGACATAGGTCTTGATCACGTCGGCATCGATTGCGGTCAGCACCACGTCGGGCAACGCGCCCGCTTTCGCGAACGCCTGGTCGATGTGCGAGCGGCCCGTGAAGTCCTGGTCGTAGGTGACGATCGGGAATTCGGCGATCTCGTCGAGCGTCAGATTCGGCCGGCCCACCAGCGGGTGATCCTTCGGCACGACCACGACGTGATGCCAGGAGTAGCACGGGAACGTGACGATATCCGGAAAGCGGTCGAGCGCCTCGGTCGAAATGCCGATATCCGCTTCGCCGTTGATGATCATCTGCGCAATCTGCTGCGGACTGCCCTGGCGCAGTGCCAGATGGACTTTCGGAAACACCTTGGTGAATTGACGGACCACCTTCGGCAGCGCGTAACGTGCCTGCGTATGAGTGGTCGCCACCACGAGGTGGCCGCTGTCCTGATCGGCGTACTGGCGCGCGACGCGGCGCAGATTCTCCGCATCGAGCAGCATCCGCTCGATCAGCTGATGCACCGCCTTGCCTGGCTCGGTCAGGCCCGTCAGGCGCTTGCCGCGCCGAACGAAAATGTCGACGCCGAGTTCGTCCTCCAGATCCTTGATCTGCTTCGACACGCCCGACTGCGACGTGTACAGCGCGTTCGCCACATCGGTCAGGTTCATGTTCTGGCGCACGGCCTCGCGCACGAAGCGCAATTGCTGGAAATTCATCGGTATGTCTCCGGTTCAGCCAGAGTTGAGTTGTTTGAGTTCGATCGAAACGCCGAAACGCCTAAACGCTGTGTGCGGCTGCGCTACCGATGCACGGCTCGCGCGCTGCTCTCATGGGCCTCATTGCGCCGGAAAAACGCGCAACGCACGCGGCACGGCCGTCACGCCATCGCCAACCGCGAGTTGCAGATCGCGCCACGCTTCACGGTCGAGTTCGGCTTCCAGCAGATTGCCCTCACGGCCCGCGAGCTCGACACGCACCGAGCCGCCGAGTGTCACCACGCGCCGCACGTCGACGACGATGCCTTCGCGATGCCCCGACGCCTGCGGGTACAACTGCAGATCGTGCGGCCGCACGTACGCGAACGCCGGACCGCGAAAGCCGGCGCTGATCGCGACCGGCAGCGCCGCGCCGTCGACCACGAAACCGCTCGCGTCCACGTTGCCGTGCAGACGGTTCGCCGCGCCGAGAAACTCATAGACGAACGAAGTCTGCGGATGGTCATACACGTCCTGCGGGCTGCCCACCTGCTCCACGTGGCCGCGATTGAGCACGACGATGCGGTCGGCCACTTCGAGCGCTTCTTCCTGATCGTGCGTGACGAAGATCGTCGAGATATGCAGATCGTCATGCAGGCGCCGCAGCCAGCTGCGCAACTCCTTGCGCACCTTTGCATCGAGCGCGCCGAACGGTTCGTCGAGCAGCAGCACCTTCGGCTCGACCGCCAGCGCCCGCGCCAACGCGATCCGTTGCCGCTGACCACCCGACAGTTCCGACGGATAGCGTTGCGCGAGCCAGTCGAGCTGCACGAGCTTCAGAAGCTCATGCACCTTCGCGCGGATCACCGCTTCCGCAGGCCGCTCCTTGCGCGGCTTCACGCGCAGTCCGAACGCCACGTTCTCGAACACCGTCATGTGACGGAACAGCGCGTAATGCTGGAACACGAAGCCCACTTCGCGCTCACGCGCACCGACCGCCGCGACGTCCTGGCCTTGCAGCTCGACCTGGCCGCCGTCCGCGTATTCGAGTCCCGCGATCACGCGCAACAACGTGGTCTTGCCACACCCCGACGGTCCGAGCAGCGCAACCAGTTCACCCGGCGGGAAGTCGAGCGAGACGTTGTCGAGCGCGACGAAATCGCCGAAGCGCTTGTGCAGGTTACGAACGGTGATACCCATTACAGCTCTCCTTGCTTGAGCGGGTGTTGCTGCCGTTGCTGCGATGCATGCGCTGCATGCGCTGCATGCGCTGCATTGACGGACTGCGGAAATAAAGGCGAAGCGGAATGTGAAGCCGTGTTTGAAGCCGTGTGCGAAGCCGCATGCGAAGCCGCGTGTGAAGCCACATGTGAAGCCGCGGATTGCATCGGCGGGCCGGCATAGGCCGGCACCTCGCTCGCGGCCGACAGTTCCGCCGACATATGGCGCTCGGCCAGCAGCTTCAGCGCGAGCGTCACGAGCGCGAGCAGCGCCAGCACCGACGCAACGGCGAATGCCGCCGAGAAGTTGTACTCGTTGTAGAGAATCTCGACATGCAACGGCATCGTGTCGGTCTGTCCGCGAATATGGCCCGACACCACCGACACCGCGCCGAACTCGCCCATCGCCCGCGCATTGCACAGAATCACGCCATACAGCAGGCCCCACTTGACGTTGGGCAGCGTGACGCGCCGGAAGATCTGCCAGCCCGATGCGCCGAGCACGTGCGCGGCCTCTTCTTCGTCGTTGCCTTGCGCCTGCATCAGCGGAATCAGCTCGCGTGCGACGAACGGGAACGTGACGAAGATTGTCGCCAGCACAATGCCTGGCACTGCGAAGATGATTTGCACGTTGTGGTCCTGCAACCACGGGCCGAACCAGCCCTGCGCGCCGAACATCAGCACATAGATCAAGCCCGAGATCACCGGTGAGACCGAGAACGGCAGGTCGATCAGCGTGGTCAGCAGCGCCTTGCCGCGAAACTCGAACTTGGCGATACACCACGAGGCGGCGAGGCCGAACACCAGGTTCAGCGGCACGGCGATCGCGGCGGTGATCACGGTCAGCCTGATCGCCGCCAGCGCATCCGGATCGGCGAGCGACTCCAGATAGAAACCGAGGCCCTTGTTCAACGCCTGATAGAACACCGCGATCAGCGGCACCACCAGAAACAGCGCGAGAAACAGCAGCGCGATGCCGGTCAGCAGCCAGCGCACCAGGCGCGGTTCGCTCACCGGGTCGGGCCGGCGCGCGAGCTTCTGTGACGCTTGCGGTGCGACCGCCACCGCGGCCACGGCAGCGGCGTTGTCCGCGCGATTCACGTCATTCACGTCATTCACGTCATCCACAGGCCGGCGGCTCATTGCACACCTGCGCCGATTGCCGCGACACTGGCGGCGGCCGCGGGCGCCGGTCCCGCGCCGCCACGACTCGTGCGGCGCTGCAGATACCACTGCAAGCTATTGATGAACAGCAGCATCAGGAACGACACCACCAGCATCACGACCGCCAGCGCCGTCGCGCCGGCATAGTCGTATTGCTCGAGCTTGGTGATGATCAGCAGCGATGTAATTTCCGACTTCATCGGCACGTTGCCGGCGATGAAGATCACCGAGCCGTATTCGCCGAGCGCGCGTGCGAACGCCAGCGCAAAGCCCGTCAGCAGCGCGGGGAATACCGCCGGCAACACCACGCGGCGAAACGTCAGCCAGCGCGATGCGCCGAGGCACGCGGCCGCCTCTTCCTGTTCGCGCTCGAACTCTTCGAGCACCGGCTGCACCGTGCGCACGACGAATGGCAATCCGATGAAGGTCAGCGCAACCAGCACGCCCGCCGGCGTGAACGCGATCTTGATGCCGAGCGGTTCGAGAAACTGCCCGATCCAGCCGTTGCCCGAATACACCGCCGCGAGCGAAATGCCGGCCACCGACGTAGGCAGCGCGAACGGCAGATCCACCACCGCATCGACGATACGCTTGAACGGAAACGTATAGCGCACCAGCACCCATGCGACGAGGAAGCCGAACACCGCGTTGATCAGCGCGCCACCGAGCGCCGAGAAGAACGTCAGGCGATACGACGCGAGCACCCGCGGCGAGCTCACCGCGCGCACGAACTGGTCCCAGTCGAGCGTCGCGGTCTTGAGAAAGGTCGCCGCAAGCGGAATCAGCACCACGAGGCTCAGATACGCCACCGTGATGCCGAGTGTCAGGCCGAAACCGGGCAATGCGCTCGGTTTCCGGAAGGTCAACGTCGTCATGCTGGATACTCGTTCAGTTGTTGTTGCTTGTGTGTCAATCGCCGGGTTGATCACCGATTGCCAGCTGCCGGACTCCAGCTAGCCGAAAGCGCGCCCACTGGGCGCGCCCGGAAGTGGCGCGTCACCGCGCCACGTTGCCATTGCCGTTGCCGTTGCCGGCAACGGGACTTACTGTGGCTGGTAGATCGAATCGAACACGCCGCCGTCGGCAAAGTGCGTCTTCTGCGCATTGGCCCAGCCGCCGAACGAGTCGTCCACCGTGTACAGCTTCAGCTTCGGAAACTTCGCGGTCAGCTCGGCCGGTACCTTGTTCGAACGCGGACGGTAGAAGTTCTTCGCCGCGATCTCCTGGCCTTCTTCGCTATACAGGAAGTTCAGATACGCGTCGGCGAGCTTGCGCGTGCCGTGCCTGTCGGCCACCTTGTCCACCACGGCGACCGGCGGCTCGGCCAGAATGCTGACCGACGGCGCGACGATTTCGAACTTCTGCGGGCCGAACTCCTTCAGCGACAGGAACGCCTCGTTTTCCCATGCGATCAGCACATCGCCGATACCGCGCTGGACGAAGCTGGTGGTCGCGCCACGCGCGCCCGAATCCAGCACGCCTGCATTCCTGTACAGCTTGCTGACGAATTCCTTCGCCTTCTGGTCGTTGCCGCCCGGCTGATGCGCGGCATACGACCATGCCGCGAGGTAGTTCCAGCGCGCGCCGCCCGAGGTCTTCGGATTCGGCGTGACGATCGACACACCCGGCTTGACCAGATCGTCCCAGTCCTTGATGTGCTTCGGGTTACCCTTGCGCACCAGGAACACGATCGTCGACGTGTACGGCGACGCGTTGTCGGGCAAACGCTTTTGCCACCCCTTGTCCAGCAATCCCTTGTTCGCCAGCGCGTCGATGTCGTAAGCGAGCGCGAGGGTGACGACGTCCGCCTGCAAGCCGTCGAGCACCGAGCGCGCCTGTGCGCCGGAGCCGCCGTGCGACTGCTTGAAGGTGACCGTCTCGCCGGTCTGCGCCTTCCATTCTTTGCCGAACGCCTGGTTGACGTCCTGATACAGCTCGCGCGTCGGGTCGTAGGAGACGTTCAGCAGCGTCGTGTCCGCGTGCGCCTGGGTGACCCCGCCGAGCGCGCTCGCCGCGCCGAATGCCAGCGCCGCGATGAGTTGCCTGGTCCTGCCTGCCAGCCCCGTATGCCGATGGTTCATGTCAACTTTCTCCGCGTTGTGGTCCGCTGCAAAGAGCGTCCTGGTGTCGTTTTGGGTCGCGGTCACGTGCACATGAGCGGCAACTGGAGGGCAGTCTATCGAACGGCTTTCATCATTAAAAATAATGTTTATTCATTTTTTAATATGCAAAAGTGGTAATGACAGCCGGATAAGGCGTTGCGGCACGAAAACCGTTGCTTCGACGTCGTTCGGCGATGCTTGAGCGGCCCCTGTCCGGACGAACTTAAAGTAAAGCTTGAATTGCGCCGAATACTGTATAAAAATACAGGCACCTGTTCATACATACAGTGGCCATGACAAAACTCACCGCACGACAGCAGCAGGTTTTCGATCTGATCCGCCGGGCGATCGAACGCACCGGTTTTCCGCCCACCCGCGCGGAAATCGCCGCCGAACTGGGCTTCAGCTCGGCCAATTCGGCGGAAGAACACCTGCGCGCGCTCGCTCGCAAAGGGGTGATCGAACTCGCGGCCGGTGCGTCGCGCGGCATCCGTCTGCTGCCGGGTCAGGACGACGCGCCGCACCAGTTCACGCTGCCGCACGCCAGCATCATGCAGCTGTCGCTGCCGCTGATCGGCCGGGTGGCCGCCGGTAGCCCGATCCTCGCGCAGGAACATATCTCGCAGCACTACACCTGCGACCCGGCGCTGTTCTCGAGCAAGCCCGACTACCTGTTGAAAGTGCGCGGACTGTCCATGCGCGACGCGGGCATCTTCGACGGCGACCTGCTCGCGGTGCAGAAAAGAAGCGAAGCCAAAGACGGCCAGATCATCATCGCCCGGCTCGGCGACGACGTCACGGTCAAGCGCCTGAAGCGCCGGCCGAACGGCATCGAGCTGATCGCGGAGAACCCGGATTACGAGAACATCTTCGTTGAAACCGGCAGCGCGGATTTCGCGCTGGAAGGGATCGCCGTGGGGCTGATCCGGCCCGGCGAGTTCTAGCCAAGCCCGTTGGCGCCGGTTCGCCGCATCCAGGCCGCACCCAGGCCGCATCGACGCCGCATCCACGTTGCTTTCACGTTGCATCGCCCGGAGAGATTCATGGAACGCCTTGCCCGCCTGTTGCCTTTTCGCCAGTTCGGTCGTCTGCGTCATCTGCGCAAACTGGTGCCCTGCTCATTGATCGAGGCGTCCACGGCGACCACGCTATCGCTGTTCGACACACCCGCCGAAGCATCGCGCTCGCCGTCCTCGTTGCCGGCGTTTGCGCGCGTATCGCTGAATTCGGGGTTGAACACGGCCGCACCGGCACGGCGCGCGCCGGTGCGGGTTTATCATGGACCGTCGCGGTTGATCATGGTCGGCACGGTCGATGCGGTGTGCCGCATGATCGATCGTTGTATCGCCGACGAAGCCAACCTGCACGGTGCGGTATTTGAATCGTGAGCCGGTCCTGAGCGAGTCCGGAGCGAGTCCGGAGATTCAGCGCGGGAGTGCCATCCACCGTGCCACCCACCGCGCCTGGCCGTTCGAGTATTGCGCGGTCAGACCTGCGGTTCAGATATTCGCATCCGTGTGGGATCGTTTTTGCGTGACCATGGTCCACGTTAGATCGCACCTGATGGGAGTCCGATCAATGACAGCCTCGACACGCACAAAGCGCAGCACCGCCCGGCCGCTGGTCATCACGCTGGTCGTGATCATCGTGGTCGCCGCACTCGGATTTGCCTACGCCTCGCCGTATATCGCGCTGAACAATCTCAAACGCGCAGCCGATGCTCGCGACGCGCAAACCGTCAATCAGTATGTGGACTTTCCCGCGTTACGCGACAGCCTGAAGCAGCAGATCGCCGGCCTGCTGTCACGTCGGCTGGATTTGGACAGCAACAGCAAGCTGGCCACCATCGGCGCGGTGATCGGGGTGACCTTGCTCGGTCCGCTGGTGGACGCTTATGCGACACCGGACGGCGTCGCCGCACTGCTGAACGGCATGCCGCCGCATGGCGACCCAGGCGAGCGGCCGCCCGAACAGTCCGCCGCGAACAATCCGCCTGCCGCTGCCGCTGCCGCTGAAGCGCCCGCATCGCCTGCCGCGGCAGACGCCGCCAACCATGCCGACACCAACGCTGCTCCGCCACAACGGCAAAGCACGGCCGGCTATCGCGGCCTCAACGAGTTCGTCGTCACGTATCGGCGCGGCACCGGCGACGCCCATTACTCGGCGATCTTTCGGCGTGAAGGTCTGTTCACGTGGAAGCTTGCCGCGATCGACCTGAACGAATGACCGGCTGGCCGCCACGGCTAGCTACCGGACCCGCGCGGCCTTCCCACGCGACGGGTCGCCTGGAGGCAACCTGTCAAGCCGCGGCTTGCTGTTGTTCCTGCGGGGAAGAACAGGCCACCAGAATGCTGCACGAAACCCGGTCGAGCAAGGGCGTGTTGCCCGCGCCCATCCACCACCGCGACAATCCGGTGCGGCAGCGGTGGCCGACCACCACGAGGTCGACATGCAACTCATTGGCGAGGTTCGCGATCTCGTCGATCGGATGACCGAATGCGAAATGCCCTTGCGCATTGACGCCGCGCTCGGTCAGCCAGTTCACCCCTTCCTGCAGGATGTCGCGAGCCGTCTTTTCGAAACTGCCGCACGCCACATCGGTCAGCAGGCCCGCACTCTGCGCAATGCTGGAGCGCATGTCGACCACCGACAGCAAATGTGTCTCGGCCTTCAGTTCCAACGCGAGGTCGGCGCCGCAACGTAGCGCTTTGCGGCCTTCGCGCGAGCCGTCGTAGCACAGCAGGATTTTCTGGTAGCTCGCCATGGTTTTCTCCCTTCGCGCGGGACGCGCGTTCCAAGTGAATCATGGTGCGCCGCAATTCAGCTTGCAAGGGATGGAAAACGCTAAGTGAACATTCCATGCGCGCCGAACCGGTGCACGCGGGGTTCGAGCCGCGTCGCACGGGTCTTGAGAATGCATGCTGCAACGCAAAACATCGCCTCGAACGCGCGGTGGCGCCGCGAACTTTAATCGACCGATGTCCTAGAATAAGCGACCTTCCCGGCCATTCGCATCATTTCCCGGAGCCTCGACCGATTTATGCCTGAAGCAGCGATTGAATTCCACGAGGTCAAGAAAAACTACGGCGACAAGACCGTCGTCGATGGACTGTCGTTTCATGTCAACGCGGGAGAATGCTTTGGCTTGCTCGGTCCGAACGGTGCGGGCAAGACCACCACGTTGCGCATGCTGCTCGGCATCGCGACACCGGACGCCGGCACGATCCGTCTGTGCGGCGAACCGATCCCGGGCCGCGCGAGGTTGGCGCGGGCGCGCGTCGGCGTGGTACCGCAGTTCGACAATCTCGATCCCGATTTCACGGTGCGCGAAAACCTGCTGGTGTTCGGCCGCTACTTCGGCCTGAGCGCCGCGCAATGCCGCGCGGCGGTGCCGTCGCTGCTCGAATTCGCGCGACTCGAAAGCAAGGCGGATGCACGCGTCAGCGAGCTGTCGGGCGGCATGAAGCGGCGCCTCACGCTGGCACGCGCGCTCGTCAACGATCCCGACGTGTTGATCATGGACGAGCCGACCACCGGCCTCGATCCGCAGGCGCGGCATCTGATCTGGGAGCGATTGCGCTCGCTGCTTGCGCGTGGCAAGACGATTCTGCTGACCACGCACTTCATGGAAGAAGCCGAACGTCTCTGTCATCGGCTGTGCGTGATCGAAGAAGGACGCAAGATCGCCGAAGGCGCGCCGCGCGAACTGATCGCCTCGGAGATCGGCTGCGACGTGATCGAGATCTACGGACCCGATCCGTTTGCGTTGCGCGATGAGCTGGCGCCACTCGCCCAGCGCACCGAGATCAGCGGCGAGACGCTGTTCTGCTACGTGAACGACGCGCAGCCCGTGCATGCACGACTCAAGCAGCGCGCCGATTTACGCTATCTGCATCGCCCGGCGAATCTGGAGGACGTGTTTTTGCGGCTCACGGGTCGCGAGATGCAGGACTGACGACGCGCACCGACAGACACGCCGCGCGCTGCGCGCTTCAGCGATTAACACACAGCACGAGACACGCAATGGACGCACGCACTTACCAGGCCCCGGGCGACACGCCGTCGAAGCAGGCGTCGTTCGCCGCATTCCCCGCCAACGCCATCAACTGGATCGCGGTGTGGCGGCGCAACTATCTGGTGTGGAAGAAGCTCGCGCTCGCGTCGATGTTCGGCAATCTGGCCGACCCGATGATCTACCTGTTCGGCCTCGGCTTCGGACTCGGACTGATGGTCGGGCACGTCGACGGCGTGTCGTACATCGCGTTTCTGGCGGCCGGCACGGTGGCGTCGAGCGTGATGATGTCGGCGAGTTTCGAGTCGATGTATTCGGGCTTCTCGCGCATGCATGTGCAACGTACGTGGGAAGCGATCATGCATACGCCGCTGACGCTCGGCGACATCGTGCTCGGCGAGGTGATGTGGGCGGGCAGCAAGTCGATGCTCTCGGGTGCCGCGATCATGCTGGTGGCCGGCGCGCTGGGCTACGCAAATTTCCCGTCGATGCTGCTGGCGTTGCCGGTCATCGTGTTGACCGGGCTCGCGTTCGCGAGTATCGCGATGGTGGTCACGGCGCTCGCGCCGTCGTACGACTTTTTCATGTTTTACCAGACGCTGGTGCTGACGCCGATGCTGCTGCTGTCGGGCGTGTTCTTTCCCGCTTCGCAACTGCCCGCGGCCGCGCGGGCCGCGACCGGGCTGCTGCCGCTCGCGCATGCCGTCGATCTGATCCGCCCGGCGATGCTCGCGCGGCCCATGGACAATGCGGCTGTGCACCTGGCCGTGCTGGCGGCTTATGCGGTGGGCGGGTTCATCGTCTCGGCGATCCTGTTCCGCCGGAGGATGATGAAATAGGCGCGCAGCCTTGGACGCAAGCGTTCAAGAGCCGCGGATCACCACGGGCGAGCAGCTTTGCACCGGCGCCCGCGGCAAAATAGATCAGCAACGGATCGGCTTCAGTCCTCGTCGTCCGACCATGGAATATCGACGTCCGAAATGAACGCTACCGTCGCGAACGGTCCGCCATCCTGACGGCCGATCTTGCCATCGGCGCGTTGCCATTCGACCCGGAACACGGTGCCCGGATCGTCGGCGATCAGGCGCACGCGCCGCACTTCGTCCGGATCGGCTTCCTCGACGGGACCGTCGAGCGAGACCTGCAGTTCCTGCGGCCACAGTCCGTCGGCCGGATCGTAAATCTTGTCGCCGTCGGCAATCAGCGTGAACGCTTCCACGCCGATAGTTGCCGAAGCATCGACGATCATCTTGCCCAGCGCACGCAGCAATGCGGTCGCTCGCGCGGAGTTCGCCTGACGGATAGCAAGATCCCCGCGCGTGAGCGCCTGCTCGAGTTTTGGATTGGTTTTATGTTGGGCCATTCGATGTCCTGAGTCCTATCGCTCCATGGTTGACGGGCACGCTGCAAGGTTTGCGCACCGCGTTAGATTTTTCGGGCTGAATCCTACCACTGGTGTGCGTTGCAGCATCGCAAGCCACGCAACGCTCGCCTGTGCGGCCGCCTCGTCCCCCACAGTGTAGGTCGTGATTCGGGTTCCGGCAGGGAGATTTGCCTTTCCGTCAGTCACACGCGGCATCGGCTTCGAACGCTTTTGCCGCGCGATGCCGTCCCTCGTCGGGATCTCCAACGTCGCCTTGCCGCCCCTATGGCAAGCGCCTGCTGCGCTTGCGAGCTGCCTTCGCCGCGGTCGCGTCGGCCGGCTTCGCATCGACCATTTGCGCGATCAGGTAATCACGGAATGCACGCACTGAGGGTGGCAATTCGCGCCCCGCCATCGTCTGCACCTGGATGCTGCGCTGACGCATTTGCGGATGCGTCAAAGGCATCACGACAAAGCCGTCGCCAGCATAGCGATCGCGTACGGACAGCAGCCCCGTGAACATGGCCGCGCCGGACTTCTGCGCATAGCGATACATCGCGCCGCTGTTGTTACAGGTGAGATCGGGTTCGAGCAGGATGCCTTCGAGCGCGCACGTGATATCGATCAACTGGCGTATCGTCGTGCCGGGCTCGGGCAGCACCAGCGGATAGCGTCGCAATTCGGCGAGCGACACTTTCGCGCGCCTGGCCAGCGGATGATCGGCACGCAGCAGCGCTAGCACCGGCGCCCGTTCGGTGTGCTCGACCTTGACGCCCTTTTCCGGCGCGAGGCTGAACGTCAGCGCGAGGTCGGCATCGCCGTCACGCACCCGGCGGGTCGCTTCGTTTGGCGACATCACGGACAGCGTGAAATCGATGCCCGGATACTGGCTGCGAAAACTGGCCATCGCGGCGGGCAGGAAATCCGCGGCGAAACCCTCCGAACTGGCGATCTTGATCATGCTGCCGTGCAAGCTCTCGAGCCCGCCGATCTCCTTCATCACATGCTCGGCTTCGAGCAGGCTGCGCTGTGCGTAGGCCAGCAAACGCTCGCCCACTTCGGACAGCGCCATGCCACGCGGACGCCGCTCGAACAGCGTCACGCCGAGCTCGCTTTCGAGCCGCGCCACCTGCCGGCTGATCGCCGACACCGCGACGTGCAGCCGCTCGGACGCGTCGCTGAGCGAGCCGCTGCGCGCGACTTCGACGAAGTAGCGCAGCGCAATACCGTGTAGCGAAAGTGCCATGGGGATGCCTCATTCAGGTCATGCAAGCATGAGCCAGCGTGGGTGAACGGGTGCGAACGGCTGCGAACGCTCTGCAGGCTCGCGGCCTCCTTGCGTTGCACTTTGCCTTTTCGGCAACGCAAGCTTCGAAACACGATCATTGTGACAAAAAAGACGGCCTCCTAGAATCGATTCAACGCGATTCAACACTAAAGGCCAAGGTCGATCCAGAACGAACATCCGACCGCGCCCCGCCCCGCACCCCGATTGGAGACATATCATGAGCCGCACCCAGGCCGTCGAGCACGCGACCCGGCATTTCGAATCCGGCGCCTTCCTCGAAGATCTCGACCGTCGCGTCGGTTTTCGTACCGAGAGTCAGGAGAGCGATCGAGCCGCGACGCTGCTGTCGTATCTGACCGACGAAATCACGCCCGAGGCAAAGCGGCTCGGTTTCAGAACGCGCATCGTCGATAACCCGGCGGCGGGTTTCGGGCCGTTCCTGATCGCCAGCCGCCATGAGGGCGATCATCTGCCAACCGTGCTGATCTATGGCCACGGCGACGTCGTGCGCGGCTACGACAGCCAGTGGCGCGCGCCGCTCACGCCGTGGGCGGTAAGGATCGAAGGCGAGCGCTGGTTCGGCCGTGGCACCGCCGACAACAAGGGGCAGCACACCATCAACCTCGCCGCGCTGGCGAGCGTGCTGGCCGCACGCGGCGGTCAGCTCGGCTTCAACGCGAAGCTGCTGATCGAGATGGGCGAAGAAACCGGCTCGCCGGGACTCGACGCGATCTGCCGCGCGCACCGCGATGAACTGGCCGCTGACGTGCTGATCGCCTCCGACGGCCCACGTGTCGCCGCGCGCCGCCCCACCGTATTCCTTGGTTCACGCGGGGCGGTCAACTTCAAGCTGTCGTTGAACCTGCGCGACGGCGCGCATCACTCCGGCAACTGGGGCGGACTGCTGCGCAATCCGGCCACAGTGCTGGCGAATGCGTTGGCGAGCCTCGTCGATGCGCGTGGTGTGATTGCCGTCGATGGCCTGCGTCCGCCGCCGATCCGCGCTGCGGTGCGCAATGCGCTCACCGACATCACGGTGGGCGGCGGTCCCGGCGACCCGGAGGTCGACGAAGGCTGGGGCGAGCCAGGCCTGAGTGCACCCGAACGCGTGTTCGGCTGGAACAGCTTCGAAGTGCTGGCTTTCAAGGCCGGCAATCCCGAGAACCCGGTCAACGCGATTCCGCCGTCGGCGTTCGCGTATTGCCAGTTGCGCTTCGTGGTCGGCACCGATTGGCAAAACCTCGAACGGCATCTGCGCACGCATCTGGATGCGCACGGCTTCGAGCTGGTAGCCATCGACGTCGAGCGCGGCGCGCCGGCCACGCGGCTGAACCCGGATGATCCGTGGGTCACGTGGGCCGTCGCATCGCTCGAGCAGACCACCGGCAAAAAGGTAGCAGTGCTGCCGAATCTGGGCGGCACGCTGCCGAACGAAGTATTCGCCGACACGCTCGGCTTGCCGACCATCTGGGTGCCGCACTCGTACCCGGCCTGCTCGCAGCACGCGCCGAACGAGCATTTACTCGGGCCGGTCGTGCGCGAGGGACTGCAGATGATGGCGGGGCTGTTCTGGGATCTTGGCGAGAACTCACCGCATGCAACGGCGAAGGCAGTGCGCCCGGCAGACGCGGCACAAACCGCAAGCTGATCCGGCAGAACCCAACCAAACCAAAACCAAACCAGCCCGCACGAAATCCATGCCGCGCCCAAGCGATCGGACGCAGCGGCATGCCGCTATTCGCAACGTTAGGAGACCTCTGCACGATGAACACATCCGCCCTGCCCGTCAGCGCCACGCGGCCGTCCGCCGCGAAGGCCCATCGCATCATTCTCGCGGCGTCGATCGGCAACGCGCTCGAATGGTTCGACCTCATTGTCTACGGTTTCTTCGCGGTGACGATCGCCAAACTGTTCTTCCCGGCGCGCACCGAAGCCGTTTCGCTGATGCTCACGCTCGGCACCTTCGGCATCTCGTACCTGATCCGTCCGCTCGGCGGCCTCGTGCTGGGTTCGCTGGCCGATCGCGCCGGCCGCAAGGCGTCGCTGTTGCTGTCGATCGGGCTGATGATGATCGGCACCTTGACGATCGCCGTGATGCCGCCGTACGCGGCAATCGGCCTGTGGGCGCCCGCAGGCATCATGCTCTCGCGTCTCGTGCAGGGCTTTTCGGCAGGCGGCGAATTCGGCGCGTCGACGGCGTTTCTGGTCGAGCATGCGCCGCAGCGGCGCGGCTTCATGGGCAGCTGGCAGTTCGCGAGCCAGGGTCTCTCGACGCTGCTCGCGTCCGGCTTCGGCGCGTTGCTGACGAGCCAGCTCACAGCCGCGCAACTCGAATCGTGGGGCTGGCGCGTGCCGTTTCTGTTCGGCCTCGCGATCGGCCCGGTCGGCTTCTACATTCGCCGCTACATCGACGAGGGCGCCGAGTTCGACGCGCAGCCGAAAGCCCGCACGCCGCTGCGCGATCTGTTCGGCACGCAGAAGGTCCGCATGCTGCTCGCGATCGGGTCGCTGATCATTTCGACGGCGGCCAACTACATGATCCTGTACATGCCGACCTATGCGATCAAGCAGTTGCATCTGCCCGCATCGACTGGCTTCTCGGCCACGCTCGCGACCGGCGTCGTGCTAACGGTGCTCACGCCGTTCGCGGGCCACCTGTCCGACCGTTGCGGACGGATTCGCATCATGGCGACAGCCGCTGTGCTGATGCTGCTGACGGTCTATCCGGCGTTCATCTACATGAACGCGCATCCGTCGTTCACGACGATGCTGCTCGCGCTGGTCTGGATCGGCGCGTTGAAGGCGACGTATTTTGGCGCACTGCCCGCGCTGATGTCCGAGATTTTCCCGACGCAAACGCGCGCAACCGGCCTCTCCGTCAGCTACAACATCGGCGTGACGGTGTTCGGCGGCTTTGCGCCGTTTGTGATTACGTGGCTAATCGATGCAAGCGGCAACAAACTCGCGCCCGGTTTCTATCTGATGTTCTGCGCGGTGGCGAGTTTGCTGGCGCTGTATACGGTGCGCACGAAGTTGCGTATCCGTTGATGCGGGAGTGAGGCTGGCCAGGTAGAGGAAGAGGAAGAGGAAGAGGAAGAGGAAGAGGAAGCACACCCAACTATCTGGCAGTTGCCCCGGCAGCACAGCCGGGGCAACCCGCGAGCCGGTTCGAACAAGCTCTGAAGCCCTGCTGGACCGGACGACGGGCCCGCAGAACCTGCCGGACCCGATGCATCTCTAGCGCATCAAGGCGCCGGATTCGGCTGCAGTTCATGCAGCGCGTCGATCTCGGCGAGCGCCTCCGGCGATAGTTTCACTGCCGCGCTGGCGATGTTTTCCTTCAACTGATCGAGCGACGTGGCACCGATCAGATTGCTGGTCACGAACGGCCGGCTATTGACGAAGGCGAGCGCGAATTGCGCGGGCGACAGGCCATGGCGTTTGGCCAGTTCCACGTAACGGGTGGTGGCCTGCACCGCTTGCGGCTTGCTGTAGCGCTGAAAGCGCTCGAACAGCGAGATGCGGGCGCCGGCCGGACGCGCGCCGCCTTCGTACTTGCCCGTCAGCCAGCCGAACGCCAGCGGCGAATAGGCGAGCAAGCCGAGGTTGTCGCGATGTGCGTACTCGGACAGACCCACTTCGTACGTCCGGTTCAACAGGCTATACGGATTCTGGATGCTGACGATGCGCGGCAAGCCGAGCTTTTCGGCTGCGCGCAAGAACTGCGCGACACCCCACGGCGTCTCGTTCGACACGCCGATCTGGCGCACCTTGCCCGCCTTGACGAACTCGGCGAGCACCGACAGCGTTTCTTCGATCGGCACCGTGTACGTGTCGTCGATCCAGGGATACGCGGGGCGGCCGAAGGTCATCGTGTTGCGATCCGGCCAGTGCAGCTGGTACAGATCGACGTAATCCGTTTGCAGGCGCTTGAGGCTATCGTTGAGCGCCTCGGTGAGGTTCTTGCGGTCGAACTGGTTGCCTGCGCCGCGGATATGGCGCGGGTTGTGCGGCTGACGCGCCGGGCCGGCGATCTTGGTGGCAAGCACGATTTTTTCGCGGGCGCTACGATGCTGCGCGAGCCACGTGCCGATGTAGCGTTCCGTCGAGCCTTGCGTCTCGGCGCGCGGCGGCACCGGATACATTTCCGCGGTGTCGATCAGGTTGACGCCGTGATCGAGCGCGTAGTCGATCTGCGCGTGCGCCTGCTGTTCAGTATTCTGCTCGCCCCACGTCATGGTGCCGAGACCGATCAGGCTAACCTGCACGTCGGAGTCGCCGAGTCTGCGGTATTCCATTTAACTTGTCCTGTTCAATAGGTGATCGGAAAGCGCAGACGTTACCACGCCGACGCGATGCCTGCACCGACGCTAGAATGGCGGGCTGGCGGGCATCGCCCGCGCTTGCGCGCTCAACCAGTTTTGCGTCGACTTCTTTGCCATGAATCCGGAACACCTCGAACTGCTGGTCACGCGCGTGATGCCCTACGGGAAATATAAAGGCCGCCTGATTGCGGACCTGCCGGGCCACTATCTAAACTGGTTCGCGAGCCAGGGCTTTCCGCCGGGTGAGATCGGCCGCCTGCTCGCGTTGATGCACGAGATCGATCACAACGGATTGAAGTCGCTGATCGAGCCATTGCGCAAGCGTTGACACCATCACGCTGAAAGCCGGATGAAGCACTGCGAAGCCAGTTGAAAGTCGCGGTGCAGGCCATGTGCAAGCAATGTAGGCTCGTGCAGATTTAGCTAGAGTTTTTCTTGCACGTCGCGGCCGGGTGGACTTAAATCGGCATAAGCAGTCGCGCGATTTCGAATGGTCCACGCGCACCTCCGAGCTTGATCCTGCCTGCCCCTCCATGCCTGAATTCAGCCTGTCCGCCCTGCTGGAATTTATCGGTCACGACCTGTCGCCCGTGCGCGCGGTCATCGCCTTTTTTCTGTTCGGCTATCTGGTCGTCGGGCTGCCGGTGCACTTCCGTCAGGGCGCCGCGTCGCGTGATATCTGGGGCACCGCCGCGGGCGTCGCGATGGCCGCCATCTACGCAGCCTTCATGGTCGGCGTGTACCCTGCGCTGCATCATTCGGCTGCCCTGCTGCACTGACAGCGCCGGCCGGTACCAAGGCCGGCCCGAGGCCTTCGAGTAGCGGCTCGAGCAACGCCGGCCGCGGCTGCCAGCGCTGCACCGACGTGCGGTAAAGCGGCCGACGCACCTGCGCCGAGCTGGCCGTGCTCACCTGACGCGCGGTCCGATGAAACGCGAGACAGCGTTCATCCCAATCGAGCCCGCAGTGCGCGAGCAGCCGCCGCACATTGCCTTCGAAATCGTCGACCAGCGCCTCGTAATCGGTCTCCATCATCACGCCTGGTGGCAGCACGCTGCGCCAATGCGCCATCAACGCATCGTACGCACGATAGTAGCGGCCCAGTTCTCCGAGGTCGTAGCCGAACGGCACGTCGTGGAAAATCCGCGAAAAAATCGACAGGCAGGTTTGCAGCGGCGAGCGTCGGCTGTGGATGAAACGCGCGTTCGGCAGCGCCAGATGAATGAGCCCGACATTGATGAAATTGAACGGATATTTGTCGGTGAAATGGCTATGGCGCGGCACCTTGCTTGACGCCGGATCCGGCCCAGCGCTATGGATTTCAGGCAGCGCGCGACGCATGCGTTGCAGATAGTCCGCGCCGAGCGCGCTCAATTGCGCCGCGCCGACGTCCTGCAATGCATCGATACTGAGCCGCAATGGATCGGCGGCATCACGGTGCAGGCCCCTCATCAGCGCCTCGCCGAATTCCGTGCGCTCGCCGGCACCGAAAACCTGCGGATGGCTCGCGAGAATCTGCTCGATCAACGTCGACCCGGAGCGCGGCATACCGACGATAAAGATCGGCGCCGCCGACGGATCACCCAGACCGCGCGCCGCCGCCAGCACATCCGAACTCAGCAGCGACGGCAGGCACGCGAACAGCCCGAGCGCTTCGGCTTCGTTATAGCGCACGCCGGCGCGATGCAATGCGTTGCCCTTCAGGAAATGATCGAACGAGTCATCGCGGCGGCCCATCCCTGACAGCGCTTCGCCGTACGCGAAATGCAGCTCCGCCTGAACGGCTGGGCTCAGCGACGCGGCGACGCGGCGTCGCCGGCGAGCTGCTGCAGCGACGCAAAGACAGGATCGTCGGCGGCAAGACGCCGGGTCTGCACGAGGTTGCGGTAGTACAGCGGCACGCGCGGCGCACTATTGATCGCACGGCGATACGCTTCATGTGCTTCGTCGAAACGGCCGAGTGCCTGCAGGCAATTGCCCAGGTTGTTGTTCGAACCGTCGGCGCCCGGATTGCGGCGCACCGCTTCGCGGTAAGCGTCCACCGCCTGCTCTAGCCGGTCCGTCTGCTCGAGCGCCCGGCCGAGTCCGTGGTGGGAATGCGCGTTGCCCGGATCGCGCACGATCGCTTCGCGATAGCGATCGACGGCTTCGCAGAAGCGGTTCAGCGCGGCAAGCGTCGCGGCGAGGCGCTCGTAGTTGACGGCGTCGGCGGGATCGAGCGCGCGGGCGGATTCGAAACATTGCAGCGCGGCTTCGAGTTCGCCGCACGCGATACACGCGTCGCCCTCGGCGCGCCATTGCGTGGCGGTGACAGGTTGTGGACTGTGCGTCATTGATAGCGGGATGGTTGCGGGCGTCGGCGTCGGGCAGTCCTGATAATGGGCGTGAGTTCTTGTTCGTCCAGCTTGCGCATGGGCGTGAGTCTGGTGTCCTGAACAACTCGAGGACAATGCCTCGACCGTGCCACGACAATGGTCTGAGCGGAAATTAGCAGGCACGCCCTACAATTCTTTTTCTAAAATTTAACTAACCGTTACAGAAGACCGAATCGGTAAGGTGTTGGAAGATTGTTGCAATGGCGAAGCGTCGTGGCCTCCGGTTGCCGCGTATGAATCGCGGATGCGCCTCGGCCCGCAATGGCGGTATTGCGCGGACACAAATGCTGCTGAACTCCACTGCAGGCGATCTTTCCGATCTTGATGGAAGGAGAGAATCGTGGGCAGGCTCATTGGATCGATGGCTCTGCTAACGCTGGCGGCCAGTCTCAGCGGGTGCGCAGTTGCGCCTGGATATAACTACGCGTACGCGCAGCCCTACTACCCCACCTATGCCTACGCGTATGGACCGCCTTATGTGCCGGTTTATGGCACGGTGGGCATCTGGGGTGGCTGGGGTGGCTGGGGTGGTCCATGTTGCCATGGCGGGCACTGGCATGACGGCCATTGGCACGGCGGCGATGGCGGGCACGGCGGCGAGCACGGCGGTGGCTGGCACGGTGGCGGGTTTGGCGGCTCGCCTGGCGGCACCTGGTGGAGCAGTGGCGGTGGACATGGTGGACGCAACCACTGAAGTGCGTGGCGAGTGACGGGGTTGACCGCGCGTCGAGCGTCTCCCGACACTGAAAAATCACAAGGCCGGCAGCAACGTCTCTACCAGTAGCCAAGTGAGTGCGGCCCTCTTCCTCTGCGTGCTGATGCTGGGATCGCCGGCTGCAAGCCTCAGGCGAGCGAAGGCCTATCGAGTCGGAATCCTGAAGGGCGACGGAAATGCCATCAACATGGAAGCGGCGGCCGCGTTCATCGAAGCTGCAAGCGAAGCACCAACCCGATCCTGAGAGCGAGAAACGACATCGAGGGTTGGATCGACCGCTCCCAGCTATTGCGGCAACGATGAACGCAATGATTGGCGACTATCCAATGGCATGCCGTCACACGTGGGGCAGGTCGTCAATGCACTTTTCGATGTGTCCGCCAGGGATATCCGTATCGATCCCGTCGCGGCCGTCGGTGTGAGCGACCGCCTTTATTTTCGGCCCCAGAAACCGTACGCCGCCGAGCGTAAAAAGCGACCAGACAGGATCCCCGCGATGGATCGCGTTCAGCACTTCTGGGACTTCGACAATTGAAGTCGGAGACAGCCAGTCACGCGTTGCCGGGTCGACGGCAGCCCAGCGCACGTGCGTAATCCTGTCGTTCGCGGGATTGATGCGTATGGCGTCGATAGCAAACGTAGTCATATCTACCTCCATCGTGTTTGCAATGAAATCGTAGCACTTCGTCAGCGCGATTTCCGCCCGACAGGCGCCCTGCTGGTCGTCAAAATGGGAGGAGGCTATAAATGGGTACGGGAGAATGCCGGTGCTCTGGCACGGCGATGCATCTGTAGCCGATGTCCGACTGAAGTAGCGCGTCCGCGAGCATGCTGCGCGGACATACAACGCCTCAAGAGCCTGCAGCAGGGATACGAAAAAAGCAGGCGCCTACAATGGCGCCCGCGTCTTTTCGCGACATCCCGGGCAGGTTGATATGTGCAACGCAACAGAGACGATCAGACTGCAGGCGTCTTGTGCGTGTGCGGAGAACTGTCGCCTGCCATCCGTCGCTTCGGGGGAACGGAAAGAACGGAATCGATGTATGTATGCGCTCGGTTCTCTCCGTACCTGAACGCATCCTGCTCGGAAAGAAAGTCAAACTGCTCTGGAAAACTTGCAAACTCCTGCCTCGGATTACCGAGCGAAGCAACGGTCCACGACACACGGTAGCGCCGACATGTGCCGCCGAGCGAGTGCGTCTTTGCCGGCGTGACGCGCACTTCAATGTGGCAATCGCGATACGGCGCATAGGACTGACTGGACATGGCATTCCTCCTATAGAACACATCGCGTGAAGCGTTGGGCAAGCCGCATCCATTGTGCCTGGCTAAACGGCCAGAGGGAAAGCACCTACCTCGATAACGCCTGGCAAATGAAGGATAGGAACTCAGGAGCAAACGCACAACACAAACTCGATCAACCCTCTTTCAAATCATTGCTGTGCCGAAAAGCGCAACCGATGGGCCGCCGCTAACCATTTAAAGAATGCCGGATCGGCGGGAGGTGGCGGGAGGAAAAACAGTGGCGGTTCGCGGTCATGTTTCGCGTGTTCCGCAGGTGTCTCGTGTGCGAGAGACGCCGCTCTGAATGACAGCAGGCAGTCTCGCTGCGTGCGCGCACGCGCCCTTCCATCTGACACGTCTCTTGCTCGCAGGGATGGGCGTCGACCGATTTCGGGGTGGGGTCACGGAAAACAAAAAAGCCCGCTAAATGCGGGCTTTTCGTTTGGACTCATCTTCCAGGAGTGTGAACTTCAGGTCCCAAAACTTCCAACAAGTCTGCTACCACTATCGCGGGAACGCTAATTCTCTGGGGTGGCTGATGGGACTCGAACCCACGACGACAGGAATCACAATCCTGGACTCTACCAACTGAGCTACAGCCACCGCTGACATCTGCTTGACTCGCCTTCAAACTGGCCTGTCAACGAAGAAACGAGATTATACGAACAAGAATCCCATTTGCCTAGCCCTTTATTCAAGAATTTCGCTCGGCTCACGCAGATGCTGTCTTGCCTCATCGAAGATGGTCAGATCGCGCGCAGCAAGGCGTTTGCTATCGGACAGAACGCGCCGCCATCCCCGCGCCCCTGCCTCGCCACGATACAAGCCGAGCGCATGACGCGTAATCGCCCCGAGATACGTGCCGCGCGCCATTTCAGCACCGCAATATTCGATCAGCTTCGCTTCGACCTGCTCGCGCGTCAGCGGCGCTTGCGTCGACCCGTAAAAGCGGGCATCGACATCGGCCAGCACATACGGGTTGTGATAAGCCTCGCGTCCAAGCATCACGCCGTCGACGTGTCGAAGATGCGCATCGACTTCATCCAGCGTCTTGATGCCGCCGTTGATGATGATCTCCAGCGCCGGGAAGTCGCGCTTCAACTGATACGCGTACTCATACTTGAGCGGCGGAATTTCGCGATTCTCCTTCGGACTCAAGCCCTTGAGGATCGCATTGCGCGCATGCACGATGAACACGTTGCAGCCGGCGTCCGCAATCGTGCCGACGAAATCGCGCACGAAGCCATACTCCTCGACCGCATCGACGCCGATTCGATGCTTGACCGTCACGGGCACCGACACGACGTCGCGCATCGCCTTCACACAGTCGGCGACGAGTTGCGGCTCATTCATCAGGCACGCGCCGAATGCGCCGCGTTGCACGCGCTCGGACGGGCAACCGCAATTCAGATTGATTTCGTCGTAGCCCCATTGCTCGCCGAGTCTGGCCGAACGGGCGAGATCGTCGGGCTCGCTGCCGCCGAGTTGCAGCGCGACCGGCGCTTCTTCCGGAGTAAACCCAAGATGGCGCGGCACATCGCCGTGCAGTAGTGCACCGGTCGTCACCATTTCCGTGTACAGCCACGTATGGCGCGAGATCATGCGATGCAGCGAGCGACAGTGGCGATCGGTCCAGTCCATCATCGGCGCGACCGAAACACGGCGCGGGCTGGGAGTTTGAGGTGAAAACATGGGACGGCACACGGCTTGAATCAAAACGCCGATTTTACCGCAACGTGCGGCGCCACCGCCCCGCGCCATCCACCCTGCCGCAGATAGCCCTCATCAAAACCGGCTATCCATGCGTTGAAAACTGCTTCGTGAACGGGGTCGGACCGTCGCGGACCCTCGTCGTGCCTATGTCCAGCGGACTATTCCTGAATCAGGAATAGTAATTTCAGATTATCGGTACAAATTTTTGATAGTAGGCGTATACACTGCCTTCCATCGACGTTGCAGACACAGCTCACCGGCCCCTGCGACGCCATCCTGAAATGAAGTCGAACGTTATCGGAGTCATACCATGAAGACCAAGCTTATCGCCGCCCTGCTGGTTGCTGCTTCTGCCTCTATCGCCGCCCCTGCTTTTGCCAGCGGCTACGGCCCGGCACCGTTCTATCACCCGTCGGTTGGCGCACCGGCTTCGCAACAAGGCCAGAACGCGCAAACCGTTGCTGCTGAACACGCCAATACCGAATCGAACGCATACGGTGGCGTGAAGAGCGTGTCGTCGCAATCGGGCACGCGTGAGCCGGTTTCGGGCCCGCAATCGGTTTTCTTCGGCCACTAAGCACCCGCCGTCGAGCCAGCTGCCCGCAAGGGCGGCAAAACAACTGGGCGCCGCGCATCGCAGAGTCGATGCCGGCGCCCAGTTGCGTTTATGACGAGGTCCGCCGGGGTCTATAGCGGCCGTTAGTGCGGCCTTGAATGGCCTTGAGCGTCCTTCAGCGCTCCGCACCTGGGCCCGGCACGCGGCTTCAGCCAAGCTGCTCAATCAGATCGACCACGCGCCTCGCACCATCCCGCGTCCGCGGCTCGTCCTCACGCCTGCACCGACCCCGCATCGATCCATTCGCGCGCCGCGCGGAAGCCCGCCTCGGCCGCGGCATGTTCGGTGGACCACAAGCTGTCGATATGCACGAGCCGCCAGTCGGTCACCACCGCATCGCCGCGCAACACCCGAAAATGTGCTTTGACGCCGGTCAGCACCTGCTCGACGGCGACCTCGATGTCATAGTCGCGATAGCGCTCCTGGTAATCCCCCATGTCGAGGCCCTTTGGCTCCATGTGCGCCTCCGTGGTATCGATGCTGAAAAGACGACGGCCAGACCTGGCCAGCGAGCGCTGCTACCGGCTCGCGGCATCGTGCGGCGCCGGCCCGGCCCGCCGTGGCCGACGCTCGGGTGTGACGCTCAGGCGGCACTCAGGCGGCACTCAGGCGACACTTAGGCGACACTTAGGCGACGCTCAAGTGACACTCAGGCGACGCTCAAATGACGCTCAGGCGACGCCTGGCGACGCTCAAGTGGCACTCGGGCGACACTAATCGCAATCGCCGGACAGGTACTGTCGGCCGCTGCAGGTTATCTCGACCTCGCCGCGACCCGCCTCGGCAGCCAGGCCACATGCCAGCAATTCCGCCGTGACGGATTGCGCCAATTGCGGCGCCGGTTGTCCGACACCGACGTCGTTCAGACGCCGTAATGCTTCGACTGCTTCGGGACTCAATGACTTCGACATGGCCGTCTCCGTCGGGATGTTGAATTCATCGTAGCAAGTTTCAGGGGCGTATGCAGCCGCGCGCCAGGGCACAGGCATTGCGTGAGCATGGCGTGATGAGAGTGGCACATTGCGCGCGGTGCCTGCTCGGCCGATGCGCAGCTTAAAGAACAGACGTGCATCGTCGTAATCCGGCACGGCGCGCCGAAGGCGGCGCGGCAGACGTTTCTGCCCCATGCCGCGCGCCGTCGCGAAACGTGGCGGTCAGCGCGTCACGGCCGTTCGTCGCGACGGTCCGAACCCGGCATGACGCGTGCGAATTTTGCCCGGGGCTGTGGGTCTATCACGATAGGCGTGACAGCGTAGGCGCGACAGCGGCGAAACCGGCAGGAGGCATCGCAAAGGAGGACGACATGAAGCGAAGCAGATGGTCAAAGCTAATGGGAGGCATCGCGTTCGCGGTAGTGAGCGCGAGTGGCGTGGTGGCCTTCGCGCAAGCAGCACAAGCAGCACAAGCGGCACAACCCGCGCCACAAGACAGCAACGCCTCGATGATCAAACCACCCGAAGCGGCGTCCGGCTCAGGCGGCTCGAGCAACCCGGACAATATGCCGATCAAACGTCCGCGCAAGCCGACCAACGACAAGATGATGCACGAGCCGCCGGCCAGCGCCGCGAACGCCAAATAGCGCGCGCGTCAAAGGCGCGCGATCGACACCTCCGTCGACTTCACCAGCGCGACGACTTCCGAGCCGACCTTCAATTCGAGTTCGTCGACCGAGCGCGTGGTGATCACCGAGGTGACGATGCCGAACGGCGTCTGCACGTCGACTTCGGACACCACCGAGCCGCGGATGATTTCCTTGACCTTGCCTTTGAACTGGTTGCGTACGTTGATTGCGGAAATGCTCATATCGTGTGACTCCGTGGAAGCGTTTTAAAAACAATCGGTCAACCAGACTCAGACGGCCCAACGGACGTCTGTCGGCCGCGTGAGACGGCCTTCGTCGCGTATGCCGTACGCGCGCTGCGACAGCGCATCGTCGTTCGGCGCGGCCTTCAGCACGCGTTGCAATACGTGTTCTTCCAGTGCCGCAAAACCCGCCGAACCGCGCGCCCGCGGCCGCGCGAGCGCCACTGGCTGATCGAGCGCAACGCGCCCTGCCTCGATCAGCAGGATGCGGTCGCCGAGCGCCACCGCTTCATGCACGTCATGCGTGACGAGCAGCGCGGTGAATCGATGCGCGCGCCACAACCGTTCGATCAGCGTGTGCATTTCGATGCGCGTCAACGCGTCGAGCGCGCCAAGCGGTTCGTCGAGCAGCAGCAATTGCGGACGATGCACGAGCGCCCGCGCCAATGCCACGCGCTGCCGCTGGCCGCCCGAGAGTTGCGCGGGCCAGTCGTTGGCGCGCTCGAGCAAGCCGACTTCGGCGAGCAGGGCGCGCGCATCTTCGCGCGCGCTGCGGCCGAGGCCGAGCATCACGTTTTCGAGCACGCTCTTCCACGGCAGCAGCCGCGCGTCCTGAAACATGATGCGGGTGTCGAGCGGGCCGCCGTCTTCGGCGCGTTTTTCGAGCACGCCTGAGCTGGCCTTTTCCAGTCCGGCGACGAGCCGCAACAACGTCGATTTCCCGCAGCCGCTGCGCCCGACGATGGCGACGAAGCTGCCGCGCTCGATCGACAGATCGAAATCGGACAACACCTTGCGTTCGCCATACCGCTTGCCGATGCCGCGCAGTTGCACCGAATGATTGGACGCATGGCCGCACGCATCGCACGCACCGCACGCGCCGCGTGCATCGTTGCGCGCAAGCGCGTCGGCCGGGCGCGTCGCATCGAGCCGCGCCAGCGCACGTCGTTGAGCGTGCGCGGCATCGGCCGCCTCGAAGCTCACAGCTTCGCTCACGTCATGATCGACGATGCGGGGTTGCGCCAGTTCGGCTTCGAGATCGCTGCCCGCAATGCCGCCGAACGACGCCGACAATGTCGTTGCGTTCATGCTTTCGTTCCTCGTTGATAGGCCGGATGCCAGCGCAGCGAGACCCGCTCCAGGCTCTTCGCGAGCATGTCGGCGAGCTTGCCGAGCGCCGCGTACAGCAGGATGCCGACCACCACCACATCCGTTTGCAGAAATTCACGCGCGTTCATCGTCATGTAGCCAATGCCCGATTGTGCGGAAATGGTTTCGGCGACGATCAGTGTGACCCACATCAGCCCGAACGCGAAACGCACGCCGACGAGAATCGACGGCAACGCACCGGGCAGAATCACGTGTCGATAGAGTGCGAAACCCTTCATGCCGTAACTGCGCGCCATTTCGATCAGGGTTGCGTCGACCGAACGGATGCCGTGGAACGTGTTCACGTAGATCGGGAAGAACACGCCCAACGCGACGAGAAATACCTTCGCCTGCTCCTCGATGCCGAACCACAGGATCACGAGCGGGATCATCGCCAGCGCAGGGATGTTACGGATCATCTGTACGGTCGAATCGAGCGCGATTTCGGCGGGCTTGAAGAGGCCCGTCGCCAGCCCGAGAACGAGACCGATGCCGCCGCCGAATGCAAACCCCGACACCGCGCGCCACGTGCTGACCTTCACGTCCGCCCACATTTCGCCGGACTGGGTCAGCGACCACGCGGCCTTCACGACCGCGAGCGGTTCGGGCAGCACGCGCGTCGACAGTGCGCCGCTGCGCGCGGCGAATTCCCACGCCAGCAGAATCGCGAGCGGCACGAGCCAGGGCGCCAGATGCGCGCCGACGCGACGCAACACGCCGGTGCCCGGGTTCTCATCCGCGTCGGCATTCACGTCATCCTCGAGGCCTGCACTTACGGTGGCTTGAGTCATGATGACTTTCCTCATTGCCTGTCGATATACGTTGACGCGCACCCTCAGCTCGCGCTCGCGACCTTCGGCAGATAGTTATTGCCGACGATCTCGCCGAACGGCCCCGACAGCGGCCCATTCGAAACCTTGTTGCGCCGGCGATGCAGCAGCGGAAATACCAGCTCCGCGAAACGGTACGACTCTTCGAGATGCGGATAGCCGGACAGGATGAACGTGTCGATACCGAGCTCGGCGTACTCCTTCATGCGCGCGGCCACCTGCTCGGGATTGCCGACCAGCGCCGTGCCCGCGCCGCCTCGCACGAGTCCCACGCCCGCCCACAGATTCGGATAGACCTCGAGCTCGGCACGGCCGCCGCGCTTGCCGCCATGCAGCGCGGCCATGCGCCGTTGTCCTTCGGAGTCCATCTTCGAGAACGACGCCTGCGCTCGCGCGATGGTGTCGTCGCCGAGCTTGCTGATCAGTTTGTCGGCCGCGGCCCATGCCGCTTCCTCGGTCTCGCGCACGATCACGTGCAGACGAATCCCGAACCTGATGTGCCGGCCATGCGCGGCGGCGCGCGCACGAATGTCGGCGATCTTCTGCGCGACTGCCGCCAGCGGTTCGCCCCACGTCAGATAGGTGTCGATATGCTCGCCCGCGATGTCGTGCGCGGCCGGCGACGAACCACCGAACCACAGCGGCGGATGCGGGTGCTGCACCGGCGGATACAACGCCTTGCCGCCCTTCGACGTGAGATGCTTGCCGTTGAATTCGATTGCGTCGTTGGTGTGCGATGCGGTGAGCAGCTTGCGCCAGATGTGCAGGAACTCGTCGGTGATCTGATAGCGCGTGTCGTGATCGACGAACACACCATCGCCTTCCAGCTCGGCCGCATCGCCGCCCGTCACGACGTTGATGAGCAAACGCCCGTTCGACAGACGGTCGAAGGTCGCCGCCATCCGCGCGGCCAGACCCGGCGACGAAATGCCCGGACGGATCGCCACCAGAAACTTCAACCGCGTGGTCGCGGCGATCAGGCTCGACGCGACCACCCACGCGTCTTCGCACGAACGGCCCGTCGGCAGCAGCACGCCTTCATAGCCGAGCGTATCGGCGGCGACGGCGATTTGCCGGCAGTAGTCGTAGTCGGCGGCGCGTGCGCCTTGCGATGTACCGAGATAGCGGCTGTCGCCGTGAGTCGGAATGAACCAGAACACATTCATTGGCTGCTCCTGCCTGTTCGAAACGTGATTGATTGGTGATGGCGCTTCACGGGTCCGCGGCGGCCGCACACACGCCAGCCGCGCGCATCCAGCCGGCACACGGCCGGACGATGCAACGCAAAAGGGGCTGGGAAAATAAGCGCTGTCGGCGCGGGCTACAGCCGGCAACGAGGACGCCGGCGCGCGTGCGCCATGCGGCGGACAAACATCGGCATCAGGCAGGACATTGCGACGGCTTCCCTCGACCAAACGTGCGCATGACGCGCTCGATTAAACGGGCGACGGCGACTCGCGCCGTCTGTATGAAGAAAGAGTCTATGGATCGGGCCGTGGCTTTTGAACGATTTTTTTTAGCTTAGGTTTTCCACTTTCGTGATTAGCCCGACGTTAAAGCAAACGGGTGTTGCGCTGGTGTCGTGCTGGTGATGCGCTGGTGTCGCGCTGGTGTTGCACGGGTATTGCGCGGGTATTGCGCGGGTATTGCGCGGGTATTGCGCGGGTGATGCATGAGTGTTGCACATCAGGCACGCGGGAAACGGGGTGCCCCTAGATATAATGGCGCACGTTTCCAACAACCCGGTACAGGCTAAGCGAATCACGCCGCCTGTGCCCTGGCGGTGCAATGCATGCAAAAACTCATCCTGCCGTTCGTCGCCGGTTTTCTGGCATCGCTGTTCTTTCACGAGTCCACGCTGGCGCTGCTTCATGCAGCGGGCCTGATCGACCCAACTGGTTTTTCGACTGCGCCGTTTTTGCCGTTCGGGCTGCCTCAGTTCATCGCCAATGCGATCTGGAGCGCGTTCTGGGCCGTACTGATGGCGTGGCTGCTGCGCGTCGCGCCGCAGCGGCACGCGCCGTGGGTGCCGGCGTTCGTGTTCGGCGGCATCGTGTTGACGGCGGCGAGCGTGTTCGTGGTCGATCCGCTGCGCGGCATCTGGCCGAGTGGCAACATGCTGCCGCGCCTCGCGGTGGGTTTCGCGGCGAACGCGATGTGGGGCTGGGGCGCGCTGGTGTTCATGCGCGCGTTCATGGCCAGCGAAGCCGAAGAATGAGCGAGCGGTTTTGAACTTTGAGGCTTTGAGGCTTTGAGGCTTTGAGGCTTTGAGGCTTTGAGGCTTTGAGGCTTTGAGGCTTTGAGGCTTTGGGGCTTTGAGCCCTTGATGCTTCGAGGCCTTGAGGCTTAGCCGCAGCGTAGCTGCAAGCCTGTGCCGGCATCACCGCCGGCATGTGCCCTATCATTTCATTCCGGCGGCCTACCCGCGCAGATCGCGCAACGGATGTTGGTCCGCCGGCCACGGGCTATCGAACATTTTCTCCACCTCGGCGGCGCTCACGTCTTCAATGCGCGCGAAGCGCCAGCGCGGCGCATTGTCCTTGTCGATGATGCGTGCGCGTATGCCTTCGAGCGTGTCGCCCGCGAGAAAGCTCGAGCGCGTCAGATCCAGGTCGACGCGCAACACGTCCGACATCGAACCCTCGGCACGCGTCACCACTTCCAGCGACACCGCCATCGATAACGGCGATCGCTCACGCAACACCGCGATCGTCTGTTCGGCCCACTCCGCCGCGTCGCCCGCGCGCTCGCGCTCCTGTTCGAGCGAAGCGAGAATCCGCGTGAGGTCCGACAACGCGAAATGCCGGTCGATCAACGCACGCGCGCTCGCGAGCGGCGAGGCCGCGGGCTGCGGCGCCACCTGATGCGCGAGCGCCTCGTGCTGGATGCACGCGACGACGTCCGTGCCCCGCTCGAACGGTTCGCCGCGCAACGCATCGACCAGCGCGGGCAATGCCGCGTCGTCGATGTACGCGTCGGCGAGACCCGCGTAGAGCGCATCGGCTGCACCGATCGTCTCACCCGTCACCGCCAGATAGCGGCCGATCGCACCCGGCGTGCGAGCCAGAAACCAGCTCGCGCCGACGTCGGGAAAAAAGCCAATGCGGGTTTCGGGCATCGCCATCTTCGTCGACTGGGTCACGACGCGCAGGCCGCCCGTGCGATGCGCGCCCTGCGAAATGCCCATGCCGCCGCCCATCACGATGCCGTTCATCAACGCGATGTACGGCTTCGGATAGGTGAAGATCGCGTGATTGAGGCGGTATTCCTCGGTGAAAAACACGTCGCGCGCATCATGCTCGCCGCGTTGCGCCGACTCGTACAGAAACCGGATATCGCCGCCCGCACAGAATGCGCGCGGATGCCGACTGCGCACGACGACGGCGAGCACGTCGGGATCGTCGCGCCATTGATCGAGCGCCGCGTGCGTCGCGCGAATCATGCCGGTGGACAGCGCGTTGAGCGCCTTCGGCCTTTCCAGTTCGATGAACCCGATACGGTTGGCTACGTAAGTCGCGACTTCGTCGCTGACGGCAAGCGGTGCGGACATGGACATGAGAACAAGGCGCGACGGCGTGAAGTGACGTGGAACTGAACGTTATCACGTGCTCACGGGTTTGCGCTTCGCAGCCGGACCGCTGGTCTTTTTCGTGGGCGCTTTGACCGACTTGCTGCGCGATGGCGAAGCCGGCGGTTCGCTGCCCTGTTCGCTGGCCGGTGCAATGGATGGCGCAGTGGATAGCGCAGGCCGTTCGTCAGCGGATCTACCGTGGCCAGCGCCGACCGTGCTCGCGGCGCCGCGTAGCTGCGCGGCACGCCGCGCGGCTTGTGGTGCGGCCTGCGACGCACCTAGCCAGGCGTCGAGCGCGAGAGACACCACCGTATCGAGCGGCGCGGTCGGAAACACAGGACACGTCAGCTTGAGCGCAACGATGCCGTGCATAGTCGCCCAGAACGCCTCGGCCCACACGGCCACGTCCATCGACGCTGATAGACGCCCCGTCGCTTTGAGCTCGTCGAGAGCGGTGATCATGATCTGCAGGGCGGCAGCGCCCGGGTCGTCTGCGGATGTGATTGCTGCGTTGCTTTCGGCGCTCTTTTCGGCGCTCTTTTCGGCGCTTTTTTCGGCGCTTTTTTCCGCGTCATCCGCTGCAGCGACCGCCGCGTTACCCGCCGCCAAAACGGCCGCCGCGCCGCCAAGCGCGGCGCCCGTGTAACTCGGGTCTTCCATGAAGATCAGCCGGTACGTTTCAGGATGCGCGACACCGAACGCCACATACGCACGCCCGATCGCCTTGAGCCGCTCGGCCGGATCGACGATCTCCGTGAGCGGCACAAACGTCTCCAGCAGTTGCGCGTAGCCCTCCGCGCACAACGCCTGTGCTATCTCGTCGCGGCTCGCAAAATGAAGGTACAGCGTGGCCGGTGAATATTCGATGGCGTCGGCGATCTTGCGCATGGACAGCGCGGCGAAGCCTTCACGCATCACGATGCTCCGCGCGGCATCGAGGATGCGTTCGCGCAGCGCCTGTTTCTGGCGGTTTTTTCGTTCGGCGATTCCCATGACGAACATTCTCGGCTTGACAAACTGAAAAGTCAAATTAAACTGAACACTGTTCACTGAACGGCGTTCATTAAATTTCTCAGTGTCATTCAGTTCATCCGGGCGCGATACGGCGCCACCTCGAGGAGTCGTCATGCAAGCGATAGGAAAAGTGGGCTTATTCGGCGCCGCGGGCGCGGCCGGTCAAAGTATCGCGGCAGCGCTGAGCGCGGCGGGCCGGGACTACCGGGTGGTCGGCCGCTCGCGCCAGCCGCTCGCGGCGGCTTTCGGCCACGATCCGCATGCGGAAATCGTCACGTGGAATCCCGACGATCCCGCTTCGATCCGCGCGGCGGCCGCCGGTCTGCAGACCGTGATCTATCTGGTTGGCGTGCCGTACGACCAGTTCGCCGCGCACCCGCCGCTGATGGAGAAAACGCTTGAAGGCGTCAAGGCGGCCGGCGTCGAACGACTGATCCTGATCGGCACGGTGTATCCCTATGGCCGCGCGCAAGGCAATCCGATCACCGAGGATCACCCGCGCGAGCCGCACACGTTCAAAGGCCGGATGCGGCTTGCGCAGGAGAATCTCGTGCTGGCGGCGCATGGCCACGATGGTCTGTCGACACTGGTGTTGCGTCTGCCCGACTTCTACGGTCCGGGCGTCGAACGCAGCCTGCTGCACGGCGTATTCGAGGGCGCCGCCAACGCGAAGCGCGCGCAGATGATCGGCCCTGTGGATGTGCCGCACGAATTCATCTATCTGCCGGATGTCGGCCCGGTCGTCGAGGCGCTCACGCGCACGCCCGCAGCCTATGGACGCTGGTGGCACCTCGCCGGTGCCGGCACGCTGACGCAGCGCGAAGTGGCGCGGCAGGCGTACGCACTCGCGGGCCGTGCGCCGAAGCTGATGGTGGCCGGCAAGACCATGCTGCGCGTGCTCGGCCTGTTCAGTCCGCTGATGCGCGAGCTGGTGGAGATGAACTATCTGATGACCGAGCCCGTGGTGCTCGACGACACCGCACTCACGAAGCTGCTCGGTCCGATCGCTAAAACGCCGTACGAGGAAGGGATCCGGCGGTGTTTCGAAGCAGCGCGCAACACGGCGTCGGCCAGTGGCACGACACGGCGAAGCGCTGCGGAAACGGTCTGAACGACGATGGCGGCGCGCGGACGATTCTCGCAAGCGATGCCCGCCAATCGCGGCTTGGCTTTCTTTATATCGGGCTTTATCGTTGGTGGGAACGTGTATGCGCAGGCACGTGTACGCGCCGCGCGCCTAGCACGCCAGCTTGCCGGGCGGAAAGTGCCCGCTCTTGAGCAGCACAGGCGTGCCGTTGCTGATCTGCAAATGCTCGCGCGCCACGGCCTCGATGTGGGACCGTCCGGCGTCGAAGGCGCGCAACCAGCCGTCGAGGTCTTCGGTATAGGCGCCAAAGTGATCTTCGAGCGCTTCGACCGAAATCGCGCACGGCACCGGCTCACCGTCCACCAGCGCGTGAAAGACAACGGTCAGATTCGAGTCGCGGTAAGCAGGCGCGTCGGCGGGAAACCGAATTTCCATGGTCGCCTCATCAAAAGGTTCCTGCATGGGAGCGGCGCTATCCGAAGCCGGCCGGCCGCTTTCAACCCCGCTATGGTACTCGCGCGGTCGGACCGCGGTCCAGCGTGCCGCCTGGCTGTTGCGGGCGGCGCCTTCAGCACGGCTGGCGAAGCGTTGGCCGGCATCGTTGGCCGGCATGCCCGAAGGCGTCTTCGAGCGCGCGTTGGGCGGGCGGTGAGTCAATCTCGCGTGCCGCCATCAATGCCCGCCCAGCAGACGATCGACATAATCGCGCGCAGCCCGTTCGACGAAGACCAGCGCCTCCTCTTCGCTGCTGAAGCGTTGCTCGCCGCCAAGGTCGAGCAGCGTTTCGATACGATGCGGATCGTCCGGGCCGAGTTCGGCCAGACTCACTGAACCGACGTAGATACCACCCGCGCCCGGTGCGTCGGGCGCGGGCACGAGGCGCGCGGCGGCGCTGATGTAGTAGCCGCGATAAGGGCCGCTGACCCGTTCAGTCATGGTCTTTCTCCTCGTTGCAATAAATCGACGAACCACGAACGAACGTTGCGCGAGACCGTGCCCCGGCTGCGTGCAGCCGCATGTCCACACGGATAGCGTCGCACGCCTGCGTTCATGGCAAACGACAAATCAGTAAGGCGCGTCGCGAGCCGATAAGTTCTGTCCGGCGCGCAACGACCTGCATCGGATCGCGCCTGGATCGCACTTGTTGCGCGTGTGCGGGTCGAACCGGATCACCGGCGCAATCCGTGCAGCCGCGACACGCCCTTTCAAGTCCAGCGAGCGCAATATGGGAAAATATTTTCTGCAGGCCCACGAACTGCCTGAACCAGAGGCCGCAAACGAATGGTTTGCGTACGCCGAAAGCCACGGCATCGACATCGCGAAAGCGATCAGCATCTGGGAAGACGCAGCCACCGAAGGCGGTATGGAAAGCCGTCGGCTGGTCAGCGCAGCAGGCATCACGATCGAAACCCGCTAGTCTTCGACGCCCGCCTCCCGTGTCGGCGGCAAGCTCACTCTTTATCTGAATGAAAGGAACCATCACGATGCATTTCATCACGCAAACGCGCCGCGCCGGCCGCTCCCACCGCTTCCGACCCGGCGTCGCGCTTGCGCTGCTTCGCGGCATCGCTCTATCGGCCGCGCTGCCCGTTGCCGCACTGCTAGGCGCGGGCCTTGCCGGTTGCGCATCGTCGAACACCACCTCGTTGATCAACCTGCCGAACGGCCAGACTGGCTTCGCGGTGAATTGCAGCGGCGCCGACGCCGCTTCCAGTTGGGCCTCCTGCTACGTGCAGGCCGGCAAAGCATGCGGCGCGACAGGCTACGATATCGTATCGAAGGACAACGACGAAGGCGGCACCGCGGGTGGCAGCGTCACGAACGTCGTATCGGCCAACGTGAAGAACCGCTCGATGATCGTGCGCTGCAAGTGAGCGTGCGGTGCAAATGAGCGCAGCGCCCGGCGCGCCAGCGCCAATGACAACGGCGACGACGATTCAATGCGCCTGCATCTTTGAAAACATGTTCAGCACGGTGACGCCGGCAATGATCAGCCCGAGCCCGATGATCGCCGGCACATCGGGTATCTGCCGATAAAGCACCACCGCGACCAGCGTGATCAGCACGATGCCCGCGCCCGACCACACCGCATAGACGATACCGACCGGAATGCTTTTGAGCGTCAGCGACAGGCAATAGAACGCTATGCCGTAGCCGAGCACCACGATCACCGAAGGCAGCAAGCGCGAAAAGCCCTCGGACGCGCGCATCGCGGACGTCGCGATCACTTCGGCGACGATGGCGATGCCAAGCAATGCAAAAGGCGGCACCCGCATCGCGTCAGGCCTTCGGAAGCGCGAGCTTGCTGTAGTCGTGGCCAAGATGCGCGCACAGCGCTTGCACCACCAGCTCATGATCGGCGCGCTGCGGCAGCCCCGACACCGTGATCGAACCGATGACACCGGCGCCCGCCACCGTCAACGGAAACGCGCCACCATGCGCTGCGTATTCGGTGGCCGGCAAGCCGTGCTTGTCGGCGAGCGTGCTGCCGGCCTGCTGCATCTTCAGACCGATCGCATACGAGCTGCGGCGGAAGTGCGCGACCGTGTTGCCCTTGCGGCGTGCCCAATCGACGTTGTCCGGCGTCGCGCCGTCGAGCAGACTGAAGAACAGCGGCTGGCCGAAGGTGCGCACGTCGATGGCGGCCGCGATGCCGCGCGCCTTCGCGACTTCGTGCAGATAGGCGCCGAGCTGCCATGCGCGGTCGGCATCGAAGCGGGGGAACACCAGCGCTTGTTCCTGAGCAGCAATCACCTGCAGATCGTGAGCGATATCCATGAGGTTCGGTGCGAGGTAAGAGGAGTTGAAGCGCTCGCCGCTGTGCATGCATGGCGAGCCGCAAAGAGAACGTGAATTCTAGCGCAGCGATTGATGAGAGACTTCCGGCATGCGACGTGGTCGATGCATGCGGCGACCTGAATCACGGTGAGCATGCGGCTGCAATGCTGCTGACGGCCTGGCGTTGTCGGGCATTGCGTGGTGTTGCCTGGTGTGGCCTGGTATGGCTTGGCATTGCCGCGGTCGAATGAAGCCGGTTTTTAAATAGCTATTGCATCAGCATATGCTTTGTTCTATAATCTTTTCTTCGACGGACGCGGGGTGGAGCAGTCTGGCAGCTCGTCGGGCTCATAACCCGAAGGTCGTAGGTTCAAATCCTACCCCCGCAACCAACTACATCAAAGGCTTACAGCGTATTCGCGTGTAAGCCTTTTTTGTTTTTGCGCGCACGCAACCGTGGTGTAACTCACGCAATTCAGCGGAGCTTCGTTCGAGCGTTGCAATGCGCTTCACTTCGCTCTGTCTGCGAGTCCGCTCGAGGTGCTGGCCATGAAGCACCGGCTACTCCCATCTATCAAAGCCTTCCACAGCTCATCAAATGCGGCGACCAGACTTTCTGGATCGCCAAATTCTCGGGTATCAGCAGAAATCTGCAACCAATTGTCGGCGCCATGAACAGCGCGTGAAGATTCGTCCTTACGCGCGGTTCAAAGCCCGTTCCCGGCGACCACCCCGCCCGGTCCACCACCCCTGCCCAGTGATAAACTCCCATCACCCTTTCTCGTCCCCCTGCTATGAAATTCTGTTCTGTCTGCGGCCAAGGAGTCAGCCTGAGCATTCCCCCGGGCGACAACCGCGAGCGCTTCGTATGTGGCAGTTGCGGCACGGTGCACTATCAGAATCCGCGCAACGTGGTCGGCACCGTCCCCGTGTGGGACGACAAGGTGCTGCTGTGCCGTCGCGCGATCGAGCCGCGCTACGGCTACTGGACGCTGCCCGCAGGCTTCATGGAAATGGGTGAGACGACCGCTGAGGCGGCTTCGCGCGAAACGCTCGAAGAAGCCGGCGCCCGCGTCGAGGTGCAAAGCCTGTTCTCGCTGCTGAACGTGCCGCACGTGCATCAGGTGCATCTGTTCTACATGGCGCGGCTGCTCGATCTCGACATCGCCGCCGGCGAGGAAAGTCTCGAAGTGAAGCTGTTCGAAGAGCACGAAATTCCCTGGAACGACATCGCCTTTCCCACCGTCGGCCAGACGCTGCGCTTCTTTTTCGCCGACCGCGCCGCCGGCAGCTTCGGTCTGCACACGGGCGACATCTTCCGCTCGCTGCGCGAAGGTTGAGCGGCGCGCATGGTTCCCTGGCTCGGAGCTGACGATCCGTTCCCGCCCGTCGAGCGAGCACTCGGCGCGGCCAGCGGCGCACCCGGCCTGCTCGCGGCAAGCGGCGACCTGCTGCCGTCACGGCTGATCGACGCTTATCGGCGCGGCATCTTTCCGTGGTATTCGGACGGCCAGCCGGTGTTGTGGTGGAGCCCCGACCCGCGCATGATCCTGCGCCCCACCGAATTCAAACTGTCGCCGTCGCTGCGCAAAACGCTCAAGCGCGTGCTACGCGACGACACGTGGGAAATTCGCGTCGACTGCGATTTCGCCGCCGTCATGCGCGCGTGCGCGCAAGCGCCACGCAGCGGGCAGCGCGGCACGTGGATCACCGGGGACGTCATCGATGCGTATTCGTCGCTGCACCGGATGGGCGATGCGCACAGCGTCGAAACCTGGTTCCAAGGCGAGCGCGTGGGCGGTTTGTATGGCGTGTCGTTCGGCAAGATGTTCTTCGGCGAATCGATGTTCGCGCAGGTCACCGATGCGTCGAAAATGGCGCTGGCCGCGCTGGTCGGGCACTTGCGCCGGCACGAAATAGAAATGATAGACTGCCAGCAGAACACGTCGCATCTGGCGTCGCTAGGCGGTCGCGAGATAGCGCGCAAAGCGTTCATCGCGCATGTTCGCGCGTCAGTTGAAGCACCGCCTATCCCATGGCGCTTCGACAAGACCGTGTTGCTCGAGCTCGTCGCGCGCGCGGCGTAGGAAGAATCAGGCCGAATCCGGACTCACCGCCCACCGAGCCGCGGGTCACGGGCCGCAAGGCGCGCCGGATTTGCATTACCAGAGACGCTTCGAGAGCTGCCAACGTGACTCATCCCAACGAGCTGCCTCTATCGCCGCTTTCAGCGCTGCAATTTTATGCAACAGCGCCGTATCCCTGCAGTTATCTGGATGGCCGCATCGCGCGTTCGCAGGTCGCCACGCCCAGCCACCTGATCAATTCGGACGTCTATACGAACCTCGTCAAGGCAGGTTTCCGGCGCTCGGGCGTGTTCACGTACCGCCCGTATTGCGACGGCTGCCGCGCCTGCGTGCCGGTGCGCGTGCCGGTCGAGCGATTCGAGCCGAACCGCACGCAGCGGCGCGTCTGGAAAAAACACGGCGAGCTGGTTGCGACCGTTGCGCCGCTCCACTACGACGAAGAACACTACGCGCTCTACATGCGCTACCAGTCGGCGCGCCATGCGGGCGGCGGCATGGATCGCGACAGCCGCGACCAGTACGAGCAGTTCCTGTTGCAGAGCCGGATCAATTCGCGGCTGGTCGAATTCCGCGAGCGCTTGCCGGACCAGCCTGACGCGGCTGGCATCCTGCGCATGATCAGCATGATCGACATCCTCGGCGACGGACTGTCGTCCGTGTACACGTTCTTCGAGCCCGGCCTGCCGCACTGCAGTTTCGGCACCTACAACATCTACTGGCAGATCGAGCAGGCGCGCAGCCTGGATCTGCCCTACGTATATCTCGGCTACTGGATCCGCGAGAGTCCGAAGATGGCGTACAAGGCCAACTTCCGGCCGCTGGAAGGGCTGATCGACGGCGCGTGGCGCGTGCTCGATCCGGCGAGCTTCGATCTGCCGTCCGTCGAGCCGGCGCTGCGCGGCAATCGCGGGCCGCTCAGGCCGTGACGGCGGCGGCCGGCGCGGATTGCGCGCCGCATCCGCCGCCAGTCTGCGCCAATCCGCGCGCCATCGGCTTGCACATCGGCTTGCACATCGGCTTGCACATCGGCTTGCACATCGGCTTGCACATCGGCTTGCACATCGGTTTCCACATCGGTTTCCAATCAGTCTCAGCCGCGCGCCAAAGCCGGTAAAATAGCGGGTTCCCATTTTCCGGCCGTCCGGCTTCATCCCGTGTTCAGTTCCCTCTATCCGCTTGTTCGCGCCCAACTCTTTCGCATGGACGCGGAAGACGCTCACCACCTGACCTTGCGTATGCTCGGCGCCGCCGGCCGCACCGGCCTCGCCGGCGCACTCGCCTCGCACGTGCCGGACGCGCCGCGCACCGTAATGGGGCTCACGTTCCGCAACCCGGTCGGGCTCGCCGCGGGCCTCGACAAGGACGGCGCCTGCATCGACGGACTGGCCGCGCTCGGCTTCGGCTTCATCGAGGTGGGCACCGTCACGCCGCGCGCACAACCGGGCAACCCGCGGCCGCGCATGTTCCGTCTGCCGCAGGCGAACGCGATCATCAACCGGATGGGCTTCAACAACGCGGGCGTCGACCAGTTCGTGAAGAACGTGCAGGCCGCGCGCTATCGCGGCATTCTCGGGCTGAATATCGGCAAGAACGCCGACACCCCGATCGAGCGCGCCGCCGAAGACTACCTGTACTGCCTCGAACGCGTGTACCCGTTCGCGAGCTACGTGACGGTCAACATTTCGTCGCCGAACACCAAGAATCTGCGCCAGCTGCAAGGCGCGGGCGAACTCGACGCGCTGCTCGCGGCGCTCAAGGACAAGCAACTGCGCCTCGCCGACATGCACGGCAAGCTGGTGCCGCTCGCGCTGAAAATCGCGCCGGACCTCGACGACGAACAGATCAAATCGATCGCCGATACGCTGTTGCGCCACAAGTTCGAAGGCGTGATCGCCACCAACACGACGCTCTCGCGCACCGCCGTCACCGGCATCGAGCACGGCGACGAAGCCGGCGGCCTGTCGGGGCGGCCAGTGTTCGACGCATCGAACGAAGTGATCCGCAAGCTGCGCGGCGAACTCGGCGAGACGGTGCCGATCATCGGCGTGGGCGGGATTTTCTCGGGCGAGGACGCCCGCGCAAAACTGGCGGCCGGCGCATCGCTGGTGCAGCTCTATACTGGATTCATCTACCGCGGGCCGGCGCTGGTAGCCGAATGCGTGCAGGCGCTGCGTTAAGCTGCAAAGCCGCGGTCGTTTCAAGGCGGCGGCCGCGCCACTAGCGGATGCGAATTCAGGCCGCCGCATTATATAAACATGAACAAACGATATTTCGGTTTCGATAGACTGCTTTGTTAAGCTTTCGCCCGTTGAACCGCCACCGAACAAAAAGGAACACGATGAAATTCGGACTGTTGAAAAAGCTTCTCGTCGCCGGTCTGATCGGCGCATCGTTCACGGCGGTCGCCGCGCATGCCGAAGACCTGCTCGATCAGGTGAAGCAACGCGGCACGCTGCGCATCGGCCTGGAAGGCACCTTCCCGCCGTTCGATTCGAAAGCGCCCTCGGGCGAACTGGTCGGCTATGACGTCGACATCGCCAAAGCCGTGGCCGCGAAACTCGGTGTCAAGCCGGAATTCGTCACGACCGAATGGAGCGGCATCATCGCCGGTCTGCAGGCGGGCAAGTTCGACGTGATCGTCAACCAGGTGGGCATCACCGACGCGCGCAAACAGGCGCTCGACTTCTCGCCGGCCTACACGTACTCGGCCGCGCAACTGATCCAGCGTAAGGACGACACGCGCCAGTTCAATTCGCTCGAAGACCTGAAGGGCAAGAAGCTCGGCGTCGGTCTCGGCACGAACTACATGGACATGGCCAAGGCAGTGCCAGGCATCGACGTGAAGACGTATCCGGGCGCGCCCGAATACCTGCGCGATCTGGCCGCCGGCCGGCTGGACGCGGCGCTCAACGACCGCCTGATGCTCGCGTACCTGCTGAAGAACTCGCAGTTGCCGCTGCGCACCGGCGCCAACGTCGGCCCGGGCAACCCGTCGGGCATTCCGTTCAGGAAGGGCAATCCGAAATTCGCCAAGGCGATCGACGACGCGATGACCCAGCTCGAAGCGGACGGCACGTTCTCGAAGATCTCCGACAAGTGGTTCGGCATCGACGTCAGCAAGCCGATCAAGTAATACACGCGGGATGACACGAAGGGCGGCATCGTCGACGATGCCGCCCTTCGCGCTTTTGCAGCGCCAGTATTGCCTCATCGCCTTACGCGTTTTACCGCTCTATCGCTTCACCGCGCCCCTTACCTCTGCGCTTCATCGCATCGGCACCGTCTGGCCGCGCTGTGGTTGCGTTGTAGTTGCGCTGTGGTTGCGTTGTAGTTGCGTTGTAGTTGCGCGGCAGCTTGCACCCACACCACGTCACACATTAGCGCAAACCCAGTCGCGCCACCATGCGCAGCAAGCCCGCGCATCCGGTCCGCCCCTATGCGCCTTAACGCCCGCCAAAGTTTATGATGTGCGCTTTGTGCGCCAACCGGACCACCGCCCATGTCCATCACCTCGCTGCTCGTCCAATCGCTTCCTGTGCTCGTGCAGGGCGCCCTCCTGACGGTCAAATTCGCGATTCTGTCGATGATCTTCGGCCTGATTGCGGGCGCCATGCTCGCGCTAATGGGCATCAGCCACAGTCGGCCGTTGAACTGGCTCGCGCGCATCTACGTGAGCGTGATGCGCGGCACGCCGCTGCTGGTGCAGATTTTCGTGATTTACTACGGTTTGCCGAGCTTCGGCATCTCGCTCGAACCGACGCCGGCCGGCGTGATCGCGTTGTCGGCGAACGTGGCCGCCTATCTGTCGGAGAGCATGCGCGGCGCGATCCTCGGCATTCACAAGGGCCAATGGCTGGCCGCGTATAGCCTCGGACTGTCGCGCCGCCAGACGCTGCGCTACGTGATCGCGCCGCAGGCGTTGCGCATCGCCGTGCCGAGTCTGTCGAACAGCCTGATCAGCCTGATCAAGGATACGTCGCTGGTGTCGGTCATCACCGTGACCGAGCTGTTGCGCAGCGCGCAGGAAATCATCGCGTCGACCTATCAGCCGCTGCCGCTGTATCTCGCCGCGGCCGCGGTGTACTGGGTGCTGTGCCAGGTGCTCGAATGGGCGCAGCGCTGGTACGAGCGGCGCCTCTCACTACCGTCGCGTCACTGAGCACTGACAACCGAGCACTGAGCACCGAGCACCGAGCACTGAGCACCGAGCAGCCAGCCACCGCGCCTACCGGCTGGCGAGCGGCGCCGCCGCATCCAGCGGCGCGCCAAAGCGCTCGAAGCGCGGCTTGTAGTAATGGTCGGGGTCGAGCGAGAACGCGACACGACGGGTGCGGCCCATCAGCTCCGCGCGTGGGAAGAAACCGAAGTAACGCGAATCGGCGCTGTTGTCGCGATTGTCGCCGAGCATCAGATACTCGCCGGGCGGCACGATGACCGGGCCGAACGAGTCGCGCGGGCTGGGGGCATCCGGTGCGAGCCGTACCGTATGCGCGATGCCGGCGAAGCGCTCCGTCAGATAGTCGCCGCGCGAAGCGGCGTCACCCGGCAGCGGTGCCAGTTTGAGCGGCCGGTAGTCGGCGCGCACGCCGTTGACGTACAGCACGTTGTCGCGCATCGCGACGCTGTCGCCGGGCAAGCCGATCAGACGCTTGACGATCAGCTCGTGCGCGGCCGACGAATCGATCGTCACGATATCGCCGCGCTGCGGATCGTGCAGATGCGCGATGGCGATATGCGTGAGCGGCACGCGCAGATCGTAGGCCATCTTGTCGACGAAGATGCGATCGCCTTCGCGGATCGTCGGCAACATCGAGCCGCTCGGCACGACATTCCAGTCAGCCACGGCGCTGCGAAACAGCACCATCAGGAACAGAAACGCGACGAGGCTCTTATTGTCGCGCCACAGTTTTGCAAGCATGCGCATCGCAAACAGCTCCATCTGAAGAGATTCAAGGGCGGTGGTCCGGCAAAGCGTTTTCATAGCCGGACACCGCGCAAATCGTACCACCCGGATACGACGCGCTGCGTTTCACCGTCACTCCCCCGCGAACTTCAGCCCCAACGCGGCACGCGCCGCATCGGCCATCGCGATCATCTGCCGTGACGTGTCATGCGGCATCAGCGGACTCTCCAGCGCTCCCGCGCGAATCAGCTCGCAAAAGTGCGCGGTCTCGTAGTTCAGACCGCCCCCTTCGAACGGCTCGTCGAGTTCGACCACGCGCCCATCGGCATAACGGATCGTCGCACGCGACGGATTCCACCACGGTTCGTGAATCGTCACGTGGCCGCCCTTTGCCATCAGCAGCGCATCGCCCTTGCCGTGCAGATCGAGCCCGCAGAACAGCTGCGCGATGCCGCGCTCGTGCTGGCTGTTCAAGCTCGCGAACGTATCGACGCCAGTCGGCCCGAGCCGCCCGAGCGTGTGCACCTCGCGTGGCGCGCCGAGCCAGTCCACCGCGAGGAACATTTCATAGATGCCGATATCGAGCAGCGCGCCGCCCGCATGCTCGAACGACAGCGATGGATGATCGTCCGGCACGCCCGGCACCGAACAGCCGGCACGCACGAGCCCCACGTCGCCGATCGGTTCGGCCGCGAGTTGCGCGCGCAATTTTCTGTAGAGCGGATAGAACGGCGGCTTCATCGCTTCCATGAAGAGCCGTTGCGCGGCACGCGCGGCATCGAGCACGCGCTCGAGCTGCGGCCGGTTGATGGTGGCGGGTTTCTCGCACAACACGTGCAAGCCGGCTTGCAACGCGGCGATCGCGTAGTCCGCGTGACTGTCCTGGACCGTGGCGATATAGAGTGCGTCGATCCCGCTCGCGAGCAGCGCGTCGAAGCTCGCGCACACCTCGCCGCCGAATGCGTCGGCGAAGGCCTGCGCCGATTCCATGCGGCGCGACCACAGCGCAGTAAGTCGCGCTTGCGGCACATGCGCGAGACCCTGCGCAAAGCGACGGGCAATCCGGCCCGTCCCGACGATTCCCCAGCGGATCGTCGCGCCCGATGGCGCTTGCTGTGTTGCGATTGTCATCGTTTCTTCGAGTCCGTGCAGTTCAGAACAGGCGCTATTGTCGCGCATGCCGAACGTGGACGCGCGGACATGGACTTACGCCATCCGCTGCGCACTGCCTCTCGAGAAATTTGACCCGCAGGCTCGACCCGCCGGCGGCCGCCGCACGGTTGCGCTCAGACGCGCGTCGACGGCTGCGTCGAAAACGCGCCGGCCATTTCTTCGGCCGCGTGATCGATCATCGCCAGCGACGCGATTTCCGCTTCCTTCGGATCGCGCCGTTCGATCGCTTCGACCACGCGCTGATGCGAACTCACCGCGGTCTCCCACGAGATTTGCGTGTCGTTGACGATCGGGTTGACCGTCGACAGCGCGCCGCGAATGATCGCCGCCATCTGCCTGAAAAACTGGTTGCCGCTCGCCACGAGGATGCGGGTTTGGAACAGTTCGTCGGCCGCCTGATAGCCGGACTCGGCTGGGCGGATCACGCGAAACGCTTCGAACGCCTCGCGAATCGCGGCGATGTCGGCGGCGCTGCCACGCGCGGCCGCCTGCGCCGACGCACGCGGCTCGATCAGGATGCGGAATTCGATCACGTCGCGCACGAACAGCGGATCGGGCTTCGAGCGAAAACGCCAGTTCACGACGTCCTCGTCGATCATGCGCCAATCGCTCATCGGCCGGATGCGCGTGCCGATCTTCGGCCGCACGTCCAGCATGTCGCGTGCGAGCAGCATCGACAGCGCCTCGCGCATGACGGTGCGGCTGACGTCGAACTCTTTCGACAGCACGTCCTGCGGCGGCAGGATGGCGCCGTACTTCTCTTCGACGATGCCGGTGACCAGTCCGTCCATCACTTTGCTCACCAGCGATCGTTCCTTGTTTGCCTGTTCCATTTGCCCTCTCTCCCCGATGCGGTGTTGTCCCCGCGTAGCGCCTGTTAATCGAACGGCTCCTGCCTATCGTTTTCTGTGTGCAAACCGCTATTGCACGATACGTTGCTAGCATCAAAACAGTTACGCCAGTTGGGATACTTCCTGACAGGGTTATCCCTCTGAAGAATTGTTTCTTCTGTGTAACGTGACGTGTTTTGACGGACGATAAGCTTGCGTGGCAAGCGTGCCTGCATTACGGCATATGCATTGTGCGAATACGCACGTACCGGCACGAATTTTCGTAGTCAGATGCATTGTTTGATACACAGCACCGGCCGGTGGCGAACTGACGGCGACGGTCGCGCCGAAGAAAATCACTGGGCGAGTTCACTGACCGAGAACACCCGCACTTTGCCGACAGGCAATGTAGGGCCGCCGGATGGATGCCGGTCCACTACACGCCACTACCAAGCCCTTGTCGCGTGCCAGTGATGCGCACGGCACACAGCGTTGCCAGCCCGTGCGACGCAGCGATCAACGCATCCTCATCCTGTGGTCTGCATGCGGGCCGCCGACGCGTGCGCCTCGCCCGCCAATGCACGCGGCCGCTGCGGCGTCGCGCGCAGTTGGAGCTCTGCGCTGGACACTCTGATCGGCAAGCGCGTCATTACAACAATTCGAATGTGTCGACGAGCGACTCGCCATCCCGCACGCGACGCCGTGAACCGAAGCGCGGCTGACTGCTACGCACCTGGCGCGTGAGGCCGATGAACGGCACACCGTGTTCGAGGTACGGCCCTTCCGTCTTGCGAAAATCGAACTGCTCATAGAAGCCGCGCAAACTGAGCGGCGCGCTCACGCGCGCAGCGTGTCCCGGCCAGTGTTGGGCAATTGCCTCTAACACGCGTTCGAGCAACAGCTCGGCGGTGCCGTCGCCGCGCCGCAGCGGGCTCGTCAACACCTTGTCGATGGTGATCTCCGGATCTTCCGCATCGCCGGCGTGCAGACGCGCATAAGCGAGGATCGGCATCGGCCTCGCCATGTCTTCCACCGCGAACACGTGCAGCGCGTTTTCATCGCGACCATCGGCATCGAGGCAGACATGCGACTGTTCGACGACGAATACCGCGCTGCGCGCCCGCAAAAGCAGATACAACTCGCGTGTCGAAAGCTGATCGAATTCCAGCGTTTTCCAGTTCATCACATTCCCCAGCGGTCAATAAGTCCAGCAGGGCCGACATCGCGCGCCGCCCTCGATGGCCTCGCCCGACATGCCGTGCCGCCCTGTTGTCATCGCGTACAAGGTACGTCCGCGAAACTTGCATTTCCGTGCGCCATCGCACTGACGCTGGGCGTTGACGACCCTGTAATACAACGCACCGGCGCAGCGCATCGCAGCGCACCGCCGCGCACCGCGGCGAATGTCGTGAGTGCATGACGAAATCACACGCATCGCATCGCACGCGGCAATCACTTCAACCGGCCAGGTCGATCAGCGCGACGACCATCCCGGTTCGTTTCGCGTCAGCGCCATCCAATAGAACGTTCAACCAGGCAAGGGGCACCAACACGTGAAGACTGCATTGCGCCGCATCCTCTGCGGATTCGCCCGTCTGGAAGTCCCGGCCGACAACCTCGCGGACCACGCCGACCTGTATGCCGCGGGCTTGTCGTCGCTTGCGAGCGTGCATCTGATGCTGAGGATCGAAGACGAATTCGGCATTGAAATTCCGGACCGCCTGTTGACCCGGCGCCTGTTCTCCAGCATCGATTCGATGGCCGCCGTGATCACCGAGTTACAGCAGGCGAAGGCGCCAGCATGAGCGCGCCGCAATTGAGCGAGCACCAATCGAGCGCAGCGGTGCAAGGCGGCGGAGATGGCGCATGAATCCGTCGCTGCCGCCGCTGCCACCGGGCGCGTCCACCGCATTGCCGCTGCCCCGACCTGTCGAGCTGTCCGCTCGGGGCGGCGTCGCCGCGCCAGCACCGGGCTCGCGCCTGCACGACCATGTGCCGCACGCGCTGCATCAGGGCGAGCGCGTGTGGCGGGAGACCAACTGCTACATCGATCTGTGGATCGAGCTGTTGCACGGCTTCGGGCTCGAACCGCGTGCGGCGTTCGGCTTTACCGTCACGCAGGACTTCGAGGGCGACCAGTTCACGTTCTTCAAATTTCCGCTCGAAGACCTCGATCGGCTATACGGCACTCAGGTTCAGGAACTGGCCATCTACGATTCGCTCGAAGCGCGGGTGCTCGCGCAGACTTCGCGTGGCCATACGGTGCTCGTCGAAGTGGACGGCTATTACCTGCCGAACACACACGCTACGTCGTACCGCCTTGATCATCCGAAGACCACGGTGGGCATCGACTTCATCGATCCCGCAGCGCGCCGTCTCGGCTATTTTCACCACACCGGCTATCACCGGCTCGACGGCGAGGACTACGACGGCGTGTTCCGCAAGCTCCCGCAATTCGCGCAGCAACCCGCTCTGCTGTTTCCGCACGTGGAATTCGCCAAACAGGCACGCCCCGCGCTCGAAGGCACCGCGCTCGCGGATCAATCGGCGGAATTGCTGTGCGCGCATTTGCAACGCCGGCCGCTCACCAATCCGATTGCGCAATGGCGTGGCGCGTTTCCCGCGCATCTCGACATGCTGCTCGAACGCGGCGAGGCATTCTTTCATCCGTACTCGTTCAATCTGATGCGGCAGCTTGGCGCGAACTTCGAATTGCTGTCGAAGTATCTGCTGTGGCTCAGCGCGCAAGGCTTCGAGATTCCGCGGACGATCCCGGACGCCGCGCAGCGCATCGCGTCGGAGTCGATGGTGATGCAGTTCCGGCTAGCGCGCGCAATCGCTCGCGGGTGCCGCGATGCGTGCGAAGACTGCTTCGACGTGCTGGAAAGCGCCTATGAAGACACGCTGCCGCCACTCGCGGCGCTGGTGCTGTGACGCCAACGTCTCGCACCGCGTAACCCGGTTCCCGCCACGCTCGCCGAAGTGTGGGTCGACGGCATCAGACGCCTCGACTCCGATTCGATGTTCGTCGCACATGATCTGTACATCGAACTAGATGGCAGCGCGATGCTCGCCTTATGCTTTCGCTCTTTGACGCCAGCGTTGGCGGCAAAATGCTCACGCGCGCTGGCGGACCCGGCAGGCGTCGCCGCCGACATTGCGCAACGTGCGCGCCACACTGCTCGGCCATATGCCCGGCAGGTGTCCTTCGATCCAGGCGGTCGGCCCGTAGCGCCCAGCGAAGTTGCCTAGGGACGCGTCGCACGGCTTCGACATGCCCGATCTGGCGAGCCGGCTCGAACACGACGACGGCGTTGTTTCACTCACGCTACGTTTCGTGCATCCGCGCGATGCCGTCGTCTGTCGCGCGACACTCAAATGCGGCGCCGCTGTTTCGTCTTTGCAATGGTGCGATGCATATGCACTGACTGGCAACGTACGCGTGCTCAATGCGAAACGCTGGTGGCCGCACGCGCATGACGAGCTCACTCTATATACCTGTGACGTTGCAACTCGATGACGGGCGCGTAACTTCTCACTATCTGGATTCGATCGGCTTTCGTAGCATCGAAGTGGAACGCGGCGCCGACGGCATGGGCTTCGCATTGCGCGTGAAAGGATTGTCAGTGTTCTTCCGCCACGCATGCGCATGCTGGACCAGCGCGGACCCCATCACACTTGCCAGCACCGACGCGCGACTGCGCCACGCATTCGAGCTGGCCCCGCGCTGCGGGCATGAACATGCTGCGCGCGGGCGACACGATGGTTTAAGAGTCCGATACGTTTTACGCGCTCGTCGATGAATACCGCGTACTCGTGTGGCAAGACTTCGCGTTGGCTAATTTCGATTACTCAAACGACGCCGCATTCACTGCTTCGATCGAACCTGCGGCCCGCGCACGCACGAAGTGAGGATCGCGACCGCGCAATAAGACAAACGACGCGATCGCTTCGCAAACGTTTCACCTGCCGCAGCGCAGCGTGAACGAGCGTCGTGACCTCGGACTCACCGTGGCCGCTGAGCGTACCGACGACGGCTGACAGCACGTGATCGAAGCGAAGCACTTTGCGCGCTTTGTTCATATCATCGACCTTACCGTGCAGTGCGCGACTGGTTTCACCTCGCGCCGAATCACCCGTGCATCGTGCCGCTGATTCCATCCACGCCACCTACCGCATACGTCGAAGGAATCGTTGCGCGTGCACCGGCAGCGTATTTAAAGCTGATGCAACATACCCGACACCATCAGGCGAGTTCCGCGCGATCAATGCCATATCCGCCATTTTCTACGGATAACCGTTGTCCTGATCTGGGCAAACGTTCGCGAGACGCGTAAAAACTCGCGCGATGCGAATCCAGGTGTCTGCTCTGCCAAGTCACTGTTGGTTTTTTTGCGACTTTCGCCCCTCACGCACGATTCTTCGTACGGCACCGCACGCAAGGTATTGAACACATCTGAATCAATTCCGGCACATCGCGGACAACGCATTGCGGTGCGCATGCGGGGCCCGGTTCAGCTCGGAGAAGACTGTGCCGAAACTCCAGTCAGCAACGTGAAAACCAATACCATCAAGCATTTCAGTCGATTGACGCGAGAGCGCGAAAGCTATGCCTTCGCGAACCGCGTTGTACAGAATTGAAACAAAAAGCCGCATTTGACTTCGCGCAATCCCTGGGTTCTGTTCGCTGCGCCGCACCAGCGCTTGTTTAAGCCGCCATTGGCATGCTCCTCGCTATTAGATCGTCGTAACAGAGCGACACGGCCAACAACAGCGACAAACTGCGGCGGTGCTGCAAGGGCCAATACGGGGCCGGTCCTGTTCATCCCGCGCTGCTCGCCGGACAGCAAGCCGTTCTTCGATGGATGCAGGCATCGGATCAAAAAACAGAAAGTACGCGCAGTGCGACTTTCACGCGAGGACCGATCATGTTGACGCTTCAATCAGATCTACACGGTAACCATTTGCTCGGCGCATTGCCGTCGCACGAATGGCAAGCGCTAGCGCCCCATCTCGAACTCGTTCATCTGCGCACGGAACAGTTATTGTGCGACTCCGGTCAGCGCATTCATCACGTGTACTTCCCCACCACGGCAATCATCTCGATGCTCTCGACGATGGAAGACGGCAGCTCGGTCGAAATCGCCGCGGTTGGCCGCGAAGGCATGACCGGCGTGCCCGTGCTCACCGGCGGCGAAACCATGCCCAACCGCGTGCAGGTGCAATGCGCCGGCTTCGCGTACCGGATGAGCGCACAGTCGCTCAAGCAGCAATTCGCCCGCTCGGATTTTCTGCGCCGGCTGATGCTGCTGTATATGCACGCTCTGCTCACCCAGGTCGCGCAGACCGCCGCGTGCAATCGCCATCATGCGCTGAACAAGCAATTATGCCGCTGGCTGCTGATCGAAGTGGATCGCGTCGCGTCGAACGATCTCACGGTGACCCAGCAGCTGATCGCCGACATGCTCGGCGTGCGCCGCGAAGGCATTACCGAAGCAGCCGGCAAGCTGCACGACGAAGGCCTGATTCACCATAGCCGCGGCCATATCAAGGTGCTCGACCGCAAAGGTCTCGAAGCGCGCGCCTGCGAATGCTACGGCCTCGTCAAGCGCGAATTCGACCGTCTGCTGCCGCGTCTGCGCCAGGCCGAAGCCGTCGAATAAGCGCTGCACTATTCGACCAGCGGATAAAGTTCAATATGTTCAGGAATACTGTGCGATTCCTCGACGCGCTCTTCGTGATTGCGGGAGGCTTGCTCGCTCACTGGATGCGCTTTTCGGCACCGATCGCATTGTCGGACACAGAGCGTCTTCTGATCGCCTTCAACTGCGTGCTCGTGCTGCTGCTCTTTCCAGGCTTCGGTGTGTATGAAACCTGGCGCGGCAAGGCGCTGGCGCCAGTGCTGGCACGCATCGCCGCCGCGTGGCTGGTGGTGGTCGCCACCGCGCTCGTGCTGGCGTTCACGCTGCATCGGATGGACGCGGTGTCGCGTCTGTGGTTTGGCTATTCGACACTGATCTCCGGCGCGCTGATCATCGTCACCCGTTGCATCATGCATGGGGTGCTGCGCAGCGTTCGGCGCCGCGGGATGAATTTCCGCACGGTCGCGATCGTCGGCGCACCGGGCTTCGCGCGCATGCTGCTCGCCCATCTCGAACATGCGTCGCACGCCGGCTTCAAACCGGTGTGCGTATTCGACACCAGCATCGAAGGCGCCGGCTTGTATGGCGTGCATCTGAAGCGCCTGCCGGTGCTGACCGATCTGAACGCATTCGTCGGCAAGGTGCGCGATGAACGCATCAATGAGGTGTGGCTCGCGTTGCCGCTGTCCGAAGAACGTACGATCTATCGCTTCACGCACACCTTCCGGCACGACTTCGTGAATCTGCGCTTCATTCCCGATGTGCGCAGCCTCTCGCTGTTCAATCACACGCTGGTCGATGTCGTCGGTTTGCCGACGCTCAATCTGAGCGCGACGCCCATCTCGCCGCCGCAGATGTGGCCCAAGCTGATGTTCGACCGCCTGTTCGCGGCGCTCGCCTTGCTCGCGCTCGCGCCGGTGTTCATCGTGCTCGCGATCGGCATCAAGCTCAGCTCGCCCGGACCGGTGTTCTTTCGCCAGATCCGCAAAGGCGTCGACGGCCAGCCGTTCGCCATCTACAAGTTCCGCTCGATGACCGTTCATCACGAAGCGCATGGCCAGATCACCCAGGCCACGCGCAACGACTCACGTGTGACGAAGCTCGGCAGTTTCATGCGCCGCACCAGCCTTGACGAGCTGCCGCAGTTTCTCAACGTGCTGCTCGGCCAGATGTCGGTGGTCGGCCCGCGTCCGCACGCGGTCGAACACGACGATCTCTACAAGGATCAGGTGTACGGCTACATGCACCGCTACCGCATCAAGCCGGGCATTACCGGCTGGGCCCAGGTGAACGGCTATCGCGGCGCCACCACCAAGGTGGAAAAGATGGAAGCGCGCGTCAAGTTCGATCTTTTCTACATCCACAACTGGTCGTTCTGGTTCGACATGAAGATCGTATTCATCACGATCTTCAAGGGCTTTGTCGGCCGCAACGCATTCTGACCGCGCCGATCCGGCTACCGCACGTGAACGTCTGGGTGTCGTGCCGATCTATCGACGCACACGGCGCACCCTACACACCCGACGCACCGCCGATCTGGGGCGCTGCCCTGCTGCCTCCCAGCGCTCACCTCGAAGCGCAGGAACGTCGCGGCGACGCGCTGTGCTTGCAGCGCGCCGCGCTGGATCGATGCACAGCCTCTTTACATTCGGGAAGTTCGCGGGCGACGCCGAAGCGCTGATGTCGCGCGACGCTGGTACGCGAAACGAGCGCGGCATCCACGCGGCAAGCACCGATACCGACGGCTGAACGACAAGCCGCCTGCATCGGTGCGGGCACAATGAGTTGAACCGGGCAAAAGCCTGCTACCCGGTGCCGCGCGTGGCGCGAGGCCCAGCGCCGCACCGGCTGCACACCGCCATCACAGAAACGCGCTGACGTCGGTATGAAAACGCGCGGCCAAAGCCTTGGCCACCTTTTTGCTGATGGCGCGCCGACCCGCGAGGATGTCGCTCACGACGGTGGGCGACGCGATACCCACCAGGTCCTTCTGCTTGAGCCCGTGCGTTTCCAGCAGATGCCGCAATACTTCGCGCGGCTCGCCCTTTGGAATCGTCACGTTGTGCGCTTCCCAGCTTGCAACCAGTTCGGTCACGATCGCAAACAGATCGGCGAGAGGAGCCTGCTCGTTGCCGTTCAGCTGATCGGCGAGCGAGTTGGCGAGCCGCACCATCTGCTGGTGGTCCTGCTCGTTACGAATGGGCGTGATCGGCACCTGGGTTCGCAGCATGGCCCAGGTTTCAGCGATGTCGGGAAAAGGTCCCGGAAGGCGATCGGCATTCATGAGCTTGAATTCTTCCTCGTCGAAACGTCGTGCCCCGCATGCGTCAATAGTTGACGAACGAATCACGACTGCCTGTTGCAGTGAATCGCCGCAACGATCCAGAACCGGTTGCCGCCTACCGGGTATGCAGTACCGCGGCGGCACATGGTCCTGCCGGCGAACGTCTGTTTCAGGTCGTTATGGTCACCCGCGATAGCTAGCCTGCGGCAGTGAGTACCACGCAATCACACACTGCGCGCGCCCGGATGTCTCTCTAGAAGTCCAGCAACGCTTCTTTCAAAATACCCCGTACCGTTTGCCTCGCCGTACCTGCGCATGGACATGCGCGTTACCTGCAAGGCTGAAAGCAACGAAAAAACAATGACAACGACGACGACAGCCGCTCGGACGACATGATCCAACCGGCCCGTGACAACCTACTGCGATACGACGAATACTGATTTGCCCGTACATCGAGACGTTGCCGATCTGCGAGCAAATCGGTATTCGCAGCGTGCGCCGAGCGTATCTTCGACCGCATCTTCGACGCATCGCGTGCGGGCGCATCAGCGCCCCCAGTTGCCGTCCGGGACCGGCCCGTCCGGGCAGCCGAAGTCCAGCGCCGTCAGATCGCGCTCGCCCCGCCCTACCGTCCCCAGTCGACGACGCGAGCCGGCCGCCACGATCGTGCGCGTGACCTCGGCCATGAACGCGCGCCGGAACGCCGCTGGGGAAAACCGTTCGGCATTCGCGCGGCAAGCCGCCGGAGTGATGTGTTCGCGCAGGCGCTCGAAGCGGTTGATCGCATCGAGCATCGACACGATTGTCTGGTGTGCGAAATAAACACCGGTCGGATGCCGCTCGCCAACCGGCACCACCGTGTCGAGCGCGCCGCCCTTGCCCCACGTAATGACTGGCGTGCCGCAGGCCTGCGCTTGAAGCGCGACGATGCTGAAATCTTCCTCGGCGGCGCACACGAACGCTCGTGCGCGTTGCAGATGATCCTTTAGCACCTCGAACGGCTGATCACCGAGGATCGTCACATTCGGCCCGGCCTTGGCGCGGATCGTCGCGATCTGCGATCCGTCGCCGATGAGGACCAGCTTGCGATGCGGCGTCGCGTTGAAGGCTTCGACGATCAGATCGATGCGCTTGCTCGGCACCATGCGCGATACGCTCAGATAGAAGTCATCCTTCTGTGTGCGCAGCTCGAATTCGTGGACGTCGACGGGCGGCGCAATCACGGCGGCGTCGCGCCGATAAGTTTTCCTCACGCACCGCGCGACGGATTGGGAGTTCGCGATCAGGCGGTCGACACCGTTCGCCGAACGCGCGTCCCAGCCTCGCAAATAGTGAAGCAGTACGCGCGCCGCCCACGACTTCGGCCCGCGCGTCAGGTTCGCTTCAAACAGAGCCTGATGCTGCAGATCCCACGCATAGCGCATCGGTGAATGCACGTAGCTCACATGCGTCTGCTCCGGACCGGCCAGCACGCCTCTTGCGAGCGCGCCAGAACTCGAGATGATCAGGTCGTAGCCCGACAGGTCGAACCGTTCGACAGCCCGCGGCATCAATGGCAGATACGCGCGATGGCAGCGGCGTGCGAACGGCAGGCGTTGGATGAACGACGTCGTGACGGACTTGCCACGGAGAAAGCTGCGCTCTGCGAGAAAATCGACCACGCTGAAAAGATCCGCGTCGGGAAAGCACTCGATGATCTGTTCGAGTACTTTCTCCGCTGCACCCGGTGCGATGAGCCAGTCGTGCACGATCGCTACTTTCATGATCTCCCCTGCCGGTCATCAATACGTTATTGGCATAGCAACGAGTGTAGGTGCCGCATTCTTTGCCGTGCGTGCGCGTGCCCACATTCGACACGCGACAGTGCGCGAATAATCAAAGCCATCCGTGCGCCCGTGCAAACCCGAGGCCTCGGTGAGTTCGCGTTTTCGTGCGCGCGGCGAAGCCGTGCTGTGTTCCGATGATCCGTTCCGCATGCGGCTCGAAGCGCCCGGCGTCGCGTATCGGGTGCTCGTCGCCAGCTTTCAGGAATGCGCGCCTACGTGGATGAAGGCGAAGGATGGGATCCTGGACAGGTCAATCGACCGCGAGCCGGGCGGCCGGGTCATCGTAGAAGTAGAAGGGGCGCAGGGGGAATGGCGGCACGTCCGGCGAGCGCCGCCGCGGGCGGCGTGACCGATCGGGCGACGTGCCCGCAAGGGCTGGCGGGTAAAACCTGGCGCCGGCGCACTGGCCGGCGCGATCGGCACGTTGCGTGCCGAACCGGCTCACGCGCGACATCCTGACCGGGCAGGCGCCTCGCGATGCGCGCGTGAGGTCGTTACTGGCGGGCTCACGTGCGACTTCGACACGAGTCGTGTCAGCTCCTCGCGTACTCGATCGTTTCGACGCCGGTATCCATGCCGAGCAGGCACAGATCCGCGCCGCGGCCCGCGAACAGCCCCACCGTCACCACGCCCGGCCATGCATTGACATGCGTTTCCAGCGTGCGCGGGTCGCTGATGCGCAGACCTTTGACGTCGATGATTTCGTTGCCGTTGTCGGTGATGAACGGCGTGCCCTCTTTGGTGACACGCACCACCGGCACGCCGCCGAGCGCCGTGACGCGGCGGCCGACCGCGGTACGCGCCATCGGCACCACTTCGATCGGCAGCGGAAAGTTGCCGAGCGTGTCGACCAGCTTGCTCGCATCCGCGATACAGACGAATACGTCCGACACCGACGCGACGATCTTCTCGCGCGTCAGCGCGCCGCCGCCGCCCTTGATCATCGCGCCGCTGTGGTCGATCTCGTCGGCGCCGTCCACGTACACCGGCAGCGAATCGATTTCGTTCAGGTCGAACACCTTGAAACCGTGCGATTGCAAACGCGCGGTGGTCGCGAGCGAGCTCGACACGGCGCCGCGATAGCGCGCCTTGTTGGCGGCCAGCGCGTCGATGAAACAGTTCGCGGTGGAACCGGTGCCGACGCCGATCACGGCGCCTTCGGGCACGTTGGCGGTCACGTAGTCGGCGGCGGCCTGGCCGACCAGTTGCTTGAGTTCGTCTTGAGTCATGGGAAAGGCTGACAGCAGTAAAAACGTCTAGTTTACCGGAGTGACGCGCGAGCGCTGAACAATGTGCCCGGCCGTTGGTCCGGTGCCAGGTTTGGCGGCTATTGCTTCACCGCCCGCTGCCGCACCGCTTCGAACAGGCACACGCCCGACGCGACGGAAACGTTCAGGCTCTCCACCGTGCCCGCCATCGGAATCTGCATGATCACGTCGCAGGTGTCGCGCGTCAGACGCCGCATGCCCTCGCCTTCGGCGCCCATCACGAGCGCCACCGGACCGTCGAGCTCGGTGTCGTAGAGGCTCTTGCTGGCCTCGCCGGCCGTGCCGACGACCCACACGCCCGCCTCCTTCAGCTCACGCAGCGCACGCGCCAGATTGGTGACCGTGATGTACGGCACGGTATCGGCCGCGCCGCTCGCCACCTTCGCCGCGGTCGCGTTCAAGCCCACCGCACGATCGCGCGGCGCGATCACCGCATGTGCGCCGGCGGCATCGGCCACGCGCAGGCACGCGCCGAGATTGTGCGGATCGGTCACGCCGTCCAGCACGAGGATCAGCGGCGAACCGTTGATGCCATCGAGCAGCTCCGCCAGGTTTTGCGCCAGCGGCAAATCGCCGGCACGCGCCACCACGCCCTGATGACGCTCGGTATGCGCGAGGCCCCACAGACGCGTTTCGTCGGCGGCGATCAGACGCACGCCGGCCTCTTTCGCAGCATGCAGGAATTCGGTCATGCGACGGTCTTTGCGCGTCGCGTCGTAGTAGACATCTTCGACCGTCGACGCATCGTGCCGGATACGCGCGGTCACTGCGTGGAAACCGTATAAAACCTTGAGACGTGCCATGACTGAACAACCTTTGATTGAGCGCGCTTGCGATGCGCGCTGCTGGGATGAATATGAACCTGAGTACTGCGCTTGCGTGTCTGATCCACGTGTCTGATCCTGCCTGATCCACGCACCTGATCCACGCACCTGCCGCGCTTGCGTGCCGCGCCGCGATAAAACGCAGACCGCGCGCAACCGGTACGTGTGAACGTACCCGATGCGCGCGGTCCAGGCGGTGCAGCCGCTTCAGCGCTTCTTGCGTGCCTGCGATTTGGCTGCCGCTTTAGCCACGGCGCCGTGCTTTTTCGCCGCGCCACGCGCGGCGCGCGCTTCCTTGACGGCCGCGGTTTGCGCGGGCGCTGCCTTCTTGCGCCGCGCGCCCGGCGCCGGCGCGCTTGCATCGCCCGGCGGCAGCGAGCGCACGCGCGCACCGCCGCTGTCGCCGCCCTTGTCGGCCAATGCGCCGCGCACCACGGGCGGCTTGATCGGCGTGTCGCGCACGAGCCGGAAATCGATCTTGCGCGCGTCGAGATCGACGCGGCTCACCTGCACACGCACGCGATCCGACAGGCGGTAACGAATGCCGGTGCGCTCGCCGCGCAACTCGTTCTTGATCTCGTCGTACTGGAAGTAGTCCGAGCCGAGTTCGGTGACATGCACGAGGCCTTCAATAAACAGCGAATCGAGCTGCACGAAAATCCCGAACGACGTGACGCCGTTCACCATGCCGCCATATTCCTCGCCGAGCTTGTCGCGCATGAAATAGCACTTCAGCCAGGCTTCGACGTCACGCGATGCTTCGTCCGCGCGGCGTTCGTTGGCCGAGCAATGCAGCCCGAGCTCTTCCCAGATCGCCACATTGTTCGCGCGCTGACGACCGCGCTTTTCGTCGTCGGCCTGCTGCATCGCGCGGGCGCGCGGCGAGAGCGCCGTATTCAGCTCGACGCCGTGCGGCGGTTCCGGCTGGTACTTGCGGCCCTGCAGGATCGCGTAGATCGCACGATGCGTGAGCAGGTCGGGATAACGGCGAATCGGACTCGTGAAGTGCGCATATGCCTCGTACGCGAGACCGAAGTGACCGATGTTGTCCGGGCTATAGACCGCCTGCTGCATCGAGCGCAGCAGCATGGTTTGCAGCATCTGCGCATCGGGCCGCTCGCGGATCTGCGCCATCAGCGCGGCGTAGTCGCTCGCGTGCGGCGTGTCGCCGCCGGAGAGCGTGAGGCCCATGCCGCGCAGGAAGGTGCGCAGATTCTCGAGCTTTTCCGCGCTCGGCCCGGCATGCACGCGGAACAGGCCCGGGTGCTTGTTGCGCTTGAGGAAGTCGGCCGCGCAGACGTTCGCGGCCAGCATGCATTCCTCGATCAGCTTGTGCGCGTCGTTGCGGGTGCGCGGCACGATCTGTTCGATCTTGCCCTGCGCATTGCAGACGATGTACGTCTCGGTCGTATCGAAGTCGATCGCGCCGCGCTTCTGGCGCGCCGCAAACAGCGACTTGTATACGCCATACAGATTCTGCAGTTGCGGCAGCAGCGCGGCACGGCGCGCCGCTTCGGGACCCTTGGTGTTTTTCAGCACCGCGGCGACTTCCGTGTAGGTCAGCCGCGCGGCCGAATGCATCACGCCAGGATAGAACTGGTACGCCTTCACCTCGCCGCGCGCAGTGACGATCATGTCGCACACCAGCACGCAACGGTCGACGTTCGGATTGAGCGAGCACAAGCCGTTCGACAACTTCTCCGGCAGCATCGGAATCACGCGGCGCGGGAAATACACCGACGTGCTGCGCTCGATCGCGTCGGCGTCGAGGCCGCTTTTCGGATGCACATAGTGCGATACGTCCGCGATCGCGACGATCAGCCGGAAGCCCTCGCCGCGGCCAACCTGGACCGGCTCGCAATACACCGCGTCGTCGAAGTCGCGGGCGTCCTCGCCGTCGATCGTGACGAGTGGCACATCGCGCAGATCGATCCGATGACGCGCGTCGACCGCACGGACTTCGTCGGGCAGCCGCGTGGCTTCGTCGAGCGCCTGCTGGCTGAATTCATGCGGCACGCCGTACTTGCGCACCGCGATTTCGATTTCCATGCCGGGGTCGTCGATGTCGCCGAGCACTTCCACCACACGGCCGAGCGGCTGCGAATGGCGACTCGGGAAATCGGTCAGCTCGACCACCACCACCTGGCCGACCTTGGCCTTCTTGGTGTTCTGCGTGATCAGAATATCGTGGCCGATGCGCTTGTCTTCGGGCGCGACGATCAGCGCGCCGTTCTCGTTGAGCAGCCGGCCGATCACGCGCTTGTTGGCGCGATCCGTGACCTCGACGATATGCCCTTCCGGCCGGCCGCGCCGGTCATAACCGACGATGCGTGCGAGCACGCGGTCGTTGTGCATGACTTTCTGCATCTCGGCGGTGGGCAGGAACAGATCGTCCTGGCCGTCGTCGCGAACCAGGAAACCGTAGCCGTCACGATGCCCTTGCACGCGGCCCGCGACGAAGTTCGAAGGATGCGTCAACTGGTAGAGATTGCGCTGATCGAGCCGGATCTGGCCGTCGCGCTCCATCGCGCCGAGGCGCTTGAAAAATCCTTCGCGCTCCTGGCGCTTGATCGACAGGGCTTCGGCGATGTCGTTCGCGGCAAGCGGCGCTTCGCTCGTGCGCAGCACACCGAGGATTTCTTCGCGGCTTGGGATCGGATACGGAAATTTGCTCAAGGGCTTGTCGATGATTTTTTCTCGTTGCATGGACGTCGGTCGGCGATGTGGCTCGGCTTGGAACGCGTTTGCGTTTGCGTGGCGCGCTCAGTTGCACTGCTATTTGCACATGCGCTTTGCACTTGCGCACTTGCGATTGCGCTGAAAACTGCCTGGGTCCGGCTCGTTCAAGGCTGAGTCGACGGGCGTGTGTGCACCGTGCCAACGAACTACTGCGAGGCATTCTAACACCCGACTCGCGCGCCACGCGGCCCGTCAACGGTCGCCGCGCCGCGTGGATGGGCGCGGGTGCGCGTGGTTCACGCAAGTTTGGCGAAGCGCTTGACAGGCCCGAATCTGTCGCTATAATGGCGGTCTTTGCTGTTCATCACCTGCCCAGGTGGCGAAATTGGTAGACGCACTAGGTTCAGGTCCTAGCGGTGGCAACACTGTGGAGGTTCGAGTCCTCTCTTGGGCACCATTAGTTTTTCCGGCGCAAGCCGAAGTAGTTCGAGAAACCCCGTAAGATCAATGTCTTACGGGGTTTTTTGTTCTTGCTTGGTCCGGTTTATTCCGCTGGCATCCGTCGTTTTTGCGTATGCACTTGCGTATACACGGATCGAGGGGGCACACCATGCCCAGACGCGCCGAGCAGAAAGCAGAAACCGTATTTCGCGCGGCGAAGCCACGTGCGCGTCCTTATCTTTTGACGGACGGCAACGGCCTCGCCCTTCGCGTCTGGCCCGACGGCAGCAAAATCTGGCTTTTCCGCTATCGTCGCCCAGCGACCCGAAAAGAAAACTTCCTTAGCCTCGGATCCTACTCGGACATTCCGCTAGTTGAGGCGCGCAAGTCCGCGGCGGTCGCCCGCCATCTGGTGCATCAGGGAATCGATCCTGTTATGCATCGAAAAGCCCAGTCTGCGGCGCTCAAACGTGAGGCTGAAGGAGCGTTCCATCTTGTCGCGCAAAGGTGGCTTGCGTTCAAGCGCAAGGAATGGGGTGATGAGACATACCGTAAGGCGGAACTTGTCGTCCGCGAGTACCTTACCCCTGCCCTTCGAAACCTGGCTATTTCGGCGCTCGCAACTCCGGAGGTAAAGCCCGTTCTCGAAGCGATTGCCGCACATGCGCCGACCCTCGCGACGAAGGCGCGCCAGTATGTTAGCGGCATCGTCACCTTCGCCATCCAGCAAGGCCTGAGAGAAGACGGCCTTCCTCTCTCCCTGCGTGGCATCATACCCAAGCACAAGAAAGGCCGCATTCCCGCAATCACCAAGCCCGCTGATATTGCGCCTCTAGGGAAGCGCTGATTAATGGACCAACTGACCGAGTTGCAGCCGAGAGGGCGTCGAATTTTCCGGATGACGAAGCGACTCGAAGCTGAACTCGGTGAATTGGCCGCGTAAACGGGCCTCCC
>NZ_CYGX02000007.1:0-70498 GCF_900019265.1 Paraburkholderia ribeironis
TTCTCGCATCGCCTGAAAAAACAAAACCCCACGCTCCGAAAAACGTGGGGTTCGTCAGCAGTCTGAGGCCGGTTCTCTGTGAACCGGCCTTTTGCGTTTACCGCCGCACCGCCTCAGCGAAAGCCAAGCTTGCGACGCGCCGCCAGCAACGCCGCGAGACTCACCAGCGCGGCAAAAATCAGGTAGTAGCTGGGCGCGGCCTTCGAACCCGTCACGCTGATCAGCCACGCGATGATGAACGGCCCGAAGCCGCCGAAGATCGTCACGGCGATGTTATACGCGAGCGACACGCCAGTCGTGCGCGTCTGTACCGGAAAGATCTCCGAGAGCAAACCCGGCAGCGCGCCGAAGTAGCCCGTCATCAGAAAGCCGAACACGATCTGCAACGCGATCAGCGTGCCGAAATCCGGATGCGCGACCAGATACACGAAGGCCGGATAGATCAGGATCAGCAGCAGCAGCGCCGATATCAGCATGATGGTGGTGCGTCCGTGCCGGTCCGACAGATGCCCGATCACCGGCGAGCACACCATCTGGATCACGCCGGTCAGCGCAATCGCCGCGAACGCGACCGACGGCGCGAGGCCCAACTGCTTCACGCCATAGGTCGGCATGAACAGCACCAGGTACGTCGACACGGTGCCGAGCACCACTACGCCGATGGCGATCAGCAGGCGCAGCTTCTGGCTCGCGAAGGTATCGCGCAACGGCGTCGTGGTGGTTTGCGCCGCGAGGAATTCGGGTGTCTCGTCGAGCTTCGTGCGAATGTACCAGGCGACCGGCCCGATCAGGAGTCCGAAGAAGAACGGCACGCGCCAGCCCCACGACGCCATCTGTTGCGGCGCGAGTTCGCCGGTGAGGAGCACGCCGAAGCCGGCGGCCAGCAGCGTGGTGAGGCCCTGGCTCGCGATCTGCCAGCTCGCGAAAAAACCGCGCCGCCCTGGCACGTGTTCCGCGAGAAAAGCCGTCGCGCTGCCGAACTCGCCGCCCGCCGAAAAGCCCTGCATCAGACGGGCGATCACGAGAATCAGCGGCGCGGCGAGGCCGATGCTCTGATAGGTCGGCGAGATCGCGATGATCAGCGTGCCGCTCATCATCAGCAGGATCGACAGCGTGAGCGCGGCCTTGCGCCCGGCGCGATCCGCGTAGGCGCCGATCACGATCGCGCCGAGCGGACGCATGAAGAACGACACGCCGAAGGTGCCGAGCGTGAGCAGCAGCGAGACCGTGTCGTTACCCGCCGGAAAAAACAGCTTGGCGATGGTCACCGCGAAAAAGCCATACACGACCAGATCGAACCATTCCAGCGCATTGCCGATCGAGGCGGCGATCACCGCGCGCCACGAACTCTGCCGGCTCCCCGCGATGCTTGCTGCTGTGGTTGCATTCATGCAGATCTCCAGTTCGCGCGCAATGTTATTGATAAGGGCTGGCTGCGCCCGAACTCGCCGGCCCGGACGCGCGCATCGCCGGTACGGTGCCAGCGCTCTATTTAACTGAAAAAATAATCCGACGCGAGCGGCAGATGGAAAGCGGCGCCGCATCGAGGGTTCGGCGTATCAGGCAGCCTGCGTACCGAGCGGCCAGAAAAAACCGCTGCGTCGCGAGGCGAACGAAGCGGTTTTTGGGTTGCGTCGCAAGGGCGATGCGCGATTCGATGCCGGTATCCCGGCGCGCGTCGAGCGCTTATTGCTTGATGCCTTCGGACTGGATATGCAGCTTCGTCACCATGCTGAAGCCGTACTTGGCGCCGAAATCCATGCCGAAATCGGCGCGGTTGAACTGCGCGCCCGCTTCGACACCGCACACTTCGCGCTTGAGCACCGGGTGCTGCATGCACTTGAACGACTCGACCTTCAGATTCAGCGGCTTGGTGACGCCGCGAATCGTCAGGTTGCCGACCACTTCGACCGGCTTGTCGCCGTCGAACTTCATATCGGTGCCTTTATAGCTCACCGCGGGAAACTTCGCGACGTCGAAGAACTCATCCGATCTCAGATGATCGTCGAGCTTGGGGTTGCCGGTCTGGATCGAAGCCGGATCGACGGTCACGTCCACCGTGCCGGTCTTCGCCGCGCGATCGAGCGTCACCGTGCCCGAGCTCTTCGTGAACTTGCCGCGCCACACCGACAGACCACCGAAGTGATCCGCCTCGAAGCTCGGGAAAGTGTGGGCCGGGTCGAGCTGATAGGTGTCGGCGGCGGCCAGCGCGCCGAGCGAGAAAGCAGAAGCCAGTGCACCGACGGCGATCAACATGGATGTTTTCAATTCATGCTCCAGGTTCAGGTGAATAGGAAGAAGCCGCGCTTGACCCCCGCGGCAAACGTCACACACGTCACAAACATCACACACGTCACACACGTCACACACGTCACGAACATCGGCCGCGTTCCGCGTTACTGATGAGCGGCGGCAACGATATGAAACTTGATCACCACTTCATCGGCGACCAACGACGTATCTTTCCACTCGCCAGTGCCGATGTCGAATTGCGAGCGCTTGACCGGCAATGAGCCGTCGAAGGTTTGCGTCGCGCCCTGCTGGCTCACCGTAACCGGCACCACCACCGTTTGCGATTTACCCTTGATGGTCAGCTTGCCGGTCGCCTTGAACTGATTGGCGCCTGCCGGCGCGATCGCGCCCGATACGAAGGTGGCGCTCGGATAGGTCTTCGCGTCGAACCACTCCTTGCCGCGCACCTGGTCGTTGTAGCTTTCGTCGCCGAGATCGTAGCTGGCCATGTCGATGCTGATCTGCGCGCTGCCGTCAGCCGGTTTGGCCGGATCGAACTTGACCTGCGCGGTGAATTTGCCGAACTTGCCTTCCACCGGCACGTTCATCTGCTTCGAGGTGGCCGTCACGGAACTCTTCGCCACGTCGACCTGCGCAAGCGCGCTGCCGGCCGCGCTCAACGAGGTCGCCGCGAACGCGGCGAGCATGTAGCGATAAAACGAAACCTTCATGGGTGTCCTTATTTGAGGAAGGGGATCATGCGCGACAGCAGGCCGTCACGATCCAGCCATTGATGCTTGACCGCGCCCGCGACGTGCAGCGCGACCAGTACGAGCAATGTGTAATTCAGCACGATGTGGACGCTCTTCAACAATTCCTTCAGGTGCGGGTCGGGTGCGATCAGACGCGGCAGCGGGATCAACCCGAGATACACCACCGGCACGTTGGCCGCCGAACTGTACAGATAGCCGGACAGCGGAATCGCGATCATCAGCACATACAGCAACACGTGCACGAGATGGGCGACGCCGCGCTGCCAGGCCGGCATGCGGCGCGGCATCGGCGGAACAGTGTGAGTCGCGCGCCACACGATACGCACGACCGCGAGCGCGAAGACCGTCACGCCGATCCATTTATGCCACGAGAAGTAACGCAGTTTGGTCGGCGTGAAGCCCGGGATATCGGTCATCACCCAGCCGAGCGCGAAGCCGCACACGATCAGCAACGCGATCAGCCAGTGAAAGGCGATGGCCGTGCCTGAGTACGACTCCCGGCCACCGAAAGAAGGATTGAGTGCCATCACAGATCAACGCCAGCTAAGAGAAGTTAACGGCGCAGCGTCCGACGCTATTCCCGCCATCGATGCGAAAGGCATTGATACGTAGGGCGAGAGCTGGTTCGCTGCGGTACACGTCACGGCCGCCATGCTACCCCATGCGCAAAAAGCTGACATATCGGGTTTCAACAGATCGGGGCCCAATTTTGCGCCAATGCGGACCGCCGTTGAACAATCAGCGACCGAGACTGTCAGAGCAATGCAAAACCGTGTAAGGCTTCCGAATGCGAACCGCGGCCAGGCGGTGGTTCGCGCCCCCCATGCGATGGTCAGCGCGGCCCCAATGCCGCGTTTGGTACTATTGCTCCTCTCGCCCAGCCAGACCTGCGATGACAACTGGCGTTGCACGCTGCCCTTCACGTCGTTAGCCCTTCTGCCGTATGGACCATGACAACCTGATCGCGTGCCACGAATGCGACGCGCTATTCCGCAAGCCACGGCTTGTCGGGCGCACCGCCGCGCGCTGTCCGCGCTGTGGCGCGACGCTCTATCGCGGCGTCTCGCGGCAGCTGGACAGCATCTGCGCGATGACGCTGGCCGCGCTGATCACCTTTCTGATTGCCCAGGCCTTTCCGATCGTCGAGCTCGAGACCAACGGCATCACCTCGCAGACCACGCTGTTCGGCGCGCTCGTTGCGTTGTGGGGCGAAGACATGCAGATCGTCGCGGTGATGGTGTTCTGCTCGACCATTCTCTTTCCGTTGACCGAACTGGTCGCGTTGCTCTATGTGCTGTTGCCGCTGCGCTCCGGCTACATGCCGGCCGCGTTCAACCGCGTGCTGCGCGCGATCCAGTTCGTACGCCCGTGGGGCATGATCGAAGTGTTCATGCTCGGCGTGCTGGTCACGCTCGTGAAGATGGTCAGTCTTGCGCGCGTGATCCCCGAAGCCGCGCTGTTCGCGTTCGGTGTGCTGACGCTGATGTTCGCGGTGGTCGTCACGTTCGATCCGCAGGTGCTGTGGGATCTCGCCGACGAACTCGGCGAACGCGATCAGCGGCCGCTGCCGCGCACCTCGGCGGATAGCGCGGCGGCCGCCATCGGCTCGCAGGCCGGACCGCCCGCGCCGCCAGGCGATGTGCCCCCGGACACGCCGCCGACGTCGCACCGGGGATGACCGCACGATGAAATACGTCACCGCGAAACGCGCGGGTCTCGTGTCGTGTCACGCGTGCGGACGCGTCGAGCCGCGCATCCGCTCGGTCACGCCGCAGCACTGCGGACGCTGCGGCGCGCGTCTGCACTCGCGCCACCCCGATAGCCTGATGCGCACCTGGGCGCTGCTGATCGCGGCGGCGCTGCTGTATATTCCCGCGAATCTGCTGCCCGTGATGCACACGTCGTCGCTGCTCGGTTCCGAAGACGACACCATCATGAGCGGCGTCGTCTACTTCTGGACCTCGGGCGACTGGCCGCTCGCGATGATCGTGTTCGTCGCCAGCATCATGGTGCCGATGCTCAAGCTGAGCGTGCTCGCGCTGCTCGCCGTCACGGCCCAGCGCCGCTCGCGCTGGCGGCCGGATCAGCGCACCACGCTGTACCGGATGGTCGAACGGATCGGGCGCTGGTCGATGCTCGATGTGTTCGTCATCACGCTCACCGTCGCGCTGGTGCGCTTCAAATCGCTCGCCGTGATCACGGCCGGGCCGGGCGCGATCGCGTTCGGCTCGGTGGTGATCCTCACCATGATGGCATCCATGCAATTCGATCCACGGCTCATCTGGGACCACGTGGAAAGCCGTAGCCAAAAACCTCAGGATCTTGACCATGACTAGCCCGCAAGGACCGACGCCCGCCTCCAACGATGCGCCGCGCAACGATTCGAACGGACCCAGCCTGCCGCCCCAACTCCCCGATCCCGACATCGAGCCGCGCAGCCGCTGGCTGCCGTCGCTCGTCTGGGTGATTCCGCTGATCGCCGCGCTGATCGGCGTCTTCCTCGTGATCAAGTCGGTGACCGAGAAAGGCCCAACCATCACGATCAGCTTCATCAGCGCCGAAGGCCTCGAGCCAGGCAAGACCAAGGTCAAGTACAAGGACGTCGACGTCGGCGCGGTGAAGACCATCACGCTGTCACAAGATCTGTCGCATGTGCTGGTGCAGGTGCAGTTGACCAAGGAAGGCCAGAAGTTCGCCGTCAAGGATTCACGCTTCTGGGTGGTGCGGCCACGGGTCGGCGCGAGCGGCGTATCGGGTCTCACCACGCTGCTCTCGGGCGCGTACATCGGCGCGGACGCCGGTCGCTCCACGGAGAGCGAGGACACTTTCGTCGGCCTCGAAACGCCGCCGCCGATCACCGGCGATCAGAAGGGCCATCAGTTCATCCTGCACGGCGACTCGCTCGGCTCGATCGACATCGGCTCGCCGATCTTCTACCGGCGCGTGCAGGTGGGTCAGGTGGTCCGCTTCTCGCTCGACAAGGACGGCACCGGCGTGACCATGCAGGTGTTCGTGTCCGCGCCGTTCGATCAGTACGTCGGCACCAACTCGCGCTGGTGGCATGCGAGCGGCGTCGACTTGCGGCTCGATTCGAGCGGCTTCAAGCTGAACACGCAATCGCTCGCGACGGTGATCGTCGGCGGCCTGTCGTTCCAGTCGCCACCGGGTCAGGGCGTGGGCACGCAGGCGCCGAACAACATGGTGTTTCGCCTCGGCTCCGATGAAGTGGACGCGATGCGCGAACCGGACGGCGTGCCGCTGCGCGTGGTGATGAACTTCAATCAGTCGCTGCGCGGGCTGTCGATCGGCGCGCCGGTCGATTTCCGCGGCATCGTGCTGGGCCAGGTGACCAACATCGGCGTCGACTACGACCCGAAGACGCGCAGCTTCACGATGCCGGTGACGATGAACGTGTACCCGGACCGCCTCGGCAAGCGCTTCCGCGAGACCGCGCCACAGCCAGGCAGTCTCGCGGGTCAGAGCATGCTGCAACAACTCGTGAAGCATGGACTGCGCGGCCAGTTGCGCACCGGCAATCTGATCACGAGCCAGTTGTACGTGGCGCTGGATATCTTCCCGAAAGCGCCGCCGGCCACCGTCGACGTCATGAGCGATCCGCTCGAACTGCCGACGATCCCGAACTCGCTCGACGAGTTGCAGATTCAGGTCGCCGACATCGCGAAGAAGCTCGACAAGGTGCCGTTCGACCAGATCGGCAACAACCTGAGCAGCGCGCTGAAGAACGCCGATCAACTCTTCACGCGGCTCGACAAGGAAGTCGTGCCGCAGGCCCGCGATACGCTCGCGGCGGCGAAGCAGACCTTCGGCTCGGCCGAGGCGACGTTGCAGCAGGACTCGCCGATGCAGTCCGATGTTCATCAGGCGTTGCAGGAACTGACGCGCACGCTGCAGTCGTTGAATGCGCTGTCGGATTATCTGGAGCGTCACCCCGAATCGCTGTTGCGCGGTAAATCAGGAGATAAACCATGATGTTTGCCCGGCTCCCCCGCTCGCCGCGCGGGCTTGTGCGTGGCGCCCTATCCGCCGGCGCGCTGGCCGCGGCGGTGGCCATGGCGGCGTGCTCATCGCCGCCGAGCCGCTTTTACACGCTGGGCGCCGATGGCGCGGCCGGCGCCGCGGCGCCGCTCAGCACGAGTACGTCGGCGGCCCCCGCGTGGCTGATCGAGGTCGCGCCAATCGACGTGCCGCCGCAGGTGGCGAAGAATCAGCTGGTCGTGCAGACCGGGCCGACCCAGGTGCAGGTGCTCGAACAGGAACGTTGGGCGTCGCTGCCCGGTGACGAGATCCGCCGCGCGTTGTCGACGCATCTGACTCAGCAGCTCGGCACCATCGACGTTTATGGCACCGCGCATGCGGATACGACACCGGTCTATCGCGTCAGCATGAACGTGCAGCGATTCGAATCGTGGCCGGGCTCGCATGCGTTGATCGACGCGGTGTGGAGCGTGCGGGCCGTGCGCAGCAACACTGTGATGACGTGCCGCAGCGTGGTGAGCGAGCCGGTCAGCGGCGGTTATGACGCGCTGGTCGACGGGCACCGGCGCGCATTGGCGCAGATCTCCGCACAGATCGGCTCCGCCGTGCAGGGCATGGCTGCCGCGGTTGCGCGCGGGACCACCAGCGGCTCTTCCGGCAAGGCATTCGCGGTGGTCGCGCCGGCGTGTCCGTCTGCGGGCGCGACCCCAGGGACTGGCGCCTGAACGGCCTCGCGGGCGCCCACACTGCACGCATCCGCAGGCCAATCCATGTTCGACTCGATCAAACGGCTCATCAGGAAGTGGCGCGTGTCGCGCGACGGCGGCCATCAGCTCGACGCGCTGCTGGCGATCGCCGACCGCAACGCGCCCTATCCTGAGCGCAGCGTCTGGCTGATCGAACTCGGCCTTCGCCACCGAACATCAGCCACTGAGCGAAGTCGTTGAACTGCTCGCTCTTGTTGTACAGCACGAGATCCTTGATGTTGCGCATGCGCGGCATCAGATTGATGCCCACCACGTACAACAGACCGAAGACCGGACCGCTATGCGCCTGCGTATCGCGTTACCCCATCGATAATAAAAGTTAGCGATAGAGCTGCGTGAGAATTCGTCGGCATGCTGATCGCCGGATCGAGTCACATGTGGTCCTGTCGAGTAGAATCGATACAACCGTTGCATCGTTGCCTTCCGGTATCTTCAACACATCAAGGTGGTAGCCGAATGGTACAAGCCGCAGAACCGTATGTCCTTGTCGATACACGACATGGGACAATGCTCGCGAACCAATGTGACACATATATCGGTCAAGCATTAATTGAATACGGCGAGTACTGTGAGCTTGAAACGCAGTTCCTGGAGCAATGGATTAACCGTCCAGGTACAATCGTTGAAGTCGGTGCCAACATCGGTAGCCAAACTGTGGCGCTGGCAAAAGCCGCGAAAGCAGTGGGTGCTGACGTCGTCGCGTTCGAACCTCAGCCATTTGTGTTCCAGAACCTGTGCGCGAATCTCGCGTTAAATGCAGTGGACAATGTGACGGCATGGCCTTTCGCTTGTGCGACGCAGGCTGGTACGGTCTGGTTCGGGCGTCCAGATTACCGGCAGCCAGGCAACTTTGGTGGTGTGTCAGTTCAAACGGAAACGATGGCGGGAGGCATTCAAATGCCGTGCGTCCGACTGGACGACATGACTCGTGGGCGGAATGTCTACCTCATGAAAGTGGATGTCGAAGGGAGCGAATTGCAGGTGCTGCAGGGTGCCCAAGAGACGCTCGCAATCAACCGGCCGGTGTTGTATGTCGAGAATGATCGGATCGCCCAATCTCCCTCGCTCATCGAATACTTGTGGGGGCAAGACTACCGTCTATGGTGGCACATCAGCCCGCTCTTCAATCCCCAAAATTTCCGGGCTAAGGCGGACAATCGCTACCCGAGGCTGTCTGCTTTCAACATGGTGGGATTGCCGCAAGAGTCAGATCTGACGCCCCAAGGCTGCGAAGAAATCGTGGACGCAACAGCTCATCCATTGGCGAAGCGTTAAGGCCCGCAGCCCGGCTTCCACGACAGCGGCAACTACAACTATATCGATAACGACAGCGAAACGGCCGACGCCACCGACGTGCGCGTCGCGATGGACAAGCAACCGTTCTACCGGCTCACACGCGCGATGCTCGCGGTCGAAGCCGCGCATCAGACCTCCGTGGCCGGCGGCCCGCAAGACCCGCTGCTGCGCGAAGGAAGGGTGGCTGGTGGGCATCAACTACGCCGCCAGCTTCCTGTTGATGCACTTTCTGCACTTCTCGCTCGCCACCAGGCAGCCGGCGATGACCGCGCCGACCCACGCACCGACCCGCGCACTAGCTCACGCACCAACCCACGCACTAGACCGCGCACCAGCCGACGCACCGGCGGGACCAGCCGTCATGCCATCGCCGCCGTCTGCACGTAAGGCGCCCCACCTCGACCGCGTACAATAGCGCCTTATTCAACGCCTTCCGGCAACTCAATGTCCTTTGATTTCTTCCTCCCTTGCCCACGCGGCCTTGAAGCCTCGCTCGCCGCCGAACTCGCCGAAATTGCCGCCAAACATCTGAACGGCGCACCGTTTACGGCCGGCGCACAGGTGCCGGGCGGCGTGCATTTCCGCGGAGGCTGGGCCGCCGGCATGGCCGCCAACCTGCATTCGCGCCTCGCGAGCCGCGTGCTGCTGAAGATCGCGCATCGGCCGTATCGCAGCGAGCAGGACATTTACGCACTCGCGGTCGAACAGCGATGGGAACAGTGGTTCTCGGCGAACGAAACGCTGCGGGTCGACGTAACCGCGATCAAATCGCCGCTGCGCAGCCTCGAATTCACGACGCTGCGTGTCAAGGACGCGATCTGCGACCGTCTGCGCGAAGTCAGCGGCGCGCGGCCGAGCATCGACACCGGCATGCCCGATGTCCGCGTGTTCGCGTTTCTGACCGCCACCGATTGCACGCTGTACCTCGACACATCCGGCGACCCGTTGTTCAAACGCGGCTGGCGCCTCGACAAGGGCGCGGCGCCGCTACGCGAGAATCTGGCTGCGGGCATTCTGCGTCTGACCGGCTGGAGCCCCGGCACGCCGATGTATGACCCGATGTGCGGCAGCGGCACGTTCCTCGCGGAAGCTGCCCAGGTGGCGCTGAACATCGCGCCCGGCGCGGAACGCCGCTTCGGCTTCGAAAAGCTCAGGCAATACGACGCCAAAACGTGGCAGACGCTGAAGGCGGCCGCGCTCGACGCGAAGCACGCCGCGCGCAGCTCGCGCGCCGATCTGCAAATCTTCGGCAGCGATATTTCCGGCGACATGCTGGACAAGGCGCGTGCGAACTTTCAACGCGCCGGCTTGCCGGCGATAGCGCTCAAGCAGGTCGACGCACGCGGCATCACGCCGCCGACGTCCACGGCGGGCATCCTCGTCGCGAATCCGCCGTATGGCGAGCGCATCGAAGTGCGTGGGCGCAATGCACGCGGCGAGATCCGCGAAGGCCGCGGCAATCGCGACAACCGCGAAGACGAAGGGTTTCGCCGCGCTCAGGAGGAAACGCCGGACAGCGAATTTTTCCACTCGCTCGGCGATGCGCTGAAACAGCGCTTCACCGGCTGGCGTGCGTTCATCCTGACCTCGGATCGCAAGCTGCCGGGGCAGTTGCGTTTGCGTGAGTCGGCCAAGACGCCGCTCTTTAACGGCGCGCTCGAATGCCGGCTGTTCCGCTTCGATCTGATCGCGGGCAGCGTGCGTCAGCGGCCGCAAGGCGATACGCCGGCGGCCTGACGCGAAGGCGCGCAGCGCGCTTGATGCGCTTGATGCGCTTGATGCGCTTGATGCGCTTGATGCGCTTGATGCGCTTAATGCGCTTAATGCGCACGATGGCACGACAATGAAAGCCGCGGATCTCGTTCCGCGGCTTTTTTTCGTCACGCGCGAGGTCAACTCACTGGCTGTGCGAGGTCAACTCACCAACTCCTCTCTCCGGCGCGGCGCACCCATCGCCCACCCCACCCTACTGACACCACGCTGTCAGCAGCACCCCCGCACACTCCTTCTCACGCCATCCGGCGCATTGCACGGCTTACCGCCATTCAAAGGAGAGTGTCATGTCCGCATCGTCCAAAGTTGTTGCATGGTTCGAGATTCCGTCCGTCGATTTCGATCGCGCAGTCCGCTTTTACGAAGCCGCGCTCGACGTCAAACTGAATCGCCAGGAAATCGGCGGCCAGCCGATCGCGGTGTTTGGTTACGAAGAACCGGCGACCGGTGGCGCGATCGTCCATAGCCCGTCGATGACGCCGACCGGCGACGGCGTGCTCGTCTATCTGAACGCGCAACCGACCGTCGACGCCACCCTCGCCCGCGTCGAGCAAGCCGGCGGCAAAACCGATGGCCCGGTGATCAAACTGCCGCAGGACATCGGCTACATCGCGTTCTTCATCGATACCGAAGGCAACCGCCTCGGCCTGCATTCGCGCACCAACGGCTGAAGCGCGGCGCGGCGCAGAGGGCGCAGAGGGAGCACCAGCGCACGCCGCAGCGAACCACGAGCGGAGCGCGGCATGCGGCGCTATCATCGCGGGACGGTTCCCGTCCTTTTCTACAAGACGCCCACGATGACGCGCCGCGCCGACCGCCTGTTCCAGATCGCCGAGCTGCTGCGCGGACGGCGTCTGACCACCGCCCAACAGCTCGCCGACTGGCTGAACATCTCGCTGCGCACGGTCTATCGCGACGTGCGCGATCTGCAATTGTCGGGGGTGCCGATCGAAGGCGAGGCCGGCATCGGCTACCGGCTGAGCCGGGCGGCGAGTCTGCCGCCACTGACCTTCACCGCCGACGAACTGGCCGCGCTCGCCGCCGGCGCGCGGATGCTCGAATCGTGGGGCGGCGCGGACTTCGCGAGCGGGGCGCGCGGCGCGCTCGCCAAGATCGCATCGGCGATGCCCGCCGGCAAACGCGCCAGGCTCGAACAGCTGGCGATCTTCGCGCCGTCGTTTCACATCAAGGGGAATTTCTCGGCACAACTCGATGCGCTGCATCGCGCGATCGACGCACGCCAGGTGGTGCATTTCGCCTACACCGATGCCAACGGCGCGGCCACCGAGCGCCGTGTCTGGCCGCTCGCGCTAGCCTACTGGGGCGCGCGCTGGACGCTCGGCGCGTGGTGTGAATTGCGCGGTGACTTCCGCAATTTCGGGCTGGAGAAGATCCGCGATCTTCAGGTGCTCGAACACTATCCGGATCAGGAAGGCCGACGGCTCGCGGACCTGTTGCGGCATGTGAACGCGAAGCCGAGGTAGGAATCGCGGCCCCCGTCATGGCTGACCGCGAGTCCTCGCGTCGTGGGCCTACTCCACCGCCTTCACCATATCCTCGATCACCTTCTTCGCGTCGCCGAACACCATCATCGTCTTGTCCATGTAGAACAGGTCGTTGTCGAGGCCCGCATACCCCGCCGCCATCGACCGCTTGTTGACGATCACCGTGCGCGCCTTGTACGCCTCGATGATCGGCATGCCCGCGATCGGCGACTTCGGATCGTTCTTCGCGGCCGGATTCACCACGTCGTTCGCGCCGAGCACCAGCACCACGTCGATCTGGCCAAATTCGCCATTGATGTCGTCCATTTCGAACACCATGTCGTACGGCACTTCGGCTTCGGCGAGCAGCACGTTCATGTGGCCCGGCATGCGTCCCGCCACCGGGTGAATCGCGTACTTCACCTCGATGCCCTTCTCGACCAGCTTGTCGGTCAGCTCCTTGAGCGCATGCTGTGCGCGCGCCACCGCCAACCCGTACCCCGGCACGATCACCACGGTTTCGGCGTTGCCGAGCATGAACGACGCGTCGTCGGCCGAGCCGGATTTCACCGGACGCTGCTCGGCCGCGCCACCTGCCACCGCCGCGCCGGCTTCGCTGCCGAAGCCGCCGAGAATCACGTTGAAGAACGAGCGGTTCATCGCGCGGCACATGATGTACGAGAGGATCGCGCCGGACGAACCCACCAGCGAGCCCGCGATGATCAGCATCGGATTGTTCAGCGAGAACCCGATGCCCGCCGCCGCCCAGCCCGAGTACGAGTTCAGCATCGACACCACCACCGGCATGTCCGCGCCACCGATCGGGATGATGATCAGCACGCCGAGCACGAACGCGATGATCGTCATGAGGATGAACGGCAGCCACGACTGCGTGAGGAAGAAGATCACGCCGAAGCCGAGCATCGCGAGCGCCAGCATCAGGTTGATCAGGTGCTGGCCGCTGTACACCACGGGCGCGCCCTGGAAGAGGCGGAACTTGTACTTGCCTGACAGCTTGCCGAACGCGATCACCGAACCGGAGAACGTGATCGCGCCGACGAACGTGCCGATGAACAGCTCGATGCGATTGCCGTAGGGCAGGAAGCCCGGCACCGGATACTCGGGATCGACGAGGCCGAAGGCGGCCGGCTCGGACACCACCCCATACGCGATGCACACGGCTGCGAGACCGATCAGCGAGTGCATCGCCGCGACCAGTTCGGGCATCTTGGTCATCTCGACGCGCGCCGCGACGAACGCGCCGACCGCGCCGCCGATCACCAGCGCGAACAGCAGCAGGCCGAGCCCGAGACCGAGATTCGAGCCGAGCTCAGCGGCCTGTCTGGCGATCAGCGCGACGGTCGTGAGGATCGCGATCGCCATCCCGACCATGCCGAAGGTGTTGCCGGTGCGCGCTGTCTTCGGATTCGACAGCCCCTTGAGCGCCTGGATGAAGCAGACCGACGCGACCAGATACAGCAGCGTGACGACGTTCAGACTCATTACGCGTTCTCCCTGGTCGTGGATTGTGTCTTGTCAGCGGGAAGCTTCTTCGGCTCTTTCTTGCGGAACATCTCGAGCATGCGTCTCGTGACGAGAAAGCCGCCGAACACGTTGACCGCCGCGAGGGCGACCGCGAGCGTGCCGAAGAATTTGCCGGGACTGCCGAGTGTGAGTCCGGTCGCGAGCATCGCGCCGACGATCACGATCGCCGAGATCGCATTGGTCACCGCCATCAGTGGCGTGTGTAACGCGGGGGTGACGTTCCAGACCACGTGGTAGCCGACGTAGATTGCCAGCACGAAGATGATCAGATTGATCACGGTGTGATTGAGGACTTCCATCGCCGTTTCTCCTGGGTGAGTTCGCTTTATGCCTTGCGCGCGACCTGCCCATCACGGGCCAACAACGTGGCCGCGACGATGTCGTCCGCGAGATCGATATTCAACGCACCTTCCTTCGTGACGATCAGCTTCACGAAGTCGAGCAGGTTGCGCGCATACAGCGACGATGCGTCGGCGGGCACCATCGAGGCCAGGTTCGTATAGCCGACGATCTGCACCCCGTTCCTGACCACCACCTGATCCGCTTCGGTGAGCGGACAGTTGCCGCCGCGCCGGCCTTCATACTCCGCGCCGCGCCCGGCCGCGAGATCGACCAGCACCGAGCCCGGCTTCATCGCCTGCACGGTGTCCACCGAGATCAGCGTCGGCGCGGCGCGGCCCGGAATCAGCGCGGTGGAGATCACCACGTCCGCCTGTCTGGCCCGCTCGTGGACCAGCGTCGCCTGGCGCGCGAGCCACGACGGCGGCATCGGCCGCGCATAGCCGCCGACGCCCTGCGCGGCTTCGCGCTCTTCGTCGGTTTCGTAGGGCACGTCGAGGAATTTGGCGCCGAGCGATTCGATCTGCTCTTTCACCGCCGGGCGCACGTCCGACGCCTCGATCACCGCGCCCAGGCGCCGCGCCGTCGCGATCGCCTGCAGGCCGGCCACGCCCGCGCCGAGAATCAGCACCCGCGCCGCTTTCACGGTGCCGGCCGCGGTCATCAGCATCGGCATGAAGCGCGGATAGAGCGTCGCGGCCAGCAGCACCGCCTTGTAGCCGGCGATGTTCGCCTGCGACGACAGCACGTCGAGGCTCTGCGCGCGGGTGGTGCGCGGCGCGGCTTCGAGCGCGAACGCGGTGACACCGGCGGCGGCGAGCTTCTGCGAGTTGTCGGCGTTGAACGGATCGAGCATGCCGACCAGCGTCGCGCCGCGCTTCAGAAGCGGCAATTCGGCATCGGTGGGGGACTGGACCTTGAGGACGAGATCGGCGCCGAACGCGCTGGCCGCATCGACGAGTTCCGCGCCGGCGGCTGCAAAGGCTTCGTCAGTGAAGCTCGCGCCAACGCCGGCGCTGCTCTGGATGGTGACCCGGTGGCCCTGAGTCACGTACTTCTTGACCGTTTCGGGCGTCGCGGCGACGCGGGTTTCGTGCGCGCGCGTCTCGGCTGGCACTCCGATGTGCATCGTGGTTCCTCCTCGACTTCCTGTTTGACGACATTCGGCCGACGAGGCACGCCGGCTTGCATTTTGCAACGGCTAACGCCTCACTTTAACCGAAACCGCCGCCGCGTCGAAATCGGGGACAATGCGGGGACAATGCGGGGGCCTTCGTTTGGCTTTGGCGGCGGTGGGTTGTGGGGCGGTGGCCGCGGTGGCGCGCGGGCGCGGGCGGTCGCTGCCGGTCGTACGCTGCTTGCCCGCTGCTCATCGCCCGCTTCCCGGCAGCCCAAGCCCATAACCGGTAAAATGCGCAGCCATGAAACCGGAAACCTGGCTGCCGCACGTTACCGTCGCGGCAATCGTCGAGCGTGACGGGCGCTTCCTCGTGGTCGAGGAACATACCGCCGACGGCTTGCGCCTGAATCAGCCCGCCGGGCATCTGGAGGCCGGCGAAACGCTACAGCAGGCGGTGATCCGCGAAACGCTCGAGGAAACCGCCCATCCGTTCGCGCCCGAGGCGCTGGTCGGCATGTACATGACCCACTTCGAGCGGCCCGGCGGCGAAGACGTGAGCGGCGGCGTCACGTACCTGCGCTTCACCTATTGCGGCGCGAGCGGCACACCCGACCCGGCGCGCGCACTCGACCCCGACATCGTCCGCACGTTGTGGATGAGCGCCGACGAATTGCGCGCCTGTCGCGACCGGCATCGCACGCCGCTCGTCATGCAGTGCGTCGACGATTACCTCGCAGGCCGGCGTTTCCCGCTCGACTTCGTGCACACGCATTCGGTCGGGCACAAACGGTAGCCGTCACGAGCGGCGACCCCACGATCCATGCAGTCATGCAGCACCCAGTGAGCATCTTATGAGCAAGCAGAAAGTCGTAGTAGGCATGTCGGGCGGCGTCGATTCGTCGGTCACCGCGTGGCTGCTGAAGGAACAAGGCTACGACGTGGTCGGCCTGTTCATGAAAAACTGGGAGGACGACGACGACAGCGAATACTGCTCGACGCGGCAGGACTGGATCGACGTCGTGTCGGTGGCGGACCTGATCGGCATCGACGTCGAAGCGGTCAACTTCGCCGCGCAATACAAGGACCGCGTGTTCGCCGAATTCCTGCGCGAATATTCGGCCGGCCGCACGCCGAACCCCGACGTGCTGTGCAACGCCGAAATCAAGTTCAAGGCCTTTCTCGACCACGCGATGTCGCTCGGAGCGCAAACCATCGCAACCGGCCACTATGCGCGCGTGCGCGAGAACAACGGCCGTTTCGAACTGCTGAAGGCATTCGACCATACGAAAGACCAGTCGTACTTCCTGCACCGGCTGAACCAGGCGCAATTGTCGAAGACGCTGTTTCCGCTGGGTGAGATTCCGAAAACCAAAGTGCGCGAAATCGCCGAACAGATCGGACTGCCGAACGCGAAGAAGAAGGACTCGACCGGCATCTGCTTCATCGGCGAACGGCCGTTCCGCGACTTTCTGAACCGCTATCTGCCGACCCAGCCCGGCCCGATGAAAACCACCGAAGGCACCGTGGTCGGCCAGCACATCGGCCTCGCGTTCTACACGTTCGGTCAGCGCAAGGGCATCGGTCTCGGCGGCAGCAAAGACGGCAGCGGCGAACCGTGGTTCGTGGCCGGCAAGGATATCCCGTCGAACACGCTGTACGTCGCGCAGGGTCATGATCATCCGTGGCTGCTCAGCCATACGCTGAGCGCGGGCAATACGAGCTGGGTAGCGGGCGAGCCGCCGGCGGAGGGCTTCGCGTGCGGCGCGAAAACGCGCTACCGGCAGGCGGACGCCGCGTGCACATTCAGCGTGGCGGGCATCCGGGCGGCGCACAACCGTGCGGCAGGCAGCCATGCAAACGGCGACGAAGGTCTCTTCGAGCTGACTTTCGACACCACGCAATGGGCTGTCACACCCGGGCAATCGGCGGTGCTCTACGATGGCGACGTGTGTCTCGGCGGCGGCATCATCGAACGCGCGGTGACTGGCCAACCGGCTACGCGCGAGCCGCAAAAGGCGGCGCTGCTGAACGCGCGTTGAGCGATGCGCACCGGCGAGTCTCGCGGTTCGGCCACACTCGCCGTCACACTCGCCGCTGCACCTGTCGCCACACTAGCCGCCGCACTTGCCTGACCTTTGACCCTGAACAGTGCGCTGCACCGGCCGATTTCGATCTTCACGCCGCTCTCACGCGTCGACGCTGGCTCCACCATAACAGGCAACCGCCAGCTTTCTTTCGCGGTGGATTCCGTCCGCGCCGACGGCGTTGGCGATCCCGCCGCAACGAATTTCACTGCACCGGAGTCCCCATGTTTTCTCGACGTTATCTGGCCATGTACTGCGCAGTGGTACTGTTTGCCGCCTGCGCGGCACTCGCCGCCACGCATCACCTTGCATGGTTCTGGATCAGCGTGCCGCTCGCGCTCGTCGCGCTCGGCCTGTTCGACCTCACGCAGCAGCGCCATGCGATTCTGCGCAACTATCCGCTGTGGGGTCACTTGCGCTTCCTGTTCGAGTTCATCCGCCCGGAGATCCGCCAGTACTTCGTCGAAAACGATACCGACGAAAAGCCGTTCTCGCGTGCGCAACGCAGCATCGTCTATCAGCGCGCGAAGAACGACGTCGACAGCCGCCCGTATGGCACCGAGCTCGATGTCAAGGCGGTCGCGCACGAGTGGATCAGCCACTCGCTCGCGCCGACCACGCTCGCCAGTCACGACTTTCGCATCGTCGTCGGACCGGAGCGTGCGCAGCCCTATTCGATGTCGATCTTCAACGTCTCCGCGATGAGCTTCGGCTCGCTGTCGGCGAACGCGATCATGGCGCTGAACCTCGGCGCGAAGAAAGGCAACTTCGCGCACGACACCGGCGAAGGTTCGATGTCGAAGTATCACCGCGAGCACGGCGGCGACATCATCTGGGAAATCGCCTCGGGCTACTTCGGCTGCCGCAACGACGACGGCACTTTCAGCGCGGAGAAGTTCGCGAAGCAGGCGGCCGAGCCGCAAGTGAAGATGATCGAGGTGAAGCTCTCGCAAGGCGCCAAGCCGGGTCACGGCGGCGTGCTGCCGGCTGCCAAGATCACGCCGGAAATCGCGGAAACGCGCGGCGTGCCGATGGGCCGCGATTGCATCTCGCCGGCGACCCACTCCGAGTTCTCGACGCCGCGCGGGCTGCTCGAATTCGTCGACCGTCTGCGCACGCTGTCGGGCGGCAAGCCCACCGGGTTCAAGCTGTGCATCGGGCATCCGTGGGAATTCTTCGGCATTGCGAAGGCGATACTCGAAACGGGGATTGTGCCGGACTTCATCGTCGTGGACGGCGCCGAAGGCGGCACTGGCGCAGCGCCGCTGGAGTTCACCGATCACGTCGGCGTACCGTTGCAGGAAGGACTGCTGCTGGTCCACAACACGCTGGTCGGCATCGGCTTGCGGCAACGCATCCGCATCGGCGCGAGCGGCAAGATGATCACCGCGTTCGATATCGCCAAAACGCTGGCGATCGGTGCGGACTGGGTCAACGCGGCGCGCGGTTTTATGTTCGCGGTGGGCTGCATCCAGGCGCAGACCTGCCACACGGGACGCTGCCCGACCGGCGTCGCGACCCAGGACCCGGTGCGCCAGCGCGCGCTGGTGGTGCCCGACAAGGCCGACCGCGTGTTCAACTTTCATCACAACACGCTGCATGCGCTGAAGGAAATCATTCAGGCCGCGGGGCTCGCGCATCCGGCGCAACTGCGCGCGCATCACATCGTGCGGCGCGTATCGTCGCATGAGGTGCGGTTGATGTCGGAGCTGCTGAAGTATCTCGAACCGAACGATCTGCTCAACGGCAACTATCGCTACTCGTTGTTCGAGAAGTACTGGCCGGTCGCGCAGAGCGATTCGTTCTCGCCGAAGGTGGAACTGGCGGCGAGCTGACCGGCGGCATCTGACCGCCGGGCCGGTTCACGGACCGACCCACGGGCCGCTCATGCTCCCGCTCACGCGCTGACCGCTGGGCCGACTGACAATCTATCCACCACCAACGAAGGGCCGCCACCAGCGGCCCTTTGTCGTTCAGGCGCCCCATCCGCTCGCGTCCGACCCGCAAAACGGACACCCCCTTGCCTTTCCGTTAAAATCTCGGGTTTAGCACTTCGCTCCACGGCCGCCTCGCACGCTTCGGCGCTTACGGCACGGCCCCATGCCCGAAAGGCACTTCATGCTCACGTTTCAGCAAATCATCCTGACACTGCAGTCCTATTGGGACAAGCAGGGTTGCGCGTTGCTCCAGCCGATCGACATGGAAGTCGGCGCGGGCACGTCCCACGTCCACACGTTTCTGCGCGCGGTCGGCCCCGAGCCGTGGCGCGCCGCCTATGTGCAGCCGTCGCGCCGTCCGAAAGACGGCCGCTACGGCGAGAACCCGAACCGTCTGCAGCATTACTATCAGTATCAGGTGGTGCTCAAGCCGGCGCCGGAAAACATCCTCGACCTGTATCTCGGCTCGCTCGAAGCGCTCGGCTTCGACCTGAAGCAGAACGACGTGCGCTTCGTCGAAGACGACTGGGAAAACCCCACCCTCGGCGCCTGGGGTCTCGGCTGGGAAGTGTGGCTGAACGGCATGGAAGTGACCCAGTTCACCTACTTCCAGCAAGTGGGCGGTCTGGACTGCAAGCCGGTGCTCGGCGAAATCACGTACGGGCTCGAGCGCCTCGCAATGTATCTGCAGAAGGTCGAAAACGTCTACGACCTGGTGTGGACCGAGTGGGAAGAGCAAGGCCCGAACGGCCCTGAACTGCGGCGCCTCACGTACGGCGACGTGTATCACCAGAACGAAGTCGAGCAGTCCACGTATAACTTCGAGCAGGCGAACGTCGATCTGCTGTTCACGTTCTTCACCAGCTACGAGGCGGAAGCGAAGCGCATGATCGACGCGCAGCTCGCGCTGCCCGCGTACGAGCTGGTGCTCAAGGCGGGCCACACGTTCAACCTGCTCGACGCACGCGGCGCCATTTCGGTCACGGAACGCGCGGCGTACATCGGCCGGATTCGCGCGCTGTCGCGTCTGGTCGCGCAGGCTTACTACGATTCGCGCGAAAAGCTCGGCTTCCCGATGCTCGGCAATCCGGTGCACGGCGTACCCGGCCTCACCACCGACGCGCAAGATGCCGCGATGCCCGCGTGGGCGCCGCCGCTGAAAGTCGAACGCAAGATCGACCAGGACTGACGAGAACATCAACCAATGACTCATCCCCATCAAGCTACCCTGCTCGTCGAGCTGCTCACCGAAGAACTGCCGCCGAAAGCGCTCGCGCGTCTCGGTGACGCGTTCGCCGAAGGCATTGCGCAGCGCCTCGCGGCGCGCGACCTGATCGAAGGCGAACTGTCGTTCGAACGTTACGCGACGCCGCGCCGCTTCGCCGTGACCATCCGCAACGTGCGCGCGGTCGCGCCGGAAAAACACGTGCGCGAAAAAGTGCTGCCGGTTTCCGTCGCGCTGGACAAAGACGGCCAACCCACCGCGCCGCTCGCGAAGAAACTTGCCGCCCTCGGCTTCCCCGACTTTTCGGTCAGCGACCTGGAACGCGCGCCGGACGGCAAGGCCGAAGCATTTTTCCTGCGCTATGCGGCACCGGGCGCGACGCTGGCTGAAGGGCTGCAAAGCGCGCTCGACGAAACGCTCGTCAAGCTGCCGACCCCGAAGTTCATGACCTATCAGCGCCCGGACGGCACCAATGTGCAATTCGTGCGTCCGGTGCATCGCCTGACCGCGCTGCATGGCGACCAGATCGTGCCGGTCACTGCGTTCGGCATCGACGCCGACGACACCACGCTCGGCCACCGCTTCCTCTCCGAAGGCTTCGTGCAGATCCAGCATGCGGATGCGTACTCGGAGACGCTGCTGCACAAGGGCCGCGTGGTGGCGAACTTCGCCGACCGCAAGGAAACCATCCGCACGCATCTGCTTGCGCACGCCAACGGCGACCAGGTGGTGATGCCGGAAGCGCTGCTGGAGGAAGTGACTTCGCTGGTCGAATGGCCGGTGGTCTACGCGTGCCGTTTCGAGGACGAGTTCCTGCAGGTGCCGCAGGAATGCCTGATCCTCACGATGCAGACGAACCAGAAATACTTTGCGCTGACCGATGCGAACGGCAAGCTGCGCTCGCGCTTTCTGATCGTGTCGAACATCGAAACGACGACGCCGGGCGACATCGTCGAAGGCAACGAACGCGTGGTACGCCCGCGTCTGGCCGACGCGAAGTTCTTCTTCGAGCAGGACAAGAAAAAGCCCCTCGCGGAGCGCGTGCCGTTGCTCGCGAACGTCGTTTATCACAACAAGCTGGGTTCGGCGCTGCAACGTGTCGAGCGCGTCGAAGCGCTAGCCGGCGCGATCGCCGGAATGATCGGCGCGGATGTCGCGCTCGCCAGGCGTGGCGCGCGTCTCGCGAAGGCCGACCTGATCACCGACATGGTCGGCGAATTCCCCGAGCTGCAAGGCACGATGGGCACGTACTACGCGCGCCACGACGGCGAGCCCGAAGAGGTCGCGCTGGCGTGCTCGGAACACTATCAGCCGCGTTTCTCCGGCGATGCGTTGCCCAGCACCGCGACCGGCACGGTCGTCGCACTGGCCGACAAGCTCGAAACGCTGGTCGGGATCTGGGGCATCGGCCTGCAACCCACCGGCGAGAAAGACCCGTTCGCGCTGCGCCGTCATGCGCTCGGCGTGCTGCGGATTCTGATCGAAAAGCAACTGCCGGTCGACTTCGTCGAACTGTTGCGCACCGCTTATGCGCAATTCGCCGCGTTGCCGAACGTCGCCGATTCGACCCAGGCCATCTACGAATTCAGCATGGACCGCCTGCGCGGCCTGCTGCGCGAGCGCGGCTACGCGATCGGCGAAATCGACGCAGTACTGGCGCTGAACCCCACGCGTCTGGACGACATCGTCGCGCGCCTCGATGCGGTGCGCGAGTTCGCGACGCTGGTCGAAGCGGCATCGCTCGCGGCGGCCAACAAGCGCATCTCGAACATCCTGAAGAAGTCGGAAGGCGCGACGAACGGCGGCGTGCAACCCGCGCTGCTCACCGAAGCGGCGGAAAAGGCGCTCAATGCACAGCTCGAACAGGTGACGCCGCGCGTGCAATCGCAACTGGCCGCACGCGACTACACGGGTGCGCTGACCGCGCTCGCCGCATTGCGCGAAACGGTCGACACGTTCTTCAACGACGTGATGGTCAACGCCGAAGACCCGGCGTTGCGCGCCAACCGTCTGGCCTTGCTCGGCGCGCTGCATCAGCAGATGAACTGCGTCGCCGACATTTCCCGACTCGCCGCCTGAGCCCCGCGCCATGCCGATCAAAAAACTGGTGATCCTCGATCGTGACGGTGTGGTCAACGTCGACTCCGACGCGTTCATCAAGTCGCCCGACGAATGGGTCCCCCTGCCTGGTGCGCTCGAAGCGATCGCGCGTCTGAACCAGGCCGGCTATCGCGTGGCGATCGCGACCAACCAGTCGGGCATCGGTCGCGGTCTGTTCGACATGAACGCGCTCAATGCGATGCATCTGAAAATGCATCGGATGGCGGCGGCGGTCGGCGCGCGCATCGACGCGGTGTTCTTCTGCCCGCACACGACAGAGGATCACTGCGAATGCCGCAAGCCGAAGCCCGGCATGCTGAAGATGATCGCCGAGCGTTTCGAGGTCGATCCGGCGCACACTCCGGTCGTCGGCGATGCGATGCGCGATCTGCAAGCGGGCGCAGCACTCGGTCATCCGCTTCATCTGGTGCTGACCGGCAAAGGCCGCAAAACGCTCGCGGCCGGCGGCTTGCCCGAAGGCACGATCGTGCACGACGACCTGCGCGCGTTTGCGCTCGACTTCCTCGCCGACATCCAGGAGTGACGCGCGCCGCGCGTCCCCACCTCTTACTGACCACGCCGATGCGCTTCATCCGTTCTTTGCTGCTGCTGATCTACTTTGTCCTGTTCACGGTGCCGTACGCGACCGCGTGCTTCATCGCGTTCCCATTCATGCGCGCCGCCAATCGCTACTGGATGGCTGCCGGCTGGTGCCGTGCAACGCTAACGACGGTGCGCTGGCTCAATGGCATCCGCTACCGGGTCGAAGGCTACGAGAACCTGCCCGATGGTCCGGCGGTGCTGCTGTCCAAGCATCAATCGGCATGGGAGACGCTGGCCTTTCCGGCGCTGATGCCACGGCCGCTGTGCTATGTGTTCAAGCGCGAGCTGCTGTACGTGCCGTTCTTCGGCTGGGCGCTCGGCATGCTGAAGATGGTTCACATCAATCGCAAGGAAGGCAAGTTCGCGTTCGAGTCGGTGATCAGGCAAGGCAAGGCCCGCATGACCGAAGGCGCGTGGATCATCATGTTTCCAGAAGGCACGCGCACGCCGACCGGCAAGCAGGGCAAGTACAAGACCGGCGGCGCGCGCTTCGCGATCGCCACCGGCGCCCCTGTCGTGCCGATCGCACACAATGCAGGACGCGTGTGGCCGCGCAACTCGTTCTTTAAATATGCGGGTATAGTCACGGTGTCGATCGGCAAGCCAATCGATACAACGGGGCTCACGCCCGACGAAGTGAACACGCGCGTCGAACAGTGGATCGAAGCTGAAATGCGCCGCATCGATCCAACTGCGTACCGCGCGGCGGACAGCAGTTCCGCCGCCGCACCAATCTGACGCGCCCGCGCCCTCGAAGGCGCATTGCGCGAAGCGAATCCGATGCAGAAGTCTCCTCCGTCGCAGCCCGCTGCGGCGCTCGACAACCGACAGCTCGACCTGCCGCTCTTCGCCGAGCCAGGGTCGACATCGTCGTCCCCTTCACCCTCCGCGCCGTCACCGGACTCATCCGCCGCGCAGCAGCCGGCCGTGCCGCTCGCCCCCGACGGCAGCAAGCTGCGCAGCCTCGCCATCGGCTCTCGCACGCTGCACTACGCGCTCAAACGTTCGGCTCGCCGCTCGATCGGCTTTGCGATCGACAGCAGCGGATTGACGATCACCGCGCCGCGCTGGGTCACGCTGACCGATATCGAAACCGCGATCACCGAAAAGCAGCGCTGGATTTTCGCGAAGCTGATCGAATGGCAAACGCGTGTCGAACAACGCGCACTGCCGAAGGTCGATTGGAAAGACGGCGCTGAAGTGCCATACCTCGGTCAGCCGGTGCGGGTGAAGCTCGGTTCGCCGCAAGGCACGCTGGCGTTCAGCGCGCACGACGCGGCGCTGCAAGTGCCGTTGCCGTTGCTGGCCGATCCGCAGCAGATCAAGGACCGCGTGCAAGGCTGGTTGCAGGGTGAAGCGAAGCGCCTGTTCGGCGAGCGCCTCGCCATTTACGCGGAGAAGCTCGGCGTCAACTACCGCGCGTATGCGCTCTCTTCAGCGGCGACGCGCTGGGGCAGTTGTTCGAGTGACGGCAAGATTCGATTGAACTGGCGGCTGATTCATTTCCCGCTCTCCATCATCGATTATGTCGTCGCGCACGAGCTTGCGCATTTGCGTGAAATGAATCACAGCCCGCGCTTCTGGCAAACGGTCGAATCGATTTTTCCGGAATTCCGCGAAGCGCGGCAGACGCTGAAGTCGCATCCGCCGGAATTGCTGCCGACGCTCTAAGATCTTCGCGCGTTGAAGCCGGCGCTTCGGCATGAAGCGCCGGGCGGTCTCATCAACGAGAAACTCCCATCGACAACCAGCGCCGGCCAACCGCGACGTCTTTGAATGAAGCAGGGACTATCGCTATTTGCCGATTGAGCCCGGTGGCCCAGCTACATCATTTCTTCTTCTGGATGAACTCGATCTTGTAGCCGTCCGGGTCCGTGACGAAAGCGATCACGGTGGTGCCGTGTTTCATCGGGCCGGCTTCGCGCACGACTGTACCGCCTTGAGCCTTGATCTTTTCGCACGCGGCATAGGCATCGTCGACCTCAACCGCGAGGTGTCCGAAGCCGGTGCCCAGATCGTATGAAGGCGTATCCCAGTTGTGCGTCAATTCGATGACAGTGCCATCGCGTTCGTCCGTATAGCCGACGAATGCCAGCGTGAATTTGCCCTCCGGATAGTCGTGGCGGCGCAGCAGTTTCATGCCCAGCAGATCGGTATAGAAGGCAATCGAACGGTCCAGGTCGCCGACCCGGAGCATGGTGTGAAGCAGGCGCATGATGCACTCCCTGTTGCGTGATAGCGAGACCGTCAATGTACCCGGAATCACGCGCTGCTGCAGCGCGCGGCACACGCGGCCCGGCACTCAGAACTGGTGCCGCAGGCCCGCCATCAAGCCGAGTTGTGTGCTCTTCTGCGCGAGTCCGATGCCATTGATGCCTTGCAGCTGCGCGCCGATCAGATCGCCGCGGTACTGCGCGTAATCGCCTTCGAGATAGACGTCGGTGCGTCTGGACAGGTTGTAGTCGACAACCAGTTGATACTGCCACGCCGAGCCGTCCTGTTTGGCGGTCTTGCCATCCTGCAACGTGCGCCAGATGTTCGCCGCAAAGTGCCACGTGTTGCCGACCTGCTGCGTGATGCCGCCCATGATCATCCGGCGCCGCGCGAAGTCCGTGTACTTGAGCGCGGCCAGCACGGGTGCGGAGAAGGGTCCGTTGGCGAAATTCGAAAAGCCCGCGTCGTTCTGATTGACGATGTAGCCGACCGAGAAGCGCGTGAGGTTCCACGTGTACGAGCCGCCGAAGGTCCACGCTTGCGCGGCCGCGCCGTTGACTGAATCCTTCGACTCCTGGTACGCGCCGCCCACGGTAAACGGACCGCCCGCCGGTCCATAAGCGGCGGCCGCGCCGATCTGACTGCCGTATGAGTTGCCCGCGTTGCCGCCGAACGCATAGCCGGCCGCGAAGCTGAAGCCGTTGAATCTCGCCTGATATTGCACCTGATTGCTGGTCCAGATGCCGCCCGTCATCGTCACTTCCGGCTGGAAGCTGAAATCGTACGGAATCCACCAGTTACTACCGTAGCCGCCCGCCGTGACGCCTTCGATCATCAAGTTGTACTGACGGCCCAGAATCACCTGGCCAAACGCATTCGAACGCACGCCCACCTGCGCTTCGTTGAAAAATGGCAGCGTGGGATCGCTCTGGCCGTTGTTGATGTTGAAACGATTTTCCAGTTTGAAGAAGGTAGACCAGCCGCCGCCCAGGTCTTCGACACCCTTCATACCCCAGCGACTCTGGGTCAGGCCGCCGAAACCGAGCCCGATCGACGAGTCGCCGGCCTTATTCACGTTGGTCAGATAGCGCACGCTTTCGTCGACCACACCGTAGAGCGTCACGCTCGATTGCGCGTGTGCCATTTGGCATCCTAATGAAGCCATCGCTACCGGCATCACCGCCGCCCACCTGCCTACGTTCTTCATGTCCTCTCCTCGTACCGGCTCCGCTGCGCGCGGCTGGGGTTCGTCGATGTAAGCGGTGCAGAATGTCCTGACGAAACGCTGATGTTCGAACCTTAGCGCGAAATGGCGGTGTCAAGGAATTCGTCTGCAGTAGGTGTTGTTAAGTGCGCAAAGCGCTTGCAGTGCGCAAGAAGCACGCGTAGAAGCCAGCAGCTTCGCTGGCTCTCGGTGCGGGTTTGCTATCGTATGGCTCTGGCTCGCCGCCCCGTCACCGCTTCGCCAATCTCACCACTACACCGCTAATGAGCACCACTACTCTGCCCGCACGTCGCGCCCTGGATAGCTTTGCGATTCTCTTGATGATCGGCTTGTGCGCGATCTGGGGACTCCAGCAAGTCGTGATCAAAACCACCAACGCGGCGCTGCCGCCAGTCTTTCAGGCGGGCTTGCGTTCGGCGATCGCGGCGGTGCTCGTGTGGGGTTGGGCGCGCTCACGCGGCACGCCGCTCTTTCGCAACGACGGCACGCTGGGCGCCGGCCTGCTCGCGGGCGTGCTGTTCGCGGCCGAGTTCGTCTGCATCTTTTTTGGCCTGACGCTGACCAGCGCGTCACGGATGGCGGTCTTTCTGTACACCGCGCCGTGCTTCACGGCGCTCGGCCTGCACTGGTTCGGCGGCGGCGAACGGATGCGGCGGATTCAATGGCTCGGTATCGTGGCGGCGTTCGTGGGCATCGGGCTGGCGTTTGCGGACGGTTTCCTCCACGGACCGGCGGCGCGCGGCTCGATGCTCGCGGGTGCGGCCGGCGACGCGCTCGGCGTGCTGGCCGGCATCGCGTGGGCTGCGACCACCGTGGTGGTACGCGGGTCGCGTCTCGCCCATTCGAGCGCCAGCAAGACGCTGTTCTATCAACTGGCGGTGTCCGCAGTGGTATTGCTGGCGCTTGCACTCGCGCTCGGCCAGGCACGCGTGGAAGCGGTCACGCCGCTCGCGTTGGCGAGCCTCGCGTATCAGGCGGTGGTGGTCGCGTTCGTCAGCTATCTGCTGTGGTTCTGGTTGCTGAGGCGTTATATCGCGTCGCGCCTGTCGGTGTTCTCGTTTCTCACGCCGCTGTTTGGCGTGACCTTCGGCGTGCTGCTGCTCGGCGAGTCGTTCAGCCCGCGCTTTCTGGCGGCCGGGGTGCTGGTGCTGACCGGCATCGCGCTAGTCAATGCACCGGCGCAGCGGCCTTCGCCTCGGGCGTGAGCAGTGTGGCGCGGGTGGTAACGAGGGCTTACGGTTTCGCCGCCACGATCTGCGCGACGCGCACGTATTCGGCAACCGGCACGTCTTCGGCGCGGCGTTGCAGATCGAAGCCAAGCGCGTCGAAATCGACCGAATCGCGATACGCCGCCAACGTGTTGCGCAGCATCTTGCGGCGTTGCGAGAACGCCGCCGTCACCACTTCGCCGAGCACGCGCTCATCGACGGGTAGCAGTTCATGCCGCTCGTATGGAATCATCCGCACGATTGCCGAATCGACCTTCGGCGGTGGCTGGAATGCTTCGGGCGGCACGTCGAGCTGCTTGTCGATCACGTAGCGGTATTGCAGCATCACCGACAGCCGGCTGAACGCCTTGGTGCCCGGCTCAGCGACCATCCGCTCGACCACTTCGTTTTGCAGCATGAAGTGCTGATCGATCACACGATCGGCGAACGACGCCAGATGAAACAGCAGCGGACTCGAAATGTTGTACGGCAGATTGCCGACGATGCGCAGCGACGCCTTCTCGCCAGGCGCAGCCAGCGAACCGAAATCGAACGCGAGCGCATCGCCCGCATGCAATTCGAGCAGGTCGCCGAATTTCGTCTTCAGACGGCCGATCAGATCGCGGTCCAGTTCGACCGCGTGCAACGGCGCTTCCGGCGTCGCAAGCCGTTCGATCAGCGGCTCGGTGAGCGCGCCGAGCCCCGGGCCGATTTCGACCATGCGCTCGCCGCGCTGCGGCCGGATCACGTCGACGATGGCATCGATCACGCCCATATCGACCAGAAAGTTCTGACCGAAACGCTTGCGCGCGAGATGGCCCTGGTGCCGGCCCTGTTGCTGTCTGCTGGTGGACATCGAAGAAACGCTAAGAAAGAGGACTGCTTGAGAAAAGAAAAGAAACACAGCGGAAACACAGCGGGAACACGCAGCGGCAACACGCGGCCGCAAGCGCGCCGCCCCGCCACCTGACTCAGCCCGCGCGGCGGTGCTGCGCCATCGACACCGCCGTGTCGATCGCCGCAATCAGGCTGCCCGCGTCGGCACGGCCGGTGCCGGCCAGATCGAGCGCGGTGCCGTGATCGACCGAGGTGCGGATGATCGGCAAGCCGAGCGTGACATTGATGCCTTCGCCGAAGGTGGCGTACTTCAGCACAGGCAGGCCCTGGTCGTGGAACATCGCCAGCACGCAGTCGGCCTGCTCCAGATAACGCGGCTGAAACAGCGTGTCGGCCGGATAGGGACCGCGTGCGTCGATGCCCTGATCGTTCGCGCGCTTCAACGCCGGCGTGATGACTTCGATTTCCTCGCGGCCCAGATAACCGTTTTCGCCCGCATGCGGGTTCAGCCCTGTCACGAGGATGCGCGGCGCCGGCAAGCCGAAGTGATGGCGCAAGTCGTGATCGATGATGCGCAGCGTCTCGACGAGGCCGTCGATCGACAGCGCGGCGGAGACGTCCTTGAGCGGCAGATGCGTGGTCGCGAGCGCGACGCGCAGCGGGCGTTTGCCGGTGCCGGCCAGCATCATCACCACGCGCGGCGTGTGGGTGCGCTCGGCCAGATATTCGGTGTGGCCGGTGAACGGCACGCCGGCATCGTTGATGGTGCTCTTCTGCAGCGGCGCGGTGACGATCGCGTCGAACGTGCCCGCTACCGCGCCGTCGATCGCGCTGTCGAGCAGATCGAGCACATAGCGGCCATTGGCGGCGTCCAGCTTGCCCGCCTGCGACGGCGCCCCGAGCGGCCGGTGCTCCACCTGCACGCGCTTGCCGTGCGCGAGCAGCGCGGCCCAATCGACACCGACCGCGTGCGCGCGCTCGGCAAGCAGACCGGCGTCGCCCAGCACGGTGAACTGTGCGGCGGGCCAGTGCGCCGCCGCTCCGGCCAGCGCCTGCGCGGTCAGCTCGGGGCCGACGCCGGCGGGCTCGCCGGTCGTGATCGCGATCTGCAACGGCAGGCTGGCAGGCTGGGCGGCGCGCGTCATGATGGTTATTGCAGGTTCGACAGCGTGGGTTTCACTTCGATGTAAGCGGTGTCGCGCAGTTCGCGCAGCCAGTCGGCGTAAGCCTGTTCCGCCTTGCGCTGACCGATTGCCTGGCGCGCCAGATCCATCTGCTGCGAAACCGAGCCTTCCGCTTCGCGACGGCCCAGCACCTGAATCAGGTGATAGCCGTATTCGCTGCGCACCGGGTCGCTGATCTGGCCGTCCTGCAGCGAGTTCATCGCCCGCTCGAACTCCGGCACCGTCTCGCCCGGGCTGATCCAGCCGAGGTCGCCGCCTTGCGACGACGAACCGTCCTGCGAGTAGGTGTGCGCGAACTTCGCGAAGTCACCGCCCGCGGCAACCTGGCTCTTGATGTCGAGCAGCCTCTGACGCGCTTGCGGTTCCGACGTGCCGTCGCCGACGCGCAGCAGAATATGGCGCACGTGCGTCTGCACGAGCTTCGGCGCATCCGAGCTGTTGCCCTGACCGACGCGGCGATCGACGAGACGCACGATCTCGAAACCGTCGTTGGTGCGGATCAGTTCCGGGCTGACTTCGCCGGGGCGCAGCGTCGCCGCAGCCTTGACGAATTCAGGCGGCAGCCTGGACGGCGCGACGAAACCCAGGTCGCCGCTGTTCTTCGCCGCGTCCGGCGCCTGCGAGCTGGACTTCGCGAGTTTTTCAAAGTTGGCGCCACCTTTGGCTTCGGCCAACAGTGCCTGCGCCTTCTGCTGCGCCGCCTCGATGTCGGTCTGCGACGCGTTCAGCGGCGCCTTCACGAAAATGTGCTGGATATGCAGGTCGCTCGTCTGGCCGGCGTTCGGGCCACGCTGACTGGCGATGTAGTTCGCGACCTCGGCGTCCGTCACCGTGATCTTGCTGTCCACTTCCTTCTCGCGCAGACGCGACAGCGTCAACTCGGTGCGCGCGTCGCTCGTGAAGGTGGTCCAGGGCACGCCTTGCGCCTCAATCCGCGCACGGTACATTTCCAACGACATGTTGTTCGCCTGCGCGAGACGTTCGAGCGTTTTCTGCACGGTGGCGTCGTCGATGGTGATGCCGTCTTCCTTCGCCTTCTGCAACTGGATGCGCTCCAGCACCATCTGGTTCAGCACCTGCTGGCGCAGCTGATCCATCGGCGGGACCGGCGCGTTCTGCTGATTCAGCCGGCGCGTGATCAGGCTGATGCGCTCATCGAGTTCGCGCCGCGTGATGACACCGTTGTTGACCACTGCGGCGATGGTGTCGACGGTCTGGCCGCCACCGCCGCCCAGCGCCTGCGCCTGAACCGGCGCGACCGACAGGAAAGACGCCGCAGCGACGAGACCCGCCCCAAGCGTTGCCAAGCTAAGCTTTTTCATGATTGCCACAGATACTCCAATGATGTCGGGCACGCCTGGCCCGTCTTTTCGCATTCCAAGAATGATCGGGCGAACGTCATTCGTAATTGGTGAAACGCGATTCCGGTGGCGGCGGTGGCGGCAACGGCGTATAGCCCGCCACGCTGTTGCGGAACGCAGTCATCAGCCCGTTGTCGACGCTCGACAGCCCCTTGAACGTCAACTGCGCAAGGAACCGCGTGCTCGACTGATTCTGCCCCGAGGTGTTCACGCCGTTCGCATAGCGCTGGATGCCGGCGCCGAGCGTCCAGCAGTCGGCGTCGTATTGCATGCCGACCAGACCGTCGACGATCCGGTGCCCGTTCAGGTCGTAATTGAGGCGGCCCACCCCGTACACCCGATGCGTCAGCGGCCATTGCCCGGAAATCACTATCTGGTTGATCGGCTGGTTGTCCAGCGTGGTGTTCGCCCGCGTGTAGCGATACCCGACGTTGAGCACCTTGCCGGTAGCCGGACTAAACCCGAAGCCGACACTCGTCTTCACGAGCTGGTTGTTGTCGGCATTATATTGGAACGCCGTTTCCGACGCGAAACCGGCGCCAAGCTTGATCGCCGCACCGGCGATCAGGTCCGAGTGCGTGGCCTGCGTGCTGGTCTGGCCCGGCTGCAGCGTGACGCGCTGATCCTGGAAGAAGTACTGCTGCGCGATCACGAAGCGCGCTCGTTCGTCGCCCGAGGCCGGGTTGATGAAGCGCGTGGTGATCGCCGCGGTCAGACGGTTCGCGTCGGCGATCCGGTCGTTACCGACGAAGGTGTTCGGCTGGAAAATCTCCGCCAGACCGAAGTCGGATTCGGCGGTGTCGAACAACGGCGCGTTGTTCTGGTTGTAATACGGCGTGTACACGTAGTACAGGCGCGGCTCCAGCGTCTGGATGAAATCCGCGCCGAACACCCGCACCGAGCGCTCGAATATCAGCCCCGTATCGAAAGTAAACGTCGGAATCGATTCGGTGAAATTCTTCGGCGTGCCGGCCGCGATGTCCTGAGTGCTGAGGTTGTTCAGGTTGTACGACGCGAAGTGCCATTGCACCTTCGGCGTGACGAAGTAACCCGGCCCGACCACCGAATACGACACGTACGGATTGAACAGCACCCGCTGACCCTGGGTCATGTCCGCGGTGGTGATGCGGAAATTCGTGTAGTCGGCTTCGGCGCCGAAGTCGAAGCCGCCGACGTTGTACTTCGCGTACTTCACATTCAACTGCGGCTCACGCCCATATGGCGCGACCGAGGGCTCCAAAGTCTGCCAGTGCTGTTCACGCGCAAGCACCGACCACGGACCGTTGTTGTAGGTCAACCCTGCTTCCTGCTGATACAGGAGCTGGGTACCGTTCATGAACTGGTTGACCGACGACGACAGGTCTTGCGGATACGTGTTATCCGAAACCTTGTTGTAGTAGATGTACCCGCCGAACCCGTTGCCGAAGTTCTGGTTGTGCTGGATGTACAGCGCGTAGCGGTTGGTCTTGGTCAGACGGTCGTCCGGCAGGAACTCACCGGTGATCGAGCCGGAGTAAGTGGGCGACAGATAGCGGAACGTGCTCTGCAGCTGCACACCGCGCTTGGAGATCAGCCGCGGCGTGAGCGTCAGATCGCGATTCGGCGCGATGTTGAAGTAATACGGCACCGACAGTTCGACGCCGTTCGTCGAACTCAGCGAGAAGGTAGGCGGCAACAGCCCGCTGCGCCGGTCGCCCGACAGCGGAAACGACAGCCACGGCGACGCGAACACCGGCACGCCCTGGAAGAACAGCACGCTGTTGTACGCGACGCCTTCGTCCGCGCCGGTATCGAAGTCGAACTCGCTGCCCTTGATGTACCAGGCCGGGTTGTCCGTGCACGCGCACGCCGTGTAGGTGCCCCTCGTGAACACCGAACGTTCGTAGTCGAGCACGTCGACGCGCTCCGCGCTGCCCGAGCCGCCCGTCAGGTTGAAGTGGTACTTCGGCGCGGTCATGAAGCCTTCGGTCGAATCCACGCGCATATGCGCTTCCGGACCGATGAACGTATTGCCGCTGTTGATCACGTGGACCTGGCCGTACGCGTCGGCCATGTCCGTGTCCTGATCGTAATGCAGCGCGTCTGCCTTGATCACAGCCGTATTGCGGCGCACCTCGGCCGAGCCCTTGGCCGCCAGATCCTGGTCGATGGTGCCGCTGGCGCTGTCGCCGAGCACGAAGGTGGCCGGCCTCTGACCCGTACGCAGCGGATGATCCTCGAGCTGCGGCGCGAGCTGCATGCCCCAGGGCGCGTCGATGGGTTGCGGCTGCGCGGCTTCCCCCACCAACTGGGCGTGCGCAAGCGCGGGCATCAGGCCCGGAGCGGCGATCAACGCCGCGGCGAGCCGCCTTTTGCGCGGTACGACGGCACAAGAGGGAGTCGGAAGGGAAGGCTTTCTAGGCGGCATGTATCGATTGGCGAATCGGCCCGTCGGTCAGCTTCTGCAGTCACGGTCCACCGCCTGCGCACCCCGACCGTGACTGTCGGCTGCACATCACGATTTACAATCTGTCGAACGATGCGGCGGGCGGTAAAGCGCAACACGCGTAAGCTGGCGCGAGTCGCGTCAAAAAAGTCGTGGGGTATTATATGGCAAGACGTTGCCCCTCTGAATTTGCCGCCGGTTTTCATGACGCTGCCCTCTTCCCAAGACATCACCCAAGACTCCACCGACAGCCGCCTCGAACTGCTCAAAGCCTGGCTGCAAGGCCACGCGGCGCACTATGCGCTCGAGCTCGACACGCTTGTTCCCGCTTCGTCCGACGCCAGTTTCCGGCGCTATTTCCGCCTCGCCGGTAAGGCGCCGGAAGGCGAAAGCACCGGCACGCTGATCGCAGTCGATGCCCCGCCGCCCGAAAAGTGCCGCGAATTCGTGCAAATCGCGCAGTTGCTCGCCGCCGCCGGCGTGCATGTGCCGCGCGTGCTGGAGGTCGATTTCGACGCCGGGCTGATGCTGGTCACCGATCTGGGCACCGAGTCGTACCTCGGCGCACTGACCGGCGCGCAGAACGGCAACGACCCGCGCCGCGCACGCACGCTGATGCGCGACGCGCTCGATGCGCTGATCCGCTGGCAGTCGAGCTCGCGCGAAAACGTGCTGCCGCCATTCGACGAAGCGTTCCTGCGCCGCGAGCTGGAGCTGATGCCGGAGTGGTTCATCGGCCGGCACCTCGCCCGCGAGGTCGACGAGAAGACGCGCGGGGTGCTCGATCGCACCTTCGCGCTGCTGATCGCGAGCGCACGCGCGCAACCGCAAGTGTTCATGCTGCGCGATTTCATGCCGCGCAACCTGATGATCACCGCCGCACCCAACCCGCTCAACCCCGGCGTGCTGGACTTCCAGGACGCGGTCTACGGCCCGATCACGTACGATGTCGCTTCGCTGCTGCGCGACGCGTTCATCGGCTGGGACGAGGAGTTCGAGCTGGATTGCTTCGCGTACTACTGGGAGCGGGCGAAAAAGACGGGCCTGCCGGTCGATGCGGATTTCGGCGAGTTCTATCGCCAGCTCGAATGGATGGGACTACAGCGGCACATCAAGGTGCTCGGCCTGTTCTGCCGGATCAACTACCGCGACGGCAAGGCGCATTACATGAAGGATCTGCCGCGTTTCATCGGCTATGCGCGCAAGGTCGGCGAACGCTACGCGCCGCTGCGTCCGTTCGCGAAACTGCTCGACGATCTCGAAGGCCGCGCGAATGAAGTCGGCTACACCTTCTGACCGATGACGATGCCTTTGAAGAAAGCGATGATTTTCGCCGCGGGCCGCGGCGAACGCATGCGTCCGTTGACCGACGCGTGCCCCAAGCCGCTGCTCGAAGTGGGCGGCAAACCATTGATCGTCTGGCAGATCGAGCGGCTTGCCGGGGCCGGCTTCCAGACCATCGTGATCAACCATGCTTGGCTCGGCGAGCAGATCGAGGCCACGCTCGGCGACGGTTCACGCTGGCAGGTTCAATTGCGCTACTCGCCGGAGCGTGAGGCACTGGAGACCGCGGGCGGCATCGTGCAAGCATTGCCGCTGCTGGAGGACGACGGCGCAAGCGAAGTGTTCGTGGCGGTCGCCGGCGACGTCTATGCCGATTTCGACTACGCCGCATTGCATGCGCGTGCCGACGCACTGAAGGCGCGGCCCGAGCCGGGCATGCATCTGGTGATGGTGCCGAACCCGGCGTTCCATCCGCGCGGCGACTTCGGTCTGGTCGATGGCGTGCTGTCGCTCGACGCGCAGCCGCGCTTCACGTTCGGCAGCATCGGACTCTACGACTCGCGCATGTTCCGCGATGTGCCGCGCGGCACCCGGCGCGCGCTCACGCCTTACTACAGCGAGACGATTGCGCGCGCTCGCGCGAGCGGCGAGCTGTATGAGGGCCTGTGGGAGAACGTCGGGACGTCGGCGCAATTGCAGGCGCTGGATCAGCGATTGAGCGCGCGCTGAGAGCAAAGCGCGGCGGCAACACCATGCATGCGGCCGCGTCTGGCATTCGCTGACAGGGCCGCCATAGCACGCGCTCCACGCAACCGGCCTCGCCTCCAGCGAGCGAACGACCGGCACGCGGCCCGCTCACCGGCCGCCGTCCCCCGCGCCCACCGTGTCCACCGGCTCCGGTTGCGCCGCCGCGCGCTGCTGCAACGCCCACATCTGCGCGAACAGGCCGTTCGCGCGCAGCAAGTCCGCGTGCGTGCCGCGCTCGACGATGCGCCCCTTGTCCATCACGATGATCTGCTGCGCGTGCACCACCGTCGACAGCCGGTGCGCGATGATCAACGTGGTGCGCTCGCGGGCGATCTGATCGAGCTCGTGCTGAATCGCGCGCTCGGAACGCGAATCGAGCGCGGAAGTCGCTTCGTCGAACAGCAGGATCGGCGGGTTCTTCAGGATGGTCCGCGCAATCGCCACGCGTTGCTTTTCACCGCCGGACAATTTCAGGCCACGCTCGCCGACCGACGTCTCATAGCCCTTCGGCAGCCCTTCGATGAACTCGTGGATATGCGCGGCGCGCGCCGCCGCGATCACTTCTTCACGCGTCGCCGACGGCTGGCCGTACGCGATGTTGTAGTAGATCGAATCGTTGAACAGCACCGTATCCTGCGGCACGATGCCGATCGACGCGCGCAACGAAGCCTGCGTGACATCGCGAATATCCTGACCGTCGATGACGATCGCGCCGCCCGTCGCGCGGTCCAGATCGTAGAAGCGGAACATCAGCCGCGCGAGCGTCGATTTGCCCGAGCCGCTATGGCCGACCACCGCTGTCGTGGTGCCCGCCGCGATCGTGAAGCTCACGTCGTGCAGGATCTGACGCGCCGGTTCATACGCGAAGTTCACGCGCTCGAAGCGCACCTGCGCACCGCTCACTTCCAGCGCCGGCGCATCAGGGAGGTCAGGCACTTCCTGGGTCGCGCCGAGCAGCGTGAACATGCGGTCCATGTCGGTGAGACTCTGCTTCAGCTCGCGATACACGACGCCAAGGAAATTCAGTGGAATATACAGCTGCAACATGAACGTGTTGATCAGCACCAGGTCGCCGAGCGTGAGGCGTCCGGCCATCACGCCCTGCGTCGCGCGCCACAGAATGAACACCAGTCCCGTGCCGATGATCGCCTGCTGGCCGAAGTTCAGCGCCGACAGCGAACGCTGCGACTTGATCGCCGCCGTGCGATAGCGCTTGAGGTTTTCGTCGTAGCGGCTCGCTTCCCATCCTTCGTTGCCGAAGTACTTGACGGTCTCGTAGTTGAGCAGCGAATCGATCGCGCGTGAATTCGCCTTCGAATCGAGCTCGTTCATCGTGCGGCGAAAATGCGTGCGCCACTCGGTGACCTTCACGGTGAAGACGATATACACCGCGAGCGCGATGAACGTGACGATCGCGTAATACGCCTCGTATTTGACGACGAAAAAGCCGAGCACGAGGCCGACTTCGACCAGCGTCGGCAGGATGCTGTACAGCGAATAGGAGATCAGTTGCGTGATGCCGCGCGTGCCGCGTTCGATGTCGCGCGACATGCCGCCCGTTTGCCGTTCGAGATGAAAGCGCAACGACAGCGAGTGCAAATGGCGAAACACCTTCAGCGCCAGTTGCCGCACCGCGTTCTCGGTCACTTTCGAAAACAGGATCTCGCGCAGTTCGGTGAAGAGCGACGTGGACAGCCGCACCACCGCATACGCGACCACCAGCAGGCCCATCCCGCCCAGCAGCACGATGCCGGGCGCGTCGTGCGCGCGGCCGAGCGCGGTCAGATGCTGCACCGACGCGAGGCCGTCGACGATACGTTTCATCACGATCGGCACACCGAGATTGGCAATCTTGGCGCCGATCAGGCAAGCCAGCGCGAATCCGACCCGCCACTTATAGGTGGCGAGGTACGGCAGCAGCGACAGGATCGTTTGCCAGTCGTTGCGAGGCTGGGTGGAAATCGGCGAGGGTTCGGACGAAGGCGAGCGGCGCATGGGAATCGGCTGGGGAGAGTGTGGAATGCCGGAGTTCGCAGCGGCGCGCCGACCATCCCATGCCGACCCGGCACACGGCTGATGATCGGGCGACCCGGCTGGGCGCTTTCCCGTACAATTCCTGATCTTTCTATTGTCGCAGAAGCCGGCTGGCGCCGCTTTCCATGGGCTGTCCCGGCGGTTGGTTGCAGGCGGGTCGTGAGGCCGGCTCGTACCGCTGACCGGTACGTCGTCGTGAATTGCGCGCCTGCTGGTCGAAGCGACCGAGCCAATCCGTTTCTCGAGGGTGCCCCGATGTCCGATCTTCTTCAACTTCCGTCCAAGCCCTGTGCGCTGCGCGTCATGCCGCAACCGTCGGACGCGAATGTCCACGGCGACGTGTTCGGCGGCTGGATCATGGCGCAGGTGGATATTGCCGGCTCGATTCCGGCGAGCCGCCGCGCCAACGGGCGGGTGGCGACCATCGCGGTCAATTCGTTCGTGTTCAAACAGCCGGTGTTCGTCGGCGATCTGCTGAGCTTCTACGCGGATATCGTCAAGACGGGCAATACGTCGGTGACGGTGTCGGTCGAGGTTTACGCGCAGCGCATGAGCCTCGCCGAAGACCTCGTGAAGGTCACCGAGGCGATCCTCACCTACGTCGCCACCGACAGCGACCGTCGCCCGCGTGCGTTGCCCGTGCTCGACTGAGCGGCCAAAGTGCCCGCACGACGAAAACGAGGCGCGCTGGCGCCTCGTTCCGTTTCATGCGCGGGCTTAGGCGCGGGTTTCGGCGCGGGTTTATGCGCAGCGCCGCAAACCGGCCGCATCCATCACGCCACACGAACCGACGCCGCCGCCGAACCGCTGCTGCGCAGATAAGCGTCGACCTCGCCTTCGATCCACTGCGCGAAATGCGCCTGGCGAGCGTTGAGCACGTCGCGCTGCTGCCACACGAGCCAGTACGGAAAGCGGTATGGCACGCCGATATCGGTGATCTGTACCAGCGCGTGCTGCGCGAGCGCATGCGCGACCAGACTGCGCCGTTCGAGCGCAATGCCCTGACCGAGCAGCACCGCGCCGATCACGATGTTCGAATCGTTGGCCGACAGCACCACCGCGTCGGCCGGCGGCGGCTCCACCTGCGCCGCCCGGCACCAGTCGGCCCACGGCGCGTCGGGGCTCGCGATCAGCGGGCAGGCGACCACCTCCTCGGCGCTCACCGGCAAGCGGCCATTCGGCGCGAGCGCGAAATGCGGCGCCGCGACCACCACCATGTCGTCGTCGAACAGCTTCTGTTGCGCGACGTCGGGCCAATGCCCCTGCCCCATCCGAATGCCGATGTCGCTCACGCCCTGGCGAAAATCCTCGACCTGCAGACTGGTCAAGAGACGCACCCGATAGTACGGGTGCACCTCGCGAAAGCTTGCGAGGCGCGGCACCAGCCAATGCTGCGCGAACGACGGCACGGTCGAGATCACCAGCTCGCTTTCGTGCGGGCGCGCTTGCGCGCGGCGCGTGGCCTGGGTGATGTCGCGCAGCGCAGCGCGTATGTCGAGCGCGTACAGGCGCCCTTCCTCGGTGAGCCGCAGCCCGCGCGCCTCGCGCACGAACAGCGCGACGCCCATCGTGTCTTCCAGCACCTTGATCTGCTGGCTCACCGCCGAGTGAGTCACGTGCAATTCTCGCGCGGCCTGGGTGACACCGCCGAGGCGAGCAACGGCCTCGAAGCAGCGCAGCGCGGTTAAAGGCGGGATCGGTTTCATGTAAGAAATTCTGACGCAAATCGTCGGTAATTGTCGCTTTTTTTGCGGCGCGGAGATGCTTAAGCTATCGGTCTGACGTGCGACAAGCCGTGCCGACAGCGAAACGCTGCAGTGCATCGACCTAGGCGCGCGATGATAGAACTTCTAACGGGAATCAAATGAAACTGATCGGAATGCTCGACTCGCCCTACGTGCGCCGGGTTGCTATCTGCCTCAAGTTGCTGAAAGTCGACTTCGAACACGAGTCGATCTCGGTGTTCCGCACCTACGACCAATTCGCGAAGATCAACCCGGTCGTCAAGGCGCCGACGCTGATCGTCGACGATGGCCGCTCCGTGATGGACTCGACGGTGATTCTCCAGTATCTCGCGACGCTCGCCGGTCCCGGGCAACGACTCTTTTCCACGCGCCCGGACGACGCGTTGCGCGCCGCCCATCTCACCGGCCTCGCGCTCGCGGCGTCGGAGAAGACCGTGCAGATCGTCTACGAACGCAATCTGCGGCCGGCCGACAAGCAGCACGAGCCGTGGGTCGAGCGCGTGCGCGCGCAACTGCTGGCCGCCTACGCCGAACTCGAACGCGACCTGGCCACAGTCGCGCTGCCGGTCGACGAGCAACAGCTCGACGCGGCGGACGTCACCGTGGCGGTCGCCTGGCGTTTCACGCAGATGATGCTGCCGCAGATCGTCGACCAAGTGGCGTACCCGCACTTGCAGGCGTTTTCCGCGTCGGCGGAGAAGTTGCCGGTGTTCGTGGCTACGCCGCCGGTTTGAGCGCGGCGGTTAGCGCGTATTCAGGCGCTGTATGAGCCGGCGCTGTATGAGCGCGGCGTATGGCGCGTGTAGCAGGGCATTGCTCTGTGTCGCGGCATGTTGCGCCATGTCGCGCCATGTTGCGCAATCTCGCCGCGACGTCGCCCTATCCTGTCTACTGCACCGGCCGCTCACGCCATCTCCAGCTCGCGCCCCACGCCACCTTGCAGCAACTCGGAAATCGCATCCGTCGACAACGGCTTCGCGAAGTAGAAGCCCTGCATCTCGTCGCACGCGCGCTGTTTCAGGAAGTCCAGTTGCGCCGATGTCTCCACGCCTTCCGCGATTACCTGCAACTTCAGTGAATGCGCGAGCGCGATGATCGCCGACGTGATCGTCTCGTCGTCGCCCGATACGCCGATGTCCGAGACGAACGAGCGGTCGATCTTCAGCCGGTCCACCGGGAAGCGTTTCAGATAGCTGAGGCTCGAATAGCCGGTGCCGAAGTCGTCGATCGCGAGGCCGATGCCGAGCGCGTGCAGCTCGTTGAGCATCGACACCGCTTCTTCGGCATTGCGCATGATCGTGCTTTCGGTCAGTTCGAGTTCGAGGTACTTCGCCTCGAGGCCCGTCTCGGCCAGCACCTGCATCACCAGCTTGGCGATATCGCGTTGCTGGAACACCCGCGCCGACAGATTCACCGACACCCGCGCCGGCGGCAGCCCTTCGTCCTGCCAGGCTTTGTTCTGGCGGCACGCTTCACGCAGCACCCACTCCGACAGCGGTCCGATCAAACCGCACTCTTCCGCGACCGGAATGAACGACGACGGCAGCACCAGGCCGACTTCCGGATCGCGCCAGCGCACCAGCGCCTCGATACCGACGATCTGCCCGCTGCCAATGTCCACTTGCGGCTGGTAATGCAGCAGGAACTCCTGGTCACGCAGCGCGCGGCGCAAACGCCGTTCGAGATTCAGGCGCGCACCCGCGCTCGCGTTCATCTCCGGCTGATAGAACTGGAACGTATTGCGGCCCATGTCCTTCGCGCGATACATCGCGAGGTCGGCCTTTTTCATCAGCGTTTCGGCGTCGTCGCCGTCTTGCGGGAAGAGGCTCGCGCCCATGCTGCAGCCCACATACAGCTCGGTGCCGTCGAGCCACACCGGCTCGGCAATCGACGAGCGCACGCGCTCCATCCATGCGATCAGCGACTGTTCGTCGACGGTGTCGGTCATCACGATCACGAACTCGTCGCCGCCGTGCCGCGCCACGGTATCGCTCGTGCGCGAGCAGCGCGCGAGGCGCTCGGCGACCACCTCCAGCAGACGGTCGCCGACGCTATGGCCGAGGCTGTCGTTGACGTTCTTGAACCCGTCCAGATCGAGGAACACGACCGCGACGCCAGAGTGATGCCGCTGCGCGACGACCAGCGCATGCTCCAGCCGGTCGCGCAGCAGATTGCGGTTCGGCAGGCGTGTGAGGCCGTCGTAGTTGGCCTGGTATTCGAGCTGCTCCTGATAGCGGATCAGGTCGGTCACGTCGTTGATCACGCCGATGTGATGCGTGATCATGCCCTCGGCGTTCGGCACCGGCGCGATGAACAGCTGATTCCAGAATAGCGCGCCGTCCTTGCGATAGTTGCGCACCACCGCGCTGACTTCGCGGTTCGCCGCCAGCGCCTCGCGGATCAGCGCGACGCCTTCCTGATCGCGGTCATCGCGTTGCAACACGCGGCAATCCTGGCCGATCACCTCGGCCGGATCGTAGCCGGTGATGCGCATGAACGCTGGGTTCACGTACTCGATCAGATTGCCCGTCGGCGATGGCGCGGTGATCAGAATGGCATTGACGCTCGCGTCGAGCGCCCGGCTTTGCAAACGCAACGCCAGATCGGCGCGCTTGCGCTCGGTGATGTCCGTGTATGAACCGAGCACGCCGATCACGCGGCCGTCGCCGTCGGTGAACGGCAGCTTGCTCGTGACCGTGGTGCGATGCACGCCGTCGATCACCACGTCGACTTCGAAGTTCATCTTCGGCATGCCGGTGCTGACCACCTCGCTGTCGTGGTCGTTCAGCAGGTCGGCGAACGCGCGCCACGGCAGATCGGCGTCGCTCTTGCCGACCACCTGCTCGGGATACGCGAGGCCCGCATCGCGTGCGAACGCCATGTTGCAGCCGAGATAGCGCGAATTCAGATCCTTCCAGAAAATGCGCTGCGGAATGTTGTCGATCACCGCTTCGAGCATCTGGTTCGAACGCTGCGCTTCGGCTTCGGCGTTGATCTGGTCGGTGACGTCATCGGCCAGCACGAACAGTGCCGAGCGGCCCATGAAGTGAAGCGCGTGATATGAAATGTCGACGCTGATCGTCGACCCGTCCTTGCGCCGGTGATGCCAGATGCCCGCCATGGTGCGCCCATGCAGGACCGCGTCCATGCGTTGAAGATACGATTCGAGCCGCGCGATCTCGGCATGCGAGCGGATCGCGCGAATCGTCAGGTCGAAAAATTCGGCCTCCGAATAGCCGTACTGCTGGATCGCGGCCGCGTTGACGGCGAGAAACCGTAGCGTCTCCCGATCGAAGATGTACATCGGCACCGGATGGTCGTCGAACAGACCGCGAAAGCGCTCGTCGTTACGGCGCAGCGCGCGAACCATGCGCAGCTTTTCACGCGCACGGCTCTCACGCGCGCCGAACGTGAAGATCAGCAGGGCGCTGCCGACCACCATCGTCACGATCAACAGGAACATCGCGCGCTGGGTTTGCTTCGCCGACACCGCGAGCGGCGTGTGCAGCGCCTGGTTCTCCGCGCGGCGCAATCTGGCTACCGCGGCTTCCACGCGATCGAGCTCGAGCCCGAGACGCGTATAGGCCGACGCGGCCCACGCACGCGAGGCATTGGGTTCGGCGTTGGCGCTCTTTAGCAGCGCGTCGTCGATGTCGTGTTGCAGCGCATGGCTGTCCGCGCTCAGCCTCGCCAGCGCGTCGAGCATCGGCGGCTCGCCGGCAAGCTCCGCACGCAGATCGCGCTCCAGACCAGCGAGCGCCGTGGTCATCGCGGCGGCCGCGTCGACCGGCGCCGGCTCGCCCGATGCCTCGAAGCGGCCGAGCGCGGCCAGCGCGTCGTCGAGCGCCGTGTGATAGGCGTCGAGGTTCTGGCGCACACTCGTCGAACGCAGCATGCGCGCGTCGGCATCGCGTTGACCGCAAATCTGCGTGTAGACGACGAACGCATTCGCGCCAATCGCGGCGACCACGACCGCCAGATTGATCAGCAGCCGCTTCGATAAAAAAGAAGTCATGGATTCCGAACGTCAATCGTTCCGAGGGCGGGAGCGCGCGGTCGCTTTCATTGCATCGGGCCCATCGATGCGAGTTCTTTTACGCGCCAACCCATGGATAACGGCAGGTTCGGGAGCGGGTTGAGGGTGGGATGTGAAAAAAATTTTTGGGGGAGCGCTGGGCGCCTGGCTGGGCGTATCAAGCGAGCCGCGCTTCGCTGATCGCGCCCGGACCGTCGCACTTGGCTGGTCGCACTTGGTCGGTCGCACTTGGTCGGTCGCACTTGGTCGGTCGCACTTGGCTGGTCGCGCCTGGCCGGCCGCACCTAGCCGGCCGCGCCAAATTCCCTCATCGCCGGTACGAAGTCGTGATTGGCCTCCGGCTTGCGCGACAACTTGGCGAGCACGTAGCGCTTGAATGGATCGAGCTCGGCCCAGCGGGCGACGCTCGGCGTCGCGAGACCAGCCAGCCCCGCCTGAAGCGCGACGCCGTCCGGCACGCTATCCGTGCAGCGCCATGCGGGCGCTTCTTCGGGCGTAAACCATTCCGGCTCGACATTCGCGTGGGTGCGCAGCATTTCGAACAGCGCGTGATCGAAGTTCGGTTCGATCTCGGTGTCTTCCTCGACCGGGAAACGCGCGAGCAGCTTGCGGTCTTCGAGCGGCAGCATCTGCCACTGCGCGAGCGTGATACGCAATCCAAAACGGTCGAGATTGAAGCGCACCGACATCGGGATATAGGTGAAATTCTCCGAAGACTCGACCTCGAAGTTAAACAGGAGCGGTGCTTCGTTGAGTCCCATGACAGTGTTCCTCCCGGATGGCGGACAGCATGCAGGCGCAGCTTGAGGTATTTTAGAACCTTATTCGCGCGCCGGCGGCATGCCCGGGTGGCGCCAACCGGCGCATGCCGGGGGCGAAAAGCCGCTCACGGCCGCGCAGCTCAACGCAGGAGAGACGTAGCTTGAACGAACAGGAAACCGCCGGCCAGCCCGGCACGGTGGAACGCCAGGTGCGCCGGCATCGCGGTGCGGCGGTCGAAACCGTCACCGATCACATCGGCCAGGAGTGGCCGGTCGCGCTCGTCTTCAACGGCATTTCGCATGCGGTGATGATGTGCACGCCGCGCGATCTCGAAGCCTTCGCGGTCGGATTCGCGATTTCAGAAGGGATCGTGGAGCGTGGCAGCGACATTCAGGACATCGAGGTCGAGTTGCACGACGAGGGCGACTTGCCGCATGCCGAAGTGCAACTGCAAGTGGTGCAGCAGGCGTTCGTCGCGCTGAAGGAGAAACGCCGGGCGCTTGCCGGGCGCACCGGTTGCGGCGTCTGCGGAATCGAAAGCATCGACCTGCTGGACCTGCAGCCGCAGCGGGTACCCGACACCGGCTTTCTGCAACGGCTTGCGCCGGATGCGATCGCGCGCGCCGCCCGTGCGTTGCCGCAACACCAGGCGTTGACACGTCTGACCGGCGGGCTGCACGCCGCCGCCTGGTGCGATGCAACGGGCGCGATCCGCTACGCGTTCGAAGACGTCGGCCGCCACAACGCGCTCGACAAGCTGATCGGCCAGCTCGTGCTCGAACGCGCGGACACCCGCGACGGTTTCGTGTTTCTGTCGAGCCGCGCGAGCTACGAGCTGGTGCGCAAGGCCGCGCGTGTCGACGTGCCGATGGTCGCGACGATCTCGGCGCCCTCGTCGCTGGCGATTGCGATCGCCCGCAAAGCAGGCGTGCGGCTAGTCAGCTTCTGCCGCGAAACCAGCTACGTCGATTACGACACGCTGCAACCGACGCAGCCCTGAGCGGCTGAAGCGCCCGGATGCCCGAGCGCCGGGACACCTGACAGCCCAGGGCGGCGGCTTGCTCGAATCAGTCGCAAGCTGCTTAATCGAATCGCCGGAAGCGGCTTGCTCGAATCACCGCAAGCTGCTTGCTCGAATCGCCGCAAACGGCTTGCTCGAATCGCCGCAAACGGCTCAGTCGAATTGCCGGAAGTCCGGCTTGCGCTTCTCGAAGAACGCCTTGAACGCCTCGCGCGCTTCCGGCGCGAGCAGCATCTTGCCGAAGTGCACGGCTTCCTCGCTGATTTGCGTTTGCAGTTCCTGGTGGCTCGCGCGCTTCATCAAGCTCTTCGTCACGCGCAACGACGACGCCGGCAATGCGACCAGTTTCATGGCCTGCGCAGCGGCGAACGCGTCGACTTCCGCGGCCGGCAGCACGCGATTCACGAAGCCCATGCGCTGCGCCTCGACGGCGTCGAAGGTTTCGCCGAGCAGCAGCTTTTCCGCCGCCGCCTGATAGCCGCCCACCCGCTGCAACAGCAAGCTCGACGCCGCTTCCGGGCACAGGCCAAGTTGCGTGAACGGCAGCGAGAAGCTCGCCGTGTCGGCTGCGTAGACCAGATCGCAGTGCAGCAGCAGGGTCGTGCCGATGCCTACCGCCGGCCCCGCCACCGACGCCACCACCGGCTTCTCCGCCGAGCTGATCGCGCGCATGAACTGGACCACCGGCGCGTTTTCGCCCATCGGCGGCGTCTTCATGAAATCTTCGAGATCGTTGCCGGCGCTGAAAATGCCCGCGCTACCGCGAATCAGGATCGCGCGCACCGAGGCGTCGCTGTGCGCGTCGACCAACGCGTCGACCATCGTCTGATACATCGCGGCGGTGATCGCGTTCTTCCTGCCTGGCCGGTTGAAGGCTATCGTCAGCACACCGTCGGCGCGTTCGACCAGAATATCCATCGTCATCTCCATCATCTCCTCTCGCTCGTGCTGAATGTGAAAACGGTTCGCAAGCCACACGGCCGGCGAACCATTCTGTGGTCCCCTCAATGGATTAATGGATCACCGCGAGGACCGCAGCGTACCGATCAAAGACGCTCGATAATGCCCGCCGCGCCCATGCCGGTGCCGACGCACATCGTCACCATGCCGTACTTGTAATTGCGGCGGCGCAGGCCATGCACGACGGTCGCCGCACGAATCGCGCCCGTCGCGCCGAGCGGGTGGCCAAGGGCGATCGCACCGCCCAGCGGGTTGATCTTCGATGGATCGAGACCGAGGTCCTGAATCACCGCGAGCGATTGCGCGGCGAAGGCCTCGTTCAGTTCAATCCAGTCGAGGTCGTCCTGCTTCAGGCCGGCGGCCTTCAGCGCGGCCGGAATCGCTTCCTTCGGACCGATGCCCATGATTTCCGGCGGCACGCCGCGCACCGCAAAGCTGACGAAGCGCGCGAGCGGCGTCAGGTTGAACTGCTTGAGGATCTTCTCCGACACCACGATCAACGCGCCCGCGCCGTCCGACGTTTGCGAGCTGTTGCCCGCCGTCACCGAGCCCTTGTTCGCGAACACCGCGCGCAGCTTGGCGAGACCTTCGAGCGACGTGTCTGCGCGCGGACCTTCGTCGAGCGAGATTTCGCGGGTCTTCACGCGCACTTCGCCGGTGGCCAGATCGGGGAAGCGCTCGCTGATCGTGTACGCGGCGATTTCGTCGTTGAACTCGCCGGCCTGCTGCGCGGCGATCGCGCGGCGGTGCGATTCGACCGAGAACGCGTCCTGTGCTTCGCGACTGATCTTCCAGCGCTCGGCGACTTTCTCGGCAGTCAGGCCCATGCCGTAGGCGATGCCGATGTCTTCATTGCGATCGAAGATATGCGGCGACAGCGACGGCTTGTTGCCCATCATCGGCACCATGCTCATCGATTCGCAGCCGCCCGCGACCATTGCATCCGACTCGCCGACGCGGATGCGGTCCGCGGCCATCGCCAGCGCGGTCAGACCCGACGCGCAGAAGCGGTTCACCGTGACACCGCCGACCGTATTCGGCAAGCCGGCCAGCAACGCGCCGATCCGCGCGACGTTGAGCCCCTGTTCCGCTTCCGGAATCGCGCAGCCGACGATCGCGTCTTCGATCACGTTAGTGTCGAGACCGGGCACTTGCGCCACGGCCGATTTGATCGCGTGCACCAGCAGTTCGTCCGGGCGCGTGTTCTTGAACATCCCGCGCGGCGCCTTGCCGATCGGCGTACGGCTCGCGGCGACGATGTATGCGTCTTGCAATTGCTTTGCCATTTGATTCTCCTTTGTCGTCGCCTAGTTCCGCACCGGCTTCCCAGTCTGCAGCATGCCCATGATCCGTTCCTGCGTCTTTTGCGTGCCGAGCAGATCGACGAACGCACGACGTTCGAGTTGCAGCAGCCATTCTTCGTCGACGAGACTGCCCGCTTCCACGTCACCGCCGCACACCGCTTCCGCGATGCGGCTCGCGATCAGGAAATCGTGCTCGCTGATGAAACGGCCGTCGCGCATGTTGACGAGCGAAGCCTTGATGGTCGAGATCGCCGAGCGGCCCGCGACCGGCACTTGCGTCGCGCGCAGCGGCGGACGATAACCTGCGGCGGCGAGCGCGCGCACTTCCTTCTTCGCGACGTCGAGCAGTTCGAACACGTTGAAGACGATCGGGTCGGACTGCTTCAGATAGCCCATTGCGCGGGCGTCGAGCGCGGAGGCTGAGACCTTCGCCATCGCCGCGTTTTCGAACGACTTCTGCAGGAACTTCAGCAGGTCGCTCACCGCGCCGACTTGCGTGGCGGCTTCGGCCGCGCGCAGCGCTGCTTCCTTCAGACCGCCGCCCGCGGGCACCAGACCCACGCCGACTTCCACCAGACCCATGTAGCTTTCGATGTGCGCGACACGCTTCGCGCTATGCAGCGCCAGTTCGCAGCCGCCGCCGAGCGCGATGCCCGACACCGCCGAGATCACCGGCACGTTCGCGTACTTCACGCGCAACATGCCTTGCTGGAATTTCTTCACGAACGGCTCGATGCCTTTCGCGCCGCCCATCATGAACGCGGGCATCGCTTCTTCGAGGTTGGCGCCCGCGGAGAACGGGCCACCCGGCGTGCCGAGCTTCAGCGACGTCGGCTGCCACACCACCAGACCCTTGTAGTCCTTTTCGGCCAGCTCGATTGCCTGCGTCAGACCTTCGATCACCGACGGCCCGATCGTGTTCATCTTGCTCTTGAACGACACGATCAACACGTCGTCCTCGCCCGCGCGATCGTCGACCCATGCGCGCACCGAGTCCGTCTCGAACAGCGTCTTGCCGTAGGTCTTCGGATCGGCGGCGGTTTCGCCGACGAGCGGCGCACGGAACACCTGCCGGTCGTACACGCCGAGCGACGAGCGCGGCACGAACGTCTGCGATGCGGGCGACCACGAACCGTCGTCGGTATGCACGCCGCCCTTCTCGGCGACCACGCCTTGCAGCACCCACGACGGCAGCGGCACATTGGAGAGCGCCTTGCCCGCCGCAATGTCTTCCTGCACCCACTCGGCGACCTGCTTCCAGCCGGCCGTCTGCCAGCCTTCGAACGGGCCTTCGTTCCAGCCGAAGCCCCAGCGGATCGCCAGATCAACGTCGCGTGCGTTATCGGCGATCGATTCCAGATGCACGCCGATGTAGTGGTATACGTCGCGGAAGATCGACCACAGGAACTGCGCCTGCGGGTGCTCCGATTCGCGCAGCAGCTTCAGACGCTCGGCCGGCGGGCGCTTCAGGATGCGACCAATCAGTTCGTCGGCCTTCGCGCCGCCGTCGACGTATTCGCCCGTCTTCGGGTCGAGCACCTTGATTGCCTTGCCTTCCTTCTTGTAGAAACCGCCGCCGGTCTTCTGACCCAGCGCGCCCTTCTTCACCAGTTCGGCCAGCACCGCCGGCGTTTCGTAGACCGGGAAGAACGGGTCGTCCTTCAGCGTGTCCTGCATCGTCTTGATGACGTGCGCCATCGTGTCGAGACCGACCACGTCGGCGGTGCGGAACGTCGCCGACTTCGCGCGGCCCAGACGTGCGCCGGTCAGGTCGTCCACTTCGTCGAAACGCAGGCCGAACTTCGCGGCCTCCGTAATCACAGCGAGGATCGAGAAGATGCCGACGCGATTGGCGATGAAGTTCGGCGTGTCTTTCGCACGCACGACGCCCTTGCCGACCACGCTGGTCAGGAACGTTTCGAGTTGATCGAGGATGGCCGGGCGCGTCGCCGCGGTCGGAATCAGCTCGACCAGATGCATGTAGCGCGGCGGATTGAAGAAGTGCACGCCGCAAAAGCGCGCCTTCAGTTCATCCGGAAAACCATCCGACAACGCCGTGATCGACAGCCCCGACGTATTGGTCGCGAAGATCGCGTCCGGCGCGATGTGCGGCGCGACCTTCTTGTACAGATCGTGCTTCCAGTCCATCCGTTCGGCGATCGCTTCGATCACGAGGTCGCATTCGCCGAGCTTCGCGATGTCGTCGTCGTAGTTCGCCGGCTGGATGTATTGCGCGTCGTCCTTCACGCCGAACGGTGCGGGCGACAGCTTCTTCAGATTCTCGATCGCCTTCAGCGCGATCCCGTTCTTCGGGCCTTCCTTTGCGGGCAGGTCGAACAGCAGCACGGGCACCTTGGCGTTGATCAGGTGCGCGGCGATCTGCGCGCCCATCACGCCGGCGCCGAGCACGGCTACCTTGCGAATGATCAGATTGCTCACGTCGTTCCTCCGGGGAGTTGTGCGATGTCGCGAAGGTTCATGAACGCTTCGCGATGTGTGGCTGGGATGAGGCGCCGCAGCTTCGATACGCGCGGCGCCTGCGTTGGTGTGCTTGTACTGGACTTAGAACAGCGCTTCTTCGACGTCCATCAGCGGCTTCGAACCGGCGCGCGCCTGACGGATCGTCATCGCCGTTTCCGGCAGCAGCTTCGCGAAGTAGAAACGCGCGGTGGCGAGCTTGGCCTTGTAGAACGGGTCGCCTGATGCCTGCTTGTCCAGCGCGATACGCGCCATGCGCGCCCAGAAATACGAGAACACCAGATGGCCAACGGTGCGCAGGTACGGCACGGCCGCGGCGCCCACTTCGTCCGGGTTCTGCATCGCCTTCATGCCGATTTCCATCGTCAGCTTCTGCACCTTCTCGCCGATGTCGGCGAGCGGGTTGATGAACTCCTGCATTTCCGGCTTGATGCCTTCGGCTTCGACGAACTCCGTCACGAGCTTGCCGAACTTCTTCAACTTCGCGCCCATGTCGCCGAGGATCTTGCGGCCCAGCAGGTCGAGCGCCTGGATCGCGTTGGTGCCTTCGTAGATCATGTTGATACGCGCGTCGCGCACGTACTGCTCCATGCCCCACTCGGCGATGAAGCCGTGACCGCCGTAGATCTGCATCGCGTGGTTGGTGCCTTCGAACGCGTTGTCCGACAGGAACGCTTTCAGGATCGGCGTGAGCAGCGCGACAAGGTCGGCCGCTTCCTTGCGCACCGCTTCGTCGCCGTGCGACAGTTCCTTGTCGATATGCAACGCGGACCAGTACGAGAACGCCCGCGCGCCTTCGGCATAGGCCTTCTGCGTGAGCAGCATGCGACGCACGTCGGGATGCACGATGATCGGGTCGGCGGCTTTGTCCGGCGCTTTCGGGCCGGTCAGCGAACGCATCTGCAGACGCTCTTTCGCGTACGCGAGCGAGTTCTGATACGCGACTTCGGTCAGCCCGAGGCTCTGCATGCCGACGCCCAGACGTGCGGCGTTCATCATCACGAACATCGCGTTCAGGCCTTTGTTTGGCTCACCGACGAGCCAGCCTTTGGCGTTGTCGAGATTGATCACGCAGGTCGCGTTGCCGTGAATGCCCATCTTCTGTTCGATGGAGCCGCACTTCACGCCGTTGCGCTCGCCCGGCTCGCCCGCTTCGTTCGGCACGAACTTCGGCACGATGAACAGTGAAATGCCCTTGGTGCCTTTGGGCGCATCCGGCAGGCGCGCGAGCACCAGGTGAACGATGTTCTCCGCGAGGTCGTGTTCGCCGCTGGAGATGAAGATCTTCGTACCGCTGATCGCATACGAGCCGTCGCCGTTCGGCTCGGCCTTGGTGCGCAGAATGCCGAGGTCGGTGCCGCAATGCGGCTCGGTCAGACACATCGTGCCGGTCCACACGCCCGCCACCAGCTTCGGCAGATAACGCTGCTGCAACTCGGGCGTGCCGTGCGCGTGCAGACATTCATACGCACCGTGCGAGAGACCCGGGTACATCGCCCACGCCTGATTTGCCGAGTTCAGCATTTCATAGAGCGCATTGTTGACGAAAATGGGCAAGCCCTGGCCACCGTATGCCGGACTGCAGCCCAGTGCCGGCCAGCCGGCTTCGACGTACTGTTGATAGGCTTCCTTGAAGCCCTTGGGTGTGGTCACGACGCCATCGCCGGCGTATGTGCAGCCTTCCTCGTCGCCGCTGTGATTGAGCGGGAACAACACGTCGGAGCAGAACTTGCCGGCCTCCTCGAGCACCGCGTTGATCGTATCTGCATCGAGATCCGCGTGCTTCGGCATTTGCCTGATTTCGGCTTCGACGTTAAGCAGTTCGTGCAACACGAATTGCATGTCGCGCAGCGGCGCGGCGTACTGTCCCATGACTCTCTCCAAAATTTGACAAGAAGCGAGGCCGTTAGCTGAGTCCGTGGATGGCCCTTCTGCGCCGCTGAATCCGTTTGGTTTCGGACGACGCTGCTAACGACTTTCGCTCTGATATGAAACAATCAATTTTTCCAGCGCGGCCCACGTGAGAGGCACGGCGTCCGGCAGGTGCAGGAAGCGCGCGTCGTGATGCAGGCCGAGCGTGACGCTATACAGTTCGAAGAGCATCAGCTGCGGGTTGGTATCGGCACGCAGATGCCCTTCTTCCATCGCCTGCGAAATCGCACGCGTGAGCGCCGCACGCCAGATCGTCACGCTCGACACCAGTTGCTCGCGCACCGGGTTGTCGGCGCGGTCGTCGTATTCGACGGCACCGCTGATGTAGATGCACCCAGTGGTGACTTCCTGGATGCGCTTCTCGATCCAGCGGGAAATCATCGCGCGCAAGCGCGGCAGACCGCGAGGCTCGCGCAGACTCGGGAAAAACACCTCGTCTTCGAAACGCCGGTGATATTCGCGCACGACTTCGACCTGCAAATCCTCGCGCGACCCGAAATGCGCGAACACTCCGCTTTTGCTCATCTGCATGCGCTCGGCCAGCAAGCCGATCGTCAGACCTTCCAGTCCGTCACGGCTTGCCAGATCGAGTGCTGCGTCGAGAATCGCGGCTCGTGTTTGTTCGCCTTTTCGCATAGCTGTTTTTTACCGTTCTAATGTGACCGAAAGAAAATCGAACGGCCGTACTATTATTGAGTGCTGCCGTCCGCGAAACAAGGACTTTATTAGAAACCGGTTTCTAACCTGGTTTCAATTTTGCGACATCCGTCAATCAGACGAATCAGATTTTTTAGAGGCGTTTGCCTTGAGGCAATTGTTGCTGATTGGAGCGCTCGTGTTCTCTGATTGGCGCAGCCGGCCGACATGATGCAGCAACTTGGCGCAAACCAAGAAGAACTTGATTTGACGCGGTGCGGTGCGGTGCGGCGCTGCGTTGCGTTGTCGAGGCGGGTCGGGGCGACGGCTGCGCAGCTCGTTGTGATGGCTGGCGCAGGACACAATGGGACCCCCACGCTGCCGGGTTCGCCCAGAAAAATCGCGACGCGTGAGGTCAGACGCGAAATCCGACCTCAGGACGCGAGATCATGCAATCGGCGGAAAGCTCTGCTGCAGAGCAGCAGCGACACGTACCAGCACATCGTCCCAGTCGCCTCGCTGTGTCTGCGTGAAAAGACGCAGGCCGGGATACCAGGGACTGTCGTCGCGCCCGCGCAGCCAACGCCAACAACCCGCGAAGCGGTTGAGCAGCCAGACCGGCTTGCCCATCGCGGCGGCCAGATGCGCCACCGATGTGTCAACGGAAATCACCAGATCGAGGTTGTCGATCAGCGCCGCGGTATCCGCGAAGTCCGCGAGCTCGTCGGTCCAGTCGATTAGACGCGCCTTGCTGGCGGCGTCGGCCAGTTTCGCGGGATCGTCGGTCTTTTGCAGACTGACCCAGCGCACCTGCCGCAGCGCGAGCAGCGGCGCGATCTGCGCGATCGCGAGGCTGCGCAGCCGGTCCACTGCAATGCCCGAATGACCGCCCGCCCACACCACACCAACGCGCGGCAAGTGCTCCGCCGGTAGCGCGTCGAATCGCGCACGCCATGCGGCCGTGCGGGCGGCATCGGCGTACAGGTAAGGCAGCGGCGCGGGGATGGTGGCAACGCGTGTTGCGAACGCCATCGGCAACGACATCAACGGACAGTAGCAATCCCAGCCGCGCAAGTCGGCCGGCACCGCGTCGAGCAGCACGAGGCGAGGCCAGCGTGCGCACAACGACTGCTCGTAAAGCCGACGCAAAGGCGGCGGACACACATAGCCGACATGGGAAAAACGCGCGAGTGCCAACGGCAGGTAGCGCACGAATTGCAGGCTGTCGCCATAGCCTTGTTCATCGAGCACGAGCAGACGCTCTGCCGGTGCACGGCCCGCTTGCGTGCCGTGGCTCACGCACTGCTCTTCGCCAGACCAGCGCGGCAGCGCGACCTGCACCGGCACCCGTGCGGGCCGTCCGTCGGCTTGCCTGAAGCTGACCCAGCGGTCTTCGAAATACGGCCACCCCTCTGTGTAGCGGCCGGCAGCGAGCAACAGCATCGCGAGGTTGTTGCGCGCGACGAAGTTGGCGGACGCCAGTTCGATCGCACGCCGGTAGTGTCGCTCCGCGTCTTCCGCAGCGCCGAGGTCCGCGTAAATGCGGCCGAGATTGTTGTGTGCCGCCGAATGGTGAGGGTCGAGTTCGAGCGTTCGACGGTAGCTGAGCGCCGCGTCCTCGAGACGGTCGAGATGTTGCAGCGTCAACGCGAGGTTGTAGTGGAGCGCCACGAAGTCCGGCTGCATCGCGAGCCCCTCGCGCAAACTGTGGACCGCGCCCGCAAAGTCGCTCAATCGCAAACGGATCGCGTAGAGCGTGTTGTACAGGATCGGCTCGGGGCGAATCTGGAGTGCGCGTTCGAGCCAGTGTTGTGCGTCGCGCAGCTGGCCTGCCGCCAGCGCAAGCAAGCCTTGCAGGTGGAGAGCGCCGACGTGCTCGCCGTCCAGCAAGAGGATTCGATCGATCAGCGTCTGCACCGCGTCGAGGCGACCGGCCTGATAAGCCGCGACTGCGTCGTCGTGAAGCTGCGAAGTGTCGTGGGAGTGGGCTGGCGGTGGAACGGACATGGGCAATGAACGAGCGGCCGTGACGCGCCGGTCCGGACGCGGTGAACGGTTCACACTGGACGACTCAGCCTGAGCGACACACGCGCGACCGACACACGCAATCGGCACTGCAACCGGCACTACAACCGGCACTACAACCAGCACTACAGCCGGCACGCACGGATTGATGAGGAAACGATTTCGGCGGCCCATGCGATGGCGCTGCATTGCGCCGCTCGATATCAATCGAGCAAAGAGTATCTTCGAGCCACCGCGGGCAGTCTCTAGGATCGTTCCGAAACGCGGCCTGCCCGTTCGTGCTAGTCGTAGCCGCCGACCGTCAACAGCTTCATCGCCACCCGATAGCTCGTATATGCAAGCCAGCTGAGCACCCGCTCGCCCGCCGGACGCGATTCGTAGTGCGCCTCGTCGATACCGCGGGCCTCCTCGAATGCGTCGAGGATCGCCTCGCGCAACGCGTCGATCGACGGATCGTTCACCAGCACCACGTTGGCTTCGTTGTTGAGCATCAGGCTCAGCGCATCCAGATTCGACGAGCCCACGGTCCCCCAGCTCGAATCCACCACGGCGACCTTGCCATGCAGCAGCGTCTTCTCGTACTCGGCGATCTGCACGCCGGCCCGCAGCAACGCGTGATACAGGAACGGCACCGCGTAATCGAGCGCCTTGAACTCCTTGCGCCCGATGATCAGTTTCACCGCGACGCCGCGCCGCGCCGCGAACACCAGCGCGCGCCGCAGTTTGCGCCCCGGCATGAAGTACGGATTGGCGAGCAGTATTTCGTGACGCGCCTGGCCGATCGCGGCCAGATACGCCTTTTCGATCGCGCGACGATTGATCAGATTGTCGCGTGCGACGAATGCCACGCACGGCTGACCACCCGCCCACAATTCCTCGTTGCGGCGACTCCTGCGCCGTCGCAAACTGCCGAGCGATGCATTGGTCTGCTGTCCCAGGTCTGGCTGCAACGAATCGAGTGGCCGATGCCCGAGTCGAATCCGGCGCCACTGCACCTCGAACGCCTGGCGGACGTCGGCGACCACCGGCCCATGCAATTGAACCGCGAAATCCCAACGCCGGAACGGCAGCATCGCACCGTTGTTCTCGTAGTCGTCGACGATATTGATCCCGCCGCAGTACGCATACTGGTCGTCGATAACCGCCAGCTTGCGGTGCGTGCGCGAAAAGCCGAAGCGGCCAAACAGATGAGGGTTGTAGATGCGATGATCGATGCCGGCGGCGGCCCACTCGACGAACATCGGCAGACGCGCGGTGCCAATGCCGTCGGTGATCACGCGCACCCTCACGCCGCGCGAGGCGGCGCGCAGCATCGCCGCGCTGACCGCCTGGCCGGCGTCGTCGTCGCAGAAGATATAGGTTTCGAGAACCACGTCGCGCTGTGCGGCATCGATACGCTCGATCAGCGCAGCAAAGAACTCATCGCCCGAGCGCAGCAGTCGGACATCGTTGTCGCTCGTGAAGCGGTAACGCTGCCAATAGCGTCGGCCGAGCAGCGTGTGCCGCAGTCGGGCGAAACGGCTCGCGCCGCCTGCGCTCACCGGCTACGCTCCCCGGGTGGCACATCGGCCTGGCGCCCGCCGAGCCGCCGGGGCAACTGCAGGATCGCATCGGCATTCGACGATGAAAAACAGCGCGACGCCGCCTCTTCATAAGGCAGCCACAGGAACGCGGTGTGCTCGCGCGGCGCCAGCGTCACCTCGAGCTGCTCGGGCACCTGCAAGCTGAACCAGTGCTCCGTGTTGTGGATCACGCCTTCGGCATAGCGATAGCGGAACTCCGGGTAGATCTCGTATTCGATCGAATACTCCCAGTCGAACAACGCGCTCTGCGGCACCTGCGCTCCACCCACCACGATGCCGGTCTCCTCGCCGACTTCGCGCGTGGCCGTTTCGACGAGCGGTTCATCGAGCCGATCCTTGGAACCCGTCACCGATTGCCAGAACCCGGCATGATCGGCGCGCTCGATCAGCAGCACGTCGAGCGCAGGTGTATGAATGATGACAAGCACGGATTGCGGAATCTTCGGCGGTTTCGGCATGGCGTAAAAACGGGGCGCAACGTTGGCGCGGTACATGTCGGATGACGGTCGAAAGCAGTTGGTTCGACTGTAACGCAAAAAACGAAAAAGGCGCCGGGAGTTTCCTCCCGCGCTTTTTTCGCTTCGCTCTTTGTCCGCTCGCGCTGCCGTTTTCAGACAGCGGGGACTGGCTTGAGCTTAAGCCTTCGGATCCGCCGTACGCAGACGGATGTGCAACTCGCGCAACTGGCGCTCGTCCACTTCGCTCGGCGCCTGCGTGAGCAGACACTGCGCGCGTTGCGTCTTCGGAAACGCGATCACGTCGCGGATCGAATCGGCACCGGCCATCATCGTGATGATGCGGTCCAGGCCGAACGCGATACCACCGTGCGGCGGCGCGCCGTATTGCAGCGCGTCGAGCAGGAAGCCGAACTTGGCTTGCGCTTCTTCCGCGTTGATCTTCAACGCGCGGAACACCTTGCTCTGCACTTCTTCACGGTGGATACGCACCGAACCGCCGCCGATTTCCCAACCGTTCAGCACCATGTCGTAGGCCTTCGCGAGGCAACGCGCCGGGTCCGTTTCGAGGTACTCGAGGTGCTCGTCCTTCGGGCTCGTGAACGGGTGATGCGCGGCGACGTAGCGGTTGTCTTCCTCGTCGTATTCGAACATCGGGAAGTCGACCACCCACAGCGGCTTCCAGCCGGACTCAACCAGGCCGTTGGCCTTGCCGAACTCCGAATGTCCGATCTTCAGACGCAGTGCGCCGAGGCTGTCGTTCACCACCTTCGCGCGATCCGCCGCGAAGAAAATGATGTCGCCGTCTTGCGCGCCGGTGCGCTCGATGATCGCCTTGACCGCTTCGTCGTGCAGGTTCTTGACGATCGGGCTTTGCAGACCGTCACGGCCCTTCGCGACTTCGTTGACCTTGATCCACGCGAGACCCTTCGCGCCGTAGATGCGCACGAATTCCGTGTAGCTGTCGATGTCGCCACGCGAGAGTTCGCCGCCCTTCGGCACGCGGATCGCCGCGACGCGGCCGTCCTTCGCGTTGGCCGGCGTGCTGAACACCTTGAAGTCGACGTCCTTCACCGCGTCGGTCAGATCCGTGAATTCGAGCTTCACGCGCAGGTCCGGTTTGTCCGAACCGAAGCGGCGCATCGCTTCCGCGTATTCCATGACCGGGAATTTCTCGTCCAGCGAGACGCCGATCGTTTCCTTGAACACGTGACGGATCATCGCCTCGAACAGATCGCGGATTTCCTGTTCCGACAGGAACGAGGTTTCGCAGTCGATCTGCGTGAATTCCGGCTGACGATCGGCGCGCAGGTCTTCGTCGCGGAAGCACTTGACGATCTGGTAGTAGCGGTCGAAGTTCGCCACCATCAGCAGCTGCTTGAACAGTTGCGGCGACTGCGGCAGCGCGAAGAACTGGCCCGGGTTGGTACGCGACGGCACGAGGTAGTCGCGTGCGCCTTCCGGCGTGCTCTTCGTGAGCATCGGCGTTTCGATGTCGATGAAGCCCTGCGCGTCCAGGTACTTGCGCACTTCGATCGCGACGCGGTAGCGCAGACGCAGGTTGTGCTGCATTTGCGGACGGCGCAGGTCGAGCACGCGGTGCGTGAGACGCGTGGTTTCGGACAGGTTGTCGTCGTCGAGCTGGAACGGCGGCGTGATCGACGCGTTCAGCACGATCAGCTCGTGGCACAGCACCTCGATCTTGCCGCTCTTGAGCGCGGCGTTGGTCGTGCCTTCCGGACGGCTGCGCACCACGCCCTTGATCTGCAGGCAGAACTCGTTGCGCACGCCTTCGGCGGCCTTGAACATTTCCGCGCGGTCCGGGTCGCAGACGACCTGAACGAGCCCTTCGCGATCGCGCAGGTCGATGAAGATAACGCCGCCATGGTCGCGGCGGCGGCTCACCCAGCCACACAGCGAGACGGATTGGCCCAGCAGTTCTTCGGTCACCAGACCGCAGTATTCAGATCTCATCGACATGATGTTTGTCTTTCGTTTTGCATTGGTTGATCGGCGCGCCGCAGTTGGACACTGCGTGAAACATTGCGCACCGGCATTACAGCGGAGGCTCGACTGTCGTGCGGCGCACCGGCGCCGGCGGCGCGGACGGCGCCACGACGCCCATCGAGACGATGTACTTGAGCGCAGCGTCGACCGTCATGTCGAGCTCGATCACTTCGCTCTTCGGCACCATCAGGAAGAAGCCGGATGTGGGGTTCGGCGTGGTCGGCACATAGACGCTGACGTAGTCTTCTTTCAGGTGGTTGACCACGTCGCCGCCCGGAATGCCGGTGAGAAACGCGATCGTATAAGAGCCGCGGCGCGGGTATTCGATCAGGAGCGCCTTGCGAAACGCGTTGCCGCTGCTCGACAGCAACGTGTCGGACACCTGCTTGACGCTGGTGTAGATCGGGCCGACCACGGGAATGTGAGCGACCAGCAATTCCCACCACTTCACGAGCTTCTGCCCAATGAAGTTCTGCGTCAACAGCCCGACGACAAAGATGAACGCGAGCGTCAGCACGGCGCCGAGGCCGGGCAGGCGATAGCCGATCGCGCGTTCCGGCTGCCACGAAGTGGGCAGCAGCAACAGCGTCTGGTCCATCGTGCCGATGATCAGACCGAGCACCCACAGTGTGATGGCCAAAGGCACCAGCACCAGCAGGCCAGTCAGGAACACCGATTTGAGCGTCGTTTTTTTCATCGTCATGTGTACTGCCAGAAAGCCGCGCAGACCGAAACCCACCGCGCGGCGTGTGCGCCGCCCCTGAAGGCGGCAATCCCACTAGGCGCCGCCGGAAGCGCTCGAGCTCGCCGAAGCGGCCGGTGCGGCGGCAGGCGCGGCCGGCGCGGCGGCTGCGCTCGACGACCCAGCCGCGGCGGCGCCGCTGGCCGAGGCCGTGTCGGATTGCGCGGCGCCGTTGCCGGCGGTAGCCGCGTTTCCGTTCGCGCCGTCCGATGCACCATTCGCGTCAGACTTGGCCGGCGCGCTTGCGCCGCCGTTGCCGCCGCGGAAATCGGTCACGTACCAGCCGGAACCCTTCAACTGGAAACCGGCCGCAGTGACCTGTTTGCGAAAGGCGTCTTTCCCGCACTCGGGACACTGCGTCAGCTGGGGGTCGCTCATCTTCTGAAGCACGTCCTTCCCGAAGCCGCACGACTCGCAACGATAAGCGTAGATCGGCATGAACTTTTTCCTACTGAAATCTTGTAAACGCTTGCAAAGCCTTGAATTATAGCCGCAAACGATATCCGCCCCGCGGTTTTCCGGAACCGATGCTCGACGCGACCGCCGTTGCGATAAATTGGGGCGGCTGCGCTCGAATCAAGTGCGGCTCGCGCTGCGCCGGCCTGGCGCGGCGAGTGCCCTCAGGCGCGGCGGCGCCAGGTCAGCCAGCGCTCACGTCCGGCAAAGACAGGAATCGAGTCGGTCACGGCTTCGTCTTCGATCAACTCGAAGTACGGCGTGAGCAGTGCCTCGAGTTCGTCGCGCTCGATCCCGAACGGCGGCCCTTTGGGCGTCGCGCCGACGAAATAGAAACCCGCGAGCAACGCGCCGCCGGGCAACAGCTCGGCTGTCCGGCGAGCGTAGTCCGTCCGGCGTGCGACCGGCAACGCGCAAAAAAACGCCCGCTCATAAATCCATCCGGGCGTGAACGGCGGCTCGTAGGTGAAGAAATCCGCTTGCTCCACCAGTTGCGCATGTTGCGCGCCCAGTTGTTGCCGCGCGACCGCGACGGCGGCCGGCGAAAAGTCGATCGCGCGCACGGGATTGCCTTGGCCCGCGAGCCAGCCCGCTTCGTATGCGCTGCCGCAGCCTGGAATCAGCACGGCGGCGGGGCGATGGCGCGCGGCGAACGCACGGAACGCGCCCGGCACGCCTGCCTGGTCCCAAGGCGTGAAACCGCTTGCGAAGCGCTCGTCCCAGAACTCCGGTGAATTGGGATCGCGGTTCGCGAAGTCGGGTGCGGGGGGTTGGGTAGGATCGCTCATCGGATGCCTCGCAGGGTCGCTATCAACCGTCGTAATCAGCCACCATAGGCCAGCGCCAGGAACGCACGCGCCAGCATCGCACCGACACCGACCGCCACACCAAACAGCAGCAGGCCTTGCAGCAACCGGTTGGTGCGCTTCTGTTCGAGCAGAATCTGTTCGATCACGTCGTCGTTCGCGCCGCCCGCAGGGTGGTGACGCTCGGCCAGCACATGATGGATCAGACGCGGCAACTGCGGCAGCGTCTTGCTCCACTGCGGCGCTTCGATCTTTAGGCGCTCGTACCAGCCGCGCAGGCCAATCTGCTCGTTCATCCAGCGTTCGAGATAGGGCTTCGCGGTCTTCCACAGATCCAGTTCAGGATCGAGCGAGCGGCCAAGCCCTTCGACGTTCAGCATGGTTTTTTGCAGCAGCACCAGTTGCGGCTGGATTTCGACATTGAAGCGGCGCGATGTCGAGAACAGGCGCATCAGCACCTGGCCGAGCGAAATATCTTTCAGCGCGCGGTCGAAATACGGCTCGCAGACCGCGCGAATCGCGCTTTCGAGTTCTTCGACGCGGGTGCTCGGCGGCACCCAGCCCGACTCGAGGTGCAGCGTGGCGACGCGATGGTAGTCACGCTTGAAGAACGCGAGGAAGTTCTGCGCGAGATAGTTCTTATCGAAATCTGACAACGCGCCGATGATGCCGAAGTCGAGCGCGATATAGCGGCCGAAATGCGCCGGATCGAGGCTCACCTGAATGTTGCCCGGGTGCATGTCGGCGTGGAAGAAGCCGTCGCGGAACACCTGGGTGAAGAAGATCTCGACGCCTTCGCGCGCCAGCTTCGGAATATCGACGCCCGCCGCGCGCAGCGTCTCGACCTGGCTGATCGGCACGCCGACCATGCGCTCCATCACCAGCACCGTGGGGGTACAGAACTCCCAGTACATCTCCGGCACCAGCAGCAGATCGAGCCCGACGAAGTTGCGCCGCAACTGGCTCCCATTGGCCGCCTCGCGCATCAGATCGAGTTCGTCGTGCAGATATTTGTCGAATTCGGCGACCACCTCGCGTGGCTTCAGACGCTTGCCGTCGGCCCACAGGCGCTCGGCCCACACCGCGATGTCGCGCAGCAACGCGAGGTCCGAGTCGATCACCGGCAGCATGTTCGGACGCAGCACCTTCACCGCGACGTCCTTGCCCGCGTGCTGGCCGGCCCTCACCTTCGCGAAGTGCACCTGGGCAATCGACGCACTCGCCACCGGCACTCGCTCGAAGTCGTCGAACAGTACGTCGACCGGTGCGCCGAGCGACTTCTCGACCAGCCCGATGGCGATCGCCGAATCGAACGGCGGCACCTGGTCCTGGAGCTTCGCCAGCTCGTTGGCGATGTCCACCGGCAGCAGATCGCGCCGGGTGGACAGCACCTGGCCGAACTTGACGAAGATCGGCCCGAGGCTTTCGAGCGCGAGCCGCAAACGCACGCCCGGTGGCGCGTCGAAGTTGCGGCCGATGGTGGTGATCCGCAGCAGCAGACGCACGCGCCGGTCGTTGATGCGGCCCAGCATCATTTCATCGAGGCCGAAGCGGATGACCGTAAAGAAAATCTTGAGGAAACGCAGAAAACGCATGGTGGTGCCCGGTGACTAGCGCGTGCCGCGCGACATGGCGGCGCCGCCCGGCGCATGGGCGCCGCGGGCTTCGACCTTCTGTTCAAGACGCTCGATGCGTTTGTCGACGCGCGCCAATGCATCGCGCGTGCGGGCCAGTTCGACGTTGAAGTCTTCGAGCGCGGCGCGTCGCACCAGCTGCGGATTTTCGTCGAGCAGATATTCGGCGGCCGTGTCCAGCAAATTGCGGCCGGCGCGTTGCACGTGTTCGCCGACCGTACGCACGACCGACGCGACCCGCCAGGCCGGACCGTCGCCGATCAGCCTGGCCAGATCTTCTTCCGGCTCCCAGCGAAGATGCTCGGCGAGCTTCGCGATCACGGTGGCGAACTCGGCGTCGCCTTCGATCTTCACATGCTTCATCACCGCCGCCTGGCCGCCTTGCACGAAGGCCGACAGCGCGTCCGACGGCACCGCGATGGTCACATCGAACTGGTGCGCCGCGGCTTCTCCGACCGCGCCAAGGTAACCGTCCGGTTGCACCATCAGGGTCAGCACGACCGGTGAACATGACAGCCTGGCAGTCTTGCCTGCGTAGGGGGCGAGACGCTCACGAGCCCACGATTCGCGGGCGAGCAGATGATTGACAGCAGCGGCGAAGGGCTTGGCGGCGAGGGTCATCGAAAGTGGCAAGAAAAAACCCGCGCGAACGAGGTGCTCGCGCGGGCTCCTATTGTAACGTCCGTTCGCTTTGCGGCCCGCTATGCCGAACGGCCAACGTTTTGCGCAAAATCAGGACGGGCCGCGCTGGCTCGGCTTGCGTCCCGCCGGTCGCTCAGTGCTGTGCCACCTGCTGGATGCCGGCGAGCAGCCAGCCTTCGCCCGGGCGGTTCGCCTTCGACAGGTTCCAGACTTCGACGAACGGCTCGGCCGCCGCGCCCGGTGCTTCGCGAATCAGGCCGGAGAAGCGCACGCTGGCGAAGTACTCGTTGGCGCGCTCTTCGACGCCCAGCAGTTCGGCGTTCAGTTGCACCACGTCCGTCTGGTTCGGTTCCGTGCCGCGTGAAGCGAGGTCGACGCGCACTTCGGCGAACATTTCCGGCGTGGTGAATTCGCGGATGTCTTCCACGTTGCCGACATCCCAGGCGGCTTGCAGGCGCACGAAGTACACCTTGGCGTTACGCAGGAAGGCATCCGAATCGAAGCCGGCCGGCACCGCGGGCGCCGCGTTGATGGACGGCGTGGTCAGCGGGTTGCCTAGCGGCTCCAGGTACTGGCCGGTGGGCGGCGCGGTGTAGCGCGGCTCCTGGGTATCCTGGGTATCCTGGGTATAGCCGGTGCGGCCCGCGTTCAGCGACGGCGAAGCGCCCGCGTACGCCGGCTGCGTGGCGTCGCGCTTGCGGCCGGTGAAGCGGCGGATCAGCCAGATGACGACCATCGCGATCAGCGCGAGCACGATCACGTTAGCCATCATGCCGGCGAACGCTTCGCCGAGGCCAAAGTGCGACAGCAGCGCGGCGATGCCGAGACCCGCCGCGAGGCCGGCGATCGGCCCGAGAAAGCGGTTGCGGTTAGGGGCGGCGGGCGTCGGCGCGGGCGCTGGCTGCGTGCGCTGCATCGCCTGATTGCTTTGCGAGGGTTGCGCCGGCGGCGCCTGGTATTGCTGCTGAACGCTATTCGACTGACGGCCGATGCTACGGCCACCGCCCATGCGGCGAGCTTCCGCGTCGAGCGAGGCGAGAGAGCCGGCCATGATCAGACCGACCATCGCGATCAGTCCGATTCTTCCCACCAGCGACCGCTTAACCTTACGGGGAGATAACATCTCTGAATCGGACATTTTCGTGCTTTCCTTTAAAAATCGATGGGTTAGGAACCCTAGTATTTGGTCCCCACATGTAAAGCTACCACGCCAGCTGACAAATTGTAATATTTGACGCCGTCGAGACCAGCTTGTTCCATCATTGTTTTTAAAGTTTCCTGGTCCGGATGCATCCGGATCGATTCCGCCAGGTATTGATAACTCTCGGCATCTTTCGCGAAGCGTTCGCCGAGCCACGGCAATACCTTGAACGAATAGATATCGTAGACCTTCCTGAGCGGATCCCATACCTTCGAGAATTCCAGCACCAGCAGACGGCCCGCCGGTTTGAGCACGCGGCGCATTTCCGCCAGCGCGATGTCCTTATGGGTCATGTTGCGCAAGCCGAATGCCACGGTGACGACGTCGAAGTAGTTGTCGGGAAAGGGAATCCTCTCCGCGTCGCACAGCAGCGTCGGGGTGATGACGCCCTTGTCCAGCAGCCGGTCGCGGCCCACGCGCAGCATCGATTCGTTGATGTCGGTGTGCCAGACTTCGCCGCTCTCGCCCGCCTGCTTCGCAAAAGCCTTCGACAGATCGCCTGTGCCGCCTGCGATGTCGAGCACCTTGTAGCCCGGCCGCACGTTCGCCTGGGCGATCGTGAACATCTTCCACGCCCGGTGCAACCCGCCCGACATCAGGTCGTTCATCAAGTCGTAGTTGGTGGCAACCGAGTGGAACACGCCTGCCACCTTCTGCGCTTTGTCCTGTTCGTCGACCGATTGAAAGCCGAAGTGGGTTTTGCTCATCGCGCTCGTCCTTTCGCGTATTCTGGATTGTTGCGCCGCATCGGTGCGGCGATTGTGGCGAATCGTATCAGTGACAGTGGCCGTGCGCAGGTCCGGCGGGCACCATCGGCGTATCACGGTCGACGCCAGCCGCTTGCAGTCTGCCGAGATAGTTGCGCCAGAGTTCATCCTGATGGATGGCCATGTCGTACAGCAGGTCCCACGAATAGATGCCGGTCGCGTGCCCGTCGGAGAAGGTCGGCTGCAGCGCGTAGTTGCCGACGCCTTCGATCATCGTGATCGTCACTTCGCGCTTGCCGGTCTGCAGCGTATCCTGGCCGGGCCCGTGGCCCTGCACTTCCGCCGATGGCGAATACACGCGCAGCAGTTCGAACGGCAGCCGATACGACGCGCCGTCCGCGTACTGCAATTCGAGCACACGCGATCTGGAATGCACGACCACACCGGTCGGCACCGGAGTCTCGGGAGTCAGTCCGCTCATGATGACCTCAGGCGAGAGCTTGTTCGATTTCCCGCCGCACCGCTTCGCGCAGCAACGTGGCTTGCGCGCGGCGCGACGACAGCATGGCTTCGGACACCGTGCGCTGGCGCGGCGCCCAGATCGGCAGCGGAAAATGAGCGTCGTTCGAAAAACGCGGAATGACGTGCCAGTGCACGTGCGGCACCTGGTTGCCGAGGCTCGCCAGATTGACCTTGGCCGGCTGCAGAATCCGCCGGATGGCGCGCTCGACCGCGTACACGGCCTTCATCACGCGATCGCGGTCGCTCGCGGCGAGATCGGAAAACTCGGCGACATGCTGATTCCAGATCACCCGGCAAAAGCCCGGGTAATCGTGTTCGTCGGCCAGCACGACGCGCAAGGTGTCGTCCTGCCACAGCACATCGCCGCCATCTTCACGGCAAAAAACGCAGTCCATCGTCGTCCTCAGCAAGAATCGTCAGTCGTGCCATTAAACCAGCACGCGCTCGATACCGCCATTGTTCGCCCGTTGAACGTAATCCGCCATCCAGTCTTCGCCCAACACGTGACGCGCCATCTCGACGACGATGTAATCCGCCTCGGTATTCGCATCTTCGTTGTAGCGCGACAGCCCTTGCAGACAGGACGGGCAGCTCGTCAGGATCTTCACGTCGGTGGCGCCCTTCGGCTGCGGACCGTCGCCGGCCTTGAGCACGGAACCGTTCGACGCACCCATCGCGCCGGCCGATGCATTGGCCGGGTTGATCGCGTTCGCACCGGCTTCAGCGACGAGCGGAATACCGCGCAGCTTCGCCGCGCCCTTGCGGATCTCCTCTTCCTTACGGAAGCGGACCTGCGTGGAAATGTCGGGACGCGTGACCGCGAGCGTGCCGGATTCGCCACAGCAGCGATCGTTTTTCTCGATCTTGTAGCCGTCGTGTTCCGAGCCCATCAGCTGATTGACCAGCTTGACCGGGTCCATCGTCTTGATCGGCGAGTGGCACGGATCGTGGTACATGTAGCGCACGCCGTTCACGCCGTCGAGCTTGATGCCCTTCTCGAGCAGATACTCGTGAATGTCGATGATCCGGCAGCCCGGGAAGATCTTCTCGAATTCATAACCGGCGAGCTGGTCGTAACACGTGCCGCACGACACCACCACCGTCTTGATGTCGAGATAGTTCAGCGTGTTGGCGACGCGGTGGAACAGCACGCGGTTGTCCGTGACGATCTGCTCGGCCTTGTCGTACTGACCCGAGCCGCGCTGCGGATAGCCGCAGCACAGATAGCCCGGCGGCAGCACGGTTTGCACGCCCGCTTCCCACAACATCGCCTGAGTGGCGAGGCCGACCTGCGAGAACAGCCGCTCGGAGCCGCAGCCCGGGAAGTAGAACACCGCTTCCGTGTCGGCCGTGGTCGTCTTCGGATTGCGGATGATCGGGACGATCTTGTTGTCCTCGATGTCGAGCAACGCGCGCGCGGTCTTCTTCGGCAGGTTGCCCGGCATCTTCTTGTTCATGAAGTGGATCACCTGCTCCGTGACCGGCGGCTTGCCGACCGTGGCCGGCGGATGCGCCGTCTGCTTCTTCGCGAACTTCTTCAGCAACTCGTTGCCCAGACGCTGCGCCTTGTAGCCGACACCCATCATCGCGGTGCGCGCGAGGTTGATGGTCTGCGGATTGGTCGCGTTCAGGAAGAACATGCCCGCCGCGTTGCCCGGGTTGAACTTCTTCTTGCCCATCTTGCGCAGCAGGTTGCGCATGTTCATCGTCACGTCGCCGAAGTCGATCTTCACCGGACATGGCGTCACGCACTTGTGACAGACCGTGCAGTGATCGGCGACGTCGTTGAACTCGTCCCAGTGCTTGATCGACACGCCGCGGCGCGTCTGCTCTTCGTACAGGAACGCCTCGACCAGCAGCGAGGTCGCGAGAATCTTGTTGCGCGGGCTGTACAGCAGGTTCGCACGCGGCACGTGGGTCGCGCACACCGGCTTGCACTTGCCGCAACGCAGGCAGTCCTTGATCGACTCGGAAATCGCGCCGATATCGGACTGCTGCATGATCAGCGACTCATAACCCATCAGTCCGAAGCTCGGCGTATAGGCGTTGCGCAGATCGGCGCCTTCGAGCAGCTTGCCCGCATTGAAGCGGCCATGCGGATCGACACGTTGCTTATAGGCGCGGAATTCGCCGATCTCGTCGTCGGTCAGGAATTCGAGCTTGGTGATGCCGATGCCGTGCTCGCCGGAAATCACGCCGTCGAGCGAGCGCGCCAGCTTCATGATGCGTGCGACGGCCGCGTGCGCGTCCTGCAGCATCTCGTAGTTGTCGGAGTTGACCGGCAGATTCGTGTGCACGTTGCCGTCGCCGGCGTGCATGTGCAGCGCGACGAACACGCGGCCGCGCAGGACCTGCTTGTGGATCGCCTGGGCTTCGTCGAGGATCGGCTTGAACTCGCCGCCGTTGAAAATCTGCCGCAACTCAGCGCGGATTTCCTGTTTCCACGACACGCGGATCGTGCGGTCCTGCGTGATATGGAACACGGTCGCACCGGGCTGCGCGTCGGCGCGGTCGGCGAACTTCTCGGCTAGCGCTTCGTAACCGAGACCAACCAGATAGTGCTGTGCCTCGCGCACCGACAAGTCGAGCCGGTCGCGCAGAAATTCCCAGCGCGTGCGCACGCGCGCCAGCAGATCGAGCGCCTGCTGCACGCGATCTTCGAGCAGTTCGGCGCTGGGGATTTCGTTGGCGTCATCGCTCTTGCCAAGCGGCAGCTTGCCGCTTTTGAAGAACGCTTCGAGCGCGTCGACCAGTTGCAGCTTGTTCTTGATCGACAGCTCGATGTTGATGCGCTCGATACCGTCGGTGTACTCGCCCATGCGGTCGAGCGGGATCACCACGTCTTCGTTGATCTTGAACGCGCTGGTGTGCTTCGCGATCGCGGCGGTGCGGCTGCGGTCGAGCCAGAAACGCTTCCTCGCCTCGGCGTTGACCGCGACGAACCCTTCGCCGCTCTTGCCGTTGGCCATCCGCACGACTTCCGAGGTGGCCTGCGCGACCGCGTCCGCGTCATTGCCGACGATGTCGCCGATCAGCACCATCTTCGGAAACGCGTTGCGCTTGCTCTTGGTCGCGTAGCCGACCGCGCGCAGATAGCGCTCGTCCAGATGCTCCAGACCCGCGAGAATCGCGCCGCCCTTGCGCGACGTTTCGAACAGGTAGTCCTTGATTTCGACGATGCTCGGAATCGCCTCGCGCGCCTGGCCGAAGAACTCCAGGCAGACGGTGCGCGTGTGTGCCGGCATCTTGTGCAGCACCCAGCGCGCCGACGTGATGAGCCCGTCGCAGCCTTCCTTCTGCACGCCCGGCAGGCCGGCGAGGAATTTGTCGGTGACGTCCTTGCCGAGACCTTCCTTGCGGAATACGCGGCCCTTGATGTCGAGCGATTCGGTGCGCAGCAGTTTTTCGCCCGGCGCATAGTTGCCGTCGAACCATTTGAGCTCGAAACGCGCGACTTCGATGTCGTGAATCTTGCCCATGTTGTGGTCGAGGCGTGTGACTTCGAGCCAGTTGCCTTCCGGGTCGACCATGCGCCACCAGGCGAGGTTGTCGAGCGCCGTACCCCACAACACGGCCTTCTTGCCGCCCGCGTTCATCGCGACGTTGCCGCCCACGCAGGACGCATCCAGCGAGGTCGGATCGACCGCGAACACGAAGCCGGCCTGCTCGGCCGCCTCGGTCACACGACGCGTGACGACGCCCGCGCCGGAGAAAATCGTCGCGACCTTGCGATCGACCCCCGGCAGTTCGGTCATCTCGACCGCGCCGAGCTGTTCCAGCTTTTCCGTATTGATGACGGCCGAAAACGGCGTGAGCGGCACCGCGCCGCCCGTGTAGCCGGTGCCGCCGCCGCGCGGAATCACGGTCAGCCCGAGTTCGAAACACGCCTTGATCATGCCGGCGATCTCGGCTTCGGTATCTGGCGTGAGCACGACGAACGGGTATTCGACGCGCCAGTCGGTGGCGTCTGTCACGTGCGATACGCGTGACAGGCCGTCGAACTTGATGTTGTCCTTTTCCGTGACCTTGCCCAGCACGCGGGTCGCGCGACGGCGCAGATCGTAGGTCTTCTGGAATTCGCTGGCGAAATCGTCGACCGCGCGGCGCGCGGCCTGCACCAGCGTCTCGACGCGAGCGGCACGGTCAATGCCCGCTTCGTCGCCGTGTTCGATCAGATCGGCGCGACGGCGCTTCTCGATCTCCGAGAGACGGTGATGCAGCGCTTCGATCAGCATCGCGCGGCGCTTCGGGTTGTCGAGCAGGTCGTCCTGCAGATACGGATTGCGGCGCACGACCCAGATATCGCCGAGCACTTCGTACAGCATCCGCGCCGAGCGGCCGGTGCGGCGTTCCGCGCGCAGTTCGGCAAGCACGTTCCAGGCGTCGTCGCCGAGCAGGCGGATGACGATTTCGCGGTCGGAGAATGACGTGTAGTTATAGGGGATTTCGCGCAGACGCGCTTCGGGATCGGCGGCCACCGCGGCGGCGGCCCCGTGCGGATCGAAAACTTGAGGTGCGTTCATGTTCGGACGACTCGGTAGGTCAACCGGGCGCGCTCATGGAGGCGTCGGCTGACGGTGCGCGTGGGGCGCAATGCTTGGAAATCTTCTTGGGAGTGAAGCACGACCGACGGTCTACCCACATCGGTCGCTTCGCGGCGCTCAGATACAACTACGCGATCGTGCGTGGCGGACGTGACGCTGCGCCGCGGGGCAAGACTCACGCGGGACGGGCATCAGGTGGGCGATCTGAGGCTGCCAGTGCATCTTCCGATCCTTGTTCCAAAATGGAATTCTACCGCATCATTCCGCCCCGCGTGGCTAGCTGAAATCGGAGCTGCGGCGGGGCTTCCAGCGCTTTCACACTGAATCGCCCAGCGGCACGCACGCGAACAATTGCCTGACCGAACGATCGGGCAGCCCTGCGCGGCACGGCTTCGGCGCGTCAGCGCAAAGCCAGAGCCTGCACCGTTGGCGCTATCATTGACCCTTTCCCGTCTGACAACGCGCACCGCGCCTCCCCGCATGGCTCCCCACGACTACCTGAAAAAG
>NZ_CYGX02000007.1:70508-70826 GCF_900019265.1 Paraburkholderia ribeironis
TGAAGGTCGACGCGGTGCGTGCGCACGGTGGCCCGACCGTCGAGGTGGTGCAGTACGGCGAGTCGTATAGCGACGCGTACGCGCACGCGGTGCAGCTGCAGGAAGAGCGCGGCCTGAGCTTCGTGCATCCGTTCGACGATCCGTACGTGATCGCGGGCCAGGGCACCGTCGCGATGGAAATCCTCAGCCAGCACCAGGGGCCGATCCATGCGATCTTCGTGCCGATCGGCGGCGGCGGGCTGGCGGCGGGCGTGGCCGCGTACGTGAAATCGGTGCGCCCGGAGATCCGGGTGATCGGCGTGCAGACCGACGACTCGT
>NZ_CYGX02000007.1:70836-81028 GCF_900019265.1 Paraburkholderia ribeironis
AGACGCTGATCGCGATCACGTCGGGCGCGAACATGAATTTCGACCGCATGCGCTTCGTGGCCGAGCGCGCGGAAGTGGGCGAGGCGCGCGAGGCGGTGTTCGCGGTGACGATCCCCGAGGAGCGCGGCAGTTTCCGGCGCTTTTGCGAGCTGGTCGGCACGCGCAGCGTCACCGAGTTCAACTACCGGATCGCCGACGCGCATTCGGCGCATATCTTCGTCGGCGTGCAGATCAGGAACCGCAGCGAGCCGGCGCAGATCGCCGGCGCCTTCGAGGCGCATGGCTTCGCGACCGTCGATCTGACCTTCGACGAGCTGTCCAAGCAGCACATCCGCTACATGGTCGGCGGCCGCTCGCCGCTCGCGCATGACGAGCGGCTGTTCCGCTTCGAGTTTCCGGAACGGCCGGGCGCGCTGATGAAGTTCCTGTCATCGATGTCGCCGAACTGGAACATCAGCCTGTTCCACTATCGCAACCAGGGCGCGGACTACAGTTCGATCCTGGTCGGCATCCAGGTGCCGGCGAGCGAGAATGAAACGTTCGACCGCTTTCTCGCGACGCTCGGCTATCCGTACTGGGAAGAGACGCAGAATCCGGTGTACCGGCTGTTCCTTGCCTGATTTCTTCACGCTTCAATTGACACGCGTAAATGGCTATTTCGCTCGTCGACAAACTGGTGGTGGCAATCTCGTCGCGCGCGCTGTTCGACTTCGAGGAAGAGAACCGCGTCTTCGAGGACGGCGACCTGCAGGCCTATGAAGCACTGCAACGCGAACGGCTAAGCGTGCCCGCCAAGCCCGGTGTCGCGTTTCCGTTGATCCGCAAGCTGCTGGCGTTGAACGCCGGCGGCCATCGCGTCGAAGTGGTGATCCTGTCGCGCAGCGATCCGATCAGCGGACTGCGCGCGTTCCATTCGTGCCGCGAACACGGGCTCGCGATCGAGCGCGGTGTCTTCACCCGCGGCCGCGCACCGTTCGGCTATCTGAAGCCGTTGAATGCGTCGCTGTTTCTGTCCGCGAATCAGCAGGACGTGCGCGACGCGCTGGCCGCCGGCTTTCCCGCCGCACGCGTCTTGCCGGAATCGGCGAAAATGGCGAGCAAGTATCCGGACGAAATCCGCATTGCATTCGACGGCGACGCCGTGCTGTTTTCCGACGAGGCCGAACGCGTGTTCCAGAAGGACGGCCTGCGTGCGTTCGTCGGCCACGAGACCCACAACAGAAACTTGCCGCTCGCGGACGGCCCGTTGAAGCCGTTGCTCGAAGCGCTGCACCGCTTGCAGAAACTCGCGGACAAAGCCGCGCCGATGCATATTCGTACGGCATTGGTGACCGCGCGCTCCGCGCCCGCGCACGAGCGCGCGATCCGTACCTTGATGGCATGGAACATCGAAATCGACGAAGCGATGTTTCTTGGCGGCCTCGACAAGAGCGCATTCCTGCGCGAATTCGAGCCGGACTTTTTCTTCGACGATCAAATTGGCCACTGCGAATCGGCCCGCGTCGTGACGGCGACGGGGCACGTGCTGAGTGGCATCGTGAATGCATCATGACACCCGAACAATCACCACTGGGTAAGTCCGCGACTTACACCGAACACTATGACGCTACGCTGCTGTTCCCGATTGCACGCAAGCATGCGCGCGACGCGATCGGCATCGGTGCGCAGTTGCCGTTCTTCGGCACGGACATCTGGAACGCTTACGAGTTGTCGTGGCTGAATGCGCGCGGCAAGCCGCAGATTGCCGTGGCGACGTTCTTCGTGCCGGCCGACTCGCCGAATATCGTCGAGTCGAAGTCGTTCAAGCTTTATCTGGGTTCGTTCGCGCAGACGGTTTTCGAATCGGTCGAGGCCGTACGCGACACGATCAGGCGCGACGTGTCCGCGTCGTGCGGTGCGACGGTGTCGGTTCATCTGACGACACCGCATGAATTCGGCAGGCTGCAGATGGAAGAATTCGACGGCTTGTCGCTGGACCGCCTCGACCTGGACACCGACGTTTATCTGCCGGATGCCTCTTTGCTGAGCGCCGCAATGGATGAAGCACCGGTCGAAGAAACCTTGTTCTCCAACCTGCTGAAGTCGAATTGCCCGGTGACCGGGCAGCCCGATTGGGGCAGCGTGCAGATTCATTATGTCGGCCCGCAGATCAATCAGGCCGGCCTGCTGCGCTACATCATCTCGTACCGCAATCACACGGGCTTTCATGAGCAATGTGTCGAGCGGATCTTCGTCGACGTGCTGAAGGCCTGCAAGCCGGTCAAGCTGGCGGTGTATGCGCGCTATACGCGGCGCGGCGGCCTGGATATCAACCCGTTCCGCACCAACTACAATCTACCGATGCCGGACAACATGCGTTTGGCCCGACAGTGAGCAAGTGGGTTGCCGCCGCGGGGGTTCAGTCAAACCCGCGGCGAGTCCAATCGTTCCAGCGTTCAAGCCTTTGAGTTTCCAAGCTCCTTGAGCCCTTGGGCCTTTAAGCCGCCGGCTTCTTATAAGCGACGCAGTCCACTTCGACCTTGCAGTCGATCACCATCGACGAAACCACACACGCCCGCGCCGGCGGATTGTCGCCGAAGTACTCGCGGAACACCTTGTTGAAGGACGCGAAATCACGCGGGTCGTCGAGCCATACGCCGCAGCGCACGACATGCTCCGCGCCATAGCCGGCTTCTTTCAGAATCGCGAACACGTTCTGAATCGCCTTATGCGATTGCTCGACGATGCCGCCGTTGATCACTTCGCCGTTTTCCATCGGCGTCTGCCCGGATACGAACAGCCAGCCGTCCGCTTCGACCGCGCGTGCGAACGGCATATGCTGACCGCCCGTTCCCTTGCCACCTTCAACACCATATCGCTTCATCGTCACACTCCTTGAAAAGTCCGGCGCGCGTTCGGCGGACTCGCCGCGCGCACCGTCATCCATCGATCAAAAAATTCAGAACGCGCCGTGCGCATCGCCCTTCGACGGCGCGCCGCGGGCGACGAAATGGCCGGCCCGCTCGCCCGTCACCGCGCCATCGCGATACGACAGCACGCCATTCACCCAGACCGCGTCGATGCCGTCCGCCGCCTGCTGCGGCTTGTCGAAAGTCGCCGCGTCGCGCACTTTGTCCGGGCTGAACAGCACCAGATCGGCGTGATAGCCGATATGCACTTCGCCACGCTGCGACAAGCCAAAGCGCCGCGCCGACAGACTGGTCATCTTGCGCACCGCCTCTTCGAGCGGCAACAGACCGGCATCGCGCACGTAATGGCCGAGCACGCGCGGAAACGCTCCCCACAAGCGCGGATGCGGCAGCGGATCGTTCGGCAGACCGTCCGAGCCGACCATCGTCGCGGGATGCGACAAGATGCGCCGCACGTCGTCTTCCGACATGTTGTGATACACCGCGCCAGCCGGTTGCAGACGCTTGCCCGCCTCCTGTTGCGTCACGCCCCACTCGGCGGCGATCTCCTGCACGAGCTTGCCGGCCATCTCCGGATGCGGCTCGGACCACGTGATCGTGATGTCGATGTCGCCGGTCACCTGCTTCAGGTCGAGCGTCGACGAACTGCGGTTGTACGGATAGCAGTCGCAACCGATGGGCTGCATGCGCCGCGCGCCTTCGAGCGACTTCAGCACCTCTTCGCTGCGGCCCCAGTTCGACGGCCCCGCGCACTTCAGATGCGAGATCACCACCGGCACATGCGCATGTCGGCCGACGCGATACGCTTCGTCCATCGCATCGAGAATCGCATCGAATTCGGTGCGCATGTGCGTCGTGTAGAGCGCGCCCGCGGCGGCGAGCGGTTCGGCGAGCGCCATCACCTCTTCGGTCGGCGCGGCGAAAGCGGAGCCGTATGCGAGCCCCGAACTCAGACCGAGCGCTCCGTTGGCCAACGCCTCTTCGAGCTGCGCGCGCATGCCTTCGATTTCCTGCGGGCTCGCCGCGCGATCGAGCCGGTCCATCTGATTGTTGCGCAGCGCTGTATGGCCGATCAGCGCGCCGACGTTCACCGCCGGACGCGCGGCGTTCACCGCTTTCACATACTCGGCGAAAGTCGGGTACTGGAAGGCGTCGCGCTCGCCGAGCAGGTTCATCGGATCGGGCGGATCGCCCTTGAGCGCCACCGGCGCCGCGCTGATCCCGCAATTGCCGACGATCACCGTCGTCACGCCCTGAGTGATTTTCGGCAGCATTTGCGGCGAGCGGATCACATGCGTGTCGTCGTGCGTGTGGACGTCGATGAAGCCCGGCGCCAACGCCCGGCCCTCGGCCTCGATTACTTCTTCGGCGAGCCAGTTCGACAGATTGCCGATCGCGACGATACGCCCGTCGCGGATCGCCACGTCGCGCTCGACGGGCGGCGCGCCCGTGCCGTCATACAGTTGCGCGCCGACGATCAGCGTATCGGCTGCTTCGGGATGCGAATGCATGGATCAGTCTCCTAACGGTTGTCGATCGCCGCCACCACGATGCGCGTCGAGCGCGTGCTTCATGCGGCGCAGTAATTCGCGGCTCTCGTCACCCTGACTGACGGCAAGCTCGGTGACGAGCACATCGAGCGCCATCATCATCGCGTAGCGTGACGACGACGGCTTGTAAATGAAATCAGTCTCGAACGCGACGATCGGGATCACCCACTGGGCCAGTCTCGCCAACGGCGACGCGGGCGCGGTCAGCGCGATCACGGTCGCGCCGTAGCTGCGCGCGATCTTGCAGTTCTCGACCATCTCGGGCACGCGCCCGGTGGTGGACAAGGCCAGCACCACGCAGTCGCGCGACACGGTGCTCGCCACCATCCGCTGCAGCAAGCCGTCCTGATAGGTCGCGACCGGCCGGCCGAGGCGCACCAGCCTGAAGCGCATCTCGTCGGCGAGCGCAGTCGAACCGCCGCCCATGCCGAACACGTAGATCATCCGCGCCGCGCGCAACGCGGCCACCGCTTCGCCAAGCGGCGCCTGGCGCAACAACTGATGGTTGTGGGCAAGCGCGGTTTGCAGTTCGTCGAACACACGGGTGGCGATCGGCTCGGGCGCGTCGCTGGGGCCACCGCCCTGCAGGAAGCGCTGGCCGACCGCAGCCGCCTGCGCGAGCCGCAGCTTCAACTCCCGTACGTCGCGGCAGCCGACCGCCTTGGCGAAGCGCGTCACGGTCGCGACGCTCACCTCGGCCTGTTGCGCGAGCGCGCCGATGCTGGCGCGCGATGCGCCAGTCAGATCGTCGAGGATCAGGGCGGCGACCTTGCGTTCGGCCGAGCGCAGTTCCGGCGCGGATTCGGCGATGCGCGCGACGATGTCGAAAGCCAGCGGTTCGGCGGTTGAGTTCATTGCAGACTGTGGGACGCCGCGCGGCGGTTGAAGGTCAGCCTCGGGCAAGCCGTGGTACTAAATAACATCTCCTGATCATCGTACTTTCGGTAACATAGTAAAGTCAAATCTTGATTCATTTAACTGGACGATGGAGCAGGGAGACATGAAAGTTACAAACTATCAGGGCGCCACGATTGATCCATATAGCAAGGGCCTGGGTATGGTTCCGGGCGCCAGCATCCAGCTCACGGACACCGCGCGTCTCGAATGGAACCTGCTCAATGAAGATGTGAGCCTGCCGGCCGCCGTGCTGTACGCCGATCGCGTGGAGCACAACCTGAAGTGGATGCAGGCGTTCGTCGCGGAGTACGGCGTCAAGCTCGCGCCGCACGGCAAGACCACCATGGCGCCGCAACTGTTTCGCCGCCAGCTCGAAACCGGCGCGTGGGGCATCACGCTCGCCACCGCCCATCAGGTGCGCGCCGCGTATCACGGCGGCGTCTCGCGCATCCTGATGGCCAACCAGCTGGTCGGCCGCCGCAACATGATGATGATCGCCGAGTTGCTCAGCGACCCAGACTTCGAATTCTTCTGTCTCGTCGATTCGGTCGAGGGCGTCGAGCAACTGGGCGAGTTCTTCTCGTCGGTGAAGAAGCCGCTGCAAGTGCTGCTCGAACTTGGCGTGCCGGGAGGCCGCACCGGCGTGCGCGACGAAGCGCAGCGCAACGCGGTGCTCGAGGCGATCGGCCGTTATCCGGACGTGCTGAAGCTGGCCGGTGTCGAGTTGTACGAGGGTGTGCTGAAGGAAGAGCACGAGGTGCGCGAGTTCCTGCAAGGCGCTGTCGCCGTCACGCGCGAGCTGGTCGAGCAAGGGCGTTTCGCGCGCACGCCGGCGGTGCTGTCGGGCGCGGGCTCGGCATGGTACGACGTGGTCGCGGAAGAATTCGTGAAGGCCTCGGAGACCGGCAAGGTCGAGGTCGTGCTGCGTCCGGGCTGCTATCTCACGCATGACGTCGGCATCTATCGCAAGGCGCAGACGGAGATCTTCGCGCGCAATCCGGTGGCGAAGAAAATGGGCGAGGGACTGCTGCCGGCGCTGCAGTTGTGGGCCTACGTGCAGTCGATTCCCGAGCCGGATCGCGCGATCATCGGCCTCGGCAAGCGCGACTCAGCGTTCGATGCCGGCCTGCCGGAACCGGCACGCCACTATCGTCCGGGCAACGATGCGCCGCGCGATATTGCGGCGAGTGAAGGCTGGGAAATTTTCGGCCTGATGGATCAGCACGCGTATCTGCGGATTCCTGCCGGCGCCGATCTGAAAGTGGGCGACATGATCGCATTCGACATCTCGCACCCGTGCCTGACGTTCGACAAATGGCGTCAGGTGCTGGTGGTCGATCCGGCGTATCGCGTCACGGAAGTGATCGAAACGTTCTTTTGATCGTTTAGCGGACGGCGCGCCTGGAGGCAACGCGGCGCGCGGTTCGCGGTTCGCGGTGTGGTTGCTGTTTGCGGTGTGGTTGCTGTTTGCGGTGTGGTTGCTGTTTGCGGTGTGGTTGCTGTTTGCGGTGTGGTTGCTGTTTGCGGTGTGGTTGCTGTTCGCGATGTGATTGCTGTTTGCGACGTGGTTGCTGTTCGCGGTGACACTGTTCGCAGTGGTGCCGCGCAAGCAGATGCGCGTCAACGCAATCGCCTGCGCCCCCTGGCACCGCCCATCACCGCTGGCGCGCGGCCTCACTCTGCGCCGCGCCCGCAACTTCCGACACCGGCGCAGCGCCCGCGCCAGCAGCTTGCGCCGTCGCCACCACTTCGCCGATCCTCGCCTCGAGCATCTGCAGCGCGCCCGAAAGCGCTCCCAACGCGTCATCCGGCAGCGCCGCCATCGTGTCGTGCAGAAACGCATTGCGACGCGGCAGACTCGCTTTGGTCGCCGCCTGCCCCGCTTCCGTCAGGCGCACATTGGTCACGCGGTTGTCGCGCGTATCCATGCTGCGCGCAATCCAGCCGAGCCCTTCCAGCGTTTTCAACTGCCGCGTGAGCGCGCCCGGATCGACACGCAGGCGCTCGACCAGCCGCTTCTGCGACGACTCGCCGGCCTGCTCGTGCAACGCGAGCAGAATGCGCCAGCGAGGCAACGGATGGCCGACCTGTGCCTCGAATGCCGACATGAACGCACGATACGTGCGGCCGAATTGCTGCATCACGGCGACGCGATCCTGTTCTTCCATGGTCTGTCAATAAAGCGGTAAGTCCAACAATCAGTCCGCGTGAATCACGGGTTCGAGTTTGCGCTGCAACTTGATCGGCGGCACGCGGCGGCTTTGCCATATCGACACCACGGCGATGATCGCCGCCATCGCAAGGCCTAGATGGATCGCGGCGACCAGTGCCTCGCGCGCGCTTTCGAGCAGCATGGCGCCGTCGTGGCCCGCGTGCGTCAACTGGGCGACCAGCGTGGTCTGCGCATCCCGATTGATCAGGATTTGCGGATCGCCGAGATCGCTGAACCAATGCGATGCGTTGGCGCTGTCGAGCGCGCTGCGCACGCCGCTCGCATACAGGTGGCTGACCAGCGTACCAGTCAGCGCGGTGCCCATCATGCCGCCAATCATCCGCAACGACTGCAGCAGCGCCGTCGCGATACCGAGGTGTTCGCGGCCGGCCGCCTGCTGCGCGAAAATCGTCAGGTTCGGCATCACGAAGCCGAGCCCCAGCCCGCCGACCACCATGAACGACATCAGCACCCATTGCTGCATCGAGCGCGTCGCGACCACGACGCCGAGGCACGCCAACGCCACCAGCGCGAAGCCGACGTACAGCATCAGATTGGGATTGCGCACACGCGACACGATGCGGCCGTTGGCGATGCTGCCGATCGTGATGAATACGACGAGCGGCGTGATGACGAGCCCCGCTTCCTTCGGCGACATCCCGAAGCCGCCCTGGAACAGCAGCGGCGCGTAGAACAGCAGCGAGAACATCGTGAAGCCGCCCAGCACGGCCAGCGTGAAAAGCGCGGCCAGACTACGGTTACGGAACATATCGAGCGGCAGGATTGCCGTCGGGCAGCGCTTTTCCCACTGCCACAGCGCGTAACCCGACGCGACGCTCAACGCGAGCAGTGCGAGCGCGCTCGCGGTCACCCCATGCTTCGGCAGCAACTCGACGAACAGTTGCAGCGACCCCAGCGCCACCGCGATCAGCAACGCGCCTGGCCAGTCGAGCCGCATCTTGCCGGTGTGCTCGACGTGCCGCAGATGCGGCAGGAAGCGCCAGACGAAAAACAGCGACAACAGCCCGACCGGCAGATTCACATAGAACACCGAGCGCCAGCCGTAGTACTGCGTGAGGAAGCCGCCGAGCGACGGTCCCACGGCGTTCGCAATGCCGAATGCCGAACTCATCAGCACCTGCCAGCGCAGACGCACGACGGAGTCGGGGAAGAGATCGGGAATGCAGGCGAACGCGGTGCCGACCAGCATACCGCCGCCGATGCCCTGCAAGCCGCGCGCAAGCACCAGAAACAGCATGTTGTTGGCCGCCCCGCACAGCACCGACGCCGCAGTGAACACGACGATCGACGCGATCACGAATGGCTTGCGCCCGTAGTAATCGCCGAGGCGGCCGAAAATCGGCACGGTGATCACCGAGCTCAGCAGATACGACGTGGCGACCCACGCGTACAGCTCGAAACCTCTGAGTTCGGACACGATCGTGGGCAGCGCGGTGCCGACCACGGTCTGGTCGAGCGCAACCAGCATCGTGACGAACGATATGCCGAGCATGGCCAGCAAGGATTCACGGAATGGTAAGACTTGCCCACTCGAGTGATGGGCCGCGGTATGAACAGCCATTTTTGATGGTGCAACAGTTGACTCGTCAAATGATCGGGAATCATACCACGATGCGGCGCTCTAAGCGGGACGTGCATGTGCGGTTCACCGCACATGCCATCGACCGAACCATGCAGACGACACGATGCCAGGGAGGCACATGCAGCCGAGTTCGCTCGCGGCACCCTTTTTATCGGAGCAGGACCTGAACGCGCTGCGGCGCGCGAAACATCAACTCGAGAGCCCTGCCCTCACGATGAAGCTCGCGAGCATCGTCGGCGCGCCGCTGGAGAAACTGCTGTCGCGCGTGCCGGCGTTCGCCAACGCGAAAATCACGGACGCGACGGAGCTGGCGTTGCGCAAGTGCCTGTCGATTGCGCTGCGCACGTTGGGCCGGCGCGATGCCTCGTCGTTGATCGCGCCCGACAGGCCGAGCAACCTGCTGCACAAGCTCGCCGTGGCGACCACCGGCGCGGCCGGCGGCGCATTCGGGTTGCTGGCGTTACCCGTCGAGTTGCCGGTCACCACCACGCTGATGTTCCGCTCGATCTGCGACGTCGCGCGCAGCGAGGGCGAGGATCTGTCGTCGCTCGAAGCGCAGCTGCAATGCCTGACCGTGCTCGGCATGGGTGGCACATCGAGCGAAGACGACGACGCCGAACTCGGCTACTTCTTCATGCGCGGCGCGCTGGCGCAGGCGGTGTCGAAAGCTTCGTCTGAAATCACCACCAAGGGGTTCAGCACGCACGGCTCGGCGGCGTTGCTGCGCCTGCTCAACGCGATCGCCGCGCGCTTCTCGGTGCAGGTGAGCGAACAGATCGCCGCCAAATCGATTCCGGCGATCGGCGCGGTGCTCGGCGCGACGGTCAATACGGTCTTCATGGACCACTTCCAGCAGGTCGCGCATGGACACTTCACTGTGCGTCGGCTGGAACGGCAGTACGGCCAGGCAGCGATCGAGGCCGTGTATCGGACTCTTGATATCGCACTCGACGGTTGAGCGGTCGAATGAGCGGTCGGTTGAGCGGCCGATTGGGCGGTCGGTTGGGCGGCCGATTGGGCG
>NZ_CYGX02000007.1:81038-115464 GCF_900019265.1 Paraburkholderia ribeironis
TGAGCGGCCGGTTGAGCGGTCGGTTGTGCGGTCGGTTGTGCGGTCGGTTGTGCGGTCGGTTGTGCGGTCGGTTGTGCGGCCGATTGAGCGCAATGAGCGGCGCCGTTCGTCACGCACTGATCGTCACGCGCCGCACGAAAGCGGCCGCATGGTCGAGCGCGCGGTTCGATTCCGGGATGAACGGCGCGAACACCGGCCAGGCGTGCGGCATCTTTGTCCACACTTCACACTCGCAGTCGACGCCCGCGGCGTGCGCGCTATTGGCAACGCGTCGCGAGTCGTCGAGCAAGACCTCCGTGCTGCCCACCATGATGAGGAGCGGCGGCAAGCCGTGCAGGTCCGCGTAGACCGGTGAAGCGTAGGGATCGGTAGCCGGCGTGTCGCCGAGATAGATCTGCGCGGCCCGCGCGATCGAGGCGCCGCAGAACATTGGATCGACGCTATCGTTCTCGCGAATGCTCACGCCAGCGACGGCCAGGTCGGTCCATGGCGAAAACAGCAGGCCGCCGGCGGGCAGCGGGTCGCCGGCGTCGCGCAGCGCGATCAGCGTGGCGAGCGCAAGGCCACCGCCTGCTGAATCGCCCGCGATCACGATCGACCCGGGCGCAGTGCCAAGCGCGATCAACCGACGATAGGCCGCGGTTGCATCATCGAGCGCAGCCGGGTAGCGATGCTCGGGCGCAAGCCGGTAGTCGAGGGAAAAGGCCCGCGCGGCGGCGCGCGTTGCCAGTCCGAACACGATCGACCGATGCGTACGTGGTGAGCAGAAGTAGTAGCCGCCGCCGTGGCAATACAACACGGTCGGGCCGGCGTCAGTGGCCGGCGAGGTGTCGATACGCTCGAGCCATTCGCCGCGCAGCGGTGCATCGTGCGCCTCATACGCTTCACGCAGACGCCAGTCGCGCGGCACAGGCGGCGACCAGACGCGCTTCGCGGTGAGCGCACGGGCGCGCTCGACATCGATGCCCGGCTTGAGAGTTTCCGGTCGAAACCGCCTGCGCAGATACCAGCATGCGAGTGCACTCTGCCAGCTCATCGGGACGCGCTCCTTCGATCATGTCCCGTCATGGTACGTGCGTTCGACGCTGCGCCGGTGGACCGCGGCTTCTAAAGCCTGGCGCGGCCGGGTCTACCGGGTGAGGCCTGGACGCTGTCTAGTTGGCCGGCAGAACCTGCCCGCGAATCTCGCCCATTGGGTTCTGTGCGGTGTGCACGTTGAAGTACCACTGCCCCGCCATCAGGTCCGTGACCTGCTGCTCGGTGAGCGCCGCCGATCCTTTGATCGGACTCGCGAGCGCGCTCTTGCCGATCGGCACCTGGACATTGGCGTTCTGGCCGACGGGCGCCGGACCGTGGAAATGCGCAGCCGTGACCGGGCCGCTCAAGCCTTCATAGGTGATGGTCCACTGCAGGGCTTTGGTTGACGTATCGAAGGTCGCGTTCAACATGCCATGCCCATGGCTTACGCGCGGCGGCACTTCGCTCGACGGCTGGAGATCCGCCTTCAGCGCCACCGTATCCGCAAGGGCAACGCCCGACGTCAGTGCCCACAGCATCGCAGCCAGGTTCAATTTTCGCAGCGTCATCATGGTCTTCTCCGGACTTTAACGCACCGCCGCACCCGACAGTTCGGCCATACGCGGCGCCACCACATACTAGTGCAAATCCCGCGGGCGCGTTTGCGCGTACGGCCGCATTCAAACCGACGTCGATGTCGCTATCGACAACGATTCGGGCGAGGCGTTGGATTGTGGTTGTCCGTGGTTGCCTATCATGATCCCGATGCACGAATGCGTTCGCGACGTGGCACACGAAACGCACGCATCGACGATATCCGTGTTCCGGCTTCGCTATCGACCGCCCCGCTCCCTCGACGCTTTGATCGATTTACCCAAACAGTTAATTGTGCATTTTGAAGTAAATCGATTGCAGTCTCCTGGTTATGCTTCCGCCTGCGAGAAGTGACTCCTTCATCGAGGGATGTCTCCAAATCTTTAACGCGGCTTCGGCCGCGTTTTTTTCGTCTTTTTTCGTCCGTTTGCTAGTGAGTCACGCACGTGCCTGCACTTTTGTTCACGTGCCTGCACTCGCTTGCACGTGCTCTTACGAGCGCCACTGCGTGATGCAGGCAAGACGGGCACGGCACAGACAACGAACACAGACACCGCGCACGCGGCACGCCGAGCGCTTACGCGAGCAACGCCGCCTGCTGCTCGATGCGGTCCAGCATCGCGTTGCACTTGCCGATCAACGCCAGGCCATCACTGCGCACGCCCTCCGGACTCTTGCCCGCAACGTTGCGGCGATATTCATCGAGCGCGTTGGCGAGCGGCGGATATTGCAGCACGCTTGCCGCCCCTTCCACACGATGCAGCCACTCACGCACACGCGCAATCTCGACGTCCTCGACGTCTTCGAGTAGCGGCAACAACGACTGGATATCTTCACGCACCGACGAAACAAACGAGCTGAGCAAGACCTTCACGGTCGATTCGCTGCCCCATAGTTGCGTCATGTGCGTGATGTCGATCGACATGAACGGCTGCTCGCCGTCCTGCCCCGTCGGATCGACCATCTCCGGCGCGCTCGCCGTTTCCACAGGGGCCGACTGCGACGCGCTGTCGGTGCCGAACCAGCGGCTCAGATAGTCGCGCAGCGTCGCGAGCCGCGTTGGCTTCACCAGGCTGTCGTCCATACCGGCGTCGCGACATAGATTCAGATCGTCGGGCGCGGTGTTCGCCGTGATGCCCAGAATCGGCAAACGATGCGTGCCGCCACGCTCAGCTTCGCGGATGCGTCGCGTGAGTTCATAGCCGGACAGGTTCGGCATGTGGCAATCCGTGATCAGACAGCCATAGCGGGTGCGCTCGAGCGCGGCCAGCGCCTCTACGCCATCACTCGCAACGTCGCACGCGAAGCCGAGCAACGCGAGTTGATGGCGGATCAACTCCTGATTGACGGGATGATCTTCCGCGACAAGGATCAGCCGGCCGCTGGCGATGGCCTGTTCGCGGTCCGGCGGCGCGACGCCCTCAGGCGTATGCGGCAGGCCGGCTGCGGGCGGCGCCACCGCCGGCAGTCCGGTCATCACGGCGGCGCAGGCGGCGCTCAAACCGCGCCACGAAATCGGATTGACACTCACGCGCACCTGGTCGTCGAAAATGCGATAGCCCGTCGGCATCGGCGTTTCGGTCAGGTAGATGATGTGCGTGCGCGGGCCGACGCTCGCCGGCAGTTGCACGCCCTCGGTCACGAACAGTAGATCCACGTTCGCCAGCACGGCGCGATCGGCCAGTTCGGCGGCGTCCGGCGCGACGCGGCGCAATTCGAGTCCGAGCGCCTCGCCAAAGTGCATCAGCGCACGGCCGACCCGCTGGTCGCCGGTCGCGACAATCCCGCGCTTGCCGCGCAAGCCGCTGACGTAATAGCACTGCGCCTCGACCGGCATGGAGAGCCGCACGACGATGCAGGTGCCGCAGCCGGGTTCGCTGCGCAGCGTGAGCGTGCCGTTCATCAGGTCGATCAGCTTGCTGCAGATCGTCAGCCCCAGACCGGTGCCACCGAAGCGCCGCGTGGTCGACGATTCAGCCTGCACGAACGGTTCGAACAAACTGGCCTGCACTTCCGGCGCGATGCCGATGCCGGTGTCCGCGACACTCATTTCGAGCGTCTGGCCCGCACTGCTTTGATCGACGACCGATACCTCCACGCCGACCTCGCCCTTTGGCGTGAACTTGATCGCATTGCCGAGCAGGTTGAACAGGATCTGCCGCAAGCGCACGCTGTCGCCACGCAGCATGGCGGCGGTTGGCGGCGCGATATCCACGCGCACTTTCAGCCCTTTTTCATGAGCGCGGCCCGCGAGCAGGCCGACGGCGTTATCCACCAGCTCGCGGATGTCGAGGGGTTCGGCTTCGAGTGTCAACCGCCCCGCTTCGATTTTCGAATAGTCGAGCAAGTCGTCGAGTATCTGCAGCAGCGCGCCTGCCGACTCATGGATCATGCTCAGCATTTCACCCTGATCCGTATTGAGCGGCGTGCGCTCCAGCACTTCGACGAGCCCCAGCACGCCATTCATCGGCGTGCGGATTTCATGGCTCATCATCGCGAAGAAGTCGTCTTTCGCACGTGAGGCCGCCTCGGCCAAATCGCGCGCTCGCGCAAGTTCCTCGGAGCGGGCGCGCTCCACGCTGGCATCCACCCAGTAGCCGCTCCAGACGACGCCGCCATCCGCTTCACGGCGTGGCACCAGCTCGGCACGCACCCACTTGAGCTGCTGCCTGCTTTTGAGGCGGAACTCCATATGCACCGGCGTTGCGCTACGCGCCGAGCGTTCCAGTTCGGCCTGCACGAACGGCCGGTCCTGATCGGCCACGCGACTGAAATCGACCTGGGCGCGATGGCTCAGCGACACGTCCATTTCGCCTAGCAGGTGGCGCGTATCGCCGCCGATATAGGGAAACGAATACGCACCGCCCGCCGTGCGGCGCAACTGAAACACCACGGCCGGCAACGAGCGCGTCACCTCGAAGAGGCGCAGCTCGGTTTCACGTGCGAGCATCTCGGCGCGCCGGATATTGGTGATATCGACCATGGTTCCGACGAGGCAAAAGGGTTGCCCGTCGCTGCCGTGACACACACTGGTCCAGAACAGCCCGTGCCGCATATCGCCCGTGCTGCTCGCGAACTGCAATTCCACTTCGGCGATCCGGCCGTTTTGCAGTATTCCGCGCGTCATCTCGTCGAGCACGCGGCTGTTCGCCTCGCCCCATGCCTGCACGTCCATCGTCGTGCGTCCGAGGATGGCCTTGCGGTTCGTGCCGCACGCTTCTTCATAAGCCCGGTTGACCGCGATGTAACGCCCCTCCAGGTCCTGGGCCATCAGCGCATAGGGGACCGTCCTCATCATGGTTTCCTGGAAGTTCAGCTGCAACGCGAGTTCACGCTCGGTTTTCTTGCGCAGCCTGACTTCCCGTTGCAACAGCAGATAGGCCCGCAGCGTGACCAGCAACACGACGCCGACGCCGATCAGCACCGGCAGCAAACGCACCGCGCTCATCCTCCCTAGCCCCTCGTCCGGTACCGTGCCGGTCACCCACTTTTGCCGGATGCGGCGCTTCTCCGACGCCGGCATCGCCAGCAACGCGCGGTCGATCAAGCCGACGAGCGGGCGCAGGTCCGAGCGCACAGCGAAATCGAGCGAGTCGGATTCGCCTAGCGTGCCGAGAATCTTCAGTACACCGCCGTAGCGGCGCTTCAACTGGTAGTCGACGGCAGCCACGTTGCCCACCAGCACGTCCGCCTCGTTGTTTGCGACCATTTTCAGCGCATCGACGAGGCTAGGCGCGACGACGATACGGTCCGGCGCTATCGCGTCGAACACATGCGGCACCGAACCGGCGACATGCGCCGGGATCACGATGCGGCGTAACGTGAATTCGTCGAACGAGCGCGCGACCGGTTCGCCGCTGCGCCCGACGATCGCCAATGGGTAGCTTTCATAAGCACGGCTATGTTCGGCGTTCTTCAACGTCGGACCATTGTTGGACGCCGTGGAGAGCATGGCCAGTTCGCCGCGCTGGAAAGCTTCCACGGCGGCGGGCCAGTCGGGCAGGCGCGCCCGGTTGAACACGATGCCAAGCGTGCGGCTCAGATACGCCAGATAGTCGGCGGTAAGGCCGGCAGGACGGCCGGACTCGTCGACATAGCTGAACGGCGGCCAGTTGTCGTCAAACCCGATCTGCAACGGCGGTAATGTACGAAGCCAGGCTTTCTCTTCCGGCGTCAGCTCGAGGGGACGCGCGGCCGCCGGTTCCGCGTTGAAGTTGCCGGACAGCCAGCGCACGCGAATCGCCGCGCTTTCGGCCGGATTCATCGACGCGAGCGCGCGATCGAGTTGATCGCGCAGCGCGTGCCCGTTGCGGGGTACGCCAAAGCGGAGATCAGCGGTCTTGCCGGCTTCCTCGAACGCGACATGCAGACCACGAAATTCCTCGGTGGCCAGTTCGTAGCGGACGGTCGGCGTAAATCCCAGATAGGCATCGGCTTCGCCGCGGACCACCGCGGACAATGCCGCACGCGTGCTGGCGAACGCATTGATCTCGGCGCGTGGCAAGCTCTCGCGAATCGGGCGCTCGAGTGCGAAGCCGCGCTCGATGGCAATGCGCGCTCCGGTGAGATCGGCGCGGCTCGCGTACCTGACGCCATCCCGGCGCGCGACGACCGATGTGGAAGAGTGGAAATACGGCGCCGTGAAATTGACACAGTGCTCGCGCTCGGGCGTGCGGGCGAGGCTCGTCAACACATCGACATCGCCGGTGCATGCTGCGGCAAGAAGGTGCGGCATGTCGGCAAACGTCCTCGCTTCGATGACGACGCTCGGCCCGACGAGCGCGCGCAGATAGTCGCCGCTTACCCCCGTGAGCCGGCCGTCCTGCAGCACGTCGAAGGGCGGCCAGCCGCCCACGAGCACGCCGACGGTCAACTTTGCGGGAAACGCGAGAGCCGCTGGCGGGCGCGCACCGCTGCGTGGGGGTTCGGCGATGGACGGTTCGGCGGCGCAGGCTGTCTGCGCGGCCACCCATAGCAGCAATGCAAGCGCGCAGAGCGACATGTGCCACCGCACACGCGTCACTGCGATGCGCTGGCGAAGATGCACGCTGAGCGAGACGAACCGCACCGGGAAGCGCTCACGCGACATCGCCCTGGCCGTCGGCCAACGTGCCAGCCCGAGGATCGGCGTGGCGATCCAGAAACGAAGACAGCACGCCGGCAACGACCCCGCCCGACAGCGGCGCGGCCCAGAACACCCACAGCTGATCCAGCGCCCAGTTGCCGACGAACAGCGCCTGAGCGGTGGAGCGGGCGGGATTGATCGAACCGTTGGTGATCGGGATCGACACCAGATACACGAGCATCAGACAGGCGCCGACGATCAGCGGTGCGATCGTCACGATCTTTTTTCGACCGACGATCAACAGACAGACCATGACGAACGCGAACGACAGCACGAACTCGACGACCAGCGCCGAATGCAGTTGGTAGTCGGCGGGAGAGTGGGCGCCGAAACCATTCGCGGCGAATTCGCTCGCGCTCAGATCGAAGCCGGGACGCCCGCTTGCCACATAGACGAGGAGCGCCGCGGCAGCGATCGCACCGACGATCTGGGCAGCGATGTAGGGCAACAGGTCGCCCACCGGAAAGCGCTGCGCGACCGTGAAACCAACAGTAACCGCGGGATTGAAATGCGCGCCGGAGGTGCCGCCGAACGCATAGCTCGCCGTGACGAAAGCAAGGCCGAACGACAACGCCACTTCCAGCCCGCCGTATCCCTGCAGCACTATGCTGGTGTCGAGCACGGTACTGCCACATCCCACGAATACCAGCCACGCCGTTCCCATTGCCTCGACCCACAACCGCTTACCTAGCGCGACCATTCCCGCTCCCATTTTTCCTTGTACGAGGCAGAACGCACTGCGCGATCGCACCAAGACATCTGCCCTGAATTGTTCGGCCCGTCATGCTAAGGATGACGAAATACTGCTCGCCGTCAGACGAACGCGTAATGGAGCCTCAGTCAATTCGGAATTATGAAATGGGAGCCTCGCCACACCAATCAGAAAATTCTTAAATTATTGATTTTCCAGAAAATTATCCAAATGGGAGCATCTATATTCGAACGTTAAGCATGGTCAGGCCAAGCCGATTTTCCTTGCGTAATCGATCAAATCGGCTTCCGTTTCAAGCCCGAGCTTGCGCATCGCGCTGCGCTTCTGCGTGCTGATGGTCTTGGCGCTGCGCTGCAGACGTTGCGCGATCTCATGTACGGCCAGACCTTGCACGTAAAGCTGGAAGACTTCCCACTCGCGTGCGCTCAACGCCGAGGCCTGAAACTGCGAAGTCGGGTCCACTGCGTCCAATGCGACGCGCACCTGGTCCGAAAGATGAACGCGGCCGGTGCAAACAGTCACGATCGCATCGATCAAGGTTGCGGCGGCCTCGCGTTTGTCGACGATCCCGGTCACACCGATGTTGCGCAGGCCGGACAGCATATGGCCATGGCAGACCATCGTGAGCACGACCACGTACGGATGCGACCTGCGTCGTAACAGGCGGCGCAGGAACGGCACCGCGTTACTGCCGCCGTCGATCCCCGGCATACCGACATCCGAGACGACGACATCGCACGCGTGGGCGTCGAGCAGTTCGGCGAGGCCATGGGTGTCGGCCGCCTCGCCGACGATTTCCATGTTGGTTCTCTCTTGCAGCAGGTGCCTGACGCCGGCACGAACGCATTCGTGATCGTCGGCGACGATGACGCGGATCTTGTGTGTCATTTGTTGTTGTCGTGTCGATTGGCGCATCCCGCACGCAAGGTGCTTCCCCGGGCTATGCCAATAGTCGTGCTAATCGTCGCGCGGCTGCGCGATACGTCACCGGCTTGTGGACGGCCTATGAACTGCTTGCGAACGACCCGTCAGCGGCCTGTCACGCGCTCAGGCAATCACGCCGTGCTCGGCGGCAAAGCGGAACAGTTCCGCGTCGCCGCGCAGCGAGAGCTTGCGCATTGCCGTGCATTTCTGCGCGCTGATCGTCTTGACGCTGCGTCCCAGGCGCACGGCGATCTCGCTCACATTGAAGCCGCACGCATATTGGGTGAACACTTCGAGTTCGCGGCGCGACAACGTGCTGCGCACAAAATCGAGCCGCTGGGCGCGCGTCGCGTCGGCGAGCAGCGTGCGCACCGCTGGCCCGACATAGCATTCGCGCGCAAGCGCCGTGACCACCGCCACGTGAATCAGATCGATCCGGTCGCGCTTGCTCAACAGTCCGTCGACACCGAGCGAGATGACTTTTTGCAGCGCCGTCGCTTCGGTTTCCATCGTGAGGACGACGAGTGCGAGATCGGGATAGCGCGTCTTGAACTGCTTGAGGACATCCAGGCCGCTGCCGTCGAAGCCGCCCGGCATGTAGAGGTCCATCAGCACCAGATCGCACGGACAGCGATCGAGCTCCATGAAGAGTTCGGTGGCGTCGGCGGCGCGCCCTACCACCTGCATGTTCGGATAGCTGCCGATCAGGTTTTCGATCGCCAGCAGAACCAGTGGATGGTCGTCCGCGATGATCGCTCGAACCGGTGTGCTCATCTGCCCGCTGTCGTTCATCGTTTCGCGTCCCTCCCTATATTGACGTCCTGCCGCGCTCGGCCCGAGCACGACGATTGAATGTGTCTTCGAAGATAAACACAGGATTGCAGCCAAATAATTCAATGCAATCGACGACTGATTGATCGCCAGGTATGCGACCAGCGACGTAGCGCTCGCGGCCTCACCGACGATCATGACGCCGGCATGCGTTGCCAGCATCGCCCTGAAGCCGGGCAGGACAAACGGGTGATCGTCCGCCAGAATGATTCGAAGATGCACCGGGTTTCGTCTCGTTCGATGTGGGGATGATCAGCTCACATGCAGCAAGCATGTGGCCCACGCTACGCGCGTTCCGCCGCGTTGCCTCGCGACGGACCAACGTGCCAAGGAAGCCATAAGATCATCGCGACAACGCACCGAAAATCGGAGCGTTCCGAAACCCGTAAAAAACTGATAGACCATTGCGGTTCTATCAAACGATAAAAATGCGACTACCCGATGCGAATATTTCCGGCATTCGCATTCCGCTTATTTCTGGACAGGAGATCAATGCCATAACGTCCCGGCCAAACCAGCGACGAAGCTGGAGCGCGTCCGCTCGCCCCAACTCGCGCCGCCAGTTTGCGCCATGCGATCAGGTGGCGTCGCAGGCGCGCGCCGCGCGCACGTCGTCCTTCGGCGCCGTGCGCGGGAACTCCGGCAACGCGGCCAGTGCGCAGGCGCTGGCGACCGCCCACACCATCGGCCACGAACCTACCGACAACAGCGGCGCAATCGCGAGCGGCGTCAGGAAGAGCGTGAGAAAGACGCAGGTATTGCCGAGCGCCAGTGCGGTGCCCGCGCGGCTCGTTCCGGCCAGCGTGGCGAGTTCCGTGAACGCGACGCCGTGCCATGCCGATGCGCTCACGCCACCCAGCACGATCATCAGCGCGAACACCACCGTGAGCGCCGCGTGATGCATACCAGCAAGCCCGGTCAGCAGGGCCAGCAGCGCAAACAACACCGCGGTCAGCAGGCTGCAGGCGCGCATGTAGGCCCGGCGATTGCCGCGCCGGTCGGTCCAGCCGCCGCTCCAGACGCGTGCGATCGCAGCGCCCGTCTGCACCGCGGCCATCGTCACGCTGATCGCCAGCACGCCGGCGCGGCTGAAGTCATGCAGGAACACGGTGCCGAACGTGACGACCGCGAGTTGCGGCACGCACAACGCGCCGGCGCCGAGCGCGACGCGCCAGATGCCGCTATCGCGCAGTGGCGAGACCCGCGCCGGGGTGCCGCTCGCCGCAGGTGTGGTGCGAGCCGGCCGCGCGTCGTCCGGGTCGACGTGCGACGGTTCGTGCAGCCAGCGCCATGCGAACAGCGCCGTGATCGCGCACGCGAGCGCCAGCACGGCATAGGCGCTGGCAAAGCCGGATCTCGACGCGAGCACCGGCAGCGCCAACGCGCCGAGGCCGCCGCCCGCAGGCATCGCGGTCTGCCGGATGCTCATCGCGAGGCCGCGCTCGCCTTCGCGAAACCACGCCATCACCGCGCGGCCGCTCGACCCATTGACGCTGCCGCCGAGCAGGCCAACCAGCAACAGGCCGAGCGCGAGCGTCATCACGCTGGGCACATGAGCGCGGGTCGGCACCACGAACAACGCGAGACCCGCCAGGGCCGCAGCGGTCGAGAGCAAGCCGAGCAGCAACACCCGGCGGTCGCCCCAACGGTCGGTCAGCAGACCCCACGGCAACTCGCTCACCGCGATGCCGAGGCCAAGCATGCCAAGCACCAGCCCCAGACCATGATTGTCGAGGTGATAGCCCGAGCGCAAAAAGACCGCGGTGGTCGGAATACCCGAAAACGCCGCCGAAAAGCTCGCGTTCGCGGCGAACCCGACGCCCAGCACCTTCCACCGATGATTCGCCGCGCGCCTGCCCGCGCCGCGCACCGGGATGCCTGATCCATATTCCATCACAGCCTCCGCAAGGAATCTGGCGGTATCCTACGGCTGGGCCTTCCATCGGAAAAGCCGGAAATTCAGATGACTTCCATCGGGTTTTACGAATCATGAGCCAACGCGGATTTGACCTCACGCAGCTGCGGACTTTCGTCGCCGTCGCCGAATCGGGCAGCGTATCGGCGGGCGCGGAGCGCGTTTTCCTGTCGCAATCGTCGGTGAGCGAGCAGTTGAAGAAGCTCGAGGAGCGCGCCGGCCAGCCGCTCTTCGTGCGCAGCAAGCAGGGCGTGAGTGCCACGCCCGCCGGCAGCCGCCTGCTCGACCACGCGCGGCGCATCCTCGCGATGAGCGAAGCAGCGTTCGAAGATCTACAAGGCCGCTCGCTCGACGGCGAACTGCGCATCGCCATCACCGACTACTACCGTCCGCACGACATCGCCCGCATTCTGAAAACGTTTTGCGAACAGCATCCGCGCCTGAAGCTGCACGTCACCGTGCTGCCCAGCTCCATGATCGACAGCAAGGCCGATGACGACACGTCGTTCGACATCGGTCTCTCGTTGCGGCTCGTCACGGGGCAGCCGCGCGCCGCCAGCAAGCGCAGCGGCGCAGCGAGCACGGTGGTGCGGCGCGAGAAGCTGCTATGGGTGTGCGCCGCCGATGCCGCGCCGCGACCGGCCGCGCCGTACCAACTGGTATTGCTGCCATCGAGTTGCCAACTGCAGCGTTTCGTCGTGAAGCTGCTCGACGAGCACAAGGTGCCGTATTTGATCTCGCATTCGGCGTCGGGCGTGGCGGGCTTGCAATTGGCGCTAAAGGCCGGACTCGGCATTTCCTGCCTGAACGAGTCATCGATCGGTGGCGGGGTGGTGGCGTGTGCGACGGGCATCGGACTGCCCGCTTTGCCCGCCGTCGAGTTTCATCTGCTGCCGGGCCGGCTCGGCGAAAGCGAACACGTGAGCAATGCGCGTAACGCCTTGATGCGACTGTTCGCCTGAGGGCGGCCCTGCATCCTGCGATTTCACACGCGGGCTGATCCATATCAAATGTCCGTGCCATCGCTTATTGAAAGCCCTTTGCTCGCCGCCTATGATTATCGGATGTGTGGAGTGCCCGTTCTTTTGCTTGCTATTGACGCGTCGGTTGGATTCCTGCAACCTGCTACACACTGCTGAACGGCATCAAGCGTCATTGCCCGCAGCCCGAAAGCCGCCGCCCATTGGCGCATTCCGCACAGATCATTGTTCTAGCCAGGCAATTGCATCGCTGCAGCGAATCAACACTTCGCCATCTTCAATAAATCCGTTTCGAATTGCTGTAAGGAAGTCGTCGTAGGGAAAACACCGGCAGACACGCAATGCGTCGTCCGTCGGATTCGCGAATGAATTCATCAGCGAAAGCGTGACAAACAATCGAGAAAAAGAACGTTCCCCCAACGAGGCCCGGCGTGCATCGTAGAACTATCGGATCTTCAGTTCTGTTTGCTTTTTGCGTCGTCTGGAGTAGCGCGACGTTCGCGGCCACCGAGGCGTCCGGTGCGGCGCCGTCGGCGATGGACGAACGCGTGCGCGCCTGCACCTCGTGTCACGGTGTGCAGGGCCAGGGGCTAAGGAACGACTACTTTCCGCGTATCGCCGGCAAACCGGCCGACTATCTGTTCAATCAGCTGACCGCGTTTCGTGACGGCGGCCGCACCTATCCGCCGATGGGTTATCTGCTCGCCTTTCTGCCCGACGACTATCTGCGCCAGATCAGCGCGTACTTCGCCGCGCTACAACCGCCCTACCCCGAAGCCGATCAACGCGCCATCTCGCCCGCGGTGCTCGCCGCCGGCGAGCGGCTCGTCATGCACGGCGACCCGGCGCGCAAGATACCGGCGTGCATCGCGTGCCATGGGGCGAGTATGACCGGCACCCAGCCGGGCATCCCCGGTCTGCTTGGACTGCATGCGAGCTATATCGCCGGGCAGATGGGCACGTGGCGCTCGGGCACGCGTCGCGCGCCCGCACCGGACTGCATGCATACGATCGCAGTCAAGCTAAGCGACCATGACATCACTGCCGTATCGAGCTGGCTCGCGCGCCAACCGCGTCCGGCCGATCCGCGGCCCGCACCGGCATCCGCGCAGCGGCTGCCTCTAGCATGCGGGAGCCAACCGCAATGAAGCCGATACTGCGCCCCTCTGTTGTCGTGCATTCGCTGAGTGACGGTTTGCAGTCCGCCACGCGACGTGTTGCACGTGCCATAGAACACGCCATGGCGCGACGCCGTCGCGCGAGCGCGGCGCTCGTCTACCGCGTGCTGACCGCCGGCCTCGTCGCGGCCGGCGGTGCCACGCTGCTGCATGCGCTCGATGCGCCGCTGATCGCCGCAGTCCACGCTGCCGGCACCACGCCGGCCGCACCAGCCGCCACGACCACCACCGCCCCCGGCAACACCGGCACCCACGCGGACATCGTCAAGCGCGGCGAATACCTTGCACGCGCCGGCGACTGCATCGCCTGTCACACCGCGCCGCGCGGCAAGCTGTTCGCGGGCGGTCTTGCAATGGAAACGCCGTTCGGCACGCTGTATTCGCCGAACATCACGCCGGACGCGCAATACGGCATCGGCTCATGGAGCGAGGAAGCGTTCTTCAAGATGATGCGTACCGGCAAAAAACCGGACGGCTCGCTAATCTACCCCGCCATGCCGATCGCCCAGTACACCAAGGTCACGCGCGAGGACTCGGACGCGATTTTCGCGTTCCTGCGAACCGTCGAACCGGTACGCCAACCAAATCGCAAACACACGCTACGCTTCCCGTTCAACCAGCGCGACCTGCTGTACGGGTGGCGCACGCTGTATTTCCGCGAGGGCGAGTTCAAGCCCGACCCGACCCGCTCGGTCGAATGGAATCGCGGCGCGTATCTGGTCGAAGGGCTCGGGCACTGCACGCTGTGCCACACCCGGATCAACATGCTCGGCGGTTCGTCGCCGCGCGAGCAGTTCGCCGGCGGTCTGATTCCCGTGGAGAACTGGTACGCGCCGTCGTTGACGTCCGACAAGGACGGCGGGCTTGGCGACTGGAGCATCGAGGACATCGTCGATCTGCTGCAGGCGGGCATCTCCAAGCGCGGCGCTGTCTACGGTCCGATGGCCGAAGTCACCTATCACAGCCTGCAGTATCTGACGGACGAAGACATCCGGGCGATCGGCGTCTATCTGAAGTCACTGCCCGACGTTCAAGGCCGCAAGACCGGGCCGAGCGCGCCGACCAACACCAGCGCGTTCGCGCTCGGCAAGCGGATCTATGCCGACAAATGCGCGCTATGCCACGGTGCCAATGGCGAAGGACAGTTGCCGCATTACCCGCCGCTCGCGGGTAACCAGTCGATCGAAATGGACTCGTCGGTCAATCCGATCCGCATCGTGCTGAACGGCGGCTTCCCGCCGGGCACGATGCGCAATCCGGAGCCGTACGGTATGCCGCCGTTCGGCCAGGAACTGAACGACATCGAAGCGGCTGCGGTCGTCACGTTTATCCGCACCGCGTGGGGCAACCACGGCCTGCCGGTGACCCCGGGCGAGGTCAGCGAGTTACGCCGCGCACCGTTGCATTGAGCGGCCGCACTGGAGAACCATCTGGATGGAAGCGTACGACACCCACAGCGCGGCCCCGCCAACCGATGACGAAGTGGAACGCGTCGTCGCCGCCGGTCCACAAGGCGCAATTGCTCTCGCCGGCGTCGCCGCGGTGATCGTGACGGCGATCTGGTTCGCCTTCTACTTTTTTGCGTTTCTGCCGCGCGGCATTATTCACTGATCATGTCGACCGATTCCAATCATCAACCGGGTAGTGGCCACGCGGTCGCGTTACGCGCCGAGCGCCGCTGGGCGATTTTCGCGGTCGCGCTGATCGTGCTGATGCTGGCCGTGATCGTGTTTTCCGGCCTGCATTGGGCGATGATGCCGCCGTCGCGCGTGGAGACGATCGACCCCGCGCGCCTGCAACTCTCCGGCGAATTCGTCGAAGACAATCTGGGCAGCGCGGTGCAGCCGGACGGCTCGGTGATCGTGCGTTTCGTCGCGCAGCAGTATTCGTTCACGCCGCAATGTCTGCTGGTGCCCGCCGACACGCCGATCACGATTCGCACCACCAGCGCCGACGTCGTGCACGGCCTGCTCGTCACCGACACCAACATCAACACGATGGTCGTGCCCGGCTACGTCGCCACGCTGAACACGCATTTCGACAGCCCCGCCGATCACACCATGCCATGCCATGAGTTCTGTGGCTTCGGCCATCAGACCATGTGGGCGCACGTGAAGGTAATCGACAAAGCGGCCTTCTTCGAACAGGCCCGACAATCACGGAGGCTGAGCTGTGTTTCACGCTAAGCGACTCGTTCTCGCACATTTCTGGCTGGCTTTCATTGGGTTCCTGGTCGCGCTGTTGCTCGGCGGCTGGCAGATGCTGGTGCGCAGCCCGTTCATGCCATGGATCGGCGACCCCGAGCTGTACTACCGCTCGGTGACGGCGCATGGCACGGTGATGGCCTACGTGATGCCGACGCTGGTGGCGATGGGCTTCGGCTACGCGATCGTCGAGCTGGCGCTCGCACAGCGCCTCGTCGGCCTCAAGTGGGCATGGGCTGCGTTCATCATCCTGCTGGTGGGCGCGGTGATGGCGATGGTGCCGGTCGCACGCGGCAATGCCTCGGTGCTCTACACCTTCTATCCGCCGATGATCGGCAGTCCGTTCTATTACCTCGGCGTCGTGCTGGTGGTGGTCGGCTCGTGGATCTGGGTCGCGCTGATGGACATCAACCTGCGCATCTGGAAGCGCGCGAATCCCGGCAAGGCGGTGCCGCTCGCGATGTTCGCCAACGTGGCGGGCGCGTATCTGTGGGCATGGACCGCCGTCGGCGCGGCGCTCGAGATCCTGTTCCAGATCCTGCCGGTCGCCTTCGGTCTCACCAGTACGATCGACGCCGGTCTCGCACGCGTCCTGTTTTCGTGGACGCTGCACGCAATCGTCTACTTCTGGCTGTTCCCGGCGTACATCGCGTTCTATACGCTGGTGCCGCGAGCGATCGGCGGGCGGCTCTACAGCGATTCGATGGCGCGCGTGTCGTTCATCCTGTTCCTCGTGTTCGCGATGCCGATCGGCATCCACCATCTGTTCGTCGATCCGCAAGTCGGCTCCGGCTTCAAGTTCCTGCATGCCGTGTTCACCGGCATGGTATCGGTGCCGACACTGCTGACCGTGTTCACGATTTGCGCGTCGGTGGAAATCGCCGGCCGGCTGCGCGGCGGCAAGGGCGCATTCGGCTGGCTCACCGCGTTGCCGTGGCGCAACCCGATGATGCTGGTGATCGCGTTCTCGTTCGTGATGTTGGGCTTCGGCGGCGCGGGCGGTCTGATCAATATGAGCTATCAGTTGAACTCGACGGTGCACAACACGCAGTGGATAACCGGCCACTTCCATCTGATTTTCGGCGGCGCAATCGTCATCATGTACTTCGCGATCGCGTACGAACTGTGGCCGCAACTGACCGGCCGCGCGATCATCTCGGCGAAGCTGGTGCGCACGCAATTGTGGCTGTGGTTCATCGGCATGATGGTGGTGACGCTGCCGTGGCACTACGTCGGCCTGCTCGGCGCGCCGCGCCGCATGGCCTATTACGACTACACGATGTCGGGCATGCAGTCGCAGGCGTTGTGGGTCGGCGTATCGGCGGTGGGCGGATTGATCCTCGTGGTGTCCGGTGTGCTGTTCGTCTACATCCTCGCGAAGTCCCAATTCGGGCCGGTGATCCAGCCGCAGACGTTCCGCTTCGCGAGCCCGGCGCACCCCGTGGAACGTGTGCCCGCTGCGCTCAATAGCTTTGGCCTGTGGGTGGCGTTGATGATCGGACTCACGGTCATCAACTACAGTGTGCCGATCGTGCAGTTGCTCAGACTGCCGCAGACGTCGGTGCCGGCAGTCGTCATCGGAGCGCAGCGATGAATGAGGAACGCGTCTTCAGCTTGCGCAATCCGTGGTTCACATGGAGCGTGGGCGGCACGATCGCGATCGCCATCGTGGGGATACTGATCGGCTTCATCTGGTTGCCCTCGGCTAGCAGCGCGTTCGGCGACCTCGGCTTATGGGCGAAGATCTGCGGCGCGGCCGGCACGCCGTCGAGCTGGTACAGCGGCAACAATGCCGTCAGCCCGGTGCCGAGCGAGGTGGTCGTGTTGCCGCCGTCGGGACGGGTGCACGCCGATGCGGATTCGATCGGCCGTGGCGCGACGCTCGCGACGCAACACTGCTCGATGTGCCACGGCGTACTCGGCACAGTGCAGGTCACGGCGCCCGCGTTGGCCGGGCAATACGCCGATGTCATCTATAAAGAACTGCGTGACTACCAGACTGGGCAACGGCCAAGCGCGGTGATGCAGCCGATCATCGCGCCGCGCAGCGATCAGGATCTGCGCGATCTGGCGGCCTACTACGCATCGCTGACGCGAGCGCCCGCAGCGGAACCGCTGCCCGCCGGCGAGGGACCGGATGCGACCGCGGTGAAGCTGGCGATGCAGGGCGATCCACAGCGCAACATCCCGCCGTGCGCGGCCTGCCATGGACAGCTCGATCGCAAAGGCGCGGCACCGTGGCTGGGCGGACAGTCTTCGATTTATCTCGCGGCGCAGATGCGTGCATTTGCTTCCGGCGCGCGGCACAACGACATCAATGAGCAGATGCGCATCGTGGCCCGGCAGATGACGCCGGAAGAGATAGATAGCATAGCCAAGTATTATTCGGCCATGCGGTAGGAGTCTGATGGCGTACGCGGCGCGGTCGTCCCGAAGACGGAAGACCTGAGACCTGAGATACAAGACGCCGCAACGCCCACATCATCATTGCGTTCAAGCTGCAGCGAACTCACCCGTCTCTTCCACTTTCGGCGCAACGACAGACGCGCCACGCCGCCCGGCAGACGCAGCGGCGAACCCTGCGGCACCGCTACCGCTTCCCGTCCGGAACACCGCCACCGCTGAGGACAGACGCCGCGCCTGCTCTTCCAGCGAGCTGGCCGCCGCCGCGGCCTGCTCGACCAGCGCGGCATTCTGCTGGGTCACCTCGTCCATCTGTGCGACCGCGAGGTTGACCTGATCGATTCCGCTGCTCTGTTCGATCGCGGCCGCCGCGATCTCGCCCATGATCGAACTCACGCGGGCAATCGCGCCGACGATCTCGGTCATCGTCGACCCCGAGCGTTCGACCAATTGCGAGCCGGCCTGCACCCGTGCGGTCGATGCATCGATCAAGCCCTTGATCTCCTTGGCCGCCGCCGCGCTGCGCTGCGCCAACGAGCGCACCTCGCTCGCCACCACCGCGAAGCCGCGCCCCTGCTCGCCCGCACGCGCCGCTTCGACTGCCGCGTTCAAGGCGAGAATATTGGTCTGAAACGCGATCCCTTCGATCACGCCGACGATATCACCGATGCGCCGCGAGTCGTCGACGATGCCGTGCATCGTGCCCACGACCTGCCCGGTAAGTTCGCCGCCCTGGGCAGCCAGGCTCGACGCGCCCTGCGCGAGCGAACTCGCCTGCTTCGCATTGTCCGCCGTCTGTTTGACCGTCGAGGTCAGCTGTTCGATGCTCGCCGCCGTCTCCTCGAGGGAAGCAGCCTGCTCCTCGGTACGTTGCGACAGGTCGGCATTGCCCGCCGCGATCTCGCTCACGCCGGTGTCGATCGATTCCGTGCCTTGACGCACGGTACTCACCGTCGCGATCAGCGAGTCCTGCATCTTGCGCAAGGCGGCCGCGAGACGCCCCATTTCATTGTCGCTGGTCACGTCGATCCGGCTCGTCAAGTCGCCGTTGGCGATCCGCTGAAACTGCGCGATGGTCGCGTCGACCGGACTGACGATCGCACGAACGAGCACCACGCGACCAAGCCACGAGCCGAGCAACGACACCACGATACCGACCGCCACCGCAATGGAGATCGCGTAGAACAGATCCTGTGCATCCTGATAGCGCAATGCGGCGTGGTCGAGCTGCCATTGTTCGAGCGCGAGCATCGCCTTTTCGTACGCGCTGTAGAGCGACGGCAGCTTGTGCGCCTGCAACTGCTGGAATGCATTCTTGTCGCCCGACTTGAGCGCAGCCAGCGCCGGATCGACACCCTCGTTCAGGAAGATGTCTCGTTTGGCCTGCATGTCCTTGATCAGACGCTGCTCGTCGGCATCGGTGCTGGCGCGGCTCAGATAGTGGGCAAGCCGATCGTTGGACGCCTTCTGATACTGGTCGAAGCGCTTGAGCACGGCATTCGCGCCATCCTGATCGCTCAGTTCGACCAGCGATGCATACGTCGCGAGCGCCAGACGCAGGCGCAACAGTTGTCCGGCGCTGCCTTCGAGGTCGGCTACCGCGGGTGTGTCGATGGTGTACATCTGCTGCAGCGACGCGTTGCTGGCACGCAGCGACAGCAGGCCGGCGGCGGCGCCGAGCAGCAGCACCACGCCGAAGAACGCGATCATCAGGGTAAGACTGGTGCGAATCGACAGATTTCTCAACATCGGGCTTGTCTCCAGGGGCTGCCTGACCGAATGTTCAGTAACGGCCTCGGCCACGCGCGCTGCGCCCAAACCCTTTCGGCCAGGTTCGCAACTGTGTGTTAAAAATTAAGCGAACACCACATAAAGGGACTACGGCGGGATCGCAGAAAACTTTATGGTGATCGCGCAGATGCCTGCGATACCTCAATATCTGGAAATCGGCGTCACGCCATTTACGCGCCCGTGCTTTTGCGAGACTCCTTGGGTTTCCGCTGTGCTGCGGCTGATGGAAAGTGGCGGGGCATGTGTCTTCGGAGCATTGCCATGTCGGAAGTCGGTTCGGCTCTTCTGGTGTTCGCCTTGTTGCTAATAGCGACTGGCCTCGGCGTGGCGGTGCGGCCGCTTCTGCCCGAAGAGCACAAGGCGCACGAAACCGTGCAGCTCGTTCAGCTGGTGATCGGCATGCTGGTGACGTTTGCCGCGTTGGTGCTCGGGCTGATGACGGCATCCGCGAAGTCGAGCTTCGATACCGCCTCGAACGATCTGCGCAGCTACGCGGCCAAACTGATCGAATTCGATACCACCATGCGGGAATTGGGCAGCGAGACCGACGAAGCCCGCCGCCTGCTGCGCCAGTACACGGCGGCGGCAATCGCGTCGACGTGGCCGCGCGAGCCGGCGCCCAGCGGGGACTATCCGCGGGATCTCGGCCCGTCGACCGATCCGCAGAAGCTCGAAAACGCGCAGCTCGGCGACATGCTGACAGCGGTGGGACGGCAGTTGCGGCAACTGCGCACGCATGATTCGTTACAGCAGCGCGCGCTCGAAGACGCGTTGACGCAATACCGCCGGGTCGTGGATGCGCGATGGAAGATCATCGAAGAAGCGCACAGTTCGATTTCGCGGCCCTTCCTCAAGACGCTGACGTTCTGGCTGTGCGTGATCTTTCTGAGCTTCGGATTGATCGCGCCGCGCAACACGCTGGCGCTCGTCACGATCACACTGGGCGCGGTGTCGATTGCTTCGGCGGTCTACGTGATCGTCGATCTGGATACGCCGTTTTCGGGGCCCATCGTGGTCGACAGTTCGCCGATGAGGGACGCGCTCACGCATCTGCGACGGTGAGCGCGCGAATGCGTTGGCGAAACGCGGTGTGGCGGCATCGAACATACTTCGTTCTGCCAACCTTGCTAACATAACCGATGCCAGCATTCGCGAGCCTGCCTTCAGAACACTCCTTGCCTCTTTAACAACATTTAACCGGGATAGGCAGGTATTCGCTGCTGGAATCCATGATCATTGATGGACCGGTCTGGTGAGGACTCCACTGGAGACGCAGCGTGCGATTGAGACACATTGAGGTACTGCTTGCGATCATGCGGGCAGGAACGATATCCAAGGCGGCCGAACTGTTGTGCATTTCGCAACCGGCCATGAGCAAGGCTTTGGCCCAAACCGAGCGCAGTCTGGGATTTCCGTTGTTCAAACGCGCTCACGGCCGGCTCGTGCCAACGCGTGAAGCTGAAATCCTCTTCGCCGAATCCCACAAGCTCCAGTCGGATATCGACAGCCTTCGAAGCCTTGCACGGAACCTGGCATCCCAGCCCCAGGGATATCTGCGCGTCGGTTGTCTGCCGAGTCTGGGCGTGAGCCTGATTCCCGAGGTGGTACAGCAGTTCCATATCTCACGGCCCGAGGTTTCACTCAGAATTCAAACCCGGCATACGACCGAACTGATAACGGCCCTTTTCACAAGGGATCTCGATATCGGAGTCGCGGTCGAACCGCCCATGAGGCCAGGAGTCACAGCGATCGAGCTGGGCCGCACTGCGCTGGTGTGCGTCGGACCGCCGGAGGACACCAGCCCGGAACCCATCGAGATGGCGGAGGTGGTCACGCGCAACTGGATCAGCATCGGCAGTGTTGATCCGCTTGGCGAGTTCATTCGACGGGAGCTTGAAACGTTGGGCCTGGACGGACACGTTGCCTCTATCGAAGCCCAGACCTGGTACGTTGCGCGCGCTCTCGCCGCACGGGGAATCGGCCTGACGTTAATCGATGAACTGAGCGCACGCACAGGCGCGGACCGCGTGTCGATCCGGCCCGTTCTGCCATCCCTGTCCATTGGTGTATATGCGCTCTGGCGCGACGGTGAGTTGGAATCCCAGGTAGGGAAGGCGTTTGTCGAAGTGTTGCGAGCGTCCGTTGCGAACTTGGGTGGAAGCGTTACTTCGTGACGGGCGCAGGTGGGTTTGAGTGGCGCATAACGCGGAGTTATACCCTCACAACTCAATTCATTTGCTGCGAGATGGTTGCGGCCGCACACTTTGGACAGTTACGGATCCCCAGGGAAAGGCTGGTCGCTTATGCGGGTATGTATCGTTGGTGCGGGCGTTGTTGGCTTGACCGGAGCGTATTTTCTCGCTCGCGAGGGCCATGACGTGACGGTTCTGGAGAGTGGGGAGGACGTTGCGCTCGGGGCCAGCTTTGCGAATGGTGCACAGCTCAGCTACAGCTACGTTGCTCCGCTTGCTGATCCTTCCGTGCTGCCGCATCTGCCGGCCTGGCTGCTCAGCAGTGACTCGGCGCTGCGATATGTTCCCCGCCCCGACGCCAGGCAGTGGCGCTGGTGTCTGGCGTTTCTGCGGGCGTGTCGCGCGGCGACGAGCAACAGGACTGCCCTGGAACTGCTGCAGCTTGGCGCTCTGAGCCGCGAAGCGTTGTACGACCTCGTCGAGCGGGAGTCAATCCGATTCGATCATGTGCAGAACGGAAAGCTCGTCGTCTACCGTGATGCCCACGCATTCGGGCTCGCGCGCAAGAAAACCGAGCTTCTGGCAAGGGGTGGAGCCAGTCAGTCGGCACTCGACCGCGACGGATGTCTTGCGGTTGAGCCGTCACTTGAGTTCGCGAGTGCGACGATTGTCGGCGGCATTCATACACCATCCGAAGAAGCGGGCGATTGCCTGCGGTTTTGCAGGGAGCTCACGAATGTGCTGCGGGATCGCTATGGCGTCAGGATCCATACTGGCGCCAGGGTGTTGGGGTGGGCCAGACAAGGACGGCGGGTTGTCGCCGCGCAGATCGCCGGGGACGATGTTCGCGCAGATGCATTTGTTCTTTCGGCGGGCACGGACAGTGCGAACCTGGCTGAAAAGCTCGGCTTACGCCTGCCCGTCTATCCGTTGACGGGTTACAGCCTTTCCGCGGCCGTCATTCCAGACCGCGCACCAGGCATCAATGTCACGGACCTGCACCGGAAGATCGTGTATGCGCGACTGGGAGAACAGTTGCGCGTAGCCGGCATGGTGGAAATTACGGGCGCCGATGAGTCACGACGTGATGCGCGGCTCGCAACGCTGATCCGTCACGTGAAGGAAGTCTTCCCCTTTGCCGCGGACTATGCCAGCGCACAGACCTGGTGTGGTCACCGGCCAGCGACACCCGACAGCAAACCTCTCGTCGGCGCTACACCGTACAGCAACTTCTGGTTGAACACAGGGCATGGTGCGCTGGGCTTCACGCTCGCGTGCGGAACCGCCCGACTGCTGGTTGAGGCGCTGCATGGTCGCCGAACGGCGGTTGATGGCGGCGCCTACGCATTGAGTCGGTTGTAGCAGGACAAGGAAGTAAGCCTTTTCGCAGGGTGAAATAAGCTGATCGACGCACGGTGCGTCGCTACATCAAACCATGGAGACACTATGAAACATCTGGCAACGCTGTCGGCGATTGTGACGGGATGCGCGCTGTTTGCCAACGCACAGGCACAGGATACGAGCGCCACGCTGCAAAAAATCCGGGATACCGGAGTCATCTCGCTTGGCATACGGGAATCGTCGGTGCCGTTTTCCTACTACGATAATCAGCAGCACACGATCGGCTACTCGCAGGACATTGCGCTGCGGATCGTCGACGAAGTCAAAAAGGAACTGAAGCTGAGCAAGCTGACCGTCAAGGAAACGCCGATTACTTCGCAGAACCGCATTCCTCTGGTTCAGAACGGCACGATCGACATCGAGTGTGGCTCGACGACTCACACCCGGGAGCGTGACAACCAGGTCGCCTTCACCAACAGTTTCTTCCAGTATGGCGTTCGCCTCATCACGAGGAAGGACTCCGGCGTGAAGGACTTCTCCGATCTCGCGGGCAAGACGGTGGTCACCACGGCGGGCACGTCAGAAGACCGTCTGCTGCGTGAGATGAACAATGCGAAGAAGATGAACATGCAGCTCATTTTCGCCAAGGACCATGCGGAGTCGTTTCTTGTCCTGAAGACTGGTCGGGCAGCCGCCTATGTGAATGACGAGCCGCTTCTGTACGGCGCGAGGGCGAGAGAGCAGGACCCGCAGGACTACGTGATCACTGGCACGCCGCCGATGTCCGAGGCCTACGGCTGCATGGTGCGCAAGGATGACCCCGTCTTCAAGAAGCTCGCCGACCGCGTGATTGCCGACATGCAAACTTCGGGCGAGACGGCGCGACTCTACACGAAGTGGTTTACCCAACCGATTCCACCCAAGGGATTCAACCTCGACTACCCGCTTTCTGCGGAGAACAAGGCGCTGTTTGCGCATCCGAACGATCAGGCGCTTGACTGACTGATCTCCGGCACGACGAAGAGCAGGTACGTCGTGCAGGGCGCTGCGGTCCCTGCAGTTCGCTGTGGTTCTTCGACCACACCGCAAGCCGCTGCGCCCGCCTCGAATAGTCCGGTGGCACAAACGCAACGTGCATGTACCCTGACGAAGGCCCAAGCGGACTCCAGAAAGTGAAAGACCAGCTTCGGCAATGGAAGCTGGCCCCGCGCGGATCGATCGCTAGAATCCGAAGGAGAGTGCCATCTCGTCAATGAGTGCCCGCTGGAAGGCAGCGAAGCGCTCGTTGGGCTGTTGCGCCATCACCAGATCACGCAACGGATCCGCAACCAAGCCGGCCTCGCCCGCGAGTTCTTCCACAATCGCGTGCCCGCAGAAAGGGACATACGCCTCGGAATATCCGCCTTCGTGAACCACGACCAGGCGTCCGTTGCTGTGACGGTTTGCCATGTCCATCATCATCCGCGTCATCTCGCGGTACGTGTCCGTGAGCAGCATCATCCGCGCGAGCGGGTCGACGAAACTGGCGTCGAGACCGCTGGCGACGATGATCAGTTCCGGTTTGAATGAATCCAGCGCCGGAACCACGATGCGCTTCATGGCGTAGAGGTACGTGTCGTGGCCGCCACCCGGCTGCAACGGGATGTTGATGTTATAGCCAAGGCCCTTTCCTTCGCCGCGGTCTTCCGCGCCGCTATAGCCAGGCGGGAAACAGCGGTCCTGATGCAGGGAGATCGTGAGCACGTCGTCGCGGCCATAATAGATGGTCTGTGTACCATTGCCATGGTGCACATCCCAATCGACAACGGCCACCCGCGAAACGCCAAATTTCTCCTTTGCCGCCTCGATCGCGATCGGGATGTTCGCGAGCACGCAGAATCCCATCGGCCGGTCGGGCAGGCAATGATGGCCCGGCGGGCGCGACAGCGAAAAGGCGTTGCGGGCGGTGCCGGCCAGCACCTGCGCGACTGCCGCCTTGGCAAGGCCGGCCGAGATCGCGGCAATCTCGTAACTTCCATGACCGAACGGCGCAAAGTCACCCAGATCGCCGCCGGCGGCATCACTCAGTTCCTTGAACGATCTGATGTAGTTCACGGTGTGCACCCGCAGAAGATCCTCCTCCGTAGCGGGCTGCGCACTTTGCATGTCTAGCCTGGCTGACAGACCCGATGCACAAACCAGCGACAGCAGCCGGCGCTTCGAGTCGGGGGACTCCGCGTAGCTGGCACTGTTAGGTGGTTGTACAAACCCTCCGACGGGCAGGATCAGGACCTGTTGCCCGCCTGTATGCCAGAAGGTTCGTTCGTCTGTCATAAATGCCGTCCTGCTCATGCTCGTCTCCTGATGTGGTATGTGAATTACGTGGAACGTGCCGGTGTCACGTACGGGTAACCGGTGAGGTGCGCCGGATCATCAGCAGGAGGCACACCAACGACCCAATGGTCAATGCGATGGCACTCAACTGCCCCGCTACTGCAGGCGCGACAAGCAGTATCAATGGCGTGATTGCAGCAAAGACAACCAGTGCCATCATGGTACTGAAAGGAATTTCGACAGGCTGCACAGCTTCGGACAGGATGTCCGTTGACATGACTTTCATGGCGGTGACCTCGAATTCGTGAAGATGGTGGCAAGCACCCAGTCAACCCGGAAGACAGGGATCAGAATACGTGGGAGATACCCAGCATCGCGCCACGCTGTGAAGCACCGTTAAGCGGAGTCGGGTCGTATTCGTAGACGGTCTGCGAGCTGGAGCCGCTGTTTCGCGCGTATCCGAGATTCAGGTAGACCGTCGTGCGCCTGGAGAAGGCGTATGTAGTGCTCAACACGAAGAGCGTCGGGTGGCCAACGGAGGCCACGTGCGATTGCGTGTGCCAGACACCGCCTGCCAGCGCGACCGCGGCGGTTATCTGATAACGTGCGCCAGCCCAGTAGACGGTTTTCACTGGCTCAAGGTCGCCGGTCTGCCGTTCGCCGCCAAGATACACGGTGACGGGATCGAACGCGTAGCGCACCGCCAGCGTGCCAATCGTTGTCTGCTGTGCCGACATGTCAACGCCCGCAGCGACCGTGCCGTGCTGCTGGTGGTAGACGGCACTGACGCCCAGCGACGCTCCCACGTACTCGCCGCCCGCCTCCAGAACCCGACCGGCCCGGGTATTGCCAGCGATGCCGCTCGTCGAAACCAGAGCCTCCCCGTTGAAACCCGCGACGACTGGTGACTTGTACTTGATCGCGTTGTCGATGAAGTTGCCCTCGAGCGGAATAAGTACGCCCTGGCCGCTGTAGGAAGCGTACAGAAACGGGTCGTAGAAGAGCGTCTTGTCGAACAGCACACTGAACTGCCTGCCCAGCGTGACCGTGCCGAACGACCCGCTCAGTCCCACATAGGCGCCGCGAAAGAACGCATAGCCCGGCACGGTCGAGGTGCCGTCGTTGAGGTTGAATCCCTGCTGCAACGTGAACAGCGCCTTCAACCCGCCGCCCAGGTCCTCCGTACCGGTCAGCCCGAATTCGGAAGGCAGGATACCGTAGTTCTGCAGACGCACTGCGCTATGCTTTCCGTCCGCGTTCGACAGGTATTCGATGCCCGCGTCGGTCCAGCCGTACAGCGTTATGTTCGACTGGGCGCAGGCGCTCGGACTGTCGACCACCGCCATTCCAATGCATGCCATTGACGCGGCTGCGAGCTGGTATTTCATTTTCATCGAGTGTCTCCAACCGCTCTGGATTTTTCTTTCTGGAACCGGCGTGGCGGTCATTGCCGCATTCATGCGCCGACTTGACAGACGTGGCGTCCGTAATGCAGTGTGGGTCGCCGCAAATGCGCGGGGAAGTCGTTCAAATGCAGGAGCCGATGAGCCCTGACAGTTCGTGGCCGACGGCCCTGCGGCTTCTCCTTGTATGTGTGATCAGGGCAGCCCCATTGACGACGCGACAGATCGTTCAAATGAACGAGGCCGGTGACATCGAAAGAACACCTTATTGGCAAGGTCGTGAAACCGTACGATGATCGCCGGCATGAAGCCTGCCGACGGGAGGCGAACGGTAGGAGAACTACATGAACAATGGCGAACGGACCGGCGCGGTCGACAGGACACGGGAATGGGGTGACGCCATCGTGCTGGACGGCGTGACGCCCGGATGCTGGCCGCTGCGGCATACGGAGTTCGATGGTCCTCCATCTTCCGGAAAGAGCGAGCGGCGCGAGTTCGGCCAGTTGCTGCTTGACCTGTATTCCCTCGCAGGTCAAACGGGAATCGGCGAATTCGAAAGTGCCTTCTTCGAACTGCTACACCAGCACCTGGCATTCGACGCGGCATGGACTGGCCGGGCCACGCACGCACCCGACTGGCCAGTGTTGCATTGCAGTTTCCTGCACCGGTTGCCCCGTTCCTTTTTCACCGACTGGAAATCGGTACGCGACCTCGACCCTCTCGCGAGGCGAACACTGGGCGCGTTCGGGAAGGCCGCCATCATTTCCATCGTTGCCCCCGATATCCCCAACGAGTTTCGCGATTGGGGCGCGAAGTACGGGCTCGCCCAGCTCATGTGCGTGTGCGCACTTGATCGTCGTTTCGGGCTCACCACCTTCCTGTCGGTGTACCGTCATTCACTGACGCAACCGTTCACGAACGATGAAGCGGATTTCGTCGAGAACTTCATTCCCCATCTCGCCGCTGCCATCGACCTGAACAGGTCCTTCCACATCACACGGACGCAGCATGCGTCGACCAGTTGTGCCGGCATCTGCGATCGCTTTGGCGTGCTGCACTACGCGGATGCGGGCTTCCATCACGTCGCGACTACAGAGTGGCCGGACTGGGATGGCAAGCGACTGCCGGTCGTGTTCACCGAGCATCTTCGTCGGCGCACCAATGAGCCTTACGTCGGCGTCCATATCAGCGTTCGAATTGCTCCCATCGCAGGTTTGTTCCAACTGGAAGCGGGGGCGCGTTCGCCCATCGATATCCTCAGTGCCCGGGAACTGGTTGTTCTGAGGCTCTGGGGCGAGGGACTCACCTACAAGCAGGTGGCCCAGAAGATGGCCATCTCACCGACCACGGTTCGACACCACCTGCGCAACGCATACAGGAAACTCGGCATGTCCAACAAGGCGCAGATCCTCCGGGTCCTCAATCTCGGCGGCCCGGTTTCCGTTGCCAGCGAATCCTGACACTTTGAGGTCGGCACGGCGTGATTGAACAGACGCGGCAGGACTATGTGGTGCCACTGATGTGCCGACTGCTGGGCGTTTCCGTCAGCGGCTATTACGCGTGACGCAAACGGCCGCTGTTGTTGCTGGCACAATAGGAGCCGCGTCTCGAAGCTGAAGTACTTGCAGCGCATCAGCGTACTCGCGAGAGTTTCGGTCCAGAGCGTTTGCAGAAATACCTCGACGGACACGGTGTGCGGGTCGGGGTTCACCGCATAAAACGGCTACGCAAAAAGCTCGGGCTGCGATGCAGGCAGAAACGCAAGTTCGAGGCGACGCATCATAGACTTGCGTTACCGTACTTTGCAATGCGATCCATATGGTTCGTTATGCTTATGAATGGAAACGCAGGATGACGATAGACTGCTGCTGCGAGTCGCTTCGCGAAGTCGATGGCCTTATCCAGAAAATTCTTTTGCCTGTTGGCTTCATCGCTCAGAACGTCCGAGACAGCCTGCAGCAAGGCCAGCTTCGCATCATCGAATCCCTGATAAAGCCATGCGTTGAACTCGACAAAAAGGTACGGCTTACCAGAAGAATCCTTTCCGCCCAACGCCGTGCCAATCATCTTCACGAGAGACGATTTACCAGTTCCCCAGCTTCCAGAAACCCCGATGGAGATTGGTTGACCGCCTGCGTCGTGAATCAACCCAGCCGCTGTCTCTGCTATCAAACTGAAATTTAATAGGTCGGACGTTGCCTCGACGTCGTGCCACATGCTGCCCCCGGGAGTTCGTTTGAGCATTTCTTCCGAGGATTGTAAGACATTGTGTCGCGGGCCACTCACTGGTAGTCAAATGGCCGAGGGTGAACTGGGCCGTAGAAAAGTTGGCTTCGTCAACTTCGTGGGGACAATGCCGTGGCCAAGGTGGGAAGAAAACCCCGCACCAACGCCGGCACTAGCTCAGCAGGGACAGAGAGAGCGCGCTTGACGCATGCACGCCTCGACAATCTAGTATTTACATCTCACAAAAGTGCTCCATAACGGCCGCGGAGAGGGTGAGAAGAAATCTGTAAACAAAAAGCCCACCCTCCAACGGAGAGCAGGCTTCTACCAACAAAAAAACTACTTAGTGTGTTTTAGAACGGTTAGCGGAACCATGTCATGTCAAATACCATATAACCTATTGATTATATTGACTTATCTACACATCAATTCATGACATGTCAAGTCTGAGAATGTCAAATACAGACTGGTGTGTTGCCTTTGGAAGCGCCCGCTAAGCGGGCGCTTCCGGTTTTTCGTACCTCACTTTTTAGGTATGTGGGCTGTATGTCTTTGTGGTTTTTGGGGGGGTGCGGGGGGGAGGCAAAAAATCGACCGCGACGAAGTTATCCACAGGCTGCGATGATTCAAACCACTCCCTCGTGGTTTGGTAATCGTACGCACGCCGGTCTCGCGGGTGCAGCGTTTACCTCGACGAGCCGACCCGCGTTTGCGTCGCGCTCGCTTCGCAGTCGGACACGCGAAGCTCACAGTCGGTAAGTATGGGAATCTCCGCGCCGGCTTGCATTAAGATGTGAGGAATTAACGCACAACAGATCGTCGAGCGCGCGTACCGGTATTAAGAGCGTGCTGCTTGAAATCGGGGGCAGCTTTGGACTTTTTTCACGATAACGCCCAACGCTTCATCTTCTTCGAATCAGAAAGCCCCGGTGTGGGGTTGCGCCGAGGTCAGGTCGGCGCTCTTCACGCGCTAGCCGCCCACTTCTGTGCTGACAGTGAGCCGGCCGTGGTATCGCTGCCAACTGGATACGGGAAAACTGCTGTGATGGCTGGTGCGTGCTTTACTTTGCGCGCTCGTCGCGTTTTAGTGATAGTACCCACGGCGGCCTTGCGGAAACAAGCCATGCGCTCCTTCCGCTCCCTCGATGTTCTCGTCAAGCATGGGACACTGCAATTGGAGCAAGGAACGCTTCCCGAGGTGGCCGTGATAGATGCGCGGGTGACTCGAACTGAAGACTGGCTAGCCCACTCGAATGCCGACGTGGTCGTAGCGACGCCGCATGCTGCTAGCCCTGAACTTCCGGACGTGGTGGCACCGCCGGATGGGTTCTTTGACCTGGTTCTGATGGATGAAGGGCATCACGCGCCTGCGAGGACCTGGGAACCATTTATTCGAATCCTGCCACGCGCGCGTCATGCCTTGTTTACTGCCACACCCTACCGGCTCGACGGCGTAAAGCTCCCCGGGCGACTGGTGTTCTACTACCCGCTCAAACGAGCCGTCGAGGAGAACGCATTCGGCAAGGTCAATTTCGAATCTGTTGCGATACCGCAATATGCCTCACGAGAGGAGATTGATGACGCTCTCGTAGCGCGAGCGGCTCAAATATTTGCGCGCGACCGCGCCATGGGGTATGAGCACCGCCTGCTCATCCGATGCGGGCGCATTGATGCGTCTGGTCCGTTGGCAGGAAAGTATGTCGCAGCCGGGTTGCGGGTCGAGAGTGTATCTAGCAAGCTAAGTCCTCGGGCAGTAGAAGCCATCGAAACACGGTTGCGCGAAGGAGAACTTGACGGCATTGTCTGTGTGGACATGTTTGGGGAAGGATATGACTTTCCGCAACTCAAAGTCGCAGTGCTGCACGACGCACACCGTTCGCTCGTGCCGACGTTGCAGTTTATCGGCCGCTTCGCCCGAACTAACGGTGTTCGAACCGGGGACGCAACGTTCATCGCAGCTCCTCAAGAGCTTGAATCCGAGAGCGACGAGCTCTATAAAAGCGGATTGCAGTGGGACCTGCTGATTGCCAACGTTGCCGACGCTCGTCAGCAACTCGCGTTACGAGCGGAAGAACACCTTCGGAGCTTTGAAGAAGGCCGCCGCCCTTCTGCCGATTACGACTCGGTCGATGCTCGTTACTTACTACTTCCGCAACACATCGCCGCGTATGTGGCGCAACAGCCTCCGGCCGGCGCCAACGAACTGGAAAAGATTGGCCCCCTCGAAGTCGTGAAGCATTGGGAATCGCACGAGCGAAACGCACATCTCTATTTGGCCCGTGAACTCGATGCCCCGGTGTGGTCTCGCGGCCGAGACATTATTGATGCGAAGCACGACCTGTTTCTCGTCAAATACTTCCCCGACACTCAGATACTGTTCATCACGACGACCCAGCGCAAAGAAAGGGTGTACTCGAGCCTTGTTGAGCAGCTCGTAGGGGGCAACGTGTCGACCATACCTTTCGCGCGACTTCGAAAAGTACTCAACGGACTGGAGCAGCAAGAGTTTTTCAGCATTGGTCTACGAAATACGAGTCCTGTCGCCACGACAGAAAGCTATCGTATTGTCGCTGGTAGCCAGGCGGACAGAGGCGTTCGCGACACAGACGGTGCGACTTACTGTCAAGGGCACTTCTTCGGAAGAGGAGAAATCGACGGCGAGTCGGAAGTCATAGGTGCCAGCAGTGGTGGACGAGTATGGTCTAACGGGAAGACTTCGCTACCTGACCTCCTGGACTGGATGGACACGTTACACGCGCGAATTTCAGCAGCTGTCGTATCCATCGGTCGCTCAGGTCTGGACCGCTTACCCTTTGGCGAAGGACTCACCGATATTCCGTTGGACACAGTGGCCGCCGATTGGTCTCGCGACACATATCGCGGCAATCCGACCGTCATCGTGGGTGACGATGAGCACCGACGCGGCTGTGCGTTGGACCTTTCCATCACCGGCATTCGAGTCAACGAAGATAGGCAGTCGCTGGAATTTTTGGTCGGTGACGACTTGATATCTCGGAGGATTACGTTTACTCCGCATCGCATCCCGCAATACTTCGCGAGCCCCGACCAGCCTTCCATCTTCGTTGAGTCTCGGGACGGGCGTCGGTCACGCGTAGAGGAATGGTTGAACGATGAGCCACTAGTTTTCTACACCGCCCATCTGAATACGTTTGTTGGGAACACACTCAACCGACGAGCACAAAGCCAGGGTGCAAGCATCGGCCGGCTGGAGGTCCTTGACTGGCAAGGCTGTGAGATTCGAGTAGAGTTTGACGTTAGAGACGACCAGCGTAGGACTGTCCAACGCCATCTTCGAGACCACCTGCTTGCTGAGCCGGATATCGACTTTGTTATTTACGACCATAGGTCGGGGGAAGCGGCCGACTTCATCGTCGGTAAGCGTAGTGGCGATAGTAGATACGATATTGGGTTGTTTCACTGCAAGGGTGCAGGAGGACCGCGCGCGAGCGGAGAACGCGTTGACGATGTGTACGAGCTGGTCGGACAAGCCGTCAAATCGGTCCGGTACCAAGTCCTGGACGAGTTCGTTCGCCACGTAAAGCGGCGCACACAAGCAAACCGAGGTGGTGGCCTCTCGCCGTTCCTTCGCGGGACTCGTGACGAAGCAATTGCAGTTCTAGAGTCGCTCCAACCAATCGACTTGCGCCTCACTGTGAACTGCGTGCAGCCCGGACTTTCCGCCGCAGCTTTGGACGCTAGATTGCGGATGATTATGGCCGCTGCGAACGACAGCGTGGCTGCACAACAAAGTTCACTTTCCTGGATGGTAAGCGCATGAATTATGTCGCGCCCCCCTCAGTTTGCTTTTGCCAGTTCCGTTACAAGCAGCTCGTTTCGCTAGAAGGGGCTCCCGTTCGCCAATGGCGCTTCGTAAGTCGTCGGTAAGAAACCAGGCCAGAACGAACCCTCTGTCCAAAGAGCAAAAGCCGTAGTCAGGTTGTCCGAGTATGATTGAGATTGGTCAGGCGTCAGCGATAGTTCCCCGAAAATCAATGAAACGAGAAATGGGCCATGCACCTCCGCCAGCTAAACGAGATTTTGAACAAGCGAGGATTGAGCAAACCGGACCTGGACGCACTTCGACCTAATATCGATGATTATCAGGTGCTCCTGTACCAGCCCCTGGGACGAGTATTCGGCTCGCCCACCCGGGTCGGGAACATGAATACAGACACAGCGTCAGAGCAGTGTTACGCAATGTGTCGAACTGCTGTGTCGGAGGGGGCGCAACTATTTGTGGCGCCTGAATACAGCTTTCCATGGCCTGCTCTTGGCCGCTGTCTCGATGAAGGAATAACTCCACCGCTTGGGGCGCTTTGGGTGCTTGGTTGCGAAAGCATTTCTTTCAATGAGCTCGAAGCATTCATTGCGGCATACAAGGACCGGCTTGAGACGATTCACGAGGACATTGCGCAACTCGACAGAGCAGGCAAGACCTTTCTCGACCCAGTCGTGTACCTTTTCCGCACCACGACTGCCGATGGCGCCGCCAAATTGGTTGCTGTTGTCCAATTCAAGACCCATCCGTCAATTGACCCGGAGCGGATTGAGGGCGACAACCTCTGTCTCGGTAAGACCGTCTATGTTCTCGGCGAAGTAGGCCTCACGACAAGACTTGTTACCTTCATTTGTTCCGACGTCTTCAAGGTGGACAACGCTTGTGCCGGAGAAGTTTATGACCGAGCGTTAATTCTGCATATACAACTAAACCCAAATCCGCGTGAGACGACTTATCTACAGTACCGTCGAATTCTCATGGGCCTGACGACGCATGAGACCGAGATTATTTGCCTCAATTGGTCTCAATCCGTCAAAGAGTGGGTAGATGACGGAAACAACCACGTAAAACTGAAGCGATGGCGCAATATTTCCGGAAGCGCGTGGTACTTGCGACCAGACAAATTTGACGGCACTGATTCCCGCATCGCGAGCAACCATCGTGCAGGTTTGTATTACACGTACCTCGCGCCAAAGTGGCATGCCCTATTCTTCAACTACTCGCGGAAGGCCTACCTTATAAAGACCTCGAAGGTATGGCACCGGAACGTCGCGGCAGTTCAGTCAAAACGCACTGGTCCGCGAGTCGTTCGCACCCTAACATGGAATTGGGGGGCGCAGTCTTGGTGTGAAGCCACGTCAGTGTGCGATGCATTTGTGCCCCTTCTATCGGGTTGGGGAGCGGCAACGCAACCACTTGTTGACTTGCACGAAGCCTCACCCCTCTACGTGGAGAGAATCCTAGCAGGCCGCGGAAAT
>NZ_CYGX02000122.1:0-242 GCF_900019265.1 Paraburkholderia ribeironis
CGGACCAAGCCGCACGTGAACGTCGGCACGATCGGTCACGTTGACCACGGCAAGACCACGCTGACGGCAGCGATCACGACGGTTCTGACGCAGAAGTTTGGCGGCGAAGCGAAGGCATACGACCAGATTGATGCGGCGCCGGAAGAAAAGGCACGTGGTATCACGATCAACACGGCACACGTCGAGTACGAAACGGCGAACCGCCACTACGCGCACGTTGACTGCCCGGGCCACGCTGACTA
>NZ_CYGX02000122.1:252-455 GCF_900019265.1 Paraburkholderia ribeironis
CCGTACATCATCGTGTTCCTGAACAAGTGCGACATGGTGGATGACGCCGAGCTGCTGGAGCTGGTGGAGATGGAAGTGCGCGAACTTCTGTCGAAGTACGACTTCCCGGGCGACGACACGCCGATCATCAAGGGTTCGGCCAAGCTGGCGCTGGAAGGCGACAAGGGCGAGCTGGGCGAAGTGGCGATCATGAACCTGGCCGA
>NZ_CYGX02000122.1:465-834 GCF_900019265.1 Paraburkholderia ribeironis
GACAACGTGGGTATCCTGCTGCGCGGCACGAAGCGTGAAGACGTGGAGCGTGGCCAGGTGCTGGCGAAGCCGGGTTCGATCAACCCGCACACGCACTTCACGGCTGAGGTGTACGTGCTGAGCAAGGACGAAGGCGGCCGTCACACGCCGTTCTTCAACAACTACCGTCCGCAGTTCTACTTCCGTACGACGGACGTGACGGGCTCGATCGAGCTGCCGAAGGACAAGGAAATGGTGATGCCGGGCGACAACGTGTCGATCACGGTGAAGCTGATCAACCCGATCGCGATGGAAGAAGGTCTGCGCTTCGCAATTCGCGAAGGCGGCCGTACGGTCGGCGCTGGTGTGGTTGCAAAGATCCTCGAGTAA
>NZ_CYGX02000220.1 GCF_900019265.1 Paraburkholderia ribeironis
GCGGATCGTATAGCTGTCGAGTTCACGGAAGAACGCAGCGCGCGCCGACTCGAAGATGCCCTTCAGCCGGCATTGCGACTGAATGACACAGTCGCGATGCGCGCCGTCCGCATCGGTCCCATTGAAACAGGCGACGAGCGCAAAATCGCTCTCGGCTGCCCGCACCACTTCGCCGACGGTCAACTCCGACGAATGCTCGAACAGCCGCAGACCGCCGTTGCGCCCGCGGACGGTCTCGACCCAGCCGAGTTCGGCGAGCCGCTGGACCACCTTCATCAGATGGTTCTTCGAGATGCCGTACGCATCCGAAATGTCTTGTATGGTTGCCAGTCCTTCGGAACGAACTGCAAGGTAAAGCAGCACGCGCAGTGAGTAATCGGTATAGTCTGTCAGTCTCATTGAAAGGCAAATCGCGACGGAGACGACGTGCGGAATGTTCACGCCGGCTCCACTTACGCCGGTACTGCGCCCGCGCAATAACATGCTTTCAAAAAACATCTTATTGCCACGTTTATCTCGTTATTTCGCGTAACTATAAACGCTAACTTTCGTTTGAAGCGCACTTTTTCTGACATTAATATTCGCGCATCCAACGTTTGCGTCTGCGCATTAGCCGCGACTCACTTTTGTTCCAGATATGAAGTCCGAAATTTTTTCCGATATATCTTCCGCTGAACGCCTTGCCGCCCGCCATGCCGAGCCCACGAGACTCCTGAGCATCTCGTATGCCGTCTTCTG
>NZ_CYGX02000020.1:0-255 GCF_900019265.1 Paraburkholderia ribeironis
GGAATGTTGTCGACCGAGCCGATCTCTTCCAGCATGTTCAGCGCGGCTTCGTTCGCGCCGCCGTGCGCCGGGCCCCACAGACACGCGATACCCGCCGCGATACATGCAAACGGATTGGCGCCCGACGAACCCGCCAGACGCACGGTCGACGTCGATGCATTCTGCTCGTGGTCCGCGTGCAGGATCAGGATACGGTCCAGCGCGCGCACCAGCACGTCGTTGACCTTGTAGTCTTCGCACGGGTTCGAGAACATC
>NZ_CYGX02000020.1:265-8443 GCF_900019265.1 Paraburkholderia ribeironis
GCAGGTAGCAGGTTTCGAGAAAGTCGGCGTTCTGCGCGAGGTTGTCGATCGGATAACCGCGATACAGCAGCTCGCCCTTATCGCCGTCGATGTAGGTGATCGCCGAATTGCACGCCGCCGTCGACATGAAGCCCGGGTCGTACGTGAATTTGCCGGTCTGGCCGTACAGTTTGCGAATGTCGATCACGTCCGGGCCGAGCGTGCCCTTGTAAATCGGCATTTCAACGCTCGGCGAATTGTCGCTGAACGATAGCGTGGCTTTAACATCTGACGGGGTCATAGCACATCCTCAATCGAAGTATAAAAACGGGGTTTCGATAATTGCACGCCTGGAACAACGGGCTGGCGGCGCTCAAGCGTTGCGCAGCAGCTCCAGCACCCGGATGACGTCCGGGTCGGCAAGCTCGCCTTCTGGTTCCTTGCGTGCGAGCAGCAAGTCCATCAGGTCGTTATCGCTCAGCTCCAGCAGGCGCGTGAGTGCGCCCACGTCGGCATCGCTGAGGTCATGCTCATATCGGCTGAAAAAACGCTCAAAGATCAGATCGTTTTCCAGCAGGCCCCGCCGCGCACGCCAGCGAAGGCGAGCGCGGCGGAGAGGGTCGGACTGATGTGATTCGTTCATGTCAGGACGCGCCGGGCCGCCCCCAAGCATACTGACCGCCCCCTCGGGGGCAGCGAACGATAGGGAGCGTGGGGGTTATTCATCCTAGACAGCGCGGCGAACCATCAATTCCTTGATCTTGCCAATCGCCTTGGTCGGGTTCAGGCCCTTCGGGCAAACGTCGACGCAGTTCATGATGGTATGGCAACGGAACAGACGGTACGGATCTTCCAGGTTGTCGAGGCGTTCGCCCGTCGCTTCGTCGCGGCTGTCCGCGATGAAACGGTAGGCTTGCAACAGGCCAGCCGGGCCGACGAACTTGTCCGGGTTCCACCAGAAGCTCGGGCACGAGGTCGAGCAGCTGGCGCACAGGATACATTCGTACAGGCCGTCGAGCTCGTCGCGTTCTTCCGGCGACTGCAGACGCTCCTTTTCCGGCGGCGGCGTATCGTTGATCAGGTACGGCTTGATCGAGTGATACTGGTTGAAGAACTGCGTGAAGTCGCAGATCAGGTCACGCACGACCGGCAGACCCGGCAGCGGACGCAGCACGATCTTCTGCGGCAGGTCGTTCAGGTTCGTCAGGCACGCCAGACCGTTCTTGCCGTTGATGTTCATTGCGTCCGAACCGCACACGCCTTCGCGGCACGAACGGCGGAACGACAAGGTTTCGTCCAGCGCCTTCAGCTTGATGAGCGCATCCAGCAGCATGCGTTCGTGCGAGTCGATTTCGATCTCGTACGTTTGCATGCGCGGTGCCGCGTCCTTGTCCGGATCGTAGCGGTAAATTTCAAATGTACGCTTGGCCATTTCTGAATTCCTTTGACTTGTGCCTTAGAAGGTACGCGCTTTCGGCGGCACCGATTCGACGGTCAGCGGCTTCATGTGAACCGGCTTGTAGTCGAGGCGATCGCCTTCGCTGAACCACAACGTATGGCGCAGCCAGTTTTCGTCGTCGCGATGTTCGAAGTCGTTTTGCGCGTGCGCGCCACGGCTTTCCTTGCGCGCTTCGGCGGAGACCATCGTGGCGCGTGCCACTTCGACCAGGTTCGCCACTTCGAGCGCTTCGACGCGGGCCGTGTTGAACACCTTCGACTTGTCCTTCAGATGGATGTTGTCGACCCGTTCAGCCACTTCGCGGATGCGCTCGACGCCTTCAGCCAGCAGCGCCGAGGTACGGAACACGCCGGCGTGCTTCTGCATCGTGCCGCGGATGTCGTTCGCGACCGACTGCGCGTACTCGCCGGAGGACGAGTTGTCCAGCTTCGCCAGACGCGCCAGCGAGAAATCGGCAGCATCGGCCGGCAGCGGCTTGTGCTCCTTCAATTCCTTCACGTGCTTGACGATGTGGTTGCCGGCCGCGCGGCCGAACACCACCAGGTCGAGCAGCGAGTTCGTGCCGAGACGGTTCGCGCCGTGCACCGACACGCACGAGCATTCGCCCACGGCGTAGAAACCGTTGACGACTTCTTCGTGACCCTTCGGCGTACCGACGACCTGGCCGTTGATGTTGGTGGGGATACCGCCCATCTGGTAGTGAATGGTCGGCACAACCGGGATCGGCTCCTTGATGCAATCGACGTTCGCGAACTTCATCGCGATTTCGCGGATCGACGGCAGACGCTTCATGATCGTCTCGGCGCCGATGTGCGACAGGTCGAGCAGCACGTGATCCTTGTTCGGACCCACGCCGCGGCCTTCCTTGATTTCCTGGTCCATCGAACGCGAAACGAAGTCGCGCGGCGCCAGATCCTTCAGCGTCGGCGCATAGCGTTCCATGAAACGCTCGCCGTTCGAGTTACGCAGAATGCCGCCTTCGCCGCGCACGCCTTCGGTAATCAGCACGCCCGCACCGGCCACGCCGGTCGGGTGGAATTGCCAGAATTCCATGTCTTGCAGCGCGATGCCCGAACGCGCGGCCATGCCCAGGCCGTCACCGGTGTTGATGAACGCGTTGGTCGATGCCGCGAAGATCCGGCCCGCGCCGCCCGTGGCGAACAGCGTGGTCTTGCCTTCGAGGATGTAGATGTCGCCGGTTTCCATTTCCAGCGCGGTCACGCCGAGCACGTCGCCGTCGGCGTCGCGGATCAGGTCCAGCGCCATCCATTCGACGAAGAATTGCGTCTTGGCCGCCACGTTTTGCTGATACAGCGTATGCAGCAGCGCGTGGCCGGTCCGGTCAGCCGCCGCGCAAGCGCGTTGCACCGGCTTTTCGCCGTAGTTAGCGGTATGGCCGCCGAACGGGCGCTGATAAATCGTGCCGTCGGCGTTACGGTCGAACGGCATGCCGAAGTGTTCGAGTTCGTAGACGGCGTTCGGCGCTTCACGGCACATGAACTCGATCGCGTCCTGGTCGCCGAGCCAGTCGGAACCCTTGATCGTGTCGTAGAAGTGATAGTGCCAGTTGTCTTCGCTCATGTTGCCGAGCGAGGCGCCGATGCCACCCTGGGCAGCGACCGTGTGCGAGCGCGTCGGGAACACCTTGGACAGCACGCAGACCGACAGACCGGCGCGCGCGAGTTGCAGCGAAGCGCGCATCCCCGAGCCACCTGCGCCGACGATAACCACGTCAAACTTGCGACGCGGCAGAGAATTCTTGATTGCAGCCATTCTTTTACACTCTCCAGAGAATCTGCGCAGCGTAGCCCGCACAGGCGAGCAGCCAGACGATCGTCAGCACCTGAAGAACCAGGCGCGTGCCAACGGGCTTCACATAGTCCATCCAGATATCGCGCACACCGACCCATGCGTGGTAGAACAGCGAGAGAAGCGTGACGAACGTGGCGAGCTTCATCCATTGCGTCGCGAAGATCGATGCCCAGCCCTCGTACGAGAAGTCATGCGCACCGAAGAACCACGCGAGCAGGATCACCGTGTAGATCGCCATGATGCAGGCGGTGATGCGCTGGGCGAGCCAGTCGCGCAGACCGTAATGCGCGCCGACGACGAGACGCTTCGAACCGATTCGGTTATTGGCTGCCATTTTTCAGAATGCTCCGAACAGTTTTGCCGCGAATGCGATAGTGAGCAGCGACGACACGACGAGGACCACGATGGAGGTCGACTTGCCCTTTTCCTTCGACACCGCATTGTGGTTGGTGTCCATCACCAGGTGACGGATGCCGGCGCAGAAGTGAAACAGGAATGCCCACGCGAGAACCAGCGTGATCAGCTTGACGACGATGTTGGAGAGGAAACCTTTGAAGACTTCGAAACTCAGTTCGGAAGTCAGGCTCTGATCGAAGAGGTACAGCAGGAACGGAAGAAAAACGAACAACAGGGCACCACTCACGCGGTGCAGAATCGACACTCGCCCCGCTAGCGGGAGACGGTATGCCGTCAATATTTGCCCAATACCGATGTTCCGGAATTCCGGCCTCGGTTTTTTTACGGCTTCAGCCATGCTAGACCCCTACTATGTAGTCACACTAATCCGCAATTTTAGCGCCTTTTTATATCGCGCTGCAGCGAAAACCACTACAGGTCGGCTACAGTGCGCGCGATGAAGGCGCCGTCAAACAGGCGCGCGTGTGGGACGCCGCGCCTCGAGTCAGCCCGATTCAGCTCAGATCGTTCTGATAGTAGTACCCGGTTGTGACATACCAACCTCGCCGGACTTCGACCGGCCGGTCCCCATACGTGTAGGACACGCGCTCGACCGACAGCAGCGGGAAGCCCGCGGGCACATGCAGCAGATCGGCCACCGCCGGCTCGGCCGCCACCGCGCGGATCTTCTCCGTCGCGCGAATCATGCGGGTGCCGAATTCCGTCTCGAACATCGCGTAGAGGGGACCTTTGTATTCCGACAGCCGCTCGAGCGTAAGTCCGCGGAACACGGCGCCGGGCAGCCAGATTTCGTCGAGTACGGTGACTTCGCCGTCGAACTGCAGCAAACGCTTGATCAGCACGACCGGATCGGCCGGCTTCAGATCGAGTTGCCGGGCAATGTCCGCTGACGCGCGCAAGCGCCGGCACTCGAGCAGGCGGCTGACGTGCGGGTGTTCCGCGCCGTCATCGGCCAGCAATCTCAGGAAGCGAAACTGCGCGCGATCCTCGTTGTGCGTCGCAACGAAGGTGCCCTTGCCCTGACGCCGCACCAGCAGGTTGTCGGCGGCAAGCTCGTCGATCGCCTTGCGCACCGTGCCTTGACTGACCTTGTATCTGGCCGCCAATTCGACTTCACTAGGAATGATCTCGCCCGGCTTCCATTCGCCGCTTTCGAGACTCTGCGTAATCAGCCCCTTGATCTGCTGATACAACGGGCTGAACGTGGGCGACGCAGCGGGAGCGGCGGCAGATACACCTTCGCCCGCGGCCCCTTGGCCGCTCGGGTTCGTGGTGTTAGCCGGGTTCGAATTCATGCGCGCATTTCATCATAAAGGGCTGGGGCACGTCTAGGCTTTTCCCTGCAACAGTTATGTCTTATATAAGACATAAGATAATGTTGACTTTGTGTCTGGCGACTCCTACACTCCTTGGCGAGCAAGGGTTTGCGGGGTTTTCGGCGACTGTTCGATACAGCGCCGCGACGCGCCGGCAGCCACTCTGCACCATGCTGTTCCCACGCAGTCCAGGTTTCGATTCGCCGCCATCCATTGGCCAGACGCTTGCCGAAACGCGCTGTATGCAGGAGCCCGCACCGTGCAGCGGCTACCCGGCGCCTCGATGCTCCGCTCTCGCAGGAAAACGCCGGGCCGTCCCAGGTTTTCCGCTCCGAAGCAAGTCCCCTTGGGGATTGCCCCATCGGGGCCCTGGCGCGAGGCGCCGGGTCGGGGGCGCTCAGTAGTACAGGTTTCCGGCATGGCGGTCTCGCCGCAGCGCGCCGCTCGACCTCGACAGATAGAGGCCGTGCGCGAACCGTGAATTCCGCCGTGTTTCATAACGCTTCGCTGAACGCGCATATAGAATGGCGTTTTCCCTAGCGTCTAACGCATCGTCCTGGAGATTTCTCAATGGCTAAGCCCGCAAAGCGCGTTGCCGTCACCGGCGCCGCAGGTCAAATCGCTTACTCCCTGCTATTTCGCATCGCCAATGGCGACCTGCTCGGCAAGGATCAACCGGTGATCCTGCAACTGCTCGACCTGCCGCAAGCGCAAGCCGCCGTCAAAGGCGTCGTGATGGAACTGGATGATTGCGCATTCCCGCTGCTGTCGGGCGTCGTGATCACCGACGACCCCAAGGTTGCATTCAAGGATGCAGACGTGGCCCTGCTGGTCGGCGCGCGTCCGCGTTCGAAAGGCATGGAGCGTAAGGACCTGCTGTCGGCCAACGCCGAGATCTTCACGGTTCAGGGCAAGGCGCTGAACGATGTCGCGAGCCGCGACGTGAAGGTGCTGGTGGTCGGCAACCCGGCCAACACGAACGCTTACATCGCGATGAAGTCGGCGCCGGATCTGCCGAAGAAGAACTTCACCGCGATGCTGCGTCTGGACCACAACCGCGCACTGTCGCAACTGGCGGCCAAGTCGGGCAAGCCGGTCGCATCGATCGAAAAGCTGGCCGTGTGGGGCAACCACTCGCCGACCATGTACCCGGACTTCCGTTTCGCGAGCGCTGAAGGTCAGGACCTGACCAAGCTGATCAACGACGACGAATGGAACCGCAACACCTTCATCCCGACCGTCGGCAAGCGCGGCGCGGCGATCATCGAAGCGCGCGGCCTGTCGTCGGCGGCGTCGGCAGCTAACGCTGCAATCGACCACGTGCGCGACTGGGTCCTCGGCACGAACGGCAAGTGGGTCACGATGGGCATTCCGTCGGACGGCTCGTACGGCATCCCGGAAGACATCATCTACGGCGTGCCGGTGACCTGTGAAAACGGCGAGTACAAGCGCGTCGAAGGCCTGGCAATCGACGCGTTCTCGCGCGAGAAGATGGACGGCACGCTGCAGGAACTGCTGGAAGAGCGCGAAGGCGTTCAGCACCTGCTCGGCTAAGCCTCTGATGCCGATGAACCGGAACTCCGAAGCGTCACCGCGGCGGGTTCCGGTTTTTTTCGTGCGAATGCAGCGCTTCGCAGCTGATCCGAACGCGTTTTGCGACCGCTTGATTGCGGTCCGGCAGAGCGCGACCGAATCAGCGTTTCTCTAATCACTACCCACGCTCCTTGACGCCGAAGATGCGCGCCCTCACACCCGCCGAAGTGCTGTTTGACGGCGAAGTGCCGCCTGCCGTACTGCCCGCCTGCGATCACTACGCCGGCAGCGAAAAGCTGATGCTGAAATCGCTCGCGTTGCAGCAGCAACTGGGGCCGGTGTTCGATATCACGCTCGATTGCGAAGACGGCGCACAAGTCGGCCGCGAAGCGGAGCATGCGGAGCTGGTCGCGTCGCTGCTGGGCAGCGAGCATGACCGCTTTGGCCGCGTCGGCGTGCGGATCCACGACTTCGCCCACGCGCACTGGCGTGACGACGTCCGCCTCATTCTGCGCGCCGCGAAGCAAGCACCCGCTTACATCACGCTGCCGAAAATCCGCAACGTTCCCGATGCCGCCGAAATGGTCGCGTTCATCGAGGCGACGCGGCGCGAGTTCGGCATCGCGCAACCCGTGCCGGTGCAACTGCTGGTCGAAACCCACGGCGCGCTCACGCGCGTGTTCGAGCTCGCCGCGCTGCCGGGCGTCGAGGCACTGAGCTTCGGCCTGATGGATTTCGTCTCCGCGCACGACGGCGCGATCCCCGATACCGCGATGCGCTCGCCTGGTCAGTTCGATCATCCGCTGGTGCGGCGCGCGAAACTGGAAATTTCGGCCGCCTGCCATGCGCACGGCAAGGTGCCGTCGCACAATGTCAGCACGGAAGTGCGCGATATGAGCGTGGTCGCGAACGACGCCGCACGCGCCCGCAACGAGTTCGGCTACACGCGGATGTGGAGCATCCATCCGGCGCAGATCGAAGCGATCGTCGCCGCGTTTGCGCCGCGCGACGAAGAGATCGCCACGGCCACCGAAATCCTGCTGGCCGCGCAATCCGCGCAATGGGGACCGACGCGCCATCACGACACGCTGCACGACCGCGCAAGCTACCGCTATTACTGGTCGGTGCTGCGCCGCGCGCAAACCACGGGCCGCGCCGTTCCGCAAGACGCGGCGCCGCTGTTCGCGAAAGTGGGCGCTAACGGACAATCGGCATCATGAACGAAGTGCTTCACGTAGTAGCCAAAAACAGGCATACAGCAACCATGTTGCATGGGACCAGAGTAGGTGCTGAAGCGCCAACAGCAACTATATTGCATGGGACCTGAGTAAGCGCTAACTCAGGTCGACCGCTGAGGGCCTGGAGTAAGCGCTGAAGCGCTAACTCCAGTCAAACCTCAGCATGGGACCAGAGTAGGCGCTAACTCAGGTCGACCGCTGAGGGCCTGGAGTAAGCGCTGAAGCGCTAACTCCAGTCAAACCTCAGCATGGGACCAGAGTAGGCGCTGAAGCGCCAACTCTGGTCGACACAGGAGATGGCGGGAGATGAGCGAGACGACGCAAGCCGCTGCACAAAGCGGCGATCAACCACAAAGCGGCTTCAAGCCGAAAAAATCCGTCGCGCTGTCCGGCGTGACCGCGGGCAACACCGCGCTGTGCACGG
>NZ_CYGX02000089.1 GCF_900019265.1 Paraburkholderia ribeironis
AAGCTGAGCTTGTAACGCGCGTACCAGCGCACGCAAAGGACAATAACTTCGCGATCGAAGTGGCGCCCGTCGAACAATCCGTCAATGTCTTTCAGCTGGCTCCGATGCAAATAGGTAGCGTGGTCGAAATAATCTTTATCGATTTGGATACCTTATCGATTGAACAGGAGGGCGTTCCAAACCGAGGGCGCGGTGGTATCGCTGAGCCTGAGCGCGCAGAGGTCGAACTGCGCCTTGCGAATGCGATGCATCAACCCGATGCCTGAAATCGTGATCGCGGCACTTCTGAACCGTTTGAATCCAGGCATCACGTTCGTTCTTGACTTGATGTGACGATGGTCCTGTTCGATCAGATTTTTGAGATACTTCGAAGAGCGCACCTTCGTGTCCTCGGGAAGCAGGCCGTCAATTTTCATCTCACGCACGGCCCGGTGCGACGCGGCATACCCATCGAGGGTGACCGTCTCCGGTGGCCGGCCTTGATGTTTGACCGCCTTGCCGAAAAAGGCTTTTGCCGCAGCCACATCGCGCTTTGCCCTGAGCATGAAGTCTACCGTCTGGCCGTCCCGATCCACCGCCCGATATAGATAAACCCATTTGCCCCGGATCTTCAGGTACGTCTCGTCAACCCTCCACGACCGTCCCGCAGACGTGGCAAAATGGTTCCAGCGCTTGACGAACTCGGGCGTATAGCGGCGCCCCCAACGCAGAATCGTCGTGTGAGCCAGCGACAACCCTCGCTCAGCCATCATCCCGACGAGATCGCGCAGGCTGAGTTTGTAGCGCAGATACCAGCGCACACAAAGAATGATCACCTCACGCTCAAAATGACGGCCGGCGAATAGCCCGTCCAGACTCTTCAGCTTGTTCATCGCGGCTCCTCAAATCGGTCAGGGCGACACTCTAACCGATCCGTTGAGCGCTATTTGCATCACAACCGCATTGGCAAAGCCCCGGTCAACCTGATCTGCTTTCCTTCGCGGCCATCACTGATGATCCGCCGCCGGAGATTGCCGCCGCAGGCCATGACCGCTGCATCATCCCGATCAAGCCGGAGAATATCGACGCCTGGCTCTGCCCCGAACCCAACAATCTCACGGCTCAGTACGCGATTCTGGACGACCGCCATAGACCGTACTACGAACATCGCATGGCGGCCTGAGTCGTGAACTGCAACCTTGGCCACATTGTTCGGCCAGGCTCCGCAGCACGCGCGGCCCGAAGTCGTCACCGTCTGCGTCGAGCGCACCCATGTTCCTGATCGAAGTGATGCTACCAATCGCGCATGCGCCGATTGACACGTCTGTCGGGGCACACGCCGGGCAGCACGTGTGCATGTCATTGGCGACGTGTTCCCGCCAGTGATTCGACGCGAGCATGACTTCCTCCTTTCCCCGATGACTTGACTCGATGCGCCGTCGCGTACGGTGATATGACGCGATCGGAATCCGATGGTACGCAGAACTAATGGCTGAGTTGATCACTTCCCGCTATAGTCGATTTGACGACTCGAAGAGTCGCGGGGAGGTGCGAAAGACGCTAATTCAGTATATAAGACCGTATGGATACGCCCTGTCTCTGGATTACTGCACCTTCAGACGCCTACCGACAATGGCAGGAGTTTGATGCTGTTGGTGCCGACAGGAAGCCTTTTTCGGCTCGCTCGCGACTGCAGCACGCCGCGATGTTTGAGCGTTTTCTACGGCACCTTGTTGCGCACGGTCTATCGCTGGCGACATTCGGCACCGAGCACATCGAGTCCTTCTTCAACAATGTCGAGGCCAGGTGCGCACCCGGCACGACGACCCGATTGCGATACGCCAGGATGCTGGACAGGCTCTGTCGCGAGCTGGTCGAGGCTAGCGTGCGCGATGGCAACCCTGCGACCGCCTTCGCTGCCTTCGGACACTGGCCGGAGGATGATCCGTTGCCCCTTTTTCTGGATCCGGATTCTGACCTTCAGTTGCAGGGGTGGGCTCAGCCTGGCCCGGAAGACGACAAGCGTGCGATTCGCAATCGGGCGATCGTCGCCCTGCTCCTCGGAGCAGGGGTGACTGCCGCGGAATTGCGCCATACGTTGCGGCACCATCTCGTAGTCGACGGAATAAGGCCGCACGTGTCAGTCGCCAAACGCGGCCCCCGGGACTCCCGAATCGTCGCGATCGCCGACTTTGCTCTGCCTGCACTGACCGCATGGATGGGGGTTGATCCCGTCACGCAGGCGGATGTGCCGCTGTTTCCGGCGCCAGCCGGTGGGAAAGCCGTCAATGATGTGCTGTTGGGGACAGTAGTCCGGGATGCGCTCGAATCGATCGGCTTTCGGGCTCCCGATATGAGTCCCCGCGTGCTTCGCAATACCTTTGCGAGGCGCCTGCTCCTCGCCGGCCGCTCAAACGAAGACACAAGCCGGATCCTTGGTCTCGTGAGTCATCGCACAGTCACGCGCCTTCGCACAACGATCACTGAAGCTCGATCCGCTTGACTTCTGATGGCGCTCCGTAGGCTGGGTTGTGCCGGTCCACCTGGACCAGCACAACCTTGTGCGGAGCCTCGCATGTCTTACCAAACTCCCTACCTCAACATGACGTATCCGGACGGCACTGTCAACTTGTCGGCAGTGGCACGGACTAGGGCGAAGAGTCAATCGCTCAGGAGACTGTCGACGGATTTTGAGCCATGCCGGTGAATTCGCGCCACGCAGCGAATCGGGATGCGAGTTGTTTGCGATAGAGCGAAGCGCGCAGCAAGTGTCGCTTGAGCGCGAAGTGCTGCCGGATCGGGTCGAAGCCCGAGAGAAAAGCCTGCGTGCGCTTCGGGTCGCGAAATCCGCGCATGCGCCGCTCACGTTCACGCGTAGGCTGATGGCTATTCTCTGCCCGGTTGTTCACCCGTGCCGCAGCCTTGACGAACACATGTTTGACGTTCGCCAGTTC
>NZ_CYGX02000164.1 GCF_900019265.1 Paraburkholderia ribeironis
TGATTGAGATCAGCGTCGGTGTCGCACGCGTGCGTATCGAGGGCACGCCCGACGCAGCCACGCTGCGAGTTGTGTTGCGTACCTTGCGTGTCGCGGCGGAGACTGAGGCGTGATCGGTCTTCCTGCCGGCACGCGTGTGTGGCTGGCTGCCGGCGTGACCGACATGCGGGCTGGATTCAACAGTCTCGCCGCCAAGGTGCAGACTGTGAAAGACTCGGGGGATTGGCGTCTCTGACCTCTAAAAGCGGGCGCTGCACCGTGGCGCCTCGGGTGAGTGATTACTTCGACGGCGCCATGCAGAGCGTCCGTAGGCTGTTTCCTAGCCTTGGTTATACTGAATTGTTGCCAAAAAACAACGGGCACATTCAACGGCGCCGGGTGAATGACTTAAGCAGCCGCGGCCATTGTGCCCAGGAAAATCCGGCCGTACAGAATGCCCGGCCCGCTCACGCACCGTGAGGTCGGACCGGGTCCGTGATCGTCGCGGCATCGGCGGGCAGAGATCTTTCACGGGCGTTGCACTGCCTCGCGTTTCGGCGGCCGCTGCCCGCCTCGCAAAGCTTGGATCTGCCGGATGGTGGCCAACGACTGCTCGGCCGTCGCATTCGCTACGCGTCGGCGAGGGACAGCGAACTCTGGCGCCGTTACCCCAAGTTTACGGCAGATCGCTGACAGGTAAGACTTCGCGGGACCCACATGCCGCAACACCGCCGCCTCGATCGCTGCGTCGCCGACGTGTTCTCGCAGCCAGGCGAGCGTGCGCCGGTCCCATTCATTCTGTGCGCATACAAGATGTTCCATGACCGCTCCGGAACTGTATATGCAGTCATACTGTACGAATACACAGGATTCGAAGGATTTTCAAGAGCGCACGGTGTTGGCCCCGTCGCGCTAGGGTCCAGGCGATTGACCTTGACTGACGCGATGGAGTGCGACAATGCGACAACGAGTTGAACAGGAGAAGGTGGTAGATGATCGAATACGTGAGCGACGCACTGCTTGCGGCCCTGTTTCCGGCCGACTCCGGATCGGAAGGCGCGGTGCTCGTGACGGGGCCGATCGGCGTCGACGCGTCGATCGAGGTTGGAGGCATAGACTTCGACGGTACGCGATATCTGGTTTTCTTTGCGGACGTGATGACCTACGCGGGCAACGACGAGCAGTTCGTGCGCGAGACCGCCGCGGCGTGGAATCAGGGTTTTGTCCCGAGCCCCAATTCCCGTATCGTGAAATTCTTTCGACCGGAGGCCAATCGTGAGACGATGTTTCTGCCTCAGGAATGGCCACTTCCTGACCCCGCAATGATCTGGCAGTTCAGTGAAGCGTTGGGGATGGCGTTGATCGCGCACGTCGATGCATTTCCGGCGACGGCGCAATACTTCTACCTGCCGCAGACGGGTAAACTTGACGCGCTATATAATAGGCTGGCTAGGAAATTCGAACGCGGCGAACTTGGCATATCGTTCCGCTGCGTAACCCGGCCCGCATCAGACGAAGGAGGTTTTTATGGCTTTGAACGCATCTAGCAAGCTTCGCCCGAAGGTGATAGCGCTGCAGAAACGCGGGGTCGCCGTGATCCTCCAGCGTACGGAGGAAGCGGCCGAGAAAGGCGCACTGACGGAAAAGAAAGCCCGTGAGACGTATCGCGCGACCGTGCGAGTACGGACACGGCGCACTGCGGACTCGGAATCCTAACCGGTTCGAAGCTCTTTCTGCCCGAACAAGGCGCCACCGAAAGGTGGCGTTTTTGTTTTGGAGTCCAGCAGCGTTGCAATGGCACACCAGAACAGATACTGAGAGGTCATACGTGGCGCTACATCTGCGTATCTTGCTGGACACCAACATCCTGATACCCCTTCAGGACTCGCTTGCCGTGCTCAGGCCGAACCTGGCGCACGTCATGGAGATGTGCAACGGCCGGCACCAGCTCGTCTATCACCCCGCTTCATTGAGAGACATCGCGCGCGATCGCGACGAGGATCGCCGTGATCGGACGCTTGCCCGTCTGAGACAGTATGGCGAATTGGCGGAGGGACCTCCCTGCCCTTGGAACGTGCCCGGCCTGTCCGAGAACGACGAATGCGACAATACGATCCTGTATGCCTTGGAGCGGGACGCCGCGCACGTTCTGATGACGGAAGACCGGGGTCTGCATGCGAAGGCGATAGCCCGCGGGCTGGGCAGTCGTGTGTACTTCATCCAAACGATCGAAGACTGGCTCAGTCGACTTCATGACCCGGCGACGGTTGAGCTGCCGGATATCCTCGACGTCGAATTGAACGAACTGACCCCTCAACTGGGCGATTCGTTTTTCGATAGCTTGCGCGACGGATATGCGGGGTTTGATGATTGGTATCGCGCCAAGGCCCGCGACGGGCGTCGCGCGTGGATCTACAGGCACCCGCCCGCAAATGATCTTTCGGCTATCTGCATCTACGACGTGCAGACTGATGAGATCGTCACGAACGAGGGACAACGGCTCGCTGGGCGGGCGCTGAAACTTTGTACGTTCAAGGTGGGCGAGCTCGTGCGCGGCCGCAAGATAGGAGAGTTGTTTCTGAAAATGGCATTCCGCTACGCGACGGCGAATGCCTGCGCGCACATATTCATTGACGTGCGCGAAGACGAAAATCCGGACCAGAGCCATCCCGAGTTGATCACGTTACTGAAGGATTTCGGCTTCTCAGTCGCAGGAAACCACAACGGTGACCGAGTGTACGTGAAACGTCATCCGACAGCGCCGCCGATTGCCGATCTTGATGCAGGCGATAGATTCGACTATACGCGCCGATTTTATCCGCATTTCCGTGCCGATCTGGACATCCACAAGTTCATCATCCCGATCAAGCCGCGATATCACCGTGTACTGTTTCCCGACCACCCCGACAACGAAGGGCAGCGGCCGCGCGGTCATGGCGAACACGTCGGGAACGCGATCAAACTCGCTTACTTGTCACATTCCCCGTCCACCCAGATCCGGCGCGGTGACGTGGTTCTGTTCTACCGTGGGTACGATCTAAAAGCGATGACCACGCTCGTCGTCGTGGAGCACTTCGAGACGCTCTCGGATTCCAACGATATTGCCCAGCTTGTAAGCCGCCGCACGGTCTACACGGACGACGAGATCGACGAGATGGCAGATCACCCCGCCGGCGTGCGCATCTTGCTCTTTCGCACCATCGAACACTTCCCGAACCCCGTGCCTCGTGCCCAGCTTCCGAGGCAGGTTGCAGGAAATATTCAATCTACCCGGTTAATCACCAATGACACTTTTTCTCGAATCCTCCGAGCAGCTGGGCGGTAGAGCCGTCCTGCTGTCGGTCAAGCCGCGCTTTTGCGATCAGATTCTCGCACGCAGCAAGCGGGTCGAGTTTCGTCGAAGCTGGCCCGCCGGTACCGATATCGGTGTGATGGTCTTGTACTCATCGTCCCCGGTTCAGCAACTCGTCGGCGTCGCGTTCGTTGACCACGTAGAAGAACGCGACGACGATGGCCTCTGGGCGCTTGCGTGTCAGTTCGGAGGAGGCCTTGAACGGGATGAGCTTATCGGCTACTTTCATGGGAAGAAGAAAGGTTACGGTATCCTGATCAATGACGTCAGGGTTGCTCCGGTGACGGTTGATCCCAAGGATCTCTTTCGGGATTTCCGGCCGCCGCAGTCGTATCAGTATCTCTCGCCGCAGGAATTTTCTCTGGTGATGGCACGCCTTTTTCCGCAGGAGGGCCAATGAAGAACACGTTCGTGGCTGGCATTCACGCTGTTGGCAAATCGTACCTTTGCGGTCGCGCTGCAGTGGCCGGTTGGGTCCACTCATCGGCCAGCACCTTGATCAAGCAGGAACTGGGCGGCGCCAACTGGACAGGTGCAAAGCTCGTGGATGATCCGGACCGGAACCAGAAAGCACTGATCGCGGCGGTGAAGCGGATCAATGGCGAAGGGCAACGACTGCTACTCGACGGACACTTCGTTCTGCGCGACGCGCGCGACGAGTGCGTTTTTCTCGGAGCGGAAGTCTTCGCAGACCTTATCCTTGACGCGGTTGTCCTCATTGAAGCACCTGCGTCGTTAATCGCCGACCGATTGCAAAGTCGCGATGGAGTGGCGCGCCGCGTCGCCGATATTGAGGAGTTTCAACTTGCCGAACGGCGGCAGGCGGAAACGGTCTGCGCTGCATTGGGCCTGAAGTTGACAGTATTGAGCATGCCGAGCGACGACGAGTTTCTCGCTTCGTTGGGCAATCACTAAGCCCGGACTTTTCAGTGATAGACGCCCGATAGCGAGGTGACCGGATTGGCTTCGGACCGGCAGTCACCTAAGGGAATTGCCGCACCTCGAACGCCGTGAACTCCAGGAGAACACGATGGATCGTATCAGCGGGCATACTTTTTTCCGGCGGTTTTTGCAGCGAGACAGCACTGTTATCGATCTGGGCGCGAACATCGGCACGTTTTCCCGGCTGATGTCGGAGAAATACGAATGTGTCTGTTACGCGGTCGAGCCGAATCCCGACTGTTTTGCGCGGCTCGGCGGCATGGCGCGCGTGAAGCCCTTCAACCTCGCGATTGCCGATCGTGCAGGGACGATGAGCTTCTTCGTGGCGGCGGATTCGGAGGCATCGTCGTTCGTTCGCACCAGCGAGAACAATCGCGAGATCCAGGTGCCCGCTGTGCGGCTCGACGTGTTCACGCAGCAGCAGGGAATCGCGAAAATCGATTTGCTGAAGGTCGACATCGAAGGCGCCGAGGTGCCGCTGCTTGATTCACTGCCGGACGCGTTCCTGCGTAACATCGGCCAGATCGCGATCGAATTCCATGATTTTTGCGGCCTTGTGGAGAAGAAGGATGTCGCGCGGCTTGAGCAGCGGCTCGAATCGCTGGGATTCCGGTCTATCAATTTCTCGAAGGAATCGCACGGGCACCACGATCATCTGTTCGTGAACCGGGCGCGGTGTCCGCTCGGCTACGTCGAGTATGCGACCACGAAGTATGTGACGAAGTACCTGTTGGGCGTAGGCCGCATCATCGACCGCTGGAGGCGCGGTGGCAGTAAGGCAGCAGTGGTTTGAACATGGACAGATCCAGATAGCAGCCGTCACACCCGGGTATGCAACCCCATCGCGGATCGGGCCGGGGTTGCAGATAAGAACGCCGATCATTCACTAGTAGTTCGTATCATCAAAAACGTTACATATTAAGCCACTCCGAGGCCGACCTTTTTCCAGCGGAAGACAACCGGTGAGGCATTGAATTCCTCGATGCCTCTCAGAATGCGCTCCTTCAGTTCATCGATCGATTTGACCCGGATGTGGCTCAGGAAAGTGCGGGCCATCTTGGAGAAGGTGCATACGACCAGATTGAGCCAGGAGCCATGCTTGGATGTGTGAACGTACTCGAAGCGCCCGGGGCGCGAGGCGAGATAGGTCATGGTCTCCCTAGAGATGTGGGCCGAATGGTTGTCCAGCACCACGCGAATGATGGCCTCGCTCGGATAATACTCGTCCAGACGCTTGAGCAGCGCAATGAACTCCACACTGCGGTGGCGGTCCTCGACATTATCGAAGATGTGACCCGAGTGCAGGTCGATTCCGGCGAGAATCGATACCGTGCCCCGACGCACATACTCGTAGTCGCGCCCTACGGTTGATGCCTTGCCCGGTACCGGAGGCAGATTCGGCGCTGTCAATCCGATTGCCTGAATACCCGGCTTCTCGTCGACGCTGACGGTGTAGATGGGGTTGGGTCGCGCATCATGAACGGCGCCCTCCCGGTAGATCGTGCGCTTACGATGCATCAACTCGATGCCCGAGATCGTGACGGTCGCGTTCCTGAAGCATTTGAAGCCGGGCATCGCGTTGACCCTGGACTTGATGTTGCGATGATCGTGCTCGATCAGATTGTTCAAGTATTTCGAGGATCGCAACGTCCTGTCTTTAGGCAAGATCCC
>NZ_CYGX02000002.1 GCF_900019265.1 Paraburkholderia ribeironis
GCCGGTGGGTTTGCCGGTGAGTTGTGGGTGGGTTTGCCGATGGGTTGCGGCTGCGCGGCTGCAGGTGGGTCGCAGGCGGCAGCCACCAGGCAGCGGGGAAGACTGGATGTCGCCCCGCCGCTGTACAAAAACGCGTGGCTTAAGCCGTCGCCTGCTTGACCGCGGCGGCAATCGCTTCCGAGTGAAGCACCGCGTCGTCGACGTTCTCCGCTTCGACCATCACGCGCAGCACCGGCTCGGTGCCGGAGGCGCGAATCAGCACGCGGCCGCGGCCCTTCAGCGCATCCTCGGCTTTGCCGATTGCGCGACGGATCGCCTCGCTGCCCTTCCAGTCCGCGTCGGGCTTCATGCGCACGTTGATCAGCTTCTGCGGGAACAGCGTCACGCCGTCGAGCAGCTCGGCGAGCGACTTACCGCTGCGCTGCATCGCCGCCAGCACCAGCAGGGCCGAGACGATGCCGTCGCCGGTGGAATGGCGGTCGAGCGAGAGAATGTGGCCGGACCCTTCGGCGCCGAGTTGCCAGCCGTGTTCGCGCAGTTGCTCGAGCACGTAGCGATCGCCCACCGCCGCGCGCACGAACTTCACGCCGGCCTCCTGCAGCGCGACCTCGACCGCCAGATTGGTCATCAAGGTGCCGACCGCGCCTTCGACATTGCCGTCGGTGGCGATGCGGTCCTTCACCAGTACGTACAACAGCTCGTCGCCGTTATACAGGCGACCTGTGGCGTCCACCACCTGCAGACGGTCGGCGTCGCCATCGAGCGCGATACCGAGGTCCGCGTGATTCGCGACCACCGCGCGCACCAGCGCGCCCGGTGCGGTGGCGCCGACGCCGTCGTTGATGTTGAAGCCGTTCGGCGCGACGCCGATCGGGACCACCTCCGCGCCAAGTTCATGAAACACGTGCGGCGCGACGTCATATGCGGCACCATGCGCGCAATCGATCACCAGCTTCATGCCGCGCAGGTCGAACGCCGCCGGGAACGTGCTTTTGCAGAACTCGATGTAGCGCCCGGCTGCATCGTCCAGGCGTCGCGCCTTGCCGAGCTGCTCGGATGCCGCGCATTCGAGCGGCAGTTCGAGCCGCTCTTCGATCTGCAATTCCACATCGTCCGGCAGCTTGTTGCCGTCTGCGGAAAAGAATTTGATGCCGTTGTCGTAGTACGGATTGTGCGATGCGCTGATGACCACCCCCGCTGCGAGCCGCAACGCGCGCGTCAGGTAAGCGACGCCGGGAGTCGGCATCGGGCCGGCCAGCATGATGTCGACGCCGGCCGCTGAAAAACCCGCTTCGAGTGCGGCTTCGAGCATGTAGCCCGACACCCGCGTGTCTTTACCGATCAGCACGGTTGGCCGTGTGCCGGCCCAGCGATCCGCACCCGCAAGCACCTTGCCGGCCGCGTAGCCGAGCCGCAGCACGAATTCCGGCGTGATCGGCCCTTCGCCGACCTTGCCCCGAATCCCGTCCGTTCCGAAGTAACGACGTGCCATGTTTTTTTCTACCTCCTGTGGCTTTGGGTTCAAGCGCGCACGCGGCTGCGATTCGCCGCGTCGCGCATGGCTGCCCATACTTTCAAAGAGTCAACAGTTTGCGCGACATCATGCACGCGCAGAATCGCGGCGCCTCGTTCAGCGGCGCATACTGCCGCGGCGACGCTGCCTGCAATGCGCTCAGCGGCCGGACGCCCGATCACCGCGCCGATCATCGACTTGCGCGACATGCCGGCGAGAATGGGGTACGGTGGCGCGGCGCGCGGCGCGGTATCCGGCAGATGCGCGAGCAGCGCATAATTATGCTCGATCACGGCCTTGCCGAAGCCGAAACCCGGATCGACGCTGATGCGCTCACGCGCGATACCCGCCTGCTGCAGCGTCGCCACGCGCTCCTCGAGGAAGCCGCGGACCTCGCTCACCACATCTTCATAGACCGGTTCGCCGAGCTGCATGGTCTGCGGCTCGCCGAGCATATGCATTACGCATAAACCGCAGTCGCTGTCGCGTACCGCGTCGATTGCGCCGGGCATACGGAAGCCCCAGATGTCGTTGATCATATCGGCGCCCGCGCTCAACGCATGGCGCATCACTTCCGGCTTGTACGTGTCGACCGACAACGGCACATTCGCCCCGCGCAGTTGCTCGACGAGCGGAATCACACGCTCCAGCTCTTCATCGAGCGACACGGGCGGTGCGCCGGGACGCGTCGACTCGCCGCCGATATCGATGATGTCGACGCCTTCGAGCATCATGCGTTCGGCCTGGCGCAGTGCATCGCCGCGCAATGCAAATTGGCCGCCGTCGGAAAAGGAATCGGGCGTGACGTTCAGGATGCCCATCACCAACGGGCGTTCAAAGGTCAGCTTGAAGCGGCCGCATTGCAGCGGCTCGAGGATGGGCAGAGAAGATAGATCGACTTTCGACACGTAACAGCGCTTCACTTAAAACGGAAAATGCAAAACGGGCCGGTGTGATGCGCACACCGGCCCGCACTTTCTACTGATTACCGATCAGGCCGGCGCGGTCGCGCTGCCCGGTTTGACCTCGGTGCCCGGGCTGCCGCCCGACGACGCGTCGCTTGCCGACGGCGGCGAGCTCTTCGGCGAGCGCGGCGGACGACCTGCCATGATGTCGTTGATCTGATCGGAGTCGATCGTTTCCCACTCCATCAGAGCGGCGGTCATTGCTTCGACCTTGTCGCGGTTTTCTTCCAGCAAACGCCTTGCGAGGTTGTACTGCTCGTCCAGCACGCGACGGATTTCCGCGTCGACCTTCTGCTGCGTCGCTTCCGAAATGGTTCGCGTGAAGCCACGGCCAAACGGCGTTGCGTCGTTCTCGTCGTCGACGTAGACCATCGGTCCGAGCGCATCGGTCATGCCGAAGCGAGCCACCATTGCGCGAGCAGTTTGCGTCGCCTTGTTGAAGTCGTCCGATGCGCCGGTGCTGATCAGGTTCAGGAACAACTCTTCCGCTACACGGCCACCGAAGAGGATCGCCAGACGATCCAGCAGGTAGTCCTTCGAGTAGGTTTCGTTGTCGTGTTCCGGCAACTGCCACGTCACACCCAGCGCACGACCGCGCGGAATGATCGTGACCTTGTGCACCGGATCGGCCTTGGGCAACAGCTTGGCGATCACCGCGTGACCCGACTCGTGGTAAGCCGTGGCGCGCTTCGACTCTTCGCGGATCACAGCCGACTTGCGCTCCGGCCCCATGAAGATCTTGTCCTTCGCATCTTCGAAGTCCGTCATTTCGACGATGCGCTTGCCGCGGCGAGCCGCGAACAGTGCCGCTTCGTTCACGAGGTTCGCGAGATCAGCGCCCGAGAAGCCCGGCGTGCCGCGTGCAATCACTGCCGCGTCGACGTCGTTGGAAATCGGCACCTTGCGCAGATGGACCTTCATGATGTGTTCGCGGCCACGAATATCCGGCAGACCGACGTACACCTGGCGGTCGAAACGACCCGGACGCAGCAGTGCCTTGTCGAGCACGTCCGAACGGTTCGTTGCAGCGATCACGATCACACCCGAGTTCGCTTCGAAACCGTCCATTTCCACCAGCATCTGATTCAGCGTCTGCTCGCGTTCGTCGTTACCGCCGCCCATGCCGGCGCCGCGATGGCGACCGACCGCGTCGATTTCGTCGATGAACACGATGCACGGTGCATGCTTCTTGGCCTGCTCGAACATGTCGCGCACACGAGCCGCGCCGACACCCACGAACATTTCAACGAAGTCCGAACCCGAAATGCTGAAGAACGGTACTTTGGCTTCGCCAGCGATCGCACGAGCCAGCAGCGTCTTGCCGGTTCCCGGCGGGCCGACCAGCAGCACGCCGCGCGGAATGCGGCCACCCAGCTTCTGGAATTTCTGCGGATCACGCAGGAAGTCGACCAGTTCGGAAACTTCTTCCTTGGCTTCGTCGCAACCGGCGACGTCGGTAAAATTGATTGCGTTGTTGTTCTCGTCGATCAGACGCGCACGGGATTTGCCGAACGAAAAGGCACCACCTTTCCCGCCCCCCTGCATCTGCCGCATCATGTAGAACCAGAACCCGATGATCAGGATCGTTGGCCCAAGGTAGTACAGCGCGGACACCAGCGCATTCGGTTCGTCATCAGCCTTGCCGCTCACCTGAACGCCATACTTCATCAGATCGCCGACCATCCAGATGTCGCCGGGCGACACGATCTGGTATTTCTGGCCGTCTGCTGGAGTGACCGTGAGGTTCCGCCCCTGGACAATGACGTTCTTGACTTTGCCGTTCTTCGCGTCATCCATGAACTGCGAATAGGAAACGCCTTCCTGGACACGGGGCTTGTCGAACTGCTTGAACACCGTAAACAGCACCAGTGCAATAACCAGCCACACTGCTGCCTTCGAAAACATATTGTTGTTCAAAGCACCACTCCTTCACTTAGACGGGCGCCTACATTTGCCTTGCGGCACCACGAAAGCATTCTAATCCAGTCCGCAGACCCCTGCCATAAGGTTTCGCTACCACAGAAATAGCGTCGCCGGCTATTAAGACGTCAATTTCTGATGTCCTCAGCACATTATTGGCGGTTGCGGAACCGTCCTGCAGCGCCCCTATGCGGGCCGCTTGAGATGCTTACCCAAAATAAATGTTTCTGATGATTTATCCCGCGACGCCTTCGGCTTGCGGGCCGCCACCACCTTGAACTGACGTTTGAACTTTTCGACAATCTGACTATAGCCGCTGCCGTGAAAGCACTTGACTAAAAGGGCACCATCCGGCTTCAGGTGACTTTGCGAGAATTCCAGCGCGAGATCGCACAAATGCTCGATCCGCGCGGCGTCCGCCACCGCCACTCCCGACAGGTTGGGCGCCATATCCGAAATTACAAGATCGACCTGGCGTTCTCCGACCAATTCTTCCAGCTGACCCAGCACCGAGTCTTCGCGAAAGTCGCCCTGGATGAAATGGACGTCGGCCACCGGCTCCATCGGCAGCACGTCCAGCGCAATGATCGTACCGTCGATCCCACCCTCGCGCTCGGCGTCGCGCTGCGAACCCTTGGCGAGCTTGTTGCGCGCGTACTGGCTCCAGCTGCCCGGCGCCGAGCCGAGATCGACGATGACCTGCCCCGGGCGAATCAGCTTGTCCTGCTCATCGATTTCCTTGAGCTTGTAGGCCGCGCGGGCGCGATAGCCCTCCCGCTGCGCCATTTTCACGTACGGGTCGTTGATGTGGTCATGCAGCCACGCGGTGTTGAACTTGTTTTTTGCCATTAAAGATAGAACTCTTGCTGCGTGGTGTCGCGCTTTAGGGGATAATACGCGGTTAATTCGCGCGGCCACCGCCAATCTGGCGGTCATCCGCGATTCTGTTGTTCTGACGCGCCGCCTCGTTAAATCGACCCACTCGAGCAAATCGATCGGGAATGCAGGTGCCGTCATTTTAGTCGAGTCTTCCACTTTCCATGCCAGCCCTCAAAGTCTCTTCCGACCAACGCGCCGAGTTGCGCTCCCAGGCACATGCGCTCAAACCGGTCGTGCTCGTCGGCGCCGAAGGCTTGACCGACGCTGTGCTCGCCGAGATCAAGGTTCACCTTGCCGCTCATCAACTCATCAAGGTCCGCGTGTTCGGCGACGAACGCGAAGAGCGCATCGCAATTTACGAACAGATCTGCGACGAGCTGAACGCCGCACCAATCCAGCACATCGGCAAGCTGCTGGTGATCTGGAAGCCGGAATCTGCACAACCGGCGACGAAAACGAAGCGCGGCGCGCTACCGAGCGCCCGCGAAGCGGCGGTTGAAGCCAAACCGAGCAAGGGCCGTGCGCCGCGCGTCGTCACTGTCGTAAAGCCCAGCGAAATTCCGATGCGCAAGCCGAAGGCCAAAGCGGTGCTGGTGCGCGGCAATGAACGCGTCACGCAAGGCGGCAACATCAAGCGCGCCAAGAAGCGCCAGGCCAGCGCGAAGCGCTCGTATCAGTCGTCGAAGTAAGCGAAGACGAGAGGTGCGGGCGAGCTCCGCACCTTTGGATTGGCCGTCTCACATGGACCGTCCGGACGCCTTCGACGGAGAACGGACGGTCAGGCAACGCTGGATACTGGATAGTGCGCCGATAAGACCAACTAGCCTGGCCGGTCAACCACAGATCGGCGCGTCAGTTGGTCGCTTTGCCTGCAACATGACGAGATCCCTGCTCCACGCTTGTCACACCAGCGCCCGCCGGCAGCATCCACACGAGCGCGAGTCCCAGCAGGCTTTCGATCAGATAGAACAGACTCGACACACCGTGCAGGATGCCGAAGCGCGTCGCATACACCGAATGCCCGACGTCATTGCCCGCCTCGAGCGCGGCGATGCGCATTGCATTCATAAACGGCTGCAGCGCGAAGTAGCCCACCAGCACGCACACCAGCATGCCGGCGATCAACCAGCGCAGACGGCGATACGCATCGCTGCCGCGGCGCACCAGCAAGTTCGCGAGACCTAGCAGCAAAATGCCGCACACCACGCCGAGCACACCCTGGATGCGAAATAGCTGCGCCGCCACGGCACCTGCCGTTATCCGGTCGAGCGATGTGAACAAGACCGGCGCGACCGCATAGCCGATAGTCAGCAGACTACCGACCCACACCACCGTCAAAAGACGAAAAAATCGATGCGGCATCACGGACACCGGCGCCATGTTCAGATGTAGCTAACCGCGATGATTTCGTATTCGCGCACGCCGCCCGGCGCCTGCACCGACGCGACGTCGCCTTCCGACTTGCCGATCAATGCACGCGCGATCGGCGAGCTGATCGAGATCAGACCGTGGTCGATGTCCGCTTCGTCGTCGCCGACAATCTGATACTTGACCGCCGCACCCGACTCCAGGTCTTCCAGTTCCAGCGTTGCGCCGAACACCACGCGGCCGTCCGCGTCCACCTTGGCCGGATCGATCACTTGCGCGCCGGCCAGCTTCGATTCGATTTCGGCGATACGGCCTTCGATGAAGCCCTGCTTTTCCTTCGCCGCGTCATATTCCGCGTTTTCCGACAGATCGCCCTGGGCACGCGCTTCCGCGATCGAGTTGATCACCGCGGGACGTTCAACCGATTTCAGGCGCTGCAATTCATCGCGCAACATGTCTGCGCCGCGCTTAGTCAATGGAATAGTGCTCATAAACAACTCTAGTGGCAAAAAACGGCCGTAAAAAAAATCACCGCGGTTAAGTGCATTCCGCCGGTTGCCAAGCCCCGGGCAAACCCGGAGCACAGCACCTGCGGAACGCCGCTTAACCGCGGCACTTACATCCTGGACAAAACTTCGAAGCCTTAGTTTAGGCGAGCGTGGAGTCCTTGTAAATCATAGACTTCCAGGTTCTTCAAATAGCGCAAGCCTTCCACCGCGGCCCGTGCGCCGGACATCGTCGTGTAGTACGTGACCTTGTTCGCCTGTGCGCTCATGCGAATCGAACGCGAGTCGGCGATCGCGGCGCGCGTTTCGTCGACCGTCGTGAAGACCAGCGCGATCTCGCCGTTCTTGATCATATCGACGATGTGCGGACGACCGTCCTTCACCTTGTTGACGACTTTCACCGGCACGCCGGCGGCTTCGATTGCGGCAGCCGTGCCCTTGGTCGCGACGATCGGATAACCGAGTTCGTGCAGCATGTGCGCGACTTCGACGGCCTTCGGTTTGTCGGCGTCCATCACGGTCAACAGCACCGTGCCCGACTCCGGCAAACGCGAACCCGCCGCGAGTTGCGACTTGAAGAGCGCCTCGCCAAAAGTCTGGCCCACGCCCATCACTTCACCGGTCGAACGCATTTCCGGTCCGAGCACCGGATCGACTGCCGGGAACTTGACGAACGGGAACACGGCTTCCTTCACGCTGAAGTACGGCGGGTCGACTTCCTTCGTCACGCCCTGCTCCGCGAGCTTCTGGCCGACCATCGCACGCGCCGCGATCTTCGCGAGCGGCAGGCTGGTCGCCTTCGACACATATGGCACCGTACGCGAAGCGCGCGGGTTCACTTCGAGCACGTAGATGATGTCCTCTTTCGAGCCATCCGCCTGAGGGACCTGCTGGATCGCAAACTGCACGTTCATCAGCCCGACCACGTTCAACGCCTTCGCCATCGCGCCAGTCTGACGCTTCAGCTCGGTCACGGTTTGCTTCGACAGCGAATACGGCGGCAGCGAGCAAGCCGAGTCGCCCGAGTGCACGCCTGCTTGCTCGATGTGCTCCATCACGCCGCCGATGAACACCGCGTCGCCGTCTGAGATGCAGTCCACGTCGCATTCGATCGCGTCGTTCAGGAAGCGGTCGAGCAGCACCGGCGAATCGTTCGATACCTTCACGGCCTCACGCATGTAGCGTTCGAGGTCGCGCGGCTCGTGCACGATCTCCATTGCGCGGCCACCCAGCACGTACGACGGACGCACCACCAACGGGTAACCGATTTCGTTCGCGAGCTTGAGCGCCTCGTCTTCCGCGCGCGCGGTGCGGTTCGGCGGCTGACGCAAGCCGAGGTCTTGCAGCAGCTTCTGGAAACGCTCGCGGTCTTCGGCGGCGTCGATCATGTCCGGCGACGTGCCGATGATCGGCACACCGTTCGCCTCGAGGTCGAGCGCGAGCTTCAGCGGAGTCTGGCCGCCGTATTGCACGATCACGCCAAGCGGCTTTTCCTTGTCGACGATTTCGAGCACGTCTTCGAGCGTCAGCGACTCGAAGTACAGACGATCGGACGTGTCATAGTCGGTCGACACGGTTTCCGGGTTGCAGTTGACCATGATCGTTTCATAGCCGTCCTCGCGCATCGCGAGCGCGGCGTGCACGCAGCAGTAGTCGAACTCGATGCCCTGGCCGATCCGGTTCGGGCCACCGCCCAGCACCATGATCTTCCTGTTGTTGGTCGGGTTCGCTTCGCACTCTTCCTCGTACGTGGAGTACATGTACGCGGTTTTGGTGGCGAACTCGGCCGCGCAGGTATCGACGCGCTTGTACACCGGGCGCACGTTCAACTCGATACGGCGTTGCCGGACCTCGGCCGCCTTCACGCCGAGCAGCGTGGCGAGGCGGCGATCCGAGAAGCCGCTCTGCTTCAGGTACTTCAGCTCTTCCTTCGTGAGGCTCGCCAGCGTGCGGCCCGCCAGCGCCTTTTCCTTCAGGATGATCTGTTCGATCTGCGCGAGGAACCACGGGTCGATCGAGGTCTCCTCGAAAATCTCCGCGGCCGTCATGCCGATACGGAACGCGTCGCCGACGTACCAGATGCGATCCGGACCGGCTTCGCCGATCTGGCGGACGATCTCGTCGCGGTCATTGGTCTTGTCGTCCAGACCGTCGACGCCAACTTCCAGACCCCGCAGCGCCTTCTGGAACGACTCCTGGAAGGTGCGGCCGATCGCCATCACTTCGCCGACCGACTTCATTTGCGTGGTCAGGCGCGGGTCGGCTTCGCGGAATTTCTCGAACGCGAAACGCGGAATCTTGGTGACGACGTAGTCGATCGTCGGTTCGAACGAAGCCGGGGTCTGGCCGCCGGTGATTTCGTTCTTCAGCTCGTCGAGCGTATAACCGACCGCGAGCTTGGCCGCGACCTTGGCGATCGGGAAGCCGGTCGCCTTCGACGCCAATGCCGACGAGCGCGACACGCGCGGGTTCATTTCGATCACGATCATCCGGCCGTCTTTCGGATTGATCGAGAACTGTACGTTCGAGCCGCCGGTATCGACGCCGATTTCGCGCAGCACCGCAAGCGACGCGTTACGCAGGATCTGGTATTCCTTGTCGGTCAGCGTTTGCGCGGGCGCGACGGTGATCGAGTCGCCGGTGTGGATGCCCATCGGGTCGAGGTTTTCGATCGAGCAGACGATGATGCAGTTGTCCTTGGTGTCGCGGACCACTTCCATCTCGTACTCTTTCCAGCCGAGCAGCGATTCTTCGATCAGCAGTTCGCGCGTGGGCGACAGGTCCAACCCGCGCTTGCAGATCTCTTCGAATTCGTCGCGGTTGTACGCGATGCCGCCGCCCGAGCCGCCCAGCGTGAACGATGGACGGATCACGACCGGGTAGCCGCCCGAGCCGGTTTCCGCGGCGATGCGCGCCTGCACCTGCAGCGCTTCTTCCATCGAATGCGCGGTGCCCGACTTGGCCGAACCGAGGCCGATCTTCGTCATCGCGTCCTTGAACTTCTGGCGGTCTTCCGCCTTGTCGATCGCTTCCGGCGATGCACCGATCAGCTCGACGTTGTACTTCGCGAGCACGCCGTGGGCGTGCAGATCGAGTGCGCAGTTCAACGCGGTCTGGCCGCCCATCGTCGGCAGGATCGCGTCCGGGCGCTCCTTTGCGATGATGCGCTCGACCACTTCCCAGGTGATCGGCTCGATGTAGGTCACGTCAGCCGTGTTCGGGTCGGTCATGATCGTCGCCGGATTGCTGTTGACGAGAATGACCTTGTAGCCTTCCTCACGCAGCGCCTTGCATGCCTGCGCGCCCGAGTAATCGAACTCGCACGCCTGGCCGATGATGATCGGACCCGCGCCGATGATGAGGATGCTCTTGATGTCTGTCCGCTTGGGCATAACGCTCTCGCTAATGTATTCCTGAATTCTTTCCGTCGGCGCGCGTCGTCTTCATGTCGCGCGCTCTGCTCTGTCCTGGTCTGTTCCGCGCGGCTGCCGGTGCGTGCGCCAGGTTTGCCGGCCGCGTGGCGAGCCGTGCGCTGCCGGGCTGCAGGGCCGGCCGATGGCCGACGCGCACCGCCGAGCCGCTTGGCCAGCTTACGCCGCCGCGCTCTTGCCGCTCTTCTGCGCGTCCATCAACGCGGTGAAGCGGTCGAACAGGTAGGCGATGTCGTGCGGACCAGGCGACGCTTCCGGGTGCCCCTGGAAGCAGAACGCCGGCTTGTCGGTCAGCGCGAAGCCTTGCAGCGTGCCGTCGAACAGCGAGACGTGCGTGGCGCGGGCATTGGCCGGCAGCGTGCCGGCGTCGACCGCGAAGCCGTGGTTCTGCGACGTGATGATCACACGGCCGTCGTCGAGATCCTTCACCGGATGGTTCGCGCCGTGGTGGCCCGTCTTCATCTTCATCGTCTTCGCGCCGACCGCGAGGCCCATGATCTGATGGCCGAGGCAGATGCCGAAGGTCGGAATGCCGCGCTCGATGAATTCCTTCGTCGCCGCGATCGCGTAGTCGCAAGGTTCCGGATCGCCGGGGCCGTTCGACAGGAAGATGCCGTCCGGGTTGAGCGCGAGCGCGTCGGCCGCGCTCGCCTGCGCCGGCAGCACGGTGACGTGGCAACCGCGCTCGGCCAGCATGCGCAGGATGTTCTGCTTGACACCGTAGTCGAACGCGACCACGCGGTACGTCGGCGCATTCTGCTTGCCGTAGCCGCTGCCCAGACGCCATTCGGTCTGGGTCCACTCGTAGCTGTCCTTCGTCGACACGACCTTCGCGAGGTCCATGCCCGACAGACCCGGGAACGAACGTGCGAGTTCGATGGCCCGGGCTTCGTCGTCCGAGCCGGCGAGGATCGCGCCGTTCTGCGCGCCCTTGTCGCGCAGAACGCGGGTCAGCTTGCGGGTGTCGAGTCCGGCGATGGCGACCACGCCTTCGTCCTGCAGGTATTGCGGGAGCGTGCGCTCCATGCGGAAGTTCGACGCGAGAACCGGCAGATCGCGAATGATCAGGCCGGCGGCATGGACTTTCGTCGCTTCGACGTCTTCGGCGTTCACGCCGACGTTGCCGATGTGCGGATACGTCAGGGTCACGATCTGGCGCGCGTAGCTCGGGTCAGTCAGGATTTCCTGATAGCCGGTGATAGCGGTGTTGAACACGACTTCGCCGATGGTATGCCCGGGGGCGCCGATCGAGTAGCCACGAAAGACCGTGCCGTCGGCGAGCGCGAGCAGAGCGGGAGAAAATGACGGCAACACGGGAGACTCCTTGGGGGAACACCCTGTTGCCGACCTGCCTATCCGACTGCGAGCCGCAGCGAAACACATCCACGGGACGCGTGCGCAGACTCGCTCGCGCACTGCGGCTGACGGTACAAGGGGCGCGACGGGTCCATTGTGTGGACGGATCGGCGGGGTGCAGGGCCCTTCTTGCTACGCCAGCGGCGCGCGGCGGATGAACGGTATGGGGGAGGTAGGCGCTAGGGTGCGGGTTGATAAGCTCAAACCTTGTAATTATAGCCTGAAAGCGCTCTTCCTTCCAAATCCGAGATAGCAGACCGCCCTGCGCACGCCCCCTGATGCGGCGTCCGAAGCCTTGTCACGCCGGCCTTGCGGAGCAGCAAAGAAAAATTTACGCGATGTGGATTGGGAGCGCGCCGGCTAATTGCGTTGCGCGCTGACAATCTGGCGCGCCGCGGCCTCAGGCTTCCTGTTCGGCGCGCACTTCGGCCGGCCGCGCGGCCTTTTTGCGGCTGGGCAACGCGTACCAGATCGCGCTCAGTGCCTGCAGCACCACCAGAATGCCCCAGGCGGTCAGATGAGCCGCCGCCGGATAATGCCCGCCGCTCGCCGGCCAACGCGACAACACGGCGCCGATACCGATCTGAAAGCCGAAAATCAGCAGAAAAATGATCAGCGTCAGCGTGGTATTCACCCGACCAATCATCTGCGCCGGAAAGTGCCGGGCCATCACGGCGTAGCTCAGAATGCCGGTCCCGCCGAAGACGCCGTACGCTGCCCACAGCAGGCCCGCAGGCAGCGGCGCCTGACACATGATCAACACCTGGGTCAGCAGATACAGCGCCATGCCGATGCCGCAAACCGCGTACAGCGAAATGCCGCGCCGCTCGAGACTGCGCGCCGCCGCGCCGAAACCGACGCAGCCGGCCATCATCGCGAAGCCGAGAATCGACGCCAGCGCGGCGGCTTCACGCGCGCCGAAACCCTGCACGTCGCGCAACCACGCGCCGACCCACAGCGACTGCATCGCGTAGAAGACGCCCTGCGTGACGACCGAGAACGACGCGATTTTCCAGAACGCGGCGCTTTGCAGAATATGCAAGGTGCCCTGGAACTGTACGCGCAGACTCGCCTGGTGGTGGGTTTCTTGCGTGTCCGGCGCCAGCGTCCATTGCGCGAGCGCGACCAGCACCGTCAGTACACCCAATCCGACGCACACCATGCGCCAGCTGGCGAAGCCCAGCACCCACGTGAGCGGCGAGCCAACCATCACACCGCCGAGGCCGCCGATCGCCATCACCAGCCCGTTCATCAGCGGCAGGCGCGCCGTCGCGAAGTGCTGCGCCAACGCCTTGAAGGCGGCGCCCAGACACACCGACACGCCAACCCCGATCAGCAGCCGTCCGACCATCATCACGCCAACACTCTGCGCGGCGCCGAACACCCAGATGCCCGCCGCGGCAAACAGCAACGTGACGGCCGTCACCCGGCGCGCACCAAAATGATCGAGCAGCACGCCGACCGGGATTTGCGCCCCCGCGAAACCCAGGAAATACAGGCTGGTCAGCAGACCGAGGTCGGCCGCCGACAGGCCGAGATCGCGCGTGATGAACGGCGCGAAGCCGAGGTTGACGCCGCGGAACACATAGGAGACGAAATAGCCCGCCGAGAACAGCAGAAAGACGCGCAATTGGGTCGACGACATAAGCGTTCGATTGTTTGGCCGACAGTTGGCCGACGTGGCCAAAACACAAAAGATAAAGGAAATACGCCGATTGCGCCGGAAACGGATCTGCACAATGAAAAACGCCGTCACCACAGGTGACGGCGTTGAAAAAACAGGGTGCGTGATCGGAGCGCGATTGGTGCGCTGCCCCCCAACGCATGCGGGCATTACCGTGGAAGCCGCTGTTAGCCTACTTGACCTTCTTCGCGTTGGCCGCGGACTTCGACGCCTTGCCGGACGTGGTAGCCGACACTTTCGTCACCTTGCCCTTGCTGGCGGTGGACGCTGTCGGCCTGCTGACCTTGCCGACCGGCTCAGACACCTTCACCACGGCTGAGCGGCCATGACCTTTCTTCTTGTCGTAGCGCGATTCGCTGCGCGTGTCGGCGACATGAGTGCCGATCTTCTCGACGCCGCCACCTTGCACGTCGGTCGCGATCCGCTCCGGACCCGGCTCGCTCGGCATCGCCTTGCCGACCGGCACGTGCAGCACGATCACCTGGCCGCGCGACACAAGATCGCGATGCGTGCGGTTCCACGCCTTCAACTGGCCGACCGACACGCCATAACGCAAGGCGATGGCGGCCATCGACTGATTGCGGCGCACCCGGATCAGCATCTTGCGGGTATCGGGAACATCGGGCTCCATCGCCAGCACCGCGCTTTCAGCGACGTCGGCGCTGATGTCTTCGTCGTCGTCCGAGCCGCGCGGCACCACGATCGTCGAGCCGGGTTTCAGGCGCATGCCGGCCGGAATCTTGTTCACTTCCATCAGCGTGTCGGGGTCGACGCCGATCTTCTGCGCGATCGCCGCCGGCGTCGCGCGTTGGTCGACCGTGTAGGTGGTCCACGACGACAGCGAGCCGGAGTACGTCTTCAGATTGCGCTCGAAGGCGCTGGCGTTGTCGAACGGCAGCAGGATCTGCGGCTGCGTGGCGCCGAGAATCACCGGCTTTCTGAACGACGGGTTCAGCGAGCGGAATTCATCCGTCGGCAGATTCGCGAGTTTGGCGGCCATCTCCACGTCGATATCGTGCGAGGTGGTCACCGTGACGAAATACGGATGATTCGGAATCGATGGCAACGTGAGCCCGTATATCTGCGGGTTCGTCACGATGTTCTTCACCGCCTGCAGCTTGGGCACGTAGTTGCGCGTCTCGCTCGGCATGCGCAGGCTGAGGTAGTCGGTGGGCAGGCCCGCCGCCTCGTTGCGCGCGATCGCGCGCTGCACGTTGCCCTCGCCCCAGTTGTACGCAGCGAGCGCGAGTTGCCAGTCGCCGAACATGTCATGCAGATTCGACAGATAGTCGAGTGCGGCGCTGGTCGACGCCAGCACGTCGCGACGCTCGTCCTGCCACATGTTCTGCTTGAGGTTATAGGTGCGGCCAGTGCCCGGCATGAACTGCCACATGCCGGCCGCCTTCGCGACCGACAAGGCCTGCGGGCTATATGCGGATTCGATGAACGGCAGCAGCGCGAGCTCGGTCGGCATATGACGCGCCTCGAGCTCTTCGACGATGTGGTACAGGTATTTCTGCGAGCGCTCGGTCATGCGCTGCACATAATCGGGACGCTGCGCATACCAGTTGACCTGCATGTCGACGAGGTCGGTCTGCAGGTCCGGCATCTGGAAACCGCGACGAATACGGCCCCACAGATCGGCGTCCGCACTCGTCAGCTGGCTGACCGAACCTTGGTCTACGTTGATCGTTTCTTTGGCGGTGGCGTTCTTGCGAAGGGCGTCGGCAACAGCTTGCTGGCTGGCGGCATTAGTCGCAGTGGTGGAATTATTCGTCGTCGGTCCCTGACTCGCGCACGCGGCGAGTGTCAGGACCAATAACGCACTTAAGATAAATCGCATGAACGTCTCGGCTTCCACAAGGGCTGGAATTTGCAGCCGATAGTACGAAACGGCAACGTTTACGTCAATCGGAATAATGAGAAAAAAATCAAGAAAATCTTGGGCTTGGCGAATTTTTCCGATTCTTCGCGTGAGGAGTACTCCAATATGGCTCGATTCAGCGGAAACGGTTTTTCCATTCGCGCATCAGCCTGAACGCCGTCAATCGATCAGGCACCTCTTCATGCAACTGCTCCTGCAAGCTCGCCTGCACCGCCGGCTGGTCCGCGCGCAGGAACGGATTGACCGCGCGCTCGTGGGCAATGGTGGTCGGCAGCGTCGGCACGTGGCGCGCCCGCAGCTCCGTCGCCTTGTCCCGCCAGGCTTGCAGTGCGGTGTTATGCGGCTCGCAGGCGAGCGCGAAACGGATGTTCGATAGCGTGTACTCGTGCGCGCAGTGGACCTCGGTCGCGCCGGGCAGCGCGGCGAGCGCATCGAGCGACGCGAGCATCTGTTGCGGCGTGCCTTCGAACAGCCGGCCACAGCCGCACGCGAACAGCGTGTCGCCGCAGAAGACGTGCGGCGTGCCGCGCGAGTCGGCGGCCTGAAAATACGCGATGTGTCCGCTCGTGTGCCCCGGTACGTCGAGCACGCGCAATTCGAGCGCGGGCGCCGCGATGCTCACGCGATCGCCGTTTTCGAGGCGCTGCGTGAGATGCTGGATCGCTTCACCGGCGGGGCCGTAGACGGGCACGGCCTGGCCATTCAGCAGATCGGCCACCCCGCCGACATGGTCTTGATGATGGTGCGTGAGTAAAATAGCGCTCAGCCGCCATCCGCGTTTCGCGAGATAGGCGCGCACGGGGGCGGCTTCGCCCGGATCGACGACTACCGCGTGGTGTCCGTCGGCAACGACCCAGATGTAATTGTCTTCAAACGCCGGGACCGGTACGTACTCGAGCGCATTCATAGGTTACGCATTCTTTGATATGACTGACCGAGTAATTATAGACTGGCCCGCCTGGACCAATTCACCGCCTGGCCGCTACGTACTGGACTGGGAACAGACCCAGCTCGATCGCGTGGTGTCGGACGTGTTTGGCTATCATGCGCTGCAACTTGGCCTGCCGCAGCTCGATGCGTTGCGCGAGAACCGCATGCCCTGCCGCGGCCTCGTGCTCGACGCCGCCAGCGGGGCCAGCGCGCCGTACACGTTTCCGCGTGGCGTGCGGCAAGCCGGCGGCGGGCCTGGCAGCAACCCGGCGCAAGACAGCCAGCCCGGCCTGGCCGGCCTGCCCGCGCCGGCCGGCCGCAGCGCGGTCTGGTGCGACCTGCTTGACCTGCCGTTCGAAGCGCAGAGTGTCGATCTGATCGTGATGCCGCATACGCTGGAATTCACGAGCGACCCACACCGGCTGCTACGCGAAGCCGAGCGCGTGCTGATGCCCGAGGGCCAACTGATCATTCTCGGCTTCAACTCGTTGTCGCTGTGGGGCGCGCGGCAATCGGTCGGCAAGATGACCGGCCGGCCGTTCGTGCCCGCGGCGGTCGATCTGATCGCTTTCACCCGGCTCAAAGACTGGATCAAGCTGCTCGGCTTCGATCTTGAACGCGGGCGCTTCGGCTGCTATCGTCCGCCGCTCGGCAGCGAGCAATGGCTGTCCCGCTATGGCTTCATGGAAGCCGCCGGCGACCGCTGGTGGCCGATCTTCGGCGCGACTTACATGATCAAGGCGATCAAGCGCGTGCGCGGCATGCACCTCGTCGGTCCGGTGAAAGTGAAGAAACCCGTGCTGGCGGCGGGCCTCGCGCCTGCAGCCACACCGAATACACGCAACCACACTCAATGACAGCTAATTTCATCGACATTTACACCGACGGCGCCTGCAAGGGTAACCCCGGCCCAGGCGGCTGGGGCGCGCTGCTGCGCTTCGGCGACCAGGAAAAGGAACTGTTCGGCGGCGAAGCCAACACGACCAACAATCGCATGGAGCTGATGGGCGTGATTGCCGCGCTCGAAGCGTTGAAGCGCCCTTGCAAGGCGGTCGTGCACACCGACTCGCAATACGTGCAGAAAGGCATCAGCGAATGGATTCACGGCTGGAAAAAGAAAGGCTGGGTCACCGCGGCGAAGCAGCCGGTGAAGAACGCCGATCTGTGGAAGCGGCTCGACGCGCTGGTCGCGCAACACGAAGTCGAGTGGCGCTGGGTGCGCGGGCACAGTGGGCATCCGGAAAACGAGCGCGCCGACCAGTTGGCCAATCGCGGCGTCGCGTCGCTCGCGCAACTCCGATGACCACGGCGCTGCGCGCGCCGCAACCTGCTCGCGCCCTTGCCGGGCTCTCTTTCTTCGCTGCATTTTTCTGAGGCAGGCCAATCCGACATGCGTCAACTCATCCTCGATACCGAAACCACCGGCCTGAACGCCCGCACCGGCGACCGTATCCTCGAACTCGGTTGCGTCGAGCTGGTGAACCGCCGGCTCACCGGCAACAACCTGCACTTCTACATCAATCCGGAACGCGACAGCGATCCAGGCGCGCTGGCCGTGCACGGCTTGACCACGGAGTTCCTCGGCGACAAACCGAAGTTCGCCGAGATCGCCGACCAGTTTCGCGACTTCATCCAGGGCGCGGATCTCATCATTCACAACGCGCCGTTCGACATTGGTTTTCTCGACGCCGAATTCGCGTTGCTAGGCTTGCCGCCGGTGGGCACCCATTGCGGCGAAATCATCGACACGCTGGCGCGCGCCAAGCAGATGTTCCCGGGCAAGCGCAATTCGCTCGATGCGCTGTGCGACCGTTTCGGCATCAGCAACGCGCATCGCACGCTACACGGCGCGCTGCTCGACTCGGAACTGCTCGCTGAAGTCTACCTGGCGATGACGCGCGGCCAGGAAAGCCTCGTCATCGACATGCTCGGCGACACGCACGCCGGCGGCGATGCGCACGCACCGCGCGTTGCGCTCGACTCGCTGGAGCTGGTCGTAATCGCCGCCACGGATGACGAGGTCGCCGCGCACCAGACGGTGCTCGACGGTCTCGACAAGGCGATCAAAGGCACGAGCGTGTGGCGCCTCGAACCCGCGCTGTCTGCGGATGAGCAAACTGCTTAAAAAGTACTGGACGGACACGAAGATCCCTGACATAATTCGGCTCTCTTCGGGTGGTTAGCTCAGCGGTAGAGCACTGCCTTCACACGGCAGGGGTCACTGGTTCGATCCCAGTACTACCCACCAGAATTTTGGTGTGTCGATCACCGAAGAAAAAAGGGCTTACGCAGCGATGCGTGAGCCCTTTTCCGTTTTGCTGGTCAGTTTTGCTGGTCAGTTTTCGAAACCCCTTTTTCCGAAGTCCATTTCCAAAGGCCCACCTGAAAGTGAGCCCCGAGTCGAGCTTCGGACAGAGATTGAATGGGCAGGCCGCGAACGCGTCCGGAAGAATGAGATATTGCTGGTTCGAGCGAAACGATTCGGTTACCTAACCAATGCCGAATCAAAAGCGAGCGCCAGAGTCGGCGAGCGACCTTGCTCTCAACCCTTGATTGCAACGTGCGAGATGACGGACACGCCAGCTTTGTGCATTGACTCCGAGACTCCGTAAGATTGCGAGCGCCCGGTACTGCTGATATAGTTGGCTCCCAGAGCATTCGCTCCGTCCATCTTCTCCACTTCATTCGATTCAAAGGGAGGCGCCACATGTTCACCGTGCATACCGCTCTCCCTTGTATTGTCTCGCGGCCATTCCCACGACCTTAAAAGTCGTCGGGTCGTCGCTGATGCGGGACCGCCTTGACAGGCGTGCCGCGCAAATTCCAGACAGTCCATAGTCTCAGGCCGGCGCATTCCGGCGCGCTTTGACTGTCTCATCCTTTCGCTTCTGACTGGAACCTCGGCGCGCTCGTGCGTCGCCGGGTCGTAGCAAATGGCAAACAAGAAACTCGACTTTCGCGGACAGGCCTTCAAGGACGTCCTTGGCTTCACCTTCCATCATTGGGCGCAACAGCCGTGGCGGATCGTCGTCATCGCCACGCTGGTGCTGCTCTCGGCATTAGCGGACGTGCTCACGCCGATGTTCGCCGGACGCCTCGTCGATGCGATCGCGTCCGGTCCGGCCGGCGATCAGCACGCCTCACACGCGGCGCTCACTGCGTTCTGCGTGCTGGCAGCGCTCGGTCTCGGCGCCACGCTGCTTCGCCAAGGCGTGTACTTCAACATCATCAGACTCACGCTGAAGATGATGAGCGAAATCGCGGCGAACGCGTTTCATCGCGTGCAACGCTTTTCGACCGACTGGCATGCGAACAGCTTTGCCGGCTCGACCGTGCGCAAAATCACGCGCGGCATGTGGGCGCTCGACCTGCTCAACGACACGCTGCTGATCGCGCTGCTGCCGTCGCTGGCCATGCTGGTGGGCGCGACGGCGCTGCTCGGCTGGCGCTGGCCGATGATGGGCGCGGTCGTCGGAATCGGCTCGCTGCTGTACATCGCCGTGACCGTGACTTTGTCCCTCGGCTTCGTCGCGCCATCTGCGCGCCTCGCGAACGCATGGGACACGCGCATGGGCGGCGCGCTCGCCGACGCGGTCAGCTGCAATGGCGTGGTGAAGGCATTCGGCGCGGAAGATCGCGAGGAGGCGCTGCTCGAACGCGTGATCGGCAAGTGGCGGCATCGCACGCGCCGCACGTGGGTGCGCGGCACGCTCAACGGTGGCGTGCAGGGCGGCATGCTGGTGACGATCCAGGCAGCCATTCTCGGTGTCGCACTGCTGCTGTGGGCGCGCGGCAAGGCAAGCGTCGGCGACATCACGTTCGCGCTGACGATGTTCTTCATGCTGCAAGGCTATCTGCGCGACGTGGGCATGCACATCCGCAACCTGCAACGCTCAGTCAACGACATGGAAGAACTGGTGTCGCTGGAGAGCCAGCCGCTCGGCATCGAGGATCGTCCCAGCGCGGGTCCGATCACGATCAGCCAGGGCGAGATCCGTTTCGAGCGCGTCACGTTCCACTACGGCGCACATGGCCAGCCGCTCTATCACGACTTCTCCGTGCGTATCGCGCCGGGCGAGCGCGTTGGTCTGGTCGGGCATTCAGGTTCGGGAAAGACGACCTTCATCAAGCTGATCCAGCGCCTCTACGACATCACCGGCGGCCGGATCACGATCGACGGTCAGGACATCGCCCACGTGCGGCAAGCATCGCTGCGCAGCCAGATCGCGATTGTCCAGCAGGAGCCGGTGCTATTTCACCGCTCGCTCGCCGAGAACATCGCCTATGCGCGGCCTGGCGCGAGCCGCGCCGAGATCGAGCATGCCGCGCGGCTCGCGAGTGCGCACGACTTCATCGCCGCACTGCCCAACGGCTACGACACGCTGGTCGGCGAACGCGGCATCAAGCTGTCGGGCGGCGAGCGTCAGCGCGTCGCGATCGCGCGTGCGTTCCTCGCCGACGCGCCGATCCTGATTCTGGACGAAGCGACGTCGAGTCTCGATAGCGAAAGCGAGGTGCTGATCCAGCGCGCGATGGAGCGATTGATGGCCGGCCGCACGACGCTGGTGGTCGCGCACCGCCTATCCACCGTGCGCGCGCTGGACCGATTGCTGGTGCTGGACAAGGGCAAGGTCGTCGAGGAAGGCAGTCACGATGCGCTGATCAGGCGCGAAAACGGCTTGTACCGACGGCTGTTCGAACGTCAGGCGCTGGAACTCATCAAGGGCCTCGGCGCGCCGGAGTTGATCCGCGGCGAAACCGCTGACGTCCAGGCGAATCGGATGGATGAATCGGCGAGCTTGCTGATGGAAAAGTAAATAGCATCGAACAGGTGAGACGCCTGGTAGACGCCGCGATGAGCAGTCTTCTACCGGTGCTCCTCACTTGCGCGCCGGCGCATGCAAGCGCCGGCACGCTCGCCCTACCGCGCGAGCGCCACGCTACACCGCGCCGGCAGGCAAGCCGATGCCGCGTGCCATGCCAGCCGCCGCAAACACCATCAAAGCCAGCAGCACCGTCTGGATCACGTTGAAGCGCGCATACGTACGCGCCTTTTTCAGATCCGGCGCAGCGCCCTTCCTGATCGACGCGCGCCAGCGCATCAACCCCAGCATGGATGGCACTTCGAGGATCAGGATCGCGACGAGCAAGGTCATCTTGACGTGAAACAGCGGCTCGTGGAGATAGTAGTCCGCGCCCTTCTCGAAACCACCAAAAACGCGCATCAGCCCGGTGACGATCAACACCAGGGCGGAAATGCCCCAATGAGTATCCGCGCGGAACACGGATCGCAATGCTGCGGGCACGGACGCGCGGCGCAGCGACCACGTGCGCCGCAGAATCGACGCGAGCGCAAAACCATAAGCGAGCAGATGAAGAGCGGCAATCAACCAGCGAACCAGCATAGCGACTCCTGTGAAAGAGGCGATACGATCGATGTCTGTCCCACTCGCCCGCAATCACATGGCGAGCACCATGACTTCATTATCAGCTACGGTTCAAATTGCGCGCCGTGCATCAGCCGCGCGGCGTGGCCGAGTGCACAAAGCATGCAGCTTCAGACTTGCCGCAGCGTCGTGTCAAGCGCGCGAGCAGCGACACGGTCGCCTTCGGTCATCAGCGCGGCGCGAAATACGGTTTGCCGATTGTGGCCCGCCGCGGCCGGCGAGTCCCACAGCAGTTCGACTTTCGGACGACGCCACAACGCACCGTGCGCGAGCGCCGGCGTCGCGACCGAACCCAGCGGCGCAGCGGACGCGCCCGGCTCGCCCGCCGCGCCGAACGCGACTGCGTGACCAGACGCCGGCGTCGCGCGAACATCCTGCCCGGCCGCCCAGCGCACCGACAATTCACGCGCGTCATACTGGCCCACCTTGCGACGCTCGGCCCAGACGATCACAGTGCGCGTGGCCGGATCGAGCGAGACCGCGTAACGGCCGATCGCAAACCGCCGCGCGGCGATGTTGGTTCGCCACAGCGGGCGCGGCCTGCAGATCCACACCACGGCGGCGTACAGGATCGGCGCGGCCAGCAGCCAGCCGTTGGTCGCCGCGACCGCTTGCGCGGCGCGCCGCCAGCCGGCGCTCACCACGAATGCGCCGACCGACCACACAGCAAATACCAATCCGAGAAAAGCGAACAGGCGCAGCGCCTGGCGTAACCATTGCGGCAGCGGATGAAACGGACGCTCGGCCACGGCGTGCGCGCCCGGCAAGAAAATCAGCAGAAACAGGAAAACCAGGTTGATGCACGCCCACGGCGAGGACACCATCGCCGACAGTGACGCGGCAAGGTCCATCTGCGCCATCGAAAACAGCCAGCGAGCGACGAGCACGAGACCGATGGCGCGCAACGCGAAAATCGTTCCGGCGCCAGGCGCGGCGTTCGCACGCGTCTCTTTCGTTCTCGGCAAAGCATCCTCCTGTCGTCGGCGGCGCCGCACCCCAATTTGCGGCACGGCCATTATAGGGATATTAGCGAGCGTGGCTCGTTCCTGGCGGGCCGAAACCATCACTTTTATTCGCACGTCGCGAAAAACGCGGCGCGCATGCAACAACGCCCCGTGACCGAGCGCTCACGGGGCGTTGCGGGTGGCTGGCAAAGCGCTGGCAAGCGCTCATTCAGCCCGATCGACGGCGAGCGCCGATCAGTTGGCGTTGACTTCGCGCAGCACCGTGCGGTGCTTTTGACGCAGCAGTTCTTCGTAGGTGGCGACGTAGTTCTTCGCCATGACCTTCGACGAGAAGCGCGCTTCGAATGCCTTGCGCACGTTGGCGCGCGGCAGCGTGTGCAGGCGCTTCACCGCGGCCACCGCGCTGATTTCATCTTCGACGACGAAACCCGACACGCCGTTTTCGATCACTTCCGGCACCGAGCCGCGGTTGAACGCGATCACCGGCGTGCCGCAGGCCATCGCCTCGATCATCACCAGACCGAAGGGCTCCGGCCAGTCGATCGGGAACAGCAGCGCGTGCGCGTTGCCGAGGAATTCGGTCTTTTCAGATTCGCTGATTTCGCCGATGTACTCGACGTGCGGCAGCGACATCAGCGGCTTGATGACTTCCTCGTAATAGGCACGATCGGCCTTGTCGATTTTGGCGGCGACCTTGAGCTTCATGCCTGCCTGGCCGGCGATGCGGATCGCACGGTCGAGACCCTTCTCCGGCGAGACGCGGCCAAGGAATGCGAGGTAGCCCGGCTCGACGTCCTTGATCGGCGTGAGCACGTTTTCCGGCAGACCGTGATACACGGTTTGCAGCCAGTTGGCCTGTGGCAGCGGAATGCGCTGGTTGTCCGAAATCGACACCACCGGCACGTCGCCGAACGTATTGAAGATCGGCTGCAGTTCCGGCAGATCGAGGCGGCCGTGCAGCGTCGTCACGAACGGCACCGGCTGGCGCGCGAACAGCGAGAACGGATAGTAGTCGATGTGGAAATGCAGCACGTCGAATTCGTCCGCGCGGCGGCGCACTTCTTCGAGCAGCAGCATGTGCGGGGCCATCACGTCGCGGATCGTGGGGTCGAGGCGCAGCGCCTGCGGCCAGAAAGCTTCGAGTTTCGCCGAAGTCTGCGAATCGCCGCTCGCAAAAAGCGTGACGTCGTGACCCTGCTCGACCAGCGCTTCGGTCAGGTAGGACACCACGCGTTCCGTACCACCATACAGCTTGGGAGGAACCGCCTCGTGCAACGGAGCGATTTGAGCGATTCGCATAATGAGGAACTCCTAGTAAAAAATCAGGCAATAGTACTGCGTTGGGTAAAAGCGACTCGCTTGCTCGCCAGGGCAGTCGGACCGGACGTGCCGGCGCGGGCCTGATTCTTTCGAGAAATCCTGCGATGGATCGCTTGGGTAGTGAGCCCAGACAGGTTCATCACCGTCTGTACATGGGCAGGTAAACGCGCATGTAACAGCTACGTTGACAAACTGTCAGATATTTCGCTGGGCCAACGGAGCACGCATTATCGATGCCGGGATTCTCGCTGCACCACAACATTTCAAAGTCTTTACGTTGTTACAAACGCGAAACACTTTGCAAACCATTGTTTTATAAGACAGTTCTAGAGTAGCAACTGGCTTTTGGCAACGACCGCCATGCGGCGTCTGCAAGCTCCTGCGTCAACCTTGCCGGCAAGCATTGTAGAAATGCAGCGGCGTGACTGAATGCAATTTGTAATTATATCCCGAAATTTTCCGCAACTTGCTTGAACCACCGTCCAGTCGGCGGGTTGAGCGTCACCAGGTCGCGGATGCCTATCGCGAAATCAATCGCGCCAATGCCCGGATACACAGGGCGCAATCGCTTTTGCATGTTTACAATGCGAAGCATCAGCTTCGCTGCACATGCCTTCTGCGTGTGGCCCGCGCTTGCATGCACCCCGAAACACATCGACCTCACGATCAATTGGAACACTTAACGATTGCCCAGCGTAACGCCCAGAACGCAAAGCTCGCGAGCTATGCGCACCGGCCGCTTGCGTTTCTTTTCCGCTTTATCCGCCGTCATCCGCTCGCGCATGCGACCGTGCTGTGCAGCGTGTTTGCGGCCGTGGGCTGCGCGCTCGCCTCACAATACGCGATCAAACATCTGATCGACGTGCTCGCCGAAGGCCGGCATCATCCTGGTCCGCTGTGGGGGGCGTTTGCCATCCTGGTCGGCCTGATTGCCGCGGACAACCTGTTGTGGCGGGTCGGCGGCTGGGTCGCGGCGCACACGTTCGTCGCCGTGACCGGCGATTTGCGGCGCGACCTGTTCCAGTATCTGAGCGGGCACTCGCCGACCTATTACGCCGAGAAACAGCCCGGCATGCTCGCGAGCCGGATCACCGCGACCTCGAATGCGGTCTACACCGCCGAAAACACCACCGCGTGGAACGTGTTGCCGCCGTGCATCGCGGTGCTCGGCGCGATCGTCATGATCACGCTGGTGAACCCGCTGATGGCCGGCGGCCTGATGCTGTGCTCGGCGATTCTGTCAGTCGTGCTCTACAAGCTCGCCGGACGCGGCTCGGCGCGCCATCATCATTTCGCCACCAAGGCGGCGTCGGTGGACGGCGAACTGGTCGACGTGATCAGCAACATGGGCCTCGTGCGCGCGTTCGGCATGACGTTTCGCGAGCAGCAGCGGTTCGGCTCGACGGTCAAGGCGGAGATGGAAGCGCGCCAGCAAAGCCTGCTGTATCTGGAGAAGCTGCGCCTGCTGCACGCAGTGATCACCGCGCTGCTGTCGGCGGGCCTGCTGGGCTGGGCGCTGTGGCTGTGGGATCAAGGCAAGGCGACCTCGGGCGACATCGTGCTGGTCAGCTCGCTCGGCTTCACGATCCTGCATGGCACGCGCGACCTGGCCGTCGCGCTCGTCGATGTGACGCAACACATCGCAAGACTCGCGGAAGCCGTGCGCACGTTGCTCGAACCACACGGCATGCCGGATCGCGACGGCGCGACCGAGCTCGTGCCGCAAGGCGGCCGGGTCGATTTCGAAGGCGTCACGTTCGCCTATCCGCGCCGCCGTCCGATTCTCGATCACTTCGACCTGCATATCGAACCGGGCCAGCGGGTCGGGCTGATCGGCAAGTCGGGCGCGGGCAAATCCACCGTGCTGGCGTTGCTGCAGCGCTTCTACGAGACGCAAGGCGGCGCGATCAGGATCGACGGCCAGGACATCGCCACGGTCACCCAGGACAGCCTGCGCCATACGCTCGCGCTGGTGCCGCAGGATATCTCGCTGTTCCACCGCACGGTGTACGAGAACATCGCCTATGGGCGCCCGGAAGCGAGCCGTGAAGAAGTGCTCGCGGCCGCGCGCGAAGCGCGTTGCTCGGACTTCATCGAAGCGATGCCGGAAGGCTTCGACACGATTGTCGGCGACCGCGGCGTGAAGCTCTCCGGCGGTCAGCGTCAACGGATCGCGATTGCGCGGGCCATCCTCAAGAACGCGCCGATCCTGCTGCTCGACGAAGCCACCTCGGCGCTCGACAGCGCGTCGGAAGAAGCGATCCAGAAGGCGCTCGACCGGCTGATGGTCGGCCGCACGGTGATCGCGATCGCGCACCGGCTGTCGACGCTGAACAACTTCGACCGCATCATCGTGATGAGCGCCGGCAAGGTGATCGACGACGGCAGCCCGGAAGAATTGCGCCAACGTCCGGGCCTGTATCGCGACCTGCTGGCGAAGCAGTACGGCAAGGGCACCACGCTGCACCTGGGCGGCAAGAAGGTCGACGAGCAGCACGTGGTCTAGGCAACGCACCGCGCGCAGTCGTGGCACACGAAGAAAAAGCCGCTTGCAAAGCGGCTTCAGACTGCTGACGAACCCCACGTTTTTCGGAGCGTGGGGTTTTGTTTTTTCAGGCGATGCGAGAACGGCCGTGAAGCGTGCGACT